>NZ_CP009888.1:950000-1699166 GCF_000788395.1 Pseudoalteromonas piratica
ACTATAACGGTCCTAAGGTAGCGAAATTCCTTGTCGGGTAAGTTCCGACCTGCACGAATGGTGTAACCATGGCCACGCTGTCTCCACCCGAGACTCAGTGAAATTGAAATCGCAGTGAAGATGCTGTGTACCCGCGGCTAGACGGAAAGACCCCGTGAACCTTTACTACAGCTTGGCACTGAACATTGACCCTACATGTGTAGGATAGGTGGGAGGCTTTGAAGCACAGTCGCTAGATTGTGTGGAGCCGTCCTTGAAATACCACCCTTGTAGTGTTGATGTTCTAACATAGGCCCCTGAATCGGGGTTGTGGACAGTGCCTGGTGGGTAGTTTGACTGGGGCGGTCTCCTCCCAAAGAGTAACGGAGGAGCACGAAGGTTTGCTAAGTACGGTCGGACATCGTACGGTTAGTGTAATGGTAGAAGCAAGCTTAACTGCGAGACAGACACGTCGAGCAGGTACGAAAGTAGGTCATAGTGATCCGGTGGTTCTGAATGGAAGGGCCATCGCTCAACGGATAAAAGGTACTCCGGGGATAACAGGCTGATACCGCCCAAGAGTTCATATCGACGGCGGTGTTTGGCACCTCGATGTCGGCTCATCACATCCTGGGGCTGAAGTCGGTCCCAAGGGTATGGCTGTTCGCCATTTAAAGTGGTACGCGAGCTGGGTTTAGAACGTCGTGAGACAGTTCGGTCCCTATCTGCCGTGGGCGTTTGAGAATTGAGAGGGGCTGCTCCTAGTACGAGAGGACCGGAGTGGACGAACCGCTGGTGTTCGGGTTGTGATGCCAATTGCATTGCCCGGTAGCTACGTTCGGAATCGATAACCGCTGAAAGCATCTAAGCGGGAAGCGAGCCTCGAGATGAGTTCTCACTTTAACTTGAGTTAACTGAAGGGCCGTTGAAGACTACAACGTTGATAGGCGAGATGTGGAAGTGCTGTGAGGCATTAAGCTAACTCGTACTAATTACCCGTGAGGCTTAACCATACAACGCCAAAGTGGTTTAGACTCGTTAGAAGTTGAATAGTCTCTGAAAAAAGAGACAAATACTAAAGTAGACATTTACTTAAAAAAAGCTTTCCAGATTTAGATTTAAGACAAGCTCTTAAGTCAACCAGATTTGCTTGGTGACTATAGCGTTTTGGAACCACCTGACCCCATGCCGAACTCAGAAGTGAAACGAAACAGCGTCGATGATAGTGTGGGTTCGCCCATGTGAAAGTAGAACATCGCCAAGCTCCTAATTAAGTAAAAAGCCCGCTCAATGAGCGGGCTTTTTGCGTTCTGGGCTTATTGGATTAGAAGTTCCCTGAAGTAAGAGGTAAATGCTTCTCAGCCTACGAGTTCCTTTAATCTCGATAATTACCCCAACATTTTTGCTTCCCTTAATCCGCGTAGTTCTCAATCTCAGTAGGGAAAAACTGATTTCGTTACTTTTTATCGTAGACAGATTAGGAAAATTAGGTAGATTAATTTCGATAATGAGAAGAGTGTGGTTCTACGTGCCTTCGTTAAAAATATTAATAGCATTTTATCGCTTCAACGACGGCCACTGTTGTGAGCGTTTTTATTAAAGTAAGGGGGCTTATCTTGGTAAGGGGCTTATATAGCAAATTATCAATTTATAGTAACAGTAAGCGAGTTTTATAAAGTAGGTATGATATAAATGCTTACAATTATCGGGTGCTTAAATTATTTGTTACTCGCTTACAAACAGTGGTAGCAATTGCGTTAAACCATTTACTGTTTACGCTCAATTAATTTGCAAGTATTTGCGATACATAAAGTTTGCGGAGATGGATTATGTTCACACGTAGAAAAAGCATTAGTGCTTTCATTATATGTTTTTTCAAACTGCGTTATTTCATTCGCTAAAAATTCAACATCTTCTTGTTTACTATTTTTAATCGAGTAAATAGCAAACCGGCTTGGTCCGCCACATGCGCGTTCCCCAAAGCCAATTACTCTACATTGGTAAGTTGCATCGCAAGATTTGTCACTGATTACATTTTCAAGTGTTGATTCTGCATCGCTGATTGTATTAATCGGATTTGCTGGTGAGTTCGATTGGTTTAACTGGCAACCAGCTAAGAAATAGCAGGCTACAAAAAGTGATGAAAATCTGACAAGCTGCATACTTAAGTAATTCATGTTACTGAGATTGTTCAGCAATGTTAGCACAATATGCCAGTAAATATTAATGATTCACTTAATATAATAGTATTACTAATAAATAGTAAAGCTGTTAGATAATGCCTGTCATTGCTGATTTATAACGGCGTGACAAGTTCAGTTGGTGGCCATTTCTTAACGTTACTTGATAATCGCCACTGTCAGTTGGTTTTAGTTCTGATATATACTTTTTTCTAACTAATATACTGCGATGTATTCTGATGAAGCCCAGATTAGTTAGCTTGTTTTCCATAGCAGAGAGTGTTTCCCGATGCAGTACGGGCCTGTTTTCATTTTTCAAATATAGCTCAACATAGTTGCCAGCACCGCCAATCCAAATAATGTCGTTACAATCTATTATTTTAATTTTCCCAGCATCTTTAACGATTAAGGTCTTTTCTTGTTCTTGCAACTGTTCAATTAATGACTGTATGTTGTTTAATGGCAATTGAGGTTGATGACTTAAACGATTTGTTAATTTTTGAATACACTTTTCAAAACGCGTCGCATCACATGGAAATAAAATAAAGTCAGCAAAGTCGTATTCAAAAGCAAAGATTGCTTGGGCCTCTGAGTCGCCTAAGTAAACAATTTGAGTAAACTCAGGGCATTCAGCTTTTAATGTTTCAAGTGCGTTACTGTTTGGCAATAAATTATTATTAATAAATAGAACGTCGGCTTGCATTGTTTGTGAAATGCTTATTGCTTCTTGCCAATCAAATGCTAAAGCGATTGCTTCAAAATTTGGATAGTCTTTAAGTAGTGCTTTTAAAATAGATTTGTTGCTTTCTTTTTGATCGGCGATAACGAGACTGAACTTTTTCATTGTACAAGCTCCCTCTGAACAAATATTTCCTTATTCTGTCATTTTATTTCTCATCAGATAAGCCATATTGAGTAACAAAATGTTAGTGACTATTACCAATAAAGAGTCTGATAAATAAGTGATTGTTAATTTTATTTATTTTATGTTAGTGAAACTTTAATGATGGCCGTTTGAGTTGGTTTTTTTGCCGCTTACGTATTTCAGATGGTAACGAAATATAGGACTGATTACGTTAGATTCGATTGTATAAAAAATAATAATACGTAATATCCCAGGGAGAAACTCAATGGTTCAATTTAGAAAGTCAGTTTTAAAAATAGCCATTTCAACAGCGTTACTGTCGAGCTACAGCTTTGCAGCTACTGCAGCTGAAGAAACAGCTGAGAATCAAGTCGAAAGAATCGAAGTGACCGGTTCGCGAATTAAACGCACTGATATGGAAGGGGCTAACCCGGTCACAACGATTGACGCTGTCGCAATTAGCAAGATGAGTGTTAATAATGTTGGTGATTTATTACAAAACCTAACATCATCCGCAGGTGCAGCAGTTAATACGCAAACAAATAATGGTGGTGACTCAAGTACGCGCTTTTCACTTCGTGGTATCGGTGATGAAAGAACATTAGTTTTAATTAATGGACGCCGAGTCGTTGCAGGCGGTAATGGTGCTAATGCATCAGTGGATTTAAATACTATTCCTACTTCCGTTGTTAAACGTGTTGAAGTATTAAAAGATGGTGCATCTGCGACTTATGGTTCTGATGCAATTGCTGGTGTTGTAAACATTATTACTCGAAATGATTATGAAGGTTTCGAGTTAAAACTGAATGCTGGTCAAAGTGGCGAAAGTGATGCGGAAGCAAAAGGGATAGATTTAACCTTTGGTTCTGCAAGTGACCGCGGTAATGTTGTTGTAGCGCTTGGTTACAACGACCAAGGTGATGCGTTTCAAGGGGACAGAAGCTTTTCCGAATATGAGCTTCGCGCGTTCCCTGATGGATCAACACAGCGAGGTGGCTCATCAGCTCCACCATGGTCTAATGTCGATGGTGCTCCAGGTTCTGCAAATAATCCTGAAAACCCAAATGCAGATCAAAATGTAACCAGAGGGCCTGATTATGGCGATTGGCGACCATTTGATGGTGCGACTGATTCATACAACTATAACCCTGTAAATTACCTTCAAACTCCAAGCAAGCGTAAATATGCCAATGTATTTGCTAATTACCTGCTTGGTGAGTTTGGAGTACTTGGTGAGGTTAATTCATTTGCTGAAGTAAGTTATGTACAAACTGTAGGTAAGCGTTTAATTGCACCTGAGCCTCTCGCTCCATTAGTTTTCTTTAATACAGAGGCGCCTTATTCACCAAATAACTATTATAACGTCAAATATGGCCCAAAAGATGAAAATGGAAACTCTTACCAGATCAATGATTGGCGCCGTCGTATGGAAGATACCGGTGGTCGACTCAATATTCGAGACTATAAGACGTTTAGAACCGTAGTAGGCTTTAATGGCGTTTTCCAAAATGGTTGGGATTGGGAAATATCGTATAACTTTGGTCAAAGTGATTCGGTAGAACGTACCGAGGGTTATTTCAATCTTCAACGAGTAGGTGAAGCTGTCGGTCCAACAGGTTGGTTAGATGAAAATGGCTCATTAATTACGGATGCAAATGGTAATCCGGTTGTTGATGCTGCTAATGGCGCTCAATTAGTGTGTCTGAATTCAGAAAACACAGTGATTGATGGCTGCTTGCCTCTTAATATTTTTGGACAGCCTGGAACTGAAACAGGTATTACTCCTGAAATGTTGCAGTATATCTCAGGGGATTACAATACTGTTGAGCTTGGTCAAAACCGCCAAGAAGTGATTTCAGCTGTTGTGTCTGGTGACTTATTTGACCTACCAGCAGGGCCTGTTGGTTTTGCTGCTGGCTATGAGTATCGTAAAGAGTCTGGTTACTACAAACCTGACACGCTTATTTTGCAGGGTACAACAACGGCAGGTGATGCTGTAAGTACACAGGGCGGATATGACGTACAAGAAGTTTTTGGTGAAGTCGTTGTGCCTATTTTAGACGACGCCGCTTTTGCACATATGTTAGAGCTAAGTGCCGCAGTTCGTTATTCAGACTACAGTTCATTTGGCGATAATACCTCAGGCAAGATTGGTGTGAAATGGATGCCAGTTGATTCGTTATTACTTCGTACTACCGTATCAACTGCATTTAGAGCGCCAACTATTGATGATTTAGTTGGTGGTGCAGCTATTGGCTTCCCTGAGGCTGCTGACCCTTGTGATGCAAATACTTATGGTTCTGCAGAGGCTTACCAAGCAGTGAAAAACTCAGCAAACTGGGCCAACTGTGTTAACACAGGGGTACCTGAAATAGGCTATGACTCTGATGGTGTAGAACAAATACCAACAAATACCGGTGGCGCAGTAAACTGGGGTGGTGCGATAGAGCTTGAGCCAGAAGAAGCTGATGTACTGACAGTCGGTATGGTTTATACACCAGATTTTATTGAGAATTTATCCTTTAGTATTGATTACTGGGAAATTCAGTTAGATAACGCGCTATCTACAGTCGGTACACAAAGTGCACTAACTGGTTGCTTTGAAAATGGTGAGTACTGCGAGCGTATCAGACGATTTGCGCCTGACAGCCCTGCTTATGGTGGCATCATCACAGTAGATGATTACGCCGTTAACGTTGGTGGTATTGATACGTCGGGTGTTGATTTTGACATACGTTACACAATGGATTCTGATTTTGGTGAGTGGCGTTTCTCATTAGACGGTACTTATCTTCTTGAATATGACAAACACCTAGCGTCACAGACAATTGATCATGTTGGTCGGTTTGAAGTTAACCATGATGGTCATTTCGCTGAACTTAAAACTAACTTCACGGTTGGTTGGTCAATGGATGAGTGGGATGCGACCCTTACAACACGTTATATCGATGGTGTAACTGAAACAGAGAATGGATGGTGGACGGATCCATTTGAGCGCAGTGTAGAGTCGAATGTTGTAGTTGATATTCAAGGTAGTTATCTTGTAACAGATCATCTTACAGTCACTGCGGGTGTCGATAACCTATTCGACGAACAGCCGCCATTCGTTTATTCAGCATTTGGTGCAAATACAGATGTATCGACTTATGACATTATTGGTCGTTATATGTATTTACGCGCGGTCGTGAGTTTCTAAAAATATCTAAGGAATTGGGGTGAGGAATCACCCCTTTAAATAAGGAAGGTAAAATGCGTAAAAGTATTATATGTCTAGCAATTCCAATGTTATTTCTTATGGGCTGCGAATCATCGCAAGATATGTTTAAACGCCAAAAGGCGGCCAGTGTTGAACAAAATGAAATGCTTTATGAAGAACATGGTGTGCGATGTGAAATGATGTCTCGAACTGGCAGTAATCGTAAAACAAAAGTGTGTAGAACAATCGAACAGATTAAAAAAGATGAAGAAGTAGCACAGAATACGTTAAAACGATTGAGAAAACCTGAAATTACCCGTGATAATTAAACTTTCGGGGTTTATAGTAGTTTTTAAACCCCGTTTAAATATACAAATATGTTCACATAGTTTTAACACCTGTATCTTATTTTTTCAAAATGGTTATTTAAAAGCTTAAATTTGCCGCTCAACACTATCTTCGGTCCTTTTAAATAATTCCGTTGGAAATAATCTCCTAATGTAATTAGGTTGGGATTCGCGTATGACTTTGTCTGCGTAATCAAAATCCAGGGAGATTATTTTAATGAATACATTTAAAAAATCAGCGCTAAAAATAGCAATGACATCCGCGCTGTTTTCAGGAGTTTCATTCACAGCATCAGCTGCTGAAGAAAATCCATCAGTTCAAGAGATTGAACGTGTAGAAGTGACAGGTTCACGCATTCGTTCAGCAGAAGCACTTTCATCATCACCAATTCAAGTACTTTCAGGTGAAGATATTCAAAAGTCAGGTGTTATCAACCTGCAAGATTTACTTTTAGAAAACCCAGCTTTTGGTAGTCCAGCAATCAGCCGTACAAACTCAAACTTCAGTACTTCTGGCGGTGGTTTAGCGACTGTAGATTTACGCAACCTTGGCACTAACCGTACACTTGTACTAGTAAATGGCCGCCGTCATGTTGCAGGTCGTGCAGGTTCTACTGATGTAGACTTAAACGTTATTCCAACACAGTTTATCGAACGAGTTGAAGTGCTTACAGGTGGCGCATCATCTGTATATGGTTCTGATGCGGTAGCAGGTGTTGTTAACTTTGTACTTAAAAAAGAGTACGAAGGTATTGAATTCGATGGTCAATATGGCGAATCAGCTGAAGGTGATGACACAAGTAGCCAGTTCTCTGTAACAGCAGGTACTTCATCATCAGATGGCAAAGGTAATGTGATGTTCCACCTAGGTTATTCAGATCAGGGTGGTGTTTTCTCACGTGACCGCGATCGTTCTGCTGTTGACCAATTAGCAAATATTTATTTTGACCCAGAGAATCCTTCAGCAATCTTTGAGCCTAACCGTCCTTTCTTCTCATCATTCCCGCCGCAAGGTCGATTTGATGCAGGTGATACGCGTTATACTTATAATGCTAACAACCAACTACAGGCTGGTTTCTCTACAAATGGTAATGGTACCATTGGTCCGGATGGTTTTAACCGTTCAAACTACCGTACGATTGCAATTCCTACAGAGCGTTTCCTTTTCGCATCTAAAGGTCATTATGAGTTAAGTGACCAACATAAGTTCTTCTTTGAAGGTACCTATGCAGCGACTGAGTCAGACACTGAGCTTGAGCCATTCCCATTTGCATCTGATGATATTTATGCAAACGGTCGTGTACCAGTTGAATTTATGGTGAATGACCAGTTATTACGTTCAGCTTATATTCCTGATGAAATCTATAATTCTGCTACTGATACCGATGGCGATGGCATGAAAGATATTTTCTTCGCTAAACGTCTACTTGATATTGGTAACCGTGGTTATGTTGCTGAGCGTGATACATTCCGTTTTACGCTTGGTATGGAAGGCGAAATCTTTAATGATTGGTTCTACGATTTCCATTACACCTACGGTAAAACAAAAGATAACCAAGTTTCAGGTGGTTTAGTTAATGTACAAAACTTCCGCTATGCACTTGAATCTGTAATGGACTCTCAAGACATTGATGGTGATGGTATTACAGATGAAGCAATTTGTTTAGATGCAACAGCTCGCTCATTTAACTGTGCACCAATCAATATTTATGGCTTTAACTCAATCGATGCAGCGGCTGGCGCATATGTAAGTGCTCCAAGCATGCGTTCAGCATCAATTACCCAAAAAATTGTTGGCGGTAACGTTTCTGGTGAATTATTTGAATTACCAGCTGGTTATGTTGCGATGGCAGCCGGTTTTGAATACCGTGAAGAAGAGTCTTCAGCACAGTTTGATGCATTGCAACAGGCAGGCCTAAACGCGGGTAATGCTATTCCTGCAACTTTTGGTGAATTTGATGTATTGGAATTCTACGCTGAATTTGAAGTGCCAATTCTTGAATCATTAAATTTCAAAGGTGCTGTACGTAGTTCTGATTATTCTACTGTAGGTGGAACAATGAGCTGGAATGCTGGTTTCAACTGGCAGCCAATTGATAGCTTACGTTTCCGTGTAATTCAAGCACAATCAACGCGTGCACCTAACATTAATGAGTTATTCTCACCACCATCGCAAGACTTCCCATCTGGACTGATTGATCCTTGTGTTGGCGTAACAGCAGGTCAAAGTGATGCGCTAGGTCAAAATTGTTTAGCAAATCCTGGCGTTGCAGCAAACGTTGCAGCAAATGGTTCATTTACACTTAACCAGTCGGATATTCAAGGTGTGAGCGGCTTTAACCGTGGTAACCCTGAACTGAAAGAAGAAGTAGGTACTTCAACAACTGTAGGTATGGTGTTTACACCTGAGTTTGTTGAAGGGTTAGATATCACATTAGATTACTTCGATATTGAAATTGAAGATGCTATCGTATCTACACCTCGTCAGTTTATGCTTGACCAATGCTATGCATCAGGTAATCAAGAGTTCTGTGAATTTATTACTCGTCGTCCAACTGCTGCTGGTAATAACAGTGCAGGTTCTCTAGAGTTTATTGATACTGCTGTTTCTAACTCAGGTGGTCGTGGTACGGAAGGTGTAGATTTAACTTTAATCTATTCTGAAGAACTTGGTCCGGGTCAATTCCGTTCACGTTTAGCATATACATATTTGTTAGATGGTTGGGATATTCCTCTACCTGGTGCTGATAAAGATGAGTGGGCTGGAGAAGTTGGTGCATCAGAACATAAAGCATCACTAAATCTTGGCTACAATGTGAATGACTTTGATTTCACTTGGCGTATGACTTACATCGGCTCTGCTAGCTTAGATGACCAATGGTTAGCTGGTTTTGGTTTTGAAAAAGAGTCAGTGGGTATTGGTGCTGAGGTTTATCATGACCTACAAGCTTCTTACTATATTACTGAAAGTGTAGAAGTGTTTGGCGGTATCAATAATGCGTTTGATAATGAGCCTCCAGCAATCCTTACTGGTGTTGATGGAAGTGATACTGGTACTGAAACTGATGCCGGTACTTATGACCCAATTGGTCGTACATTCTACTTAGGTTTCCGTGCTAAGTTCTAATCAGTTTGAAATCTGATTTATCCTAAAAGGCTAACTCTCAGAGTTAGCCTTTTTCATTTTTATCTTGCGACACGAATACCTTGCGACTTATCACAAACTAGCTACTACCAATAAAAAGAGCTGGTATAAATAAAGCGTTTAGTAGTACTTATTTACAATTTAGGTGCAAATTAATAACTCTAATTGATGGAAACATATTATGAAAAAGATAATTTCAGTATCATTTCTTTTCTTTGTATTAGCAGGATGCAATTCAACAACAAACTATCAAGCAACAAAAGAAAAGTCAGATGTAGGTGAGAGCAACGCGCAGGTCACTCAAGTTAATTCTGAAGTTAGTAAAGGTGGTGCTATATGCAGACAGGAAAAAACAATAGGTTCAAATGTTAGACGTACTGTTTGTAGAACTAAAGCTCAAATAGAAGAAGAAAAGAAAGAAGCTGAACTTGCTCAAAGAGATATGCGTAGGCAGGTTGGAGGAGATATAAACTCCTCATTAAAGCGTGGTGCAGGAAATTAATGAATAGTTATTGTGACTAATTCACAGTTTGAAATAGTTTCGCCACTTATCCCCGAAACTATTCGTATTATCACTTTAAGCTAGAGACATAGGCGTCTAATAAGTAACATCTACTCATCGCCAATGGTATTTAGCATTGCGATTTTCTTTGGACCAAATGGGGGACTTATCCACCCCCCATTTTATTCCCTTCATTAATACTCTTGAGTATTAAGATTTCAGACTTCAGAATGTCTGCTAAACCCTAAACCCTAAACCCTAAACCCTAAACCCTAAACCCTAAACCCTAAACCCTAAACCCTAAACCCTAAACCCTAAACCCTAAACCCTAAACCCTAAACCCTAAACCCTAAACCCTAAACCCTAAACCCTAAACCCTAAACCCTAAACCCTAAACCCTAAACCCTAAACCCTAAACCCCCTAAACCCTAAACCCTAAACCCTAAACCCTGAACCCTGTCCGTATAAAAAAGTGTTGCATTTATCACCAGTATCACTATAATACGCAAACTTTCGAAATTGTAAGTTCACTTACATGTTTTGAAAGACTATAGAGGCTTGGATTTCAAGCCCATGAACAGGAACTCCGATTTGGAGTTCAAAGGTAAGATATAAGAAGATTGTCGCTTTCCAATTTTTTGGTTAAGTTGACGGTTTTTTTATGCTCTTTTTAAAATGCTCTTTTTATTGAGGTTTAATTAGAATGTCAAATCAACGCATTCGTATTCGCCTAAAAGCTTTTGACCACCGTTTGATTGACCAATCAACGTTGGAAATCGTGGAAACTGCTAAGCGCACTGGTGCTCAGGTTCGTGGTCCTATCCCACTACCTACACGCAAAGAGCGTTTCACTGTACTTGTTTCTCCGCACGTTAACAAAGACGCGCGTGATCAGTACGAAATCCGCACCCACAAACGTCTGATCGACATCGTAGAACCAACTGACAAGACTGTAGACGCACTTATGCGTTTAGACCTTGCTGCTGGTGTTGATGTTCAAATCAGCCTGGGTTAATCGGAAGATTAGAGAGGTTTTAGGAAAATGGCATTAGGTCTAGTCGGTCGTAAAGTGGGCATGACTCGTATCTTCACTGAAGATGGCGTTTCAATCCCAGTAACCGTTATCGAAGCGACGCCAAACCGTGTAACTCAGGTTAAATCTGAAGCTACTGACGGTTATAACGCGCTTCAAGTGACTGCAGGCGAGAAAAAAGCTAGCCGTGTAAACAAACCAGAAGCGGGTCACTTCGCTAAAGCTGGTGTTGAGGCTGGTCGTGGTCTGTGGGAATTCCGTCTATCTGGCGACGAAGGTGACTTCGAAGTTGGTAACGAAATTACTGTTGAAGTATTCAACGACGTTAAGAAAGTTGACGTAACTGGTACTTCTAAAGGTAAAGGCTTCCAAGGTGGTGTTAAGCGCTGGAACTTCAGCATGCAAGACGCTACTCACGGTAACTCATTATCTCACCGTGCTCCGGGTTCAATTGGTCAAAACCAATCACCTGGTAAAGTATTTAAAGGTAAGAAAATGGCCGGTCACATGGGTGCTGAGCGTGTAACGACTCAAAACCTAGAAGTTGTTCGTGTTGACGCTGAACGTGGTCTATTACTTGTTAAAGGTGCAGTACCTGGCGCAGTAAATGGCGACGTAATCGTTAAACCAGCTGTTAAAGCTTAAGTCCTGGAGATTTAGTGATGGAATTAACGTTAAAAGACGCATCAGGCGCTCTTGAGGTTTCCGAAGCTACTTTTGGTCGTGAGTTTAACGAAGCATTAGTACACCAAGTAGTTGTTGCTTACGCAGCAGGTGCTCGTCAAGGTACTAAAGCTCAGAAGACACGTTCTGAAGTAAGTGGCGGCGGTAAGAAACCATTTCGTCAAAAAGGTACTGGCCGTGCACGTGCTGGTACAATCCGCAGCCCAATCTGGCGCAGCGGTGGTGTGAGCTTTGCAGCTAAGCCGCAAGATCACAGCCAAAAAGTTAACCGTAAGATGTATCGCGGTGCGATTCAAAGCATCCTATCTGAACTAGTTCGTCAAGAGCGTTTAGTAGTTGTTGAAAACTTTGGTCTTGAAGCACCAAAGACTAAAGAACTAGTAAGCAAGCTTAAAGAGCTAGAGCTTAAAGATGTTCTAATCGTAACTGAAGAAGTTGATGAGAACCTATTCTTATCTGCACGTAACCTATACAAAGTAGACGTACGTGACGTTGCGGGCATTGACCCAGTAAGCTTAATTGCTTTCGATAAGGTTCTTATTACAGCTGCTGCTGTTAAGCAACTTGAGGAGGCATTAGCATGATCTCTGAAGAACGTTTATTAAAAGTTCTACGTGCTCCGCACATTTCTGAGAAAAGTACTATCAATGCTGAAGCTAACAACACTATCGTGTTCAAAGTAGCTAAAGACGCAACTAAAGCTGAAATTAAAGCAGCTGTAGAAAAACTTTTCGAAGTTGAAGTAACGGGTGTTCGTTCGCTTGTTGTTAAGGGTAAGAAAAAGCGCACTGGTATGCGTTTTGGTCAGCGTTCTGATTGGAAGAAAGCTTACGTTACTCTTAAAGAAGGCAGCGAATTAGACTTTGTCGGCGGCGCCGAGTAATTTAAGGAGTTAGCATTATGGCACTTCAAAAGTGTAAACCAACTTCTGCGGGTCGTCGTCACGTCGTTAAAGTGGTTAACCCTGATCTACACAAGGGTAAGCCATACGCTCCGCTACTAGAGAAAAACTCTAAATCAGGTGGTCGTAACAACAACGGTCGTATCACGGTTCGTCACATTGGTGGTGGTCATAAGCATCATTACCGTGTAATCGATTTCAAACGCACTAAAGACGGTATTCCGGCTAAAGTTGAGCGTTTAGAATACGATCCAAACCGTAGCGCAAACATCGCTCTTGTATTATATGCAGACGGTGAGCGTCGTTACATCATCGCACCTAAAGGCCTTAAAGCTGGTGATTCTATTCAGTCTGGTGTTGATGCACCAATCAAGACTGGTAACACATTACCAATGCGTAACATGCCTGTAGGTTCTACTGTTCACAACGTTGAGCTTAAGCCTGGTAAAGGTGCTCAAATCGCTCGTTCAGCGGGTGCATACGTTCAGATCCTTGCTCGTGAAGGTCAGTACGTAACACTTCGTCTACGTTCAGGCGAGATGCGTAAAGTTGAAGCGGATTGTCGCGCAACTTTAGGTGAAGTAGGTAACGCAGAACACATGCTTCGTTCACTAGGTAAAGCTGGTGCTAACCGTTGGCGTGGTGTTCGTCCTACAGTTCGTGGTGTTGCCATGAACCCAGTAGACCACCCACACGGTGGTGGTGAAGGTCGTACTTCTGGTGGTCGTCATCCTGTGTCTCCATGGGGTAAGCCTACCAAAGGTGCTAAGACACGTAAGAACAAGCGTACTGATAAATTTATCGTACGTCGTCGTACTAAGTAATAGTTGAGGAATTGCCATGCCACGTTCTCTCAAGAAGGGTCCATTCATTGACCTACACTTGCTGAAGAAGGTAGAGAAGGCGTTGGAAAGCGGTGACAAGAAGCCTATCAAGACTTGGAGCCGTCGTTCAATGATCATCCCTAATATGATCGGATTGACCATCGCTGTCCATAATGGTCGTCAGCACGTCCCTGTATTTGTTTCGGACGAAATGATCGGTCACAAACTAGGTGAATTTGCACCTACACGTACTTATCGCGGCCATGCTGCTGATAAGAAAGCTAAAAAGCGTTAATAGGGGAATATGATGGAAGCATTAGCTAAACACAAATTCGCCTCTGGTTCAGCGCAAAAAGCACGTTTAGTTGCAGATCAAGTCCGTGGACTACCTGTTGATCGCGCGCTAGAAATACTGGCGTACAGCCCTAAATCAGCGGCTGTTTTAGTTAAGAAAGTACTAGAGTCTGCTATTGCGAATGCAGAGCATAACGAAGGTGCTGACATTGATGAGCTTAAAGTGGCGAAAGTTTTTGTAGACGAAGGTCCTACAATGAAACGTATTCGTCCACGTGCTAAAGGTCGTGCAGATCGCATCCTTAAGCGTACTAGCCACATCACTGTTGTGGTTTCAGATAACTAGGAGATTAACTAATGGGACAAAAAGTACACCCTACTGGTATTCGCCTAGGTATCTCAAAACCTTGGGTATCTACTTGGTACGCGAATACAAAAGACTACTCTGAGACGCTATTTGGCGATCACAAAGTTCGCGCTTTCCTTACAAAGGAATTAAAAGCAGCTTCTGTGTCTAAAATCGTTATTGAACGTCCAGCGAAATCAATCCGTGTAACAATCCACACAGCTCGTCCTGGTGTTGTTATCGGTAAAAAAGGCGAAGACGTTGAAAAGCTACGTCAAGAAGTGACTAAACTTGCAGGTGTTCCGGCTCAGATCAATATTTCTGAAGTTCGTAAGCCTGAGTTAGATGCACAACTTGTAGCTGACAGCATCTCTTCACAGCTTGAGCGCCGTGTTATGTTCCGTCGTGCTATGAAGCGCGCGGTACAAAATGCAATGCGTCTAGGCGCTAAAGGTATTAAGGTTGAAGTTAGCGGTCGTTTAGGCGGCGCTGAAATCGCACGTTCTGAGTGGTACCGTGAAGGTCGTGTACCTCTACACACTCTACGTGCTGATATCGATTACGCAACTTCAGAAGCTTTAACTACTTACGGCATCATCGGTGTTAAAGTTTGGATCTTCAAAGGCGAAGTTATCGGTGGTCTTCCACTGAAACAAGAAGCTGAGAAGCCAGCTAAGCGTGCACCGAAAAAAGCTCGTAAAGCTAAGTAAGGGGTAGCGATCAATGTTACAGCCAAAACGTACAAAATTCCGTAAAATGCACAAAGGCCGCAACCGCGGTTTAGCGCAAAACGGTAACAAAGTTAGCTTCGGCTCATTCGGCCTTAAAGCGACTGGCCGTGGCCGTATGACTGCTCGTCAAATCGAAGCAGCTCGTCGTGCTATGACTCGTCACATCAAGCGTCAAGGTAAAATCTGGATCCGTGTGTTCCCAGATAAGCCAATTACAAACAAGCCGCTTGAAGTTCGTATGGGTAAAGGTAAAGGTAGCGTAGAATACTGGGTTGCTGAAATTCAGCCTGGTAAAGTACTTTACGAAATGGAAGGTGTTTCTGAAGAGCTTGCTCGTGAAGCATTTGACCTTGCAGCTCGTAAACTACCATTCAAGACAACATTCGTAACTCGGACGGTAATGTAATGAAAGCTAGCGAATTAAAAGACAAGAGCGTAGAAGAGCTAAACACTGAACTTCTAGAGCTTCTTCGTGAGCAGTTTAACCTGCGCATGCAAGCGAGCACTGGTCAGCTAGCTCAGTCTCATTTACTACGTAAAGTACGTCGCGATATCGCGCGTGTTAAAACGGTTATCAACCAGAAGGCAGGTGCATAATGAGCGATAAAATCCGTACTCTACAAGGTCGCGTAGTTAGTGACAAGATGGACAAGTCTATCGTTGTTGCTATTGAACGTCAGGTGAAGCACCCAATCTATGGTAAATTCATCAAGCGTACTACTAAGCTACACGCACATGATGAGAACAACACTGCTAAAGTAGGCAACACAGTTACTATTCGTGAGTGTGCTCCTATTTCTAAGAACAAATCTTGGACTTTAGTTGACGTTGTTTCTGCTTAATTTTTATTAATTAAGCGAACGCTAAAAACCCCGGCCTCGGCTGGGGTTTTTTACGTTTAAAGTAAAATTAATTTGATAACAGGTGAAGCACCACTCTTAAAACCGAGCGTTTAATTTATTTAGCATACTAGAAAGCTACATACATATAATGAGAAGGCTACTTCTAGAAGTTGCACCTGAGAGTGTTAAATATTAACTAGTATTGTGGGTAAGTTTGTGACAACAATTACTGCTTACTGCTTACTGCTTACTGCTTACTGCTTACTGCTTACTGCTTACTGCTTACTGCTTACTGCTTACTGCTTACTGCTTACTGCTTACTGCTTACTTACGATTTCTTACATTGTTTAGACTTTGTTCGCTGAACTTTATACTTTCGCTAGACTCCTAACATATTAATAATAAATAAATTTTTAAGGTATTGCTGTGCGTTCAAAGCAAATGGCATTGCTAGCGTCTATTACCGTGCACTTTGTTCTTGGCTACTTGCTGGTAACTCAAACATTCAAACAACCAAGTTCAAAGCAGGAAGCTTCTCTTAAAACCTACATCATACCTGTCGCGCAGCAGCGAAAAATTCTGGCTGAAATGAGGAAATCAAAAACTAAGGAAGAGTCTGATCATAAACAAGATAAAGCATCTGAAAACATCATCAAAAATACAGTCGTAGAAAAGGTGAAAAAAGTTGCTGAAGTTAAAGAAACACCAATATTAAGACGAACTGAAAAAGTCTTGGAAAGCGTTCCTAAAACTCAGAAAAAAGCTCCTGAAATCACATCTAAAGCGATTAAGTTCAATCGTTATAAGAGTTTTGAGAGTATAATTAAAAAAGAACAGCAAGCTTATTTTAAATCGCAACAATTCAATAATCAGATAAGCCAACGGAAAGTCAAAATTAAGCCGTCGCAAAAATATCAAGAGCTAGTAAATGGCCAAGCTGAAGTTGTTGCTGGCAGAGTAACCTCACCACGTAAGACGATAAAATATAAAGGTAAGTGTTATCTTGTTGATAGCAGTTCTGAAATGGGCAGTATGGATATGCCGTCATCATCGGGTTTTCCCTGCCCTGGAGAAAAGTCAGATAATGAAATTTTGCTGAAAAATTCGTTGGATAAGTATTTAAAGAAAAGATAGAAGGGACTCTAGTGAAATACTGTGTGATTTTTTTCGCATTACTAATAAGTGTCGGGTGTTCATCTGGCTTGCATCAGCGTGACATCAGAGAGTGTCGAGAAAATGCGTTTCAAAACCAAACTTTGCCTATGGCTGTGATAGAGGCGCAATATAATGATTGTCTAAGCGAGAAAAAAGAAATACAGGCAGCAGAGCGGCAAATGACGCTAATGGAAAATGTATTTGAGATCATGCTAGATATCTTTGGTGTAAAAGAGTCTGATTAGTTTTTGCCGAAAACGCATTTTAATTTTTAAGACCGCTTTAATTATCTAGAACAATAAATTTTAGCCTTTACTCATTAATCACTTACCTTCTCCGACGACTAAATATATTTCTCGGCCCTTAAGTTTATCCGGATAGAATGGGTATGTCTGATTGCAGGATATTTACTTAACCTGAACTAGGGTTAAGAAGTTAACTGTACATATGAAAGATATTAGTTTTGTTGTTTACTGCCTTCTAGCTTGATATTTTTTCTTAGTACAAGGCAAATGTGCGCGTCAATAGCGAGCCTATTGAAAACCAATTTAACGCAGTAATAAGTAAAAGTGTCTGCTAGAAAGTAATTTATTATCCTAGTTCAGGTTACCTAGTGTTTTATTAAAATATGTGCTCAATAAAATTGGCGTATTGTCAGCTATGTACCTCAAGGTAAATTAATTCTATTTGCGTGAACCTTTACGATAACGCTTACGTCTTGTTAATTGAACAATTTATTTTTGGAAGTTTGAATGAATCAAGCACAGGAAGATTTGTTGGTTCTTGCCGCACAATCGGGTAATTCAGAAGCGTTCACGTTTCTGTGCAAAAATTATCAACAAGGCGTTACTCGTTTTGCGTATAAGTTGTGTAGCGACCCTCAAATTGTTCAAGACGCGGTTCAGAATGCCTGGTTAAAGTTAGCAAAAAACCTTCACAAACTAAAAGATCCAAGAGCATTTAAAAGTTGGTTGTTTAAAACAGTTCGCTGGAGTGTTTATGATCTAATGCGAGCCGCAAAGCGAGATAAAGAGATCATCGAAAACGATATAGATGTGGTTGATATCGTCGCATCAACTAAATCTGAAAGCCTAGATATCGCATCGTTGATAGAACAGCTTCCAGAGATAGATAAGCAGGTTATACATTTATTCTATTTGGAAGAAATGCAATTGACACAGATAGCTGAGGTATTAGAAGTGCCATTGGGTACAGTTAAATCAAGGTTATTCCGTGCCAGAAAAGCGTTACAAAAGAGTGTAGAGGAAAAGTAAGATGAATATTGATGAGAAAATTTTAAAACGCTTAGAATCGGACTCAGCAGAAATTGACCGTATTTTAGCGACTGAGAATAATGGCTTAGGATCACTGTTAAAGGCAGGGCTTAAAGGTGCAATGAGGCCATGGTTTATATTGGTTAATGTATTAGTGCTTGTGAACTTTGTGGCGCTTATATATTTGGCTTATCAATTTTTTACGCAACCTGTAGATGCACAAATTTTCTGGGGAGTGTTAGCTCTTTTTAGTTTTCAATTTCATATAGCGGCGAAGAGCTGGCTATATAATGAAATGAATCGTAGTAGCTTAACAAGAGAAATAAAGCGACTTGAAGTGGCGATTACAGAATTAAGAAAGTCATCAGTAACGGTGGATTAAGCAATGCAAAAACTTAATGAATTGATTTTAATTCTATTGTTAATGATTAGGTTGATTTTAGAGCTTATTCTTTCATAAAAATAATGCTTTATAACAAGAAAAAGCCAGCTAATAGCTGGCTTTTTTTAATTAAGGAGAATGACTTAATTAAAGTTTTGGACCAGCCGCTACAAGCGCCTTGCCGTTTTCTGTATCAGTGAACTTATCAAAGTTATCAACAAAACGTTGAGCAAGGTCTGTTGCTTTGTCTGTCCATACGCTTGCATCTTCGTAAGTGTTACGCGGATCAAGAATGTCGCCTTCTACACCTTCAAGTGACTTAGGTACTTCAAGGTTAAATAGTGGTACGATTTCAGTTTCAGCATTATCGATAGAGCCATCTAAGATTGCATCAATGATTGCGCGCGTTGCTTTAATTGAAATACGTTTACCTGTGCCGTTCCAACCAGTGTTTACTAGGTATGCTTCAGCGCCAGCAGCTTCCATACGCTTCTGTAGTACTTCTGCATATTGTGTTGGGTGAAGTGATAAGAACGCAGCACCGAAACAGCTTGAAAACGTAGGAGTTGGTTCAGTAATACCACGCTCAGTACCCGCTAGCTTCGCAGTGAAACCCGATAGGAAGTAGTATTGTGTTTGCTCAGGCGTTAACTTAGCTACTGGTGGCAGTACACCAAACGCGTCAGCAGTTAGGAAGATAACTTTCTTCGCATGACCAGCTTTAGAAACTGGCTTAACAATGTTGTCAATGTGGTGAATTGGGTAAGAAACACGTGTGTTTTCAGTTGTTGAGTTATCGTCAAAATCAATTTTGCCGTTTTCATCAACAGATACGTTTTCTAATAATGCATCACGACGGATTGCATTGTAGATGTCAGGTTCATTTTCTTTGCTTAGGTTAATTGTTTTCGCGTAACAACCACCTTCAAAGTTAAATACGCCGTTGTCATCCCAACCGTGCTCGTCATCACCAATAAGCTCGCGCTTAGGATCGGTTGAAAGTGTTGTTTTACCAGTACCAGAAAGACCGAAGAAAATTGCAACGTCGCCATCTTTACCAACGTTAGCGCTACAGTGCATTGATGCGATACCTTTAAGTGGTAGGTAGTAGTTCATCATTGAGAACATACCTTTTTTCATTTCACCGCCGTACCAAGTACCACCGATAAGTTGGATTTTCTCAGTAAGGTTAAATGCAACGAAGTTTTCAGAGTTAAGACCCTGTTCTTGCCACTTGTCATTGGTAGTTTTCGCGCCATTCATTACGATGAAGTCAGGCTCGTAATCTTTTAGCTCTTCTTCAGAAGGGCGGATGAACATGTTTTTAACGAAATGTGCTTGCCACGCTACTTCCGTAACAAAACGTACTTTAAGGCGTGTGTCTTCATTTGCACCGCAGAAAGTGTCAACTACGAAAAGACGCTTGCCAGAAAGCTGCTTAGTCACTAACCCTTTCAGGTGTGACCAAGTTTCAGGAGTCATTGGTTTGTTGTCGTTTTTACCTTGATCAGACCACCACACAGTGTCAGCTGAGGTTTCATCACGTACGATGTACTTATCTTTTGGTGAACGACCGGTAAAGATACCAGTTTTCACGTTAACTGCGCCTAATTCAGTTTCGACACCTTTGTCATAACCTTCAAGGCCCGCTTTAGTTTCTTCCGCAAAAAGTAACTCGTAAGATGGATTGTGAACAATTTCTGAAACATCGTGAATGCCATATTGCGACAAATCAATCGAGTTTTCTAAAGCTGACATAGTTTAAACACTCCTAGGGGTTTTGAACGGGTAGTAAAAAATAAAATCGAATAAAATTCGAGCGTCAATTCTATCGTAATAATAGTGTAAAACCAAAGCTGAAACCCCCGATTTTTCTGGGATTTATGTACTTTTTTTCATGATACCGGTGTCATTTATAAATACTGATTATGCGTTATATAAATGACACCGCTGTCATTTTTTCTGTTGGATTTTACATCTCTTTAAATAGGGTTTTGGGTAAGAGAAATTTGACTATTTTGATGCGTTTTGAGAAAAGTATTTGAAAAAGGCGTGTTAGAGAATAAAAAAGCAGGTATTGCACCTGCTTTTTGAGTATTTAGCTTAGTTAAAGATATTTTCAATATCACGCTTATTGAATTGATACTCTTTTAAACAATATTGGCAGTTAATTTTAATTGCGCCTTGTTCTTTGGCATCTTCAAGTAATACATCTTTACCCACGTTCACGATCGCGTTGGCAATTTTATCTCGACTACAACCGCAGCGGAAGCTAACCGGCTGAGGATCAAATAAGCGCGGGTTATCTTCGTGATAAAGTCGTGTTAATACTGTATGGCCATCAAGGTTCAATAACTCTTCGTCTTTGATGGTATTTGTTAAGGCTTCTAAATGCGTGAAGTCTTCTTCGGCTTTTTCTTTATTTACTGGCAATACTTGTAGCAGCATTCCTGAGCACTTTTCTTGCTCAGTGTCTGTGCTAATCCACATACGGGTGCGAAGTTGCTCAGATTGCTGGAAATATTGTTCTAAACATTCAGCTAGGCTATTTGATACTAACGGAACGATACCTTGGTAGCGCTCACCTTTTAGCGGTGTAATTGTAATAACCATATGTCCTTTACCAATTAGGTTAAGCACACCTGGATCTGTTATTTCGCCTTGAATACGAGCAATGCCACGCATATTCTGCTGGTGGTCACCATTGATAACGGCATACTTTACCGGACCATCACCTTGTAGTTGAACGGCAATGTCACCTTCAAACTTCAGCGTTGCTGTGAGCAAACTGGTTGCTACTAGTAATTCACCGATTAGCTGTTTCACTTCGTTTGGATAGTTGTGGTTTTCGACAATTTCAGAGAAGGTTTGATCGAGTTGAACTAATTCACCACGTACATCATGATTTTCAAAAATATATCTGTGTAATAAATCTTGCATTGGTTAAATACCTTGTTTCAAGCTAAATGCTTGAGAAATATTAACTGTGTTTAAACTTAATAAGTTCGCGACGCTGTTTTTTATCCGGGCGATTTTCAGGGCTCGGAGAGAAAAAGGCGTTGTTTTTACGTGCCCATGCGTTTTCTTCACGCTTGCTAACACTTTCTTGTGTTTCTTTATATAAGGTCTGGGCAACGGGAGCACCACGTCTTTGATCACTTATTTTTTCAATGGTGACAACTTTTTCATCAAAGCCTTGGGAGAGCTTAATACTTGCACCTAACTCAACAATTTTACTTGGTTTACATCGTTGACCATTATAGTGCACTTTGCCCCCCAAGATCATTTCTCGAGCGATAGCGCGTGTCTTGTAAAAGCGAGCAGCCCAAAGCCATTTATCTAACCTAACGGCGAGTGTTGCGCTTTGATTTAAAGTGTCTGTAGAATTTTGTTTTTTACTCATGGAGTGAGTGAATAACTGCATTGAAAAGTGTGTGAAATATACCACAAATGCGAATGGAGACAAAATTGATACATTTATTTACCAAATTTAGAGACACTGTGAAATGCAGTCAGTGACACAGAATTGTCATCTTTACAGTGTAAATTCCAGCCACTTTCCAGTTTACCTGCTTGTTGTAGTAAAGCTGACAGGTTAAGATGGTCGTTCAAAAATAATCAAATACATAATAATAATGCAGTTAAACCAAGCGCAAATTGAACAAGTAATAGCAAAATTCCCGCATAAAAAAGCAAGCAATATTGCACTTGTGCTTGTGGTTATTTATGTTGCTTATTTGGCAGCTCAATTAACGTGGATGCTCTGGCCAAAACCGCAACCACAAGCTATCTCGGTTACATCAGGTAGTGGCGGTACTAATGCATTTAATTACGATAGTGGTGATTTAGTTGCGCAAAATATCTTTGGCAGTGCAACGCAAAAAGAACAAGAACAGCGCAACGAGATTATTAGCGATGCGCCTGAAACAACATTAAATATAAAACTGACGGGTGTCGTTGCAATACCTGGCAATGAAAAAGCTGGCCATGCGATCATTGAAAGCCAGGGCTCGCAAGAAACTTATGCTGTTGCCGATTTGGTAAAAGGTACGCGCGCGAGGATAGAGACAATTTTTGCTGATCGCGTCATTATTAAAATAAGTGGTCGCTTTGAAACCCTAATGCTTGATGGTATTGACTATTCAAAAACGGTCAAACAACCTGTTAAAAAGCAAACAAAAACATTTAACCAATTGCGTGCTGTAAATGAATCCCCTGCCAAAGCAATTAATGCAACTCAAAACGCTAATATCAAGCAAGAACTAAAAGCTAAGCGAAGAGAATTACTTGAAGAGCCAGGGAAACTTTTCGATTACATCCGTATCTCACCTAAACGAGTAGGTGGAGAAATTGTTGGTTATAACTTAAGCCCAGGAAAAGATCCTAAATTATTCAAAGAAATGGGTTTACAAAGTGGTGACCTTGCAACCGCGATAAATGGTTATCAGCTGACAGATATGAAACAGGCTATGGCAGCAATAGGGGAGCTTAGGGAAGCGACATCTGCCACCATAGTAATCGAGCGCCAAGGGCAAATACTCGATGTACTATTTAGCCTAGAATAAGAATACGACTTGGAGTAACTAAATGAAAAGCTTGTTAAACCTCACTAAGGTTTGCAAAGGACTAAGCAAATATGCAGCTGTATTAGTAGCTGCAGGTGTTTCCTATTCGGCGCTTGCTGTGGAGTATTCCCCAAGTTTTAAAAACACAGAGATCACAGAGTTTATTAATGTTGTTGGTAAAGATTTAAAAAAGACCATCATTATTAATCCAAATGTTCGTGGCAAAATTAATGTACGCAGCTACGAGTCAATGAATGAAGAACTTTATTACGAGTTTTTCTTAAATGTGCTTGAAGTATATGGTTACACTGCAATTGAGATGGAAACCGGCTTTATCAAAATTGATAAAAGTGCTGATGGCCGCAAAAAGAATGTGCCTGTACTTGATGATGGCGAAGAAGTTACTGGGGATATGATGATCACCCGTGTTGTACGTGTAAAAAATGTTAGCGTACAAGAGTTAGGGCCAGTTGTTCGTCAGTTTAGTGACCAAAAAGGTGGTAGCCACGTAGCACAGTATACAGCTTCAAACGTAATGATGTTGACTGGTCATGCAGCAACAGTGAATCGTTTAGTTCAAGTTATTAAACAAGTTGACCGTGCAGGTGACCAATCAGTTGATATTGTGAAACTGAGCTATGCGACTGCGTCAGATGTTGTTTCTGTAGTTGAAACTATCTACAAGCCTGCCAGCGGCAAAAATGATATCCCAGCTTTTCTTATTCCTAAAGTCGTTGCTGATGAACGCACTAACAGCGTAATTGTAAGTGGTGAAGGTGAAGCGCGTGAGCGTGCTATTGAACTGATTAAACGCTTAGATAACGAGTTAGAAACGCAGGGCAATACAAAAGTATTTTATTTAAGCTATGCCAAGGCAGAAGATTTAGTAAAAGTGCTGCAAGGTGTCAGTAAGTCAATCAACGACGAGCAAAATCAAGGTAAAGCGAAAGCGCGTTCATCACGAAAAAATGAAATTAGTATTGAGGCGCACGAAGATACAAACTCTGTTGTTATCACCGCTAACCCTGATGTGATGCGCTCACTCGAAAAAGTAATAAAAGATCTGGATGTACGTCGAGCGCAAGTTTTAGTCGAAGCCATTATCGTTGAAGTACTTGAAGGAGATGGCATTAACTTTGGCTTACAATGGATTTCAGAACAAGGCGGCATGGTGCAGTTTAATAACGGCAGCAGCGCACCAATTGGTTCAATTGCAGCAGCTGCAGAAGTGGCGCGTGATAAAACCATTACTGACAATGTAATCGGTGGCGAAACAGGTAATGTAACCCCAATCGAGAAAACCGTAGAGGGTAACTTGGAACCTTTGGCTGGTTTGCTTAGCAGTATTAGTGGTTTAGCAGTAGGAATCGCGAAAAATGATTGGGCTGCAATTGTACAAGCAGTGGCATCTGATACTAATTCAAATATTCTTGCAACACCTTCAGTAACCACGATGGATAATGAAGAAGCTTCAATGTTGGTAGGTCAAGAAGTACCGATTCTTACTGGCTCAACGTCAAGCAGCAACAATACCAACCCATTCCAAACGGTAGAACGTAAAGAAGTGGGTGTAAAGCTGAAAGTAACACCACAAATCAATGAAGGTTCGGCGGTTCAATTAAAAATCGAACAAGAAGTTTCCAGTGTATCTGGTGCAACAGCGGTTGATATTTCAATTAACAAGCGTTCGATTAGCAACACTGTACTGGCCGATGACGGTAGCATGGTAATTCTCGGTGGCTTAATTGACGAAAACGTGCAAGAAAGTGTGCAAAAAGTACCTTTACTAGGTGACATCCCAGTACTGGGTCACTTATTTAAATCAACCTCTTCAACTAAGCAAAAACGTAACTTGCTGGTATTTATTCGTCCAACTATTTTGCGTGACAGCGATAGTATGAACAAACTAAGCCATGGCAAATATAACTTTATTCGTGGTGAGCAAGTTAAACGCAAAGATGATGGTATTGATTTAATGCCAAATGAAGTACCACCTGTACTGCCTGAGTGGAATGATGCGTTGGTATTACCACCAACTTATCAAGAGTTCTTACACGACGAAAATAAAAAGAACCAGAACGATGACTGAACTAGTTTCTGAGGTTAATACAGCGCCTGCGGTAACTGTTAAGCGTTTGCCGTTCAACTTTGCTAAGCGTTTTAACATCTTAATGCAAACTATCAATAATGAATTGGTCGTTAGCTATGCAGGCACGTTAAATCAGCAAGCTTTACTTGAGGTTAGGCGAGTTGCGGCTTCAAACTTTAGGCTAAAACAAGTTGATAGCAATGAGTTTGAATTACTGTTAGAAGCAGCATACCAGCGCGATAGCTCAGAAACCCAGCAAATTATGGAAGACATCGGCAATGAAGTGGACTTATTTTCATTAGCCGAAGAGTTACCGCAAACTGAAGACTTGCTTGCTTCTGAAGATGACGCACCGATCATTAAACTGATTAATGCCATGTTAGGTGAAGCAATCAAAGAAGGTGCTTCAGATATTCACATTGAAACGTTTGAGCAAAACTTAGTAATACGTTTCCGTGTTGATGGTGTTTTAAAGGAAGTGCTCGAGCCAAATAGAAAGCTTGCTTCATTACTTGTTTCACGTATCAAGGTAATGGCAAAGCTCGATATTGCTGAAAAACGCGTACCTCAAGATGGCCGTATTAGTCTTCGTATTGCTGGTCGCGCGGTGGATGTGCGTGTTTCAACCATGCCATCAAGCTTTGGTGAGCGTGTTGTATTACGTCTTCTAGATAAAAATAATGCCCGTCTAGATCTTGAAGATCTAGGTATGTCAGAACATAACCGTAAGACATTTGCTGAATTAATTCGCAAACCGCATGGCATTATTTTGGTAACTGGCCCAACGGGTTCAGGTAAAAGTACTACCTTGTACGCAGGTATGACCGAAATTAACACCCGAGACCGTAATATCTTAACGGTTGAAGATCCTATTGAATACGAAATTCCCGGTATTGGTCAAACACAGGTTAACCCTAAAGTAGATATGACCTTTGCTCGCGGTTTGCGTGCTATCTTACGTCAAGACCCCGATGTGGTGATGGTGGGGGAGATTCGTGATTTAGAAACAGCGCAAATTGGTGTACAAGCTTCCTTAACGGGTCACTTAGTATTATCAACGCTGCATACCAATACCGCTGCTGGCGCCATTACGCGTATGGAAGATATGGGTGTTGAGCCTTTCTTACTTTCCTCGTCACTACTAGGGGTGCTATCGCAGCGCCTAGTTCGTACTTTGTGTGACTGTAAGTCGTCACATGTTGCTGATGAGCGCGAGTGTGAATTGCTTGGCATTGAGTATGGTAAAGGCGTAGAAATTTGTCGTCCTGTTGGTTGTAGCGAATGTAATAACAATGGCTATAAAGGTCGAACAGGTATTCATGAATTACTGGTAGTCGATGAAGCGGTTCGCGAACTTATACATGATGGTAAGGGTGAGCAAGCAGTTGAAAAATACGTTCGCAAAACGACGCCGAGTATTCGCCAAGACGGGTGCAATCGAGTACTTGCAGGGCAAACGTCACTGGAAGAAGTACTTCGAGTAACGCGTGAGGAAGGTTAGTGGCTGCGTTTGAATACAAGGCACTTGATAGCCGAGGAAAAAACAAAAAAGGTCTGCTTGAAGCCGATACTGCTAAGCAAATAAGGAGTATGCTGCGTGAGCAAGGACTTACTCCACTTGAGGTAACCCAAGCTGCAGATAAAGAAAAACAGCAAGCTAAAAGTGGTGGCGGGCTCTTTAAGGCGAAAATTTCAGCCCATGAGTTATCCTTAATCACGCGCCAATTAGCAACACTTGTGCAGTCTGCATTGCCTGTTGAAGCTGCTGTTCTTGCTGTTGCAGAACAATGCGAAAAGCCTCGTTTAAAAAGCATGTTAATGTCGGTACGTTCAAAAGTCGTTGAAGGTTATAGCTTGGCTGAAGGCCTAGCGGAATTTCCTCATATCTTCGATCACTTGTACCGCGCTATGGTTGCCGCAGGTGAAAAATCAGGTCATCTCGATCAAGTATTAATGCGATTAGCTGACTACACGGAACAAAGACAGCATATGCGCAGTCAGATTACACAAGCTATGGTGTACCCAATTATTTTAGTGGTGTTTGCTGTAGCCATTGTTTCGATTTTGTTAGGAACAGTCGTACCTACCATTGTGAAATCGTTCCAAAGCTCTAAACTCGCATTACCTTGGACAACTGAAACAGTTATAGCAGCGAGTAACTTTATTCAAAATTATTGGCTTGCGTCAATTATTGCGATAGTGGCAAGTATCTTTGCTATCAAGCACACGCTGAAAAAGCCAAAAGCACGCTTTTGGTTTGACTCGCGCGTTCTGCAATTGCCATTTATCGGAAAAGTGGCGCGTGGTCTCAATACTGCTCGCTTTGCTAGAACTTTAAGCATACTTTCTTCTAGCTCTGTTCCCTTATTAGAGGGAATGCGTATATCAGGAGAAGTACTTGCCAATGAGAAAATGAAAGCTGCTGTTGCTGAAGCTGCGGTAAAAGTGAGTGAAGGTGCAAGTCTAAAAGCATCGCTTGACCAAACCAAGTTATTTCCACCTATGATGCTGCATATGATAGCCAGTGGTGAAAAGTCAGGTGAACTTGAGCAAATGTTAGAACGCTCAGCGGACAACCAAGATAAAGAATTTGAAGCGTTAGTGAATGTATCACTAAAGCTTCTAGAGCCATTAATGATTGCGCTAATGGCAGTCATTGTCATGTTTATTGTAATGGCAATTTTACAGCCAATTATGGCGATGAATAACGCGATTGGATAAGCGTTAAGTTTTATAGAGGTGTTAAATGAAAAAGCAAAGTGGATTTTCATTACTTGAAATCATGGTAGTTCTGGTAATTATTGGCATGATCATGGCCATAGTTGCGCCGAACATTATGGGTCAACAAGAAGAAGCAAAAATTGATAAAGCGCGTATTGATATTAGTGCATTAGAAGATGCAATGAATATGTACAAGCTACGTAATAACCGTTACCCAACTACTGAACAAGGTTTAGAAGCGTTAGTTGAAGAAACGACGATTGAACCTTTACCAAAGCGCTTTCCAGAAGGCGGTTTTATCGAGAAGTTACCGGTTGATCCATGGGAGAGCCCATATCAACTTGTTAGCCCAGGTGAATTTAGCAAAGTAGATATTTTCTCAATGGGCCCTGATGGTGTTGCAGGTACAGAAGATGATATCGGCAACTGGGATGAAGAAGACGAGCGCTAATTAATCGCGTGAGTTTATATCTATGAAAAAGTGGCAAAGCGGATTCAGCTTACTCGAAATTTTAGCGGTATTAGTAATTATCGGCTTTGCCATGAACCTCGTTGTGCTGACGCTCAACGATCAAGATGAAGAACAACTTGAGCAAGAAGCGCTTAAGCTTCACACCATGATAAACCTTGCATCTGAATACGCGGTAATGAACCAGTTTGAGCTTGGCTTTCATATTGATGAAAATACCAATACTTTCGAATTGCTGGCGTTTAACGGTGAAAAGTGGGTTGTGATTTCAGAACAAGATGTTCTGAAGCCTCATCAATTCAGCGAATTTATTAATGTTGAATTGGTGCTGGAAGATCTTCCTTGGGGCGAAGAAAATTTGCTACAACAAGTAGACTGGCGACAGCTTCTTAACAGCGAAGATGAAGAGAGCTTGTTGGAGCTCGAAAAAATGAAAATTCCGCAGGTGTTGTTACTATCATCGGGTGAAGTCAGCCCTTTCCAAATTGAACTCGAGTTAAAAGAAAACGACAGAGCAAAGCCTTACTTTATCAAAGGTGAGCTTATGGCACCTGTTGAGCTATCTCAGGAGCCGAGTGACAATGTCTAGTAGTCGCGGCTTTACGCTATTAGAGGTAATGGTCGCAATGGCAATTTGTGCGCTTGCGGGTATTGCAGCGATGAAAGCCGTTGGTGATCACATTAATCATCTTTCAAATATTGAAGAGCAACAGTTAGCGAGCTGGGTTGCTGAAAATCAGTTGGCGGAATTAACTTTAACTACAAGTTGGCCTCCTAGTGATGGCAAAACAGGTGATGAAGAGCAAGCAGGTGTGAAGTTCTACTGGCGTCACAAAATCACTAAAACAGAAAGTAACGATCTGCTTGAAGCGCGTGTAGTTGTCTATTCAGATGAAGCACGCAAACATGATGTGTATGAACTCATCACGTATATTACCAAGAATGGGGCTAACTAAATGCTGATGCGAAATCAAAAAGCGTTTGGTTTTACCTTAATTGAAGTGCTGGTGGCACTTGCTGTTTTAGCGATGATCACCTTAGCAAGCCATCAGATTTTATCTACTGCAATTAATGCTAATCAAAACTCTAAAGAAAAAGTGGCAGAAATTGGCGCTTTGAACACCGCATTTAGAATGTTGCAGCAAGATTTTACTCAGTTAGCACTGCGCAATACGCGCAATGAATCTGGTGACAGCTTAGAACAGTTCTTAGTGGCAGACCGTTTTTTGTTTGATAGCCAATATCATGGTATTGCTGGTGTGCGAGATGGCTGGAGTAATCCGGTGAATTTATTGCCGCGCAGCGAATTACAATTATTCAGCTACGTGGTAGAAGAAGACCATTTAGTTAGAAAATACCGTATTTATGTTGATTCACTCGATGGTACCGAGCCGAAAAGCCAAATACTGCTCGAAAATATTAAAGACTTTACCATTCGCTTTCGTGGAAATAATGAAACATGGGAAGAAAACTGGACGGTTCCGACCTTACCCAAAGCCATTAAAGTTGAAGTTGCGCTAGCGGATGATATTACCGTTAGCCGAATTTTTTTACTGCCTGAGCAGGAGTCTAAATCATGATGTTTAGACAGTCGGGTGCGGCATTGATCATCGTATTATTTGTCGTGGCAATGGCTGCCTCTTTGGCGGTTAAGATGAATGCGCGTTTAATGGTTGAAGTGCAGCGTTCAAGTAATTTGGTATTGCAGCAACAAGCACGTTGGTATGCTATGGCAGGTGAAGCATTAGCAAAACGCGTGCTGATTGAAGTTAAAAAAGAAAAAAACGATCATATCGACTTATCGCAAAAATGGGCTGTGGAAACGCCGCCATATCCAGTGGAAGATGGTACTATTGCAGGCAAAATTATTGACCTACAAGCGTGCTTAAACCTCAATGCAGTGCGCTTTGAACCGCAAAACAATGGCGGAACTCAAACCTTTAATGAAGCGCACAAGACATTAGAGGCGTTACTTGATCTTATTCCTGATTTACCGCTGGAAGAATCAAAAGAAACACTGGCTGATAGTGTCTATGATTGGCTCGATGTAGATAGTATGCCCAAGCGTCAAGGTGTCGAAGAAGGAGAATACATGTCATACAGTATTCCTTACATGACAGCGAACAATTATTTTGCCAGCGTCTCAGAATTGCGTTTGGTGCGAGGGTTTAATCCGATTGTGGTGGAAAAACTAAAACCATATGTTTGCGTAATCCCGCAAAGTGATACTTTTAAAATCAATGTAAATACTTTGCAGGCAGAGCAGAGTCTTTTATTGGCTGCAATGCTGAATATTTCAGAGAGCCAAGCTGAAACGATCATAAGCCAGCGTCCCGATGATGGCTGGGACCAACTGAGTAAATTTATCAGTGATGCAACACAAAATGGCGCACAATCATTAAATGATAAAGATGAGCGCTTTGTCACAAACAGTAATTATTTTGAAGCACATATCAAGGCTAGCTTCTTTGAAACGAATTTTGCGATGAAATCCATAATACATATAACAGATAATCAAAAAGTTAGTGTACTGGCGCGTAGATTTGGAGGCGTACAGTGAAAGAAACCTTAATGATTCGTTTAGGCCATACCCCTAACGATCCAATCCATTGGTTAATTAGCAATGCAGATGAGGCGATTGCAAGTGGCCAAATAAGTAATAGCTTAGCGTTGGAAGAGCTCAGTGAAAAAGCTAAAACACGCGATATTGTGGCCTTGTTGCCTGCAACTAAAGTGCAATTAAAAACGGTTAGTTTGCCAACCAAATTTAATCGCAAGCTTGAAGCTGCCTTGCCTTTTATGATGGAAGAAGAGCTTGCTTGTGAATTAGATGATGTGCTGATTAGTATTGGCGAGCCTTGCATGATTGACGACAAACATGCAATTCAAGTCTCTGTGTGTCAGCGCTCATGGTTTGAAAGCTGGCTTCAGGTATTAAAAACATCAGAATTAGCGCCTACACGTGTCTTGCCTGATGCATTGTTGCTACCACACTATGAAGACGCAGAGATCACAGCTACATCGCTCAGTGATACGTGGTTATTTAAACTTAATGATTGGCGAATTGCTGAAGTTGATACCAGTTGGGTAAATGACTTTCTTGTGACATTGGAAGACAAACCAATGGCGCATTTAAGCGATTTGGATTTTGTCTATTCAAATAGTATCAAAAAGCTTGAAGACTATGATTTACCGCTAGCTATTTTTGCAAAACAGTTACCTTCGCAAAGCTTTAATATGTTGCAAGGTGCGTTTCAGGTTAAAAAGCAAAGTACTGGTGCTTGGTCGCTTTGGCAAGTTCCAGCAATAGCGGCAGGAGTCGCGCTATTGTTTGGTTTAGTTTTGAAGGCGGTTACTGCGTATCAACTAGAACAACAAGTTGCAATTGCTAAAGCGCAAGCAATTGAGGCATATCAGCAAGCGTTCCCGGGTGGCAAAGTGAGACCAAATTTGATACGTCGCCAAATCCAAGGAAAGTTAGCACAGCTGTCTTCCGGCGGAGAAACGGGCTTTTTGTTTTTATTACATCATTTAACACCCGTCTTTAAAGATGTTGAAGGCTTTACACCTGAAACGCTTCGTTTTGACAGTAAGCGTGGCGAGTTACGTTTACGCGCCAGTGCAAAAGATTTTCAAAGCTTTAACCTTGTAAAGCAGCGATTAGAGCAAGCATCATTAACCGTTGAGCAAGGATCATTAAGTAATTCAGGTAATTTAGTGGTTGGCGAAATTAAAATTAAGGCAGGTTTATGAATCAATTAGAAACCTATTGGCAAAACCTTAAGCCAAACGAACAATTGTTATTAAAGTGTGCTGGAGCCATATTTGCGCTGTTTGTTATTGTGATGCTGATTATTCGCCCACTTAACAACAAAATTGAGAAAGCTGAAAAAGCATTACTTCAGCAGCAAGAGTTAGTGCAATACGTGAAACAAAGTGCAGCAAAAATTAAGGGCAGTGGTCAAGGTAAAGTGGCTGCAAGTGGCAGCTTAAGCCAAATTATTAATGTGTCTAGCCGCCGTGCACAAATCAATATCAGCAAGATGCAACCAAAAGATGATACCTTGCGATTAACAATCGAAGCCGTAGAGTTTAATAAACTACTGCCTTGGCTGGAGTCTTTGGTTGAGCAAAGTGGTTTAACAATTTCAGCTATCGATATAAACCGTGGTGCAGAACCCGGTATGGTTAGCATAAGTCGTTTGGTGGTTGAAAAGTAATATGAAGAAAACGATTTCACTCATTTTTTTATTTATTTTTTCGTTTATTGCTTTTGTGATTTATTTGGCTCCAGCATCAGTTGTGCTTGGCCTAGCGCAAAGTTATTTACCTCAAAATGTTAAGCTAGCAGGTGTAACTGGCACTATTTGGCAAGGACGAATTGCCCAAGCGCAATTTAATCAGCAGTTGATTGAAAAGTTAGCATGGCAACTTAAACCTCTGAGTTTGTTCACCGGTAATTTAGATGCAGACCTTAATTTCGGTAGCTTACGAGGTTTTGAGACACCTTATGGCAAGGCAAGTGTGCAATTACCCATTTCAGCTAATTCGATTGAACTGAGTCGTGCTAATGTGCGTTTGCCAACAAGCATGCTGATGCAGAATGTGAAACTGCCGATGCCATTACCTACTAAGGGTAACCTAAAAGTTAAACTGGATAAGGCTATATTTCCTTTAATGGATAAAACTAAATTATGTGATGAATTATCGGGTAATGCTGAAACTCATAATTTATCTGTCCAAGGGTTACAAGGGTGGATAGAGTTTGACACGATTCAAGGTAAACTCAGTTGTAATAATGGTGCGCTTGGTTTAAATATTAGTGAGCAAAACCAGCTGGGACTGCAGCTTGAGGCGCAGTATGGTCTTCGAGTTATGAGTATTAGTGGCTTTGTGAAGCCTGATGCAACCATGCCAAAGCAAGTACATGATGCCGTAAAGTTTTTGGGTAGACCTGATAATAATGGCCGTTACTCGTTTAAGTTTTAAGAAAAACCATGATTGAATTTAATCAAGCAGATAAATTAGCCCTAGCCAATTGGTTGGCCAGTGATGAAATGAATAAAGTTGCAATGCCGTTGGCACAGTTAGAGGGCTTTTTATTTGCTCTCGTTGCGGCGCCATCACCGATCATAGAAGATGTGTGGGTGAGCCAGGCTCTTGGTGAAAAAAGTGCTGAACTTGCAGATGATAAGTTGTTTGCGTTAATGGCATTTCATAATGACGTCAGTGAGCAAGTTTTTGAGCATGGGTATAACCTGCCTTCTCGTATTGAGATAGTGTCACCAAATAGTGCAAACCTAGCGAGTAATTCAGAGCTTCATTTATGGGCACATGGCTTTGCATTGGGAATAGCGCATTATATTGAGCCGATTGTGTCTAGCACCCAATTGAACTCAGAGTTAAGTGAAGCATTAGGCATGGCATTGGGTTACTTATGCTTTTTTGCAGATTTGTCCAATGATGCTAATTTGTGTGGCGATGTACTTGAATTGATTACATCATTTGCAGAGGGCTACGCTGAACTTATTGAAGCCTGTGTGCTTGATGCCGGTTTAGTGGTTGATGAGGACGATGGTGATTTCGCTTAAATGCTTTTCATTAAAAAGCGATTTTCTAGCTAAGATCACCAAGTACTATTAATCAATTTCTAAGGTAAGCTGTGTGCAACCTGTTTTGCAGCTTACCAAAAACTCAGCTTCTTTTTCATTTAGCTTCACACTAAGTGGTTTGTTACAACTAGTACAGTTAACTGCTTTGCCTTGTAACAGTTTCTTTAGTATCGCTTTTTGATCATTAAAGTTTTGAGCAAACTTTTTATTGAGCTGAGAAAAATCCATCATTATTTTTCAGTTTCTTCTCTGATAATTTTGCAAATCTGTCTTAAATCATCACCATAAAAATAAGAGTTAAGCTCTTTATTTCGACAATAACGTGTGTTGAATGAATCCATTTTTGGGTTTGTAGCAAATTGTTTATCTAAATAATCTTCAGCTGTTTGTGAAAGGCGAAGTTTTTCTTTAATGCGTTCGAGTGAGCGCCTTGCTTCTTGATCTGTTTTTACTTTGCTCGAATCACTTAATACGCCCATTATCTTGTCAAAAAGTTCTTGGCGAGGCTTGGCGATGCTCGGGTGATCAACACTCACTAGAATGAGTAGAATTAAGACAAATAAAAAGTAATTTTTCATAATATTTTTCTTTTTTTTGATTTAGCACCTATTTGCTGGTTATTTAGTTTAATAAAATGCATCGCACTAGCAAAGACAATTGTTATAATTAAACAACTTAAAAGAAGTTTGCACACCTAGGGGCGCCATGGACAAGCAAATTAAAGTCAAAAATATACCAACCGAAGTAAAGATTCATAAGCCAGATGCTGAAAAGTTTGATCGCTTTAATCCACGCAATCGCATTTATGTTCGTGCGGTGAAGGGGCTGCATCAAAAATTACGTAAATACCTAGGCTTTGTTGCTATGTTGAGTTTTATGCTTTTGCCATGGATAAGCTTCAATGGTCATCAAGCAGTGCTTTTCGATATCTTTAACCAAAAGTTTAATATTTTTGGTATGACGCTGTGGCCTCAAGATCTTACCATTTTGGCGTGGATTTTTATGATTGGTGCGTTTGCCCTGTTTTTAGTGACTACCTTTTATGGTCGAGTTTGGTGCGGATATATGTGTCCGCAAACAGTGTGGACATTTATCTTTATTTGGTTTGAAGAAAAGATTGAAGGCACGGCAAACCAGCGTAAAAAACTCGACCAACGCAAAATGGATTTTGATAAATTTTGGCGTAAATCGGCGAAGCATTTTAGTTGGGTGGCCTTTTCGCTATTTACTTCACTAACGTTTGTTGGTTACTTCACACCGATCCGTGAATTGATGGTCGATTTCTTTACCTTTGAAGCGACAGCTTATGCTGTTGGTGGCGTGCTATTTTTTACGTTTTGTACCTACGGTAATGCAGGCTGGATGCGTGAGATTATGTGTTTACATATGTGTCCTTATTCGCGCTTTCAGTCAGCGATGTTTGATCAAGACACCTTCACCGTAAGTTATGATGAAAAGCGTGGTGAGAACCGAGGTCCTCGTGGTAGAAAGCAAAATCCAAAAGAAATGGGACTTGGAGACTGCATCGATTGTAAAATGTGTGTGCATGTCTGCCCAACTGGCATCGATATTCGTAACGGTTTGCAATATGAATGTATAAACTGCGGTGCGTGTATCGACGCTTGTGATGAAGTGATGGAGAAGATGAATTATGACAAAGGTCTTATCTCTTACACGACAGAACGCAATTTAACCTCAGACAAGAAAACCCATGCCTTACGCCCTAAAATCATTGGCTATTTGGTGGTCATGTTGGTAATTTGCGGAATTTTTGTCGCCGATGTAATGACCCGAATCCCGATGGACTTAGATATAATTCGCGACCGAAATCAGCTTTACAGAATTAATAATGATGGGTTAGTGGAAAATACGTACACTCTAAAAATCCTCAACAAATCACAACAAGATCATAGCTACCAAATCTCGGTTGAGGGGCTAAATAATTTCACGATTATAGGTAAAACTGAAGTAAACATTCGTTCAGGCGAGTCGTACAGTTTACCGTTATCAATTGCGATTGACCCTTATGATTTAACAACACCTATTAGCGAATTTAATTTTGTGTTGCAACGTGTTGATCTACCTGACACACAACTTGCTCAGCCGAGTAAGTTCTTTAAAGGGCGTTAAATGTCAGCATTTGATTTTAGTGATTTAACACCTGATCGTATTTTAGATGCGATTGAAAGTATTGGTGTGTATCCAACATCAGGATTATTAGCACTCAACAGCTATGAAAATCGTGTCTATCAGTTTGTTGCGGAAGATTCTAAACGCTATGTTGTGAAGTTTTACCGCCCAGAGCGTTGGCGTACAGAGCAAATTCTAGAAGAGCATGATTTTAGCTTTGAGTTACTAGAAGGTGAGGTGCCCGTTGTTGCACCAATTAAACGCGACAACACAAGCCTATTCGAATATCAAGGCTATCGTTTTGCTTTGTTCCCGAGTGTCGGTGGCAGAACATTTGAAGCGGATAACTACGATCATTTAGAGGTTTTAGGACGCTTTATAGGCCGTTTGCATAATGTTTCTAGCACTAAACCTTTCACAGTTCGACCAACCATTAGCAGCCAAGAATTTTTACATGATGCAAGAACTTCGCTAATAGACAGTAATTTAATTACTCCGAGCTTAGAAACGCCTTTTATTACAGTGTTAGATCAGGTGATAGCATTAGCTGGTGAGAAATATCAGCCAAATAACGTGATCCGCTTGCATGGAGATTGTCATATTGGCAATATTCTGTGGACTGGTAATGAACTGACATTTGTCGATTTAGATGACGCACGTCAAGGACCTGCGGTGCAAGATTTATGGATGATGTTAAGTGGTGACGAACAAGAACAACGGATACAAATGGATACCCTTTTGTGTGCGTATGATGAATTCTCTTCGTTCGACTTAAAAGAACTGCACCTAATTGAACCTTTACGTGCTCTTCGTATGATAAATTACATGGGATGGCTCGCTAAGCGTTGGAAAGATTTAGCATTTCAACGGAACTTTTCATGGTTTGCATCAGACAAATACTGGGAACAACAAATATTAAGTTTAAAGGAGCAATTGGCTGCGTTGCATGAAGCACCGTTAAAGCTTTTGCCATAAGAGAACCCTATGACTAAGAAGTTATTTTTTATTGTTGCACTAATTTTTCCGCTTGCACTGTTTGCATCGGAGTTTAAATTTGAAGAGGGTGAGCACTTTTCCCTCATTAAAACAGAAAAATCAGAAAAGCCTCAGGTAACTGAATTCTTTTCATACTACTGTCCACACTGCTATAACTTTGAAATGATTGCTCAGCGTTTAAACAAAGAGCTACCAGAAGGAACGTTTGTAAAAAGTCATGTTAATTTCTTAAGAGGAATTACACCTGAAACACAATCGTTGCTTTCAACCGCTTATTTAATTGCGAAACAAGCTGGCAAGGCGAACGAAGCAAGCGATGCGATTTTTTCGTTTATTCACCGTAACCGCGGCAGCTTCTCAACAATCGATGATGTGCGTCGTTTATTTGTTTTAAACGATGTGATGACTGAAGAAAAATTTAAACAGTTAGCAGGTAGTATGGCAATTACTGCACAAGAGCAGTACATGGTTGAACAACAAAACCGCTTTGCAGAATTAAATGCACTAACTGGCGTTCCAACTTTTATCGTTAACGACATTTACCGCATTGAGCTTACCAGCATCAAATCATATGATGAATTGAAGGCTCTGGTTGAATACTTATTAAAAAAATAACGGAGTAAGAAATGAAAGCATTTTTTAAAGCTGCACTTTTAGCTTTAGCATTGCCGGTTGTGGCAATTGCAAACCAGTACCAAGAAGGTGTGCATTATGATGTGATCTCTGATCGCGCTACTAAGAAACCAGAAGTGACAGAGTTTTTCTCATTCTATTGCCCTGCATGTAATAATATGGAAAACGTAATTTACGATTTAAAACCAATGTTAAATAAAGACGTGACCTTCAAAAAGGCACACGTGAATTTTATGGGTGGTAAATCAAAAGAAAATCAAGAAATGCTATCGCAAGCGTTAGCTACAGCAGAAGTTCTTCCTGAGAAAGATCAGCTAATTGCAGGTATTTTTAATCATATTCATGGTGAGCGTAAAAGCTTTAATGAAGTGGCAGATATCAAAGATGTATTTGCTGCAAAAGGCGTTGATGCTGCAACCTTTGAAAAATACTACAAAAGCTTTGGTGTTCGCACGAAAACAAAGAAGATGAGTAAAGAGCAGGAGTTTTACAAAAGCAAAGGTGCTCTAGGTTCAGTTCCTACATTTATTGTAAATGGTAAGTATAAAGTTAACTTTGGTCGTAAGTCAGACATCGCAAGTGCAGAAGATATGGCTAAGTTAATTAACTACCTTGCTCAGAAGTAGTTTTTAACATTATTTAAAAAGGCGCGATTTAAGCGCCTTTTTTTATGTCTGAAATCAAGGCTTAAAAAGTTGCACCCATTCACTCAAAGAGCTGAATATGCTATTGGGATAGATATGATGTAAACAGCGTTTAGTATATCTTTTTAGAGAAATGAGATAAGACACTCCACCTTGCTAACGTTTAACTTATACTGCGCTTGTTATGATCTCATACTCAACATTTTTGCTATAAAAAGGGGGCTAATTCACTGGTAATTATAACGTTCTATGCTTGACTTAAAGAATGCAACAAAGCAGGACGTTAAAATGGATTCGAGAGAGCAAACTGTCTTTATATTTGATCATAACGAAGAGCAACGAAGCACCACACAAAAATGTATTGAGTATCTCTGGGCGGGTCGTATTTTTACAACCGGTGATCTTGTGCGGCTACAAGGTGAAATTGTTCAAGGGACCAGTGATGATACTTTAGTGATATCAATTAATTCGTTTAGTGATATTGATATGCCTAGCTGGTTACTGGGTACGGGTTTTAAAGGGCGTTTAGTGTTGTTGTTAGCTGAAGGGGATGCTGTTCCAATTTTCTTACCTTGTCAGCTCATCGCACAAATTAATAAACCCGTCAAATTGAGTGATTTTAACCAAGTGTTTAGTCAACGCGCCGTGACCGAAAAAATAATCGATAAGGAAAAACTCGAAACTCTTTTGGCGCGTAGAGACAGTATCAACCTTGATTTTCAACCTGAGTTTCGCAGTCAAAATGAAAAGCTTTCTGGATTTGAGTGCCTGGTAAGATTTCAAGAAAATGGTATTAAGCTAAGCACAAAAGAAGTCATGGATGCCATTGAAAAGCATCAGCTAATTCATCTTTTTAGTGATGTTTTCTTTAAACGGATTGCAGAAGTGCTGCCGGCATTCAGTAGTGTAAGGTTATCGATTAATTTATCGCTTATCGACTTAGGTCAATATGATTTGTACCAGGTAATGTCTCAATACCTCAATATTGCAGGTATTAATCCAAGCAAAATCATTTTTGAGTTTCCACTTGATGCATTTTACAGCTCAAACAGCAAAGTGATCGGCTTACTTGCAGGCTTAAAAGAACAGGGTTTTGGTTTAGCAATTGATGGTGATGATGATGTATTGCACAAACTTGAAAAGCTTCCTTTGGTAATCGATGAAGTAAAAGTGCCTGTTGCGCAATTACAAAAACTAGACAAAGAAGACACTGATAAGGTGGCCAAGTTTTATCATCATAACAGTGTGGATTTTGTATTTGTAAAAATAGAAAGTTATCAACAACAAAAATTGGTACAAAATAATTTTACGCGTAGTTTTATGCAAGGGTATTACCTTGCGCCACCTATTCCTGTAAATCAGGTATTTGAAATGTTGAAAAATAACTGTGTAAATTAAAAAAGTTTAATTATTTTTTTTATGCAGGGTGCTTAGTGTAATTAACTAATAAATTTTTGGTTTGACTGTTTTTGGTTAATTTATTCTTTATTGGGTGTTTAGTTGTTTTAATAATTTCAAGTAATGGCGTTTAATTCGCTTTTTGTGGTTTTTTTATGCTTGTCATGCGTGGGTTCTAATGGTTAAATTGACTCAGTTAATGATGGAAACCAAATAAATATGTCTTACAACACGATTAGCCTACTTCTAAATAACCTCTTACTGCTTAAGTGCAGAAGCGGGGCTTAGTGTGTTTGACTGAAAAGTTTGCAAAAACCCCGCTAAATGCGGGGTTTTTTTATGTTAGGGCAAAGGTACTGGTATGAGCGATAAAATTTGGATATTTGATACAACGTTACGAGATGGCGAGCAAGCCTTAAAAGCGAGTCTTACAGAGGATGACAAGATTCAGTTAGCGCATGCAATTAGTCGCCTCAACGTAGATGTAATGGAAGTGGGTTTCCCAGTTTCTAGCCCAGCTGATTTTAGAGCCGTTGAGCGCATAGCTCGAGAAGTTAAAGGGCCAGCTATTTGCGGTTTAGCCCGTGCCGTCGAAAAGGACATTGAAGCCTGTGGTCTTGCCTTGCGACCTGCAGAAAAGAGCCGTATTCATACCTTTATTGCAACCAGCCCTTTGCACTTAGAACATAAACTACGTATGAGTTTAGATGATGCAACTGCGATGGCTGTTCGTTCAATTAAACAAGCACGACACTATACTGATGACGTAGAGTTTTCATGTGAAGATGCAGGGCGCACTCCACATGCTGATTTATGTCGTATTGTAGAAGCTGCAATAAACGCGGGCGCATCAACAATCAACTTACCAGATACTGTTGGTTATGTTACGCCTGACGAATATGCGGCGATGATTACACATTTAATGAATAATGTGCCCAATATTGATAAAGCGCGATTAAGCGTGCATTGCCATAATGATTTAGGTTTAGCGGTTGCAAACTCTATTGCTGCAGTACAAGCCGGTGCACGACAAATTGAATGTACAGTGAACGGTATTGGTGAGCGCGCAGGCAACTGTTCACTTGAAGAAGTATCGATGATCTTAAAAATGCGTGAAGATCACCTTAAATTACATACCGATATTGTTAGTGAAGAAATTTACCGCGCGTCACGCCAAATTAGTCAAATCTGTAATATGCCTGTGCAGCCGAATAAAGCGATTGTTGGTGAGAATGCGTTTGCACATAGTTCAGGTATTCACCAAGACGGTGTGCTTAAAGCACAAAATACCTATGAAATTATGTCGCCGGAAACCGTTGGTGTGCCCAACAATCAGTTAAATATGACCTCGCGTTCAGGTCGTCACGTTATCCAGCATCGCTTAAGTGAATTAGGCTACCAGCCTGAAGATTATGATATGGATTCATTATACGAAAGCTTTCTAGCCTTGGCAGATCAGAAAGGCACAGTCTATGACTATGACTTAGAAGCAATGATTTATTTCAATAATCAATCAAATGAAAGCGATTTTTATCAATTATCTTTTGTCCATTCCACATCAAATTCACAGTCAGTTGCTAGTAGTAGTGTTGGTATGACAATTGGTGGAAAAGAAATGACAGAAGCAGCTACAGGAAATGGGCCGGTAGAGGCATCGTTTAAAGCTATTAAACGTATGACTAATATGGATATTGAAATTATTGAATATAATTTAGATGCAACAGGCCAAGGGGAAGCGTCTCTTGGGCAAGTAGACATTATCGCTAAATTTGATGGTCGCCAATACCATGGTGCAGGTTTAGCTGCAGACATTGTTGAAGCGTCAGTACGGGCTTTAATTCGAGTTCACAACTTAATTCATCGTGCACAACAAGTGTCCGATTTAAAACTACAAAGGAAAGCAGTATGAGCAGTCAAGCAAGTTACGATATTGCAGTATTAGCAGGTGACGGTATTGGACCGGAAGTAATGACCGCGGCTATTGATGTACTAAGTGCCGTAAGTGAAAAATTTAACTTCTCGTTAAGCTTAAATCATCATGCAATTGGTGGTGCAGCCATTGATCAATTTGGCAAAGCACTGCCTGACACAACGTTGGCTGCGTGTGAGCAAGCAGATGCAATTTTATTTGGCTCAGTGGGTGGACCAAAATGGGAAGGGTTACCGCCAGCAGAGCAACCAGAGCGTGCATCGTTATTACCGTTACGCAAACACTTTGGCTTGTTTTGTAACTTACGTCCGGCACAGTTATTACCAGCATTAAGTGCCGCTTCACCATTACGTGCAGATATTAGTTCGAAAGGCTTTGATATTTTATGTGTACGTGAATTAACGGGGGGTATTTATTTTGGTGATAAAGGCCGTAGTGGAGAAGGTGCTGAAGAATATGCATTCGATACACAAACATACTCGCGCAAAGAAATAGAACGCATCGCGCGCTTTGCATTTGAAGCGGCAAAATTACGCGCTAATAAAGTAACGTCTGTTGATAAAGCGAACGTGCTGGCATCAAGCGTGTTATGGCGAGAAGTGGTTACGGAAGTAAGTAAAGATTACCCCGATGTAGCACTTGATTATATCTACATTGATAACGCAACAATGCAGCTGGTAAAAGAGCCAAGTCAATTTGATGTGCTGTTATGCGATAACTTGTTTGGCGACATTCTTTCTGATGAATGTGCAATGATCACCGGATCTATGGGCTTATTGCCTTCTGCAAGCTTAAATCAAACGGGTTTTGGTTTATATGAACCTGCAGGCGGCTCTGCGCCTGACATTGCCGGCAAAGGCATTGCCAACCCGATTGCGCAAATTCTAAGTGCAGCATTAATGTTACGTTATTCGCTTAAACAAGATGAAGCTGCGCGTACCATTGAGAAAGCCGTTGCTGAAGCTGTAGCTGCTGGGGTAGGTACACCAGATATTTATCCATCTGCTGGCTACACCACACGCGATGTTGCAAAAGAAATCATTGCACGTATTTAATTTTTATTTGGCCTGAAACTCAGGCCACCGTCACCAAAACTAGCAAGGGGAATGACGTGGCTCAGACCTTATATGACAAAATTTGGCAGTCGCATAAAGTGATTGCAATTAACGATGAGAGCGATTTGCTATACATCGATAGACACTTAGTCCATGAAGTAACATCACCACAAGCATTTGCTGGTTTACGTGAAGCAAATCGTAAAGTGCGTTGTCCAGAAAAAACATTTGCGACTATGGACCACAATGTTTCAACTAAGAGCCGCTCTTTGGATGCTGCTAGTGAAGTATCTAAAAATCAGTTGGTTGCATTAAAGGAAAACTGCGAAGAATTTGGCATTGTACTGTACGATTTGAATTCAATTAACCAAGGTATTGTGCATGTAATGGGGCCGGAACAGGGGATTACCTTACCCGGTACAACCATTGTGTGTGGTGATAGCCATACCTCTACCCACGGTGCTTTTGGTGCGTTAGCTCATGGTATTGGTACTTCTGAAGTTGAACATGTATTAGCAACGCAAACCCTTCAGCAGAAAAAAGCTAAGAGCTTAAAAATCCAAATAGATGGCCAAATCAATCTAGGTGTAACCGCAAAAGACATTATTTTAGCGGTGATAGGTAAATTAGGTACTGCTGGTGGTACAGGGTATGTTGCAGAATTTTGTGGTGAAGCAATTAGTGCGCTTTCTATGGAAGCACGCATGACATTGTGCAATATGAGCATTGAAATGGGTGCTAAAGCAGGCTTAATTGCACCGGATCAAGCTACATACGACTATCTTGAAGGGCGTCCATTTGCGCCTAAAGGTGATGATTGGCATCAAGCGGTTGCATATTGGCAAACCTTAAAGAGCGATGATGATGCTGTATTTGACCAGACTGTTATTTTAAATGCACAAGAGATACAACCGCAAGTGACATGGGGCACGAGCCCAGAGCAGGTGATTGGTATTGATCAAACAATTCCTGATCCTGACGCGCAAAGTGATTTGATTAAAGCCGATGCGATTCGACGTGCACTGGCTTATATGGATTTACAACCAGGTCAAAAAATTGCAGATGTCGACGTTGATACTGTATTTATTGGCAGCTGTACTAATAGCCGTATAGAAGATTTGCGAGCTGCAGCTTCTTTAGTGAAAGGGAAAAAAGTGGCTGAAGGTGTTGAAGCCTTAGTTGTACCTGGATCTGGCCTTGTTAAACAACAAGCGGAAGAAGAAGGGTTAGCGGATATTTTCAAACAAGCTGGTTTTGAATGGCGTGAGCCGGGTTGTTCAATGTGCTTAGCAATGAATGACGACCGTTTAGGTGCGGGCAAGCGTTGTGCTTCAACGTCTAACCGTAATTTTGAAGGTCGCCAAGGTCGTGGTGGGCGTACCCACTTAGTTAGTCCTGCAATGGCAGCCGCAGCGGCAATTCATGGTCGTTTTGTTGATATTCGAGGAGGAATCTAATGAGTGTTTTTCATAGCGGATTAATGGCGCCACTTGATAAAAATAATGTCGACACAGACCAAATTATTCCTAAGCAGTTTCTAACCTCAACCAGTCGTGACGGTTTTGATAAAGCGCTTTTTTATGATTGGCGCTATTTGGAAAATGGTGATGCCAACCCTGAATTCATTTTAAATGAAGCGCGCTATCAAGGAGCAAGTGTGCTGCTTACACGTGATAACTTTGGTTGTGGTTCATCCCGTGAACATGCGCCTTGGGCGTTAAAGCAATACGGTTTCACGGTGATTTTAGCTGAAAGCTTTGCCGATATATTCTTCAATAACTGCATGAATAACCAAATGTTAGCAATTGCACTTCCAAGCGAGACGCTCGATAAGTTATTCGCGGTAACCGAGCAAATTGAGCAAGTGAATGTGGAGATCGATTTAGAAAACCAAGTTATTAAGAGTGAGCAATTTGATGATATTGGTTTTAGTATTCGTCCTGATATTAAACAGCGTTTGTTATCAGGGCTTGATTTTATCGGTGTAACTGAAACGTTAAACGATAAAATAGATGCGTTTGAACAACAACTTGCAAGCCAAAGGGCTTGGCAATAATGACTGTTTGAAATTAGAATTCTAAAAAGGCTGTGTTTACAGCCTTTTTTAATTTTATAAGGAACGAAAATGAGCGGTGAAACGAACCTACAACAACTCATAAAGCATATGCAGCCCATGTTACAACCAGACAACTATGTGTTTGTAAGCACAAAAACGGTCGATTCCTTAGATATGGATAAGGTGTTTGCTCGCATTAATGAACCAGAAGGTATCACACTTATTTTAACCAAAGCGCAGGCAGATGAATGGCAGTTACCCTACAGTTCAGAGTTTTCTTTGATCACTTTACAAATTCATTCAAGTCTTGATGCAGTTGGTTTAACCGCAGCGTTTTCAACAGCCTTGGCAAAAAATAATATTAGCGCTAATGTGGTTGCAGGGTTTTATCATGATCATATTTTGGTTGCGAAACAAGATGCTGAGAAAGCAATTGAAACGCTAGAATTTTTAACCAAACAACAAGGGTAAAAATGGACTCATTGTTCCACTGGATCGATTTAGTAGGTGTTGCAGTCTTTGCGATATCGGGCGCGTTGGTTGCTTACAAAAAGAAGTTAGATGGTTTTGGTGTCATTGTACTAGCCTCTGTCACTGCCATAGGTGGCGGGACAACGCGAGATGTGATTTTAGATGTTCCTGTATTTTGGTTAAAAGACCCCACTTATTTAATTTCGATTTTTTTTGCGAGTGTCATCACCATCATTTGGTTAAATAAACAGCGTGGTTTTCCTCAAATTCTATTAGAAATTGCGGATGCGCTTGGTCTCGCATTTTTTGTTGTGATGGGTGTGCAAAAAGCCCTAAGTCTTGGAATGCCTGACCTAACCGCAGTTGTTATGGGTACCATTACAGGCTGCTTTGGTGGCATGATACGTGATGTTTTGGCGCGCACAACCCCAATGGTATTGAAGAGCGAATTGTATGCGACGACGTGTATTTTCGGTGGAATTTTATATACGCAAAGTATTAATTTAGGAGCGTCAACAAACATTGCAATGTTGCTTGGCATGATCGGTACGCTTGGTTTACGTGCAGGAGCAATAAAATGGGGTTGGAGTTTGCCTGTCTTTAAATACAATAAAATAGATAAATAGCTCTCATAGTAAAATAAGCTACACTTAAAGAAAGCAATAATTTGAGGACAATGGAATGTCTTTTGCCTGTGTTTATTCGCGTGCGCAGGTAGCCATGGATGCACCTTTGGTAACGATTGAAATCCATATTACATCAGGGCTACCTAAGTTTACCATCGTAGGACTGCCCGAAACCTCTGTTAAAGAAGCGAAAGATCGTGTTCGTAGCGCGATTATCAACAGTCACTTTAAATTTCCTCAAGAACGCATTACCGTCAATTTAGCGCCAGCAGATTTACCTAAAGAGGGAGGGCGTTTTGATTTAGCAATTGCAGTCGGCATTTTAGTTGCGTCAAATCAGCTGGGAAATCTGAATTTAACGCAACAGGAGTTTTACGGTGAGCTTTCCTTAAGTGGCGGGATCCGACCGAACCATGGCTTGCTGGCATCCTTAATTGCAAATATAAACAGTTCAAAAGTGATATATATTTCAGCCCATAATGCCAATGAGGCAGCGTTAATTTCTAATTGTCAGATTAAACTAGCTTCAAGCTTAAATGAAGTTTGCCAAGACTTAACCGGTCAGCAGGCACTCAACTTGGGTTTAACTTTATCGAATGAAGTGCAAGATCCAATACAATATCAAATTGATATGGCTGAAGTGAAAGGGCAAGCGCAGGCTAAACGAGCACTGGAAATTGCTGCCGCAGGAAAGCATAACGTGATGTTTCTAGGGCCTCCGGGCACCGGAAAGTCTATGCTAGCGGCGAGAATGGCCACCATTATGCCGCCATTAACAGAATCTGAAGCACTTGAAACTGCAACACTTTACTCAATCATCGGCAAGTCTGTGGATACACAACAGTGGCGAGTTAGGCCGTTTCGCGCGCCACATCATACCTGTTCTGCAGTCGCCTTAGTGGGTGGTTCTTCAAATCCAAAGCCTGGCGAGATTAGCCTTGCTCATAATGGGGTGTTGTTTCTTGACGAGCTTACTGAGTATGAACGCAAGGTGTTAGATAGCCTTCGTGAGCCGTTAGAAACCCGTAAGGTTATTATTTCAAGAGCTGCGCGGCAATCAGAGTTTCCTGCAAACTTTCAGTTAATTTGCGCACTTAACCCAAGTCCCACTGGTTGTCACCGAGATAATCGCGCATCGCCAGAGCAAATCTTAAAATATCTCAGTCGGGTTTCTGGCCCTTTTTTAGATCGTATCGACTTACAAGTTGAGCTACCCAAATTAAAAACACAGGAATTGCAATCAAACCAACCTGGAGAAAGTTCTCAAATAATCCGCGAGCGAGTTGTTTGTGCCCAACAGCGTCAATATCAACGTCAAGGAAAACTGAACGCTATTTTGTCAAACCGAGAATTGGAGCAAGTTGTAATACTTGATAATGAAAGCAAGGCATTTATGGCGTTGGTGACAGAAAAACTGGATTTATCACCGCGTTCATATCATCGAGTTTTAAAAGTTGCGCGCACTATTGCTGACTTAGCGGACAAACAAGCTGTTGAATTAATACACATTAAGGAAGCAATAAGTTACCGTGCATTTGAACGATTGATTAACACCTTAACCCGAGTTTAAACACAGAGTGAAAAAATGCGCTAGCATAGACGTTTCCTGTGTTGCGCCACTTTTAACCAACTGTTAACATGAAGTTTGGTGCAATTGACAGGAGTTGAAATGAAAAAGTTAGCGAGTGTAATAGCAGGGGTATTGTTAGCAAGTCAGAGTGTTTGCGCTTCGGCAAATGCCGACCGTGCAATGGATCTCTATTTGAATCAGAATTATGCGCAAGCTTTTAAACTTTTTCAAAAAACAGCTCACTTAGGTCATGGCAAAAGTCAATTTAATTTAGGTGTGCAATACTTGCGAGGTCAAGGCGTTGCGCAAGATCCTATTCTTGCTTATGCCTATTTAGCTGTCGCAATTGAAAATGGCTTTTTAACGGCTAAACAAGCACTCAAAACAGTTGAACGCCGTTTAACACCCGAGCAAATGAAAACAGCAGAGGCGAAAGCCAATGAGCTGATAGGTTTATATGGTAAAGCGGGCAGTGAGAATATTCGTTATGCCTTACCATTTGGAAGAGATTACAACCCAACCCCTAAGCGCACTGAAAATCCTGAAGCTAAATACCCAAGTAGCTTATTTAACAAGGGTATTCCAGGAATGGCACGCTACTTATTTGATATTGACCGCAATGGTATTGTACGTGATGTGCAACTATTACAAAGCTATCCAAGTGATGAGTTTGCTGAAAGTGTACTGGAAAAATTAGAAAATTCTCGCTATCAAATTCTAAAAGTGGGCGGGAGCTTACGTAAGTTTAGTCAAGCTCAATTTGGTGGGGTATTCAAACGTACCGATATTCCCGAAGAAACGCTTAAGCAGCTTGAGACCAAGCATAAGAAACTATTAGCACAAGCAAAACGTGGAAACACCAAAGCGCAAGCTGAGCTTGCTGATATGTTAGAGCTGATGAGCGATGATGATATGCTTAAAGTCGCTTATCTCGCAAAAGGTGATGTCGCTAACTCGGTTGGAGAAGCTAATCTACTAGCCAGTAATGCGGAGCCTTTTTCTCCTTCAAGTTCTTTAAATGAAGACTTTTACAATTTTAATTACCTCGTGTGGTTAGACAAGCAAGGTAATACGATTCGCTATGAAGCAACCGGTGATTACAAAGCGCCTGATATTTTAGAGCAACGTGCAATTAGTACGATGCAAAAATGGCAAGTGTTGGTCAGCGGCGGTGAACAACAAGAATATGGTCCATTTTTAGCGGAGTTCTTCTACAACAATGAAGCACGCAATAATACGTATTCAAACTATATCAATCGACAAAATGTTAGGTTGAAACAGATTAAAGCTAAACCTCGTGAGGAGTTGCCGAACTATTGGCGTTTAAAAGCGGCACAAGGCGGAGATTTTGCTTCATTAATGCTACTTGGTGCAGGCTGTAATTTACATATTTTAGGAACGGCTGCAGATCTTGGTCATACACCTGCACAAACTCTGGCAGCTAAATGTATTTTACAAAAGTCTAATGCGAGCAAAGAGTTATTGAACCAAGCAAGAGGATGGTTGGCTGATGCTGCTGAGCAGGGGGATTACATAGCAATGCGAGAGTTAGCAGGAGTGTATGCGCGAGAGTCGCACAACCAGGGTGAGTTAAATTACGCGATAGAACTAACAAAGCTTGTGGTAGACGAAAAAGATGACCCTTGGGCATATGAATATATGGCTGCCGCCTATGCTAAGTTAGGTCAGTTTGAAGAGGCTGTTGATATGCAAGAAAAAGCAGTCGAAGAAGCTTGGGACAAAGACTATTTTGTTGATGCTGCAAAAGCCCGTCTTGCAGCTTACGAAAATTCTAAATTGGGCACATGGTAAATAAGAATAAACTAAAAAGGCCGCATTAGCGGCCTTTTTAAATATTGCTACTTAGTTTAGCCTAGTGCAATCATGTAACCTTTACCACGCACGGTGACAATGCGTTTTTGCTCTTTCTCATCACCCAGTTTTTTGCGCAAGCGTCCGACTAATACATCAACGGTTCTATCTGATGGGCTCCAGTCAGATTGGCCAATTTCTTCAGAGAGCTTTTCGCGGCTAGTGGGTTTACCGGCATTACCAATAAGTGAAATAAGTACCTTGTGCTCGGCTTCTGTTAAACGGATTTCTTCACCATTTGAAACGATTAAAGTGCGGTGTTCTGGGTGAACTTTAATATCAGAATATTCAATATATTCATCACTGTTTTGGTATAAGTTTAGTCGTTTAGCCAGCGCTTTAAGCCTAAGTTCAAGCTCCAGTAAATCAACAGGCTTACATATGTAGTCATCAGCACCTTGTGCTAAGCCTAATATTCTGTCTGCTTGAGAATCACGGCTCGACAATACCACCACACCAATATCTGAGATTAAATTAATCTCTTTGGCGAGCACTAAACCATCGACACTTGGTAGAACAATATCAACGACAGCGAGCTTTATCTCATGATTTGTGCGAACAATATCAAGGGCATTAGCGCCAGTTTCGTCAACAATAAAACTAAACTCACTATTGTTAAAATGTGATTGAATACGCCTTACTAGCAAGGAATCGTCTTCAACCAGAAGTACTTGTATTGTCATAATGCTCGTTAATATGTTATCTGCCCGATGCAATATTATCACCAATTTTGCACTTTATGAAAATTAGAACAAATTAGTGGATATATAAAGGTGTACAAAAAAAATAACGGCTCATAAAAGCCGTTATTTTTTCGATGTGAGTTGCTACTTATTTGGATATAAATCATGCCACCATTGTGGTTGATCTTTTAGGTGTTTGTCGAAGTAAGCAAGCATGGTATTCCACCAATGGAAGCGTTTATCGCGCGCAAAAATTTGGTGGTCTGCGCCTTTATATTCAACTAATTCTACATCTTGACCTAGTAGCTTTAAAGCAGTGTACATAGTGTGGCTCTCGCCTACAGGCACATTGGTATCAGCATCACCATGAATAAGTAATAACGGTGTTTTTACCTTATCAGCGTTAAATACAGGGCTGTGCTCTGAATAAAGCTTAGCGTTATTCCAAGGGAAGCTGTTTTTAGAGGCCTCGCCCGAATATAAATAACCCCACCAACCTTGGCCCCAGTAAGAGGTAATATTTGAAATACCTGCATGGGAAATCGACGCGCTAAACATATCTGTTTTGGTTGCCAACAACATAGTCATAAAGCCACCGTAAGAGGCACCTAAATTACCTACTTTAGTTTTATCAACAAAGCTGTATTTATTTAAGAACGCATTCGTACCTTTAATAATGTCATTTGCTGTGTATTCACCCCATGCATTTACGTGTTTAGCTGAGAAATCTTGGCCAAAGCCGGTTGCACCTGTAGGTTGTAATACATAAACCACATAGCCATTTTCTGCCCATAAATTAAATGGGTAGCGGCCAGTAAATGCGCGATTTACAGGTGAAGTACCGCCATAGTAGTAAACTAACGCAGGGTATTTCTTTTCTTTATCAAGGTTGCTAGGCAAGTAAACTCGGCCCTTAATTTCAGTGCCTTGATCGTTAGTGAAATTAAATTCTTCCAAACTTGGCAATTGGGTATTAGCGTAGAATGCTTTTTTGCTATTAAATAAGGTTTTTGACTTAGCATTAGAGAGTTTAGTTTTTAACTGCACTTGTTGTGGCAATTGTGCGCCAGTCCCAGCGAAAACTAGGGTAGGTGACTTCTCGTTTGACACACTAAAGCGTTCAATTACGTCAAGATTCGTTTTTACTTTATTAAAGCGTTTTTTACTTTCATCAAATACATATAGTTGGCGTCTGTCTTCTTCACCGACATTTAAAATCACATCGTCATTTTTTAATACGCTAAATTGGCCAATACTTGGGTTAAATGTTTTTGACAGTGGGGTGATGATTTTACCATCGTAGCTTACTGAATACAGTTGCGTGTCGTAATTGTTACTAAGCTGAGAGTCAGCAACTGTTTTACCTGCTTTTTCACCGAACTCAGGGCCCGCGGTAATGTATAAACCATCACTAGAATACTGCGCACTATTAAAAGTACGGTACTTGCCAATAGTAGTTTGGCTATTGTCTTTTAAGTTATATTCCAGTAGTTCTGTTAACATATGTGGCGGCGCAGCATAATCAGAAATCGAACGGCTTAATAACAGCGTACCACGCTCGTTATCAAAGTCCTGTAAGCTAACACTAAATTCAGCAGGGCTTACTTGGCGCATTAAGCCTGAATTTAAATCGTATAAGTAAACACTGGTTTTATTGCGTGCATACGACCAACGATCTTCTAGGCCTTGATAATACTTAGTTAGCGATGTCGACTTTTCTGGGCGTTTAACCCAAGTAAAAATAAGTGTGTTGTTATCGTAAAAATCAACATTGCTGATACCTGATAAATCTTCACTTAATGCGCTAGTAGTTAGCGTTTTCAGATTAAGCTTGTAAAGCACCTTACTACTTTTGTATACAAGATGAGTGTTATCGTCTGACCAAGCGAAATTACTGGCGTTAGCCGGTAATGAGAAAACAATCTCGTTGTCTTTTACCGACTTAATATATGTTTCTTTAAGCGCTTTATTGCTATTTTTATCGTTGTAACTGCGTGTTTGCCATATTAAGAGTTTAGCGTTTGGCGAAATGCTTAAGTTACTAACGGTTTTACTATCAAATAATTGTTTGGCGCTTAGTGTATTTGGTGCCTCTTTTGAAACGCTAATCTTGGCACCTTCAAGGTCGCTAGTTAAATCAAGCGCAACCTTGCCCCAATCTTCAACGCTTTCTGTAATGATAATTACTTGGTGTTGACCTGTAGTCAGCGGTAACTTATAAGCATCCCCACTTTTAGAAACTAATTCACCATTTAGATAAAAACTGGCCTCTTTAACACCTTCTAATTTTAGTGTTGCAGGTGTAAAGCGTGTTGTGCCGAGGGTGAACTTTAATGCTTGTAAGCCAGGTTCGGTGAGTGCGTTTAATTTATTTAGGCTCTGCCATTTAACTGTATTACCAAACAAGCTTACTGAAGCTTGCTCTGCCGCTAAACTCTGTTTTAGGTTGTTTAAAATGGCATTTTTACGATTGGTTTCAAATGGCTTGAGCGCATTTTGTGGTGCGATAGGGCCTAAGTAGTTAATTTTACTAGTATCAATGGATTCTGCATTGGCGAGAGGGGAAATAAAATAAGCGCCAAGTATCGCAGCTAAAAATGACTTTTTCATTATGTGTCCTTATGAAAATAGATGACAGAATCATAACTAAAAAAAACGCCTATGTATGCTTGAACTCGTTGAGTTGCAGCCCAATTATGGTGAATAACGAAAACAAGTGTGAATGCACTCTGTAAGTGCTTTAAGTTTGGTTTTAGTTCAGCTGTTTAAAAATTAATACAATTTTACGACGGTTGTTATACGCAGCGCTGTGTTTATTAGGTACACTAGCACTTGAAAATTTATGCCATGATTCGAGAGGTTACTGTGGCTTTGTTATTTACCTATATGCTTTTGGCTATAGGCATTTCATTTATATGTTCAATAATGGAAGCGGTATTACTGAGTATTACCCCAAGCTATGTTGCAAGTTTAAAAAAGCAAAAGCCAAAATTGGCTGAGCGCATTAACTCATTAAAAGAAAAAGTAGATCAGCCATTAGCGGCAATTTTAACGCTTAATACTGTCGCTCATACAGCGGGAGCTGCAGGTGTTGGTGCCCAAGCTGCAGCTGTGTTTGGTGATGCTGCAATTGGCATTGCATCAGCAGTAATGACCTTGTTAGTTCTTGTATTATCAGAGATTATTCCAAAGACTTTAGGTGCAAACTATTGGCGTCAGCTAACACCTATAGTATCTGCTTCATTGGTAGTAATGGTTCGCGTGTTAAAGCCGTTTATTTGGCTGTCGGATATCATTACTCGTATGCTTGGTAGCAAACAAAGTGAAAGCCACTTTATTCGTGCTGAAATTGAAGCAATGGCTGAAATGGGCAGTGAGGCGGGCGCGCTGCATCAAGAAGAAAGTGAGCTTATTCGCAGTCTTTTAAAATTTCGCCATCTCAAACTTGATACCTTATTAACTCCGCGCACTGTGCTGTTTAAAGTACATAAAGATCTCACTGTAGACGAATATTTAAAACAGCATGGCAGTGTGGCCTTTTCTCGTGTGTTGGTGTTTGATCAAGACTCTGACGACATCATTGGTTTTGTGCATAAAAACGACATTATGCTGGCATATCACCGCCTTGGTGAAGATTACAAAATTGCCAAGTTAGTAAAGCCGATTTATACCGTGCCTGAGACTCTTCATGTGCACACGCTATTTCAAACGCTGTTAGAAAAACGCATTCATATTTGTTTGATTGTTGACGAATATGGCGATGTACAAGGTATTGTAACGCTGGAAGACATGATTGAAAGCCTAATGGGTATGGAGATTGTGGATGAACGCGACCAAACCTTTAACATGCAATTAATGGCCAAAGAAAAATGGCAACAGCGTGTGGAAAATCATGAAAATCTTATCAAAAACGACGAAGATGAGTTAGAGAATAAAACCTCAGAACCATCAAAAAAGTCGCTTAATGATGAGTGCAACTAAGCTGCATCATTATTTTATTGCTCTCGCTAAGCGTCTTAACGCTTGGCGAGGTATATTAATTTTACTTGCATTAGTCGCCTTCGCAGTATTGATTGTATCGCTTATTTTGAATACCCCATTTCTAAACTCGTTACAGGTAGGGCTATTGTTACTACTTAGTTGGAGTTTATTGGGGTATTTCTTTATAGCGTGTTTTGCTTTGTTCAATCAAAGTCTGCCTGTAGATGCATCATGGTTTATGCGCATTAAGCATAAATTAGCTAATATAATTATTAGAATTTTTACTCTAATTTTTATCGTTATGCTCGCTACCACGCTTTATTTAACGCTTCGTTTAATTAGTGTATTTGGAGCTTGAAAATTTTATTGGATGTAATATTTAATTTTTAACATTAAATTGCATTTTTTAATCTTTTGTTGCCAATATTGTTAGCATTTAAACCACAAAAAACCCATAAAAACCGTCTAAGATCTCCGCGATTTATAATTCATCATCTGCGAGCGTGTTATGACGAAAGTAAACAACCAGAATCTGCTGCAATTGCGTTTTATTGAGCAAGCATTTATCGAGCAGCTAAAGCCTTCTTTTGATAACTTACCGGCAAACCCATATGCCGACGGTGCATTTCGTTTACGCCGTTATTCTGTAATTAAACTTGTTGATGGCAAATTAAGTCTGCAACCAACTAAAGCATTTGTTCAAGATGACTCAATTAACCAATTCCAAGGCAACATCGAGCGCACTTACGAAAATCTTGAAGAATCGCTCTTAGCGACTGACGGTATGCAGCATTTAGTTAACCAATTTATCGAAATGTCAGGCATTGCCAGCGATACTGATATCGAAATTCACCAGTTCCGCATGTTAGCGATTGATGCAGATACACCGCCAGCACCTGAAGGTGTGCACCAAGATGGTTTTGACCATGTTTGTGTTGCGGGTGTGTCACACAGCAATATTGAAGGTGGTGAGCTACTGGTTTACGAATCACGCGATGCAGAGCCATGTTTCAAAATGGAAATTAAAGACGGTATGTTTGCGATGGTAAACGACCGTCAGGTATGGCACAACGCGACACCAATGAACAAAATCGATAACGATAAAGTAGGCTACCTAGACTGCTTTGTATTAACAGCGTAGGAACTGATAATGCAATTAACTAAAATCCGTAAGCAGTTTCCAGCGTTAATGCAGGAAGTAGCAGGTAAATCACCGGTATTTTTAGATGGGCCTGGTGGCTCACAAGTACCGCAAAGTGTTTTAACTGCCATGTCAGCTTATTTAGGTCGTTATAATTCAAACTTAGGTGGCGCATTTTTCTCAAGCCACCAAACGGTTGACCTAGTAAACAAAGCACGTGAAAGTGCGGCAACATTGTTAAATGCACCAAGCAAAGAGCAAATTGTGTTTGGTCCGAATATGACCAGCCTAACCTTTAGCTTTAGCCGTGCGATTAGCCGTGATTGGCAAGCGGGTGACGAAATTATCGTAACCAATGCAGATCATTTCTCAAACGTGTCTAGTTGGCAGCAAGCGGCAGACGATAAAGGCGTAAAAGTTCACGCATTAGAAGTGGATACCGCAGACTGTAGCCTTGATTTAGTACAGTTAAAATCATTACTCAATGAAAACACAAAGCTTGTTGCAGTCACTTACGCATCAAATACCACAGGTACTATCAACGATATTAAAGCGATTGTTGATATGGCACACCAAGTAGGTGCGCTAGTGTATGTAGATGCCGTGCATTATGCGCCGCACATGCTGGTGGATGTAAAAGAACTTGATTGTGACTTTTTAGCGTGCTCTGCATATAAATTCTTTGGCCCACACTTAGGCATGGTTTACGGTAAACGTGAACACCTAGAAGGTTTTACACCATACAAAGTAGAACCTGCCACCGATTTAATTCCTGGTCGTTGGGAAACGGGTACGCAAAGCTTTGAAGCTATGGCAGGTTTTATTCAAGCCGTTGAATACATTGCAAGCTTAAGCGAACTTGATGAAAGCGAGCCACTGCGCAAACGTTTAGAAGTGGCTTTTGCCAATGCTAAACAACATGAAGATGCACTTTCTAAGTACTTCCTTGAACGCATCGCAAAGTATAAATCAGTAACCTTATACGGTATTTCTGATCTGTCGCGTTTAGCCGAGCGTACACCTACGTTCGCGATTACTATTGCGGGTGTAACACCACGCCAAGTGTCTGAGCACTTAGGTAAAGAGCATATCTGTGTGTGGGATGGTAACTTCTACGCTAAAGGCTTATGCCAACAGCTTAACGTGTTAGACAACGGTGGTGTGATTCGCATTGGTTGTATGCACTACAACACAATCGAAGAACTAGAACGCTTCTTTGATGTATTAGAGCCGCTACTTGCATAAGCTCGCAACAATACATAAACGTGAAAAAGGGTAACTGAGTTACCCTTTTTTATTGGATAATGACAGCATCAACTAAACCTAACTGAGCCAACTTGAAGTTAACCAGCTTTAAATACAAAACCCGCAAAGGGCCAGACTATCGTCATGGCGAACAGGTGTCGTTTTTAGATATAAAACATACCTTTGGCATGGGGAATATTCGTGTGGGTAGCTGGGTAACGCGTGAAGAAAAAGATCTTGCCGCTAATTTAGTATTCGATGCGCTGGCAGATTTAGCCTACATCTTGGCATTACCGCCACAAGCAATGGGGTTGCGTGGCAACTTAAACCTTACCTTTGGGAGTGGCGGGCGAAAGGGCGTGCAAGCGCATTATGCGCCTCATTATCGCGAACTGGCACTGGCTAAAAATGCGGGAGCAGGAGCACTTGCTCATGAATTTTGGCATGCCTTTGATCATTACATCGCCGACAAAGCTTTTGATATTAATGATACAGAACTCTTGCCAAACCGCATTCTATTCGCCAGCGACTGCTGGTTGAAAAACAAAACACAAATTGCTCACCCGTTAAATGATCGCCTAATAAATATTTTTAGCGCCATGCTATTAAGTGACGATGGCCAAGATAAAAACGACTTTGTTACCCGCAGTGTAAAAGCCGACTTAGCCTTATCGAGAAACTACTTTTCACTACCCACCGAAATGATGGCGAGGGCTTTTGAAGCGGCAGTAGAGACTTGCCCTGATATTGAAAACAGCTATTTAGTTGCGGGCACAACCAACCCTGATGTAATGCCAGTGTTTCCTGACTTAACGCATAGGCAAAGAATTTATGAAGCGTTATTAGCGTATTTTAAGCCGCTTGGAATGGCATTGAGTAAGTGAGTTGGTTTTTACTTTTTTAGCTTCGCCTCCCTGCATTTATCTTGCGACATCCATGGCGCACTCGTTCATTCTTTTTAAAACGGTCAAAAAGAACGAACCAAGAAAAAGCCGCCCCGAAATCAAACTAATCTTCAAACGTATTTTTAAATGTGAACATAAACGCCATCAAGCAACATCCATGTCGCTACATAGCTTACTCGACCGCTTCGCTCCCTGTCTCGCATTATTCATTTAAAAAATCGTTTTCAGGTTTGATTTAAGGGGGGGGGAGCCAAGCGAACCAATAAACTTCAAATGAAGAAAGTTTCAAATTTTTTCAAAACCTCTGACCTCATTGATTGCATAGTGAACTATTAAAAGAGAGCTTGTTATTAAAGTGTTAAGGTAACTTATTTGTTGATTTAATAGAGTTTAATTGTTTCACTCTGAATGTGATTTTTTACAAGGAAAGTAAGTGCGTTTTTTAAAAATTACTTTAGTGACTTCGCTATTCTTTTTTGTGTTTTCTTTTTTGTTTTTTAAGAAAGAAGCTTTAGCTTGCGAAACTATATCTTTATTAGGCTTTGAAGAGATATCTCCCAATGTGTACACCGACGAGAGCTTAACGAGCCAACAGCGCTCGTTATTGAATTCAGCAATAACGAGCGCTTATGACCGTGTTGAACAGGTTTACGGCAAAGCACAATCGCCTTCACGAATTATCGCTACAAATAATCTTAGCTATAAAAAATTTGGCTTAAACCCAACGGGGATGCAGAATTCAGCATTTTTTAGAGAATGTGTTTTTTTGGGACCAAAAGGGTTAAATGTCGACGTAATAGCACACGAGTTAGTACACGCAGAGGTGAGATATAGAACGAATTTTTTTGTAGAGCAAACAGAATTACCAGCTTGGTTTATTGAGGGAGCAGGAATCAAGGTTGATTATCGTGCTCCGTTCTTGATGAAAAATATCGAAATGTCAGAAGAAGAAATAGAAAATGTAAAATCAATATTCTTTTTTCGTGATTTTCCCAATACAAGTGTAAAAACATACCAAGCCTCTAGAGTTGCTATTGAAGTGTTAGATCCTAAGCAGCTGTATAAGGGGCTAGAGAGATTAAATGAAGGTGAAAGCTTTGAAATTGTGTTTAATTTTTGAGTGGTAAGGTGACTTTTAACTGATTGATATTGTGTTAAATACAGCGTTAAAAAAACAATAATTAAGAGGAGTAAAGTATTATGTCTTTCCTATCAAGAACCATCATATTAATTGCTTTTTGTTTTTCATTTGAAGTTTGTGCAACAGAAGAGCACTTATTGAAGCTTGATACTGGTTTGCTCGAGGGGGTTAATGAAGCGGATTTTACCTACAAACTAATAGAGGTTAATGATACTGGGAAGCATCGATTTTTTTCGTTGAGAATTGTCAGTGCATTCAAAAAGGGTAGGTTACGGGAATTTACTGATAAGGATATTACTTGTACAAATGTCAAATGCACCATTTCAATTTTAGAAGAAAAGGAACAAGTTTATTTAGCTCTTTATCCTGTAGCAGGCGGATATAAAATTGTAGAGACTTATCTTAATAACGCAGGGAAGTATATTCTTTCTCATACATACGATGTTGTACCACAAAAAAAGAAGTCGACCGTAAGAGAGTTCGTTGAGAAATATAAATCAAGCATCGATAGATTAAGCTCACTAAAAAGTTATGGCATTTATGGGTTTTGGTTAGGTGTATTAAGTTTTGACGATAGACGTGAACTGATCAGCTTCGAGATTAATGAAAATGGCAAATCTCATTTTGTCCGATTTTTAAATGGAGAAAATTCATCTATGAATATCGATTTTTATCCAGAAAACATAATTCGTAAAAATGATTACATTGAGATCACTACCGAAAATAAAGTTTTTGCAAACAAATTAATCATTCATGATACTGAATCAGTACTTGAAGGCTATTTTTATTCGGTTCACAAAGGTGTAACTCTTCAAAAAGGCACCTTTAAATTATACCGAATGGAGTAATTGATTTAACTCTTTTAAAAAACAAGTGCGTCATGGATGACGCAAGATAAATGCAGGGAGGCAAGTGTGGGTTTTTAAATGCCGCTCTAAAGTAATGTCACCAGAGCGGCAAGGTGGCTATCAAAAGCTAAACCTCAATCCTTTATCCAAACGAAATCGATTTTCTGCCGGTTTTTTTATCTTTAGTTTTTGCGTTTTTAGCGGCTGGTTTTTTATCCGTCTTTTTCGCTTTTGCAGGCGACGGATTATTCGCCGGAGTTGCTGCTTTTGACGGTTCAGTTACTGGCTGATATTCAGCCGCGTCATCGTCTTTATAGTCGTCTTCAAATGATTCGCTATCTTGGTAGTCACCCTCAGTGCTTTCGCCTGAAAATTCGGCAACTTGGAAAAGTTGGCCGTTGAATTCTACCGTGTCACCTGCGTATACTTTTTTGCGTTTTTGTAGGCAAATTTCACCATTAAGAGCAACATAGCCGTCGGCAATTAGCATTTTTGCTTGGCCGCCAGACTCAACAAGATCAAGTAGCTTTAATAAGTTACATAATTCAATCGGTTGCTCTTCAAGTTCTACAACAAAAGCTTGTGACATGGATAAATCTCTTAACTAGTTTTCGCTGGCTATTGTATCAAACTTATAGGTGCGGTCGAGTTCGCTGATGCCTAAACCTGACTTTTTACGCACTTTAATTTGCACTGGTATACGCTCTTTCATCGCATCGATATGACTTATTACGCCAATAGTTTTGCCACTGGCATGTAAGTTATCAAGCGCATCAAGGGCGATATCGAGGGTTTCTTTATCGAGTGTGCCAAAACCTTCATCTAGAAACAGTGAATCAATACTCACTTTATGACTAACCAAATCAGAAAGGGCTAGCGCCAAAGCAAGGCTCACTAAAAAGCTTTCACCGCCAGATAGGGTGTTGGTATCGCGTACTTGCTCGCCCTGCCAAAGGTCGATAATTTGCATTTCTAACGACTGATCTTCCTTGCGTTTTAATCGGTAGCGGCCAGTGAGCTTTTCAAGTTGTCGATTGGCAAGATAAATCAAATTATCAAGCGTTAGCCCTTGGGCAAATTTTCTAAATTTATCACCTTTTTGCGAGCCAATTAAACCGTGTAAATAATGCCAATCTTGATACTCGCGGTTAAGTAAATCGAGCTCGTGTTTTAAATCTTTAAGCTTCTCTTGTCGCGCTACATTTTCATTAATTTGGTTGCTCAGTAACCCCAGTTGTTGGTTGGTTTGGCCAAGGGTTTCATTTAGTTCGTCAAAGGCGCTTTGTAGTTGCTGGCTATTTAGGTTTAGCGCATTAAACTCATGTGTTTGTTGAGCTTTTAACTCATTTTCAACGGTATTTATTTGCTCGCTGTTAAGTGTAAGCGCTGCATCTAATTGGCGTTTAAGCTCGGCTAGTTTATCAAACTCATCTGCTGGTAAACGTGCTTGTTGCGCCGCTTCAATGGTCGCATAAGGGGTTTGCTCCAGAAGTTTTTTTAGTTTGGTTTGCAGCTCATTTAATTGCACATTGGTATCGTTAAGTTGATCTTGTTTTTCGCTTAGCTGACCGTTGAGTTTGGTGAGCGCAGCATGAATTTGTTGGGTGTGTGTTTCGGCGGTTTTTACTTCTGTGTGAAGCGCCTCTAAGTGTGCTTCTGATTGTTGCTTTTCAGTTGCGGTCGATTTATCACCAAACAGCTTGTGGCGTGTGTGTGCTTGCTCTGCAATTTTTTGCTGTGTGGTTTCGTGCTGATTTTTTAATTCTCTTTGTTGCTTTGCAACATCCATTTGCTGTTGTGTTAAATGGTTGCATGCCTGTTGTGCCAGAGCGAGTTGCTGTTGTACCTGTTGGTATTTTTTATGCTGTGTTTTAAGTGTATTTAATTGCTGTTTCTGTTCGTTAAACCAGTTGGCTAAACCACCTTCTTGGCAGGAATATCCCGACGTGTTGATTGTATATACAAGTTCTGAAAGTGCTGATTGGTAAGCCTTTTGCTGCTCATTAAAGCTTGTTAATAGCTTTTGCTCTTTGGCTGTTAGGTTTTGTAATTGCTCAGTCGTGCTATTAAGTTTTTCAGCCAGTAATTGTATTTGATGGTTTAACTCGCGTTCTGCTTGTTGCGCCTCAGTTAACTGAGTATTTATTATTTTAACTTGTTCATGGTTTTGTAACGCAGTTGCAAGTTGCTGCTCAGTTTTTGCAATAAACGTCAGCAAAGCAGTTTCATCGCTAATCGCAATCTGTTCAATCCCCCAAGTTGTAGCGATTGAATCTAGTTGCTGGGTTTTTCTGGTGATTGCAGTATTGAGTGCATCAATTTGTTGGGCGTTGCTACTAAGTGCTGCGGAAAGCTCAATTATGTTTTGTTGTAAGTCACTTATCTCTTGTTTGAGCGTTGCGATATGTGTGTTTTCATCACCTGACGTGTTACCAATCTCAAAATGACTTAAGTCATGCTGAGCACTGCCACAAAGTGGGCAGGGAGTATCTTCTTCTAAATCTTGTCGTAGCAGTGCTAATTGGGCCTCTGCATCTTGTAAGCGAAGTGAGGTATCTAAACTTTGTTGCTGAGCTTTCAGTAGTGCATTTTGTGAAGCAAGCTGCGTTTCCAGTTCAGGTTGGGCACTCTGTAATGTTTTAATTTGCGTTTTATCCGCAAAGATTTCGTTTGTTATTTGTTGCCATTGAGTTTGCTGTTGTTTTGCAGTTTTGGCTTTATCTAGCGCCTGTTTTAGCGATTCAATTGTGTCTTCAGAAACATCAATCTCACTGTTATCACAAAATTCACTTAACTGTGTCTGTAACTGCGTAACTTGTAGCTGATGCTGTTCACGCTCTGTTTGCTCTTTTGCGATACCTGTTTGTTGCTCGCCAATTGCTTGGTTTAAGGTGGTTTTGCTCTCGGCTAACTCGGTTAGCTGGTTTTGTTGCTGCTGCAAAGAATGTGCGTTTAGTTGCAGTTTTGCGTGCTCATCAAGCCACTCTGAAAGCTGGTGTTCAAATTGCTCTATATCGATGGTTTGATCAAAGCTTGCGGCAAGTTGCTGCTTTTCAGCTTCAAGGTTATGAATGTTGCTTTCACTTTGTTGTAGCGCTTCAATCAATTCTTTTTCTTGTATATACAAGTTTTCCAGCCGCTGATTTAACTCGCTTAATTTGCTTTTGCTATGCGCAAGTTGGTTATCAAGTGGCGTTACTTGATTATCAATAAGCTCAAATAACTCTTTTTGCGCTTGCTTGGCAGTATCGAATTTAGTGGCTAATGAGTGAGTTAACTCAACTACCTTTGCTTGCTCGTTTACGAGAGTGTTTGCTTGTTGTTGATAACTTTCAATACTGGCAATTTGGTTTTGTTTGGCGTTGTTTAACAATGCGAGTCTATCTAAATCAACTGCGAGCTTTTGTGCGGGCATGGCAGTTTCAAGGCGTGTTAGTTCTGGCTGTTTTTCAGCAAGTTCATTTTCAAGCTGAATTTTTTGCTGTTGCAGTTTTTCTAAACGCTGTTGGTTTTGTGTGACTTGGTTATGCCAATCGCGTTTTGCTTGCAGGCTTGTAAGCTCGCTTTTTAAATTAGTTTGTTGTGTTTGCAGCTCACTAAATTGCTGGTTTATTTCATTTATGCGCTCTTCAGGTAACAGTTCGAGCGACTCTGTTTTAGCGTTTAGTACATTAAGTGCATCGCGTGCATCACCAAAGCGTTGGTGTACTAATTGCGAAATTTGCCCATAAATTTCTGTACCGGTGAGTTCTTCTAGTAATTCGGCGCGGTCGGCTTCTTTGGCTTGTAAGAATGCGGCGAACTGCCCCTGCGATAACATCATGGATTTTGTGAAGCGGGCAAAGTTAAGACCTGTGAGTGACTCTATTAGCTGATCTTTCTTTTTAATTTGCGCGGCAATGGGTTTGTTGCTCGCCACTTCAACAAGCTCTACTTCTGCTGGTTGTAAATTACCATCTGGCTTATTACGGGCACGGCGCATTGACCAAAAGGCACGATACACACCTTGATTTACGGCAAATTCAACTTCAGCTAAACAGTGACTGGTGCCACGGGTCATTATTTCATTATTACTTGCGCTGATTGCACCAAGCCTTGGCGTGCTGTTATAAAGCGCTAAGCAAATGGCATCTAAAATGGTGGTTTTACCGGCGCCGGTTGGCCCAGTGATAGCAAAAATACCGCTTTCGGCAAATGGCGCTTTATTAAAGTCGATTTTCCATTCGCCTTTTAACGAGTTTAAATTGGCAAAACGCAGTGACAATATTTTCATGACTGCGCTCCTTTTGCCGTATTCAGCAGTGAAATAAAGTGCTGGGTTAGACGCTCTTTACGGGCAAGTTCGTCATCTGTTGTAAATTCTTCAAGTGCAATACGTTTCTCAAAAACCTCTAAAGGGGTTATTTCAGACAGGTTTTCTTGCTTTTGTTGGCTAAGTTTAGCTACATGTTTACGCGCACGTTTTAGTTGTAATACTTCAACAGGCAAGTCTTTGGTGAGATCTAACACGGTATTTTGCAGGTCGCTAATATAGTCGTCGGTGGTAACTTCAATGCTCAGCCAGGTCGTTTCAGTTTGCTCTGCAAATACAGTTAATGCGTTTTTAATTTCGGCGAGGTTGCCTTTTATGGTTTGCATTGCTTGAAAGCGCGGGATTTCAAGTTGGCTTATTTGCGACACATTTTGCCCGTTAAATTCAACCAAGTTGACCGATTTTGTGTGTTTTAATTCATCAAAACTAAGGGCGATTGGCGAGCCGCTATAAAACACATTACCTTCTTTACCAACTTTTTGAGCGCCATGAATATGACCAAGGGCGATGTAATTGGCGTTTGGCAGTTGATGGGCATTTATACCTGACAGATGGCCGATATAAATATCGCGCACTGACTCTGAGCTAGATGCGCCTACCGCAGTTAAATGGCCCGTCATAATAATCGGTATATCTTGATCTGCTTTTAATGTTTGCGCGGCTTGAAAGGTGTTTTCAAAGTGCTCGTAAATGCCTTTGGCAAGGTTGTCTTGTTTTTCTTTTATGCTTTCGTCGGCGCGGCTGGTGACAATGTCTTTACTGCGTAAAAACGGAATGGCACAAACGTAGCCTAATGTTTTTTCCGCTTTAGAGATAGCGACGATTTGCTCTGCGACATCTTCACTTGCTTGCGATACCACATGGCAGTTAAGCGCTTTTACTAAGCTTTTAATCTCGTTAAGGGTAGCAACTGAATCGTGATTACCTGCGGTAACAATCAACTGACAATTTGCTGCTTGCATTGCCAAAATAAGCTCGCTGTAGAGGCTGCGCGCATAACTTGGCGGCGTGCCTGTATCAAAAATATCTCCTGCGATAATCACCGCATCTACTTGCTGCGTTTTAACTTGCTCAGCTAGCCATTTGATTAATAAATGGTGCTCTTTTTGCCGAGACTGATTAAAAAAGCTCTGGCCAAGATGCCAGTCAGATGTGTGAATAATGCGCATAAGAGTTCTTGATAGCAAAAAACTCACTTTATCACTTTTTAATAAAACCCATAAAGGGCAAGGAGCTACATAAAGCATAATTTTTTAACCGCTGCTTTTAGCACATAACATGTTGTTACAGTGCGTTAATTTATCCGTTAGATCTTCGCTTAATGGATGGTTATAATGCGTTTTTTATTTTGCTAACCAGTAAGAGAAATTCAGTATGTTCACGGCCATGCAAAGCCAATTTCAACGAATCGACGACAGTAAAGCGTTTCAAGCCTTTGTTATTTTTGTCATTGTGGTATCAGCGCTTAGTGTTGGTGCGCATACTTACGCCTTGCCTGTGTGGATGGAAAATCTCTTATTGCTGTTAGATAAAGGCATTACAGTATTTTTTGCGGTAGAAATTGCAATTCGTTTTATTGCTTCAAAAGGGCCTAAAGCTTTTTTCTCTAAAGGCTGGAACATTTTCGACACTATAATTGTAATAGGTAGCTTGTTACCGGTTGCGGGTTCAACGGTGTTTATTGCGCGTTTACTGCGTATTTTCCGTGTGCTGCGTTTGGTTTCTATGGTGCCTGAGCTACGTATGCTGGTGAATGCGCTGATTAAAGCAATTCCGCGAATGGGTTACATCGCACTACTAATGTTTGTAATTTTCTACATTTATGCCGCTGTTGGTAGCATGATGTTCAGTGAAATTAACCCAACCCTTTGGCGCGATGTCTCGATTTCAATGCTGACGCTGTTCCGTGTGGCAACCTTTGAAGATTGGACAGATGTAATGTACGAAACCATGGCGGTGCACCCGCTAAGTTGGATTTACTATTTGTCGTTTATCTTTTTAACTGCGTTTATTTTCTTAAATATGATGGTGGGTGTGGTGCTTGAAGTGATGACGCAAGAGCACGATAATTTTGTAAAAGAAAATACTGACGAATTAGATGAACCTGCCACCAAAGGTGAAGTGCTTGAGTTAAAAGCGCAAATTGTTGAGCTAAATAAATTACTCAGCGAACGGCTGAAGTAACCGTTATACGCGACTTGCGCATCTCGCTAACCTCGTCAACACTTATAGATAGTTGGGTGGTTAGGCGGGTGTGCAATGCAAAACAAGCAAAAACGTATTTTAACGATACTTTATTTTGTTTGCGGAATTACAGCATGTGCGTTGGCTTATTGGTTGTTTGGTGAGTTAGTTGGCGTAATTGTCAGTATCGCCGTGATCCTGTTTTTTTTAATATTTGTTTTTCTTCAATCTCCCTCTTTGTCACTTTCAAAACCATCACTTAAATTATTAGCCAAACCTGAACAACAACCTCTCTCAGTGCTGACAAATAATGCTTATCATGTTTTTGCGTTGTTGTGTGGTGGAGTTAATATTGATGAGGTTACATTAAAAAAAGCGCTCGAACGCACTTTTTTAAGCAAGCAAGTTTCTTGTAAACAGCTTAAAGCGGGGCGTTTAAGTGTGACCATTCTCTGTCCACAAATTTGCGATGAAATTGAATTTAATAAACGATTTTCTGAAGTGCTTAAAACGCATATTAATGAGTGTGAGTTTGGTGCCTGTTTGTATCGCGAGCCTTGCCAGCAGCTAAATGTATATCAATTAGCAGAGCTCGCTTTAGCTATTGCGAAAACTAAACAGCAAAGCAAATCCCATGTGTTAAAGCTTAATCAGACCAATTTAGCATTATTGCAGTACTCATTGCCTGAAATGATAAATGATATTCTTAATCGTCAATTTTTGTTGTTATTTGAGCCTGTGTTTAGCGTACATGGCGAAGCGTTATTATTTCATCATGTGGGCATCACGATTCGACATCAAAAAGTGGGACTGTGCGATGCTAAGCAGTTTTTACTCGGCTGCCTCGATAGTGATAAGTTGTTGGCATTAGATGAGCACTTACTAAAACAGTTAATTAAAACTTTGGCGCAAGACAGTAGTAACGACCCTGTATTGCTGAGTATTGACGCAGCTTCTTGGCGAAGTGCTGGCGCGATTGAAAAATTGATATCCATGGTGGAAAAGGCTGGTTTTAGTCAAATTATCCGTTTTGCTATTTCAGAAAGCGTGTTAGTAAATGACTATCATCACATTGATGCGCAATTGTATCGGGTGCAAAAACAAGGTATTGGTATTGTCGCTGAGTGCTGTCATGGTGCTTTGATCAACCTTAAAAGCAATGTGTCATTTTTATCAGGTGCGTATATTGATGAAGATGTTTTTCAGTTACCAGAAGTGCAACAAAGAGCTCTTTTCAATGCGATTTCTGGTTTTGCAGAATCACAGCATTTACAACTTTTTGCTGCTGGCATTGATGCCGCAAACCAGCTTGCAGTTTTAGTTGAATTCCAGTTTGTTGGCGCGAGTGGAAACTTTTTTCATCAAGGGGAGCACAATATTGCTTTAGGGTTAAATTAGGTTGCGATATCTTAACCCGTTAAGTCCTTGTAAGCCGCCGGTATGAATTGCCAATAGTTTACTTCCAGCTGGAAATCTTCTTTGTTTTATTAGGTTAAAAAGCGTAAATAGAAGCTTACCAGTGTAAATAGGTTCAAGGGGCAGTTGGTGACGTAAATTTTGACAGAACTGCCAAAGTTCAGCGTTAAACTTTCCATATCCGCCGTAATGATACTCCGTGAGCAATTGCCAATTAGTTTGATGCTGCGCTTTTGGACTTAACTGTTTTACCGTTTCATTTAAATAGTCAGCTTGTTTAAGTACGGCAACGCCGCGTATCTTGGTTTTTTCGGGTAAACCTTCAACCAGTCCAGCTAAGGTGCCAGCGCTTCCTGTTGCACACCATACTTCATCCACATCAGGTAAACTGTGTGCTAATTCAATCATGCCTTTTATTGCGAGCTGATTACTACCGCCTTCGGGGATGATTAAGCTATCAGGTTTGTTATTTTGTAACTCGGTTAAATAATCAAGATCATTTCGCCTGCGATAAGTAAGTCGACTTACAGGCGTTAATTTTACGCCGCACGCCGCTGCGAATTTTAAACAGGGATTATTAGCATCGAGCTGTGGCCCACGCACAATTACTTCGCTATTAAAATTAAATAAACGAGATGCCCCAGCAAGTGCATATAGGTGATTTGAGAAAGGACCTGAAAAGCTAATTAACTTGTTTATATTTTGTTGCTTTGCAAATATAAGATTATGCTTAAGCTTTCGCCATTTGTTGCCGCTAATAAGAGGGTGGGTTAAGTCATCACGTTTAACAAATAAATTGACGTTATTTTCAACTAATATTGGATGGATGATTTTTTGAATCGGTGTTTCGTCAATATTTAGTTGTAAATCAATGCTCAAAGTACGAAACTCCTTGCTTAGGTTAGTTTGCTTGCTACACTAAGAACAATAGTGCGTTTGTTAGATAACATATTAAATAATAACAAATATGAAGAAATTATTAGCACGTTTTCCATGGCTCAACAGTAAAAATAAAGACTCGCTTTTAGTTGGTATTTACATTGCGAGCGATAAAGTTGTGTCTGTTGTTTTGCACCGTGTTGATAATGCGTGGGAAATTGACGCGACAACCATTGAGCCATTTCAGCAGGAAAGTGAAAAACTCCCCGCGCTCACTAAGGCTCTGGCAACCTTACCTTCTGATGCTGCTGTATGCTTGGTTATCCCTGAAAATACCTATCAATGGGTGCAGCTAGACAAACCCAACTTACCTGAGCAGGAAATTATTACTTCTCTGCCGTGGACTGTGAAAGAGCTAGTCAGCCTCGAGCCGACAGACATTATTGCAGATTATTATGATTTGTCTTTGAAGCAAGGCGGTGTCGAAAAAATTAATGTTGCTGTAACAAGTAGAACACTATTTAGCCCTTTGCTAAAAACCTTTCACGACTCAAGCGTGCAATTATCTACTGTGACCACAAGTGAAATGATCCTATGTGACATGGTTGAGCATGATGATGGCGCGCATATGTTGGTGTCTCAACAGTTTAATAGCGAACCAAGCTTACATATTATTCGCAATGGTGAATTATTATTGTCCCGTAAGTTAAGAGGACTAATGGGGTTAGCACAACAACCACTTAATCAATTAAAGTTAGGCTTGCTGGATGCGTTTGGCCTAGAACTGCAGCGCTCTTTAGATTATTTTGAGAGTCAATTAAAACAGCCGCCAATTAAAAGCTTACAACTGGCGATACCTAATTTAGAGTTACATGGTTTAGCACAAGAGCTTAGCCAGTTTTTCCCGGCAAAAGTAATACCTTTTAATCCTATTTTGCCATTATGTCAGCAACAAAATATTGAAATGCAATTTGCCATTGCGGCAGCGCTGTCGTTAGATTCGCGAGGCAAAGATGAAAACACGCATTAATTTATACCTTGATGAGTTAAAACCAAAGCGAGAATTTCTAACGCTTGCAAATGTTGCATTGTGTTGGGCTGCGCTAACAACATTGTTAGTTTTAGTGATTGGTGTTTTTAACCATTTGGATAAAAGCAGCAAAGAGCAAATGCTGGTATTACAATCACAATTAGACCAACGTAAAGCTGAACTTGCCAAAGCGCAAAAAGCGTTAGAAATTAAGCAAGACAAGTCACCGCATCTGAGTCGAATTGAGAAGAAGAAAAGCGAAATCGAGGAAAAGCAACGCTTATTGGATTTTATGCTGACCAAAACAGAGCAAGCTAAATTTGATTATGCGCAAGTGATGACCGATTTAGCAGCGAATACACATAGCGAGGTGTGGCTCAACGAGTTTCGCTTTGTTGGTGAAGAAATTACCTTAGTGGGTGCGGCTAACCACGGTGCTGCGATCCCTGAGTGGTTAAATGGGTTAAAAAATTCAGATTACTTTAGTGCAAAGGCATTTTCATTACTGCAGTTTGAAAAACAAGAACAAGGTGTCGAGTTTCAGGTTGCGACTAAATTAGAACATTTAGGAGGCAACGATGAAAGATAATTGGCAGTTGTGGTCTGAAAAATTTGCTGCAATGGCGCAGCGCGAAAAATTAATGATTTTAGTTGTTGGCTTATTTCTACTAGCTTATTTAACTATTTGGTTTGTTATTTCACCATTGCAAACGAGCTACTCAAATAATAAAACGCGTATTACTAATTTAACGCGTCAGCAAGGCAATACTAATCAACAACTGGTTATGATTAACGAAGCGTTAAAAAGAGATTATCGTTCTGAGTTAGTGGCTGTTGAGCAGCAGATCGATCAGCAAATGGATGAAATCAACACGCATTTAGCGAAATTTAGTCTCAGTTACATCTCGCCCGAAAAAATGGCGTTAGTTTTGCAACAATTATTGAGAAAACACAAAGAATTAACCTTATCACAATTTAAAATAAACTCTGTGCAGCCAATTTTTGCTGAACGCACAGTTTCTGTTTCAGATGAAGGTGATAGTGAACGCGATAATCAGCAAAAAGAAATAGCGTTTTATCAACACACCATGCGTTTACAAATTGAGGGCAGTTACTTTTCTTTACTCAGTTACCTAGAGCAAATAAAACAGATCAAAGAAAAGTTGTTTATTCAAGAATTTGATTATCGTGTGGATGAATACCCTACCGGTAAATTAACATTAACCATTGCTACTGTAAGTGCGAATGATAAATTTATTGCGTTATAACATTGTTTTACTGAGTTTTATTTTGAGTTTTTCTGCGCTTGCGCAAAACTTACAAGATCCCACTCGACCAAAAATAACAACTGAAACGAGAGGCGCGCCAGTCAATAGTGAATCCAATCAAGAGCAATTGGTTTTACAATCTGTATTTATTAAAGGCTCAGGGTACTTGGGTGTAATAAGCGGCGAATTGGTTAAGGTCGGTGACGAGGTGCAAGGTTACAAAGTAAAAAAAATAACGCCTAATTCAGTCACGCTTGAGCAAGGCCAAACGAATAAAAAATTGAGACTATATCAGCATGAAATTAAAAAATAATTTACTCAAAACTTGGCTGACTATTTCAGCATTACTGGTCTCTGGCTGTCAGTTAACTTCTGAGCAAGCGTTAAAGCCACATATTCAAAACGAACTCGATGCTAAGCCAGGCGCAATAAGTGAACAACAACCTGAGCAAGTGGCTGCACCTATTGATTTTGAACAAGAGTTACTAGCGTCTGTTGGCGCTAATTTAGCATTGCCAAAAGAATTTGAAATGACGCGGTTTGATGTTAATGCCAATAAAGTCTCTGTAAATGACTTTTTTGTTGGACTTGTTGCGGATACGCCATACAGTGTTGCGTTACACCCAGAAGTGTCAGGTGAAATCTCCTTAACGCTGAAAGATGTCACTATGGATGAAGTGACAAAAATTGTTTCTCGTTTATACGGTATTGATGTATTTCGTGAAGGCAAGGTGGTGCAAGTACTCCCTGCCAAAATGCGAACAGAATCGATCCCTGTAAATTATTTGATGATGAAACGCAGTGGTATGTCTAATGTGAGTGTTATGGCTGGTGGCGTGAGTCAATATGATGAAGGCGGTGGTTCAGGCGGTAATGGTAACTCAGGCGGCAATAACTTCGGTAACAACCAAAATGCAGGCGGTAATAATGCGTTTGGTGGTAGTTCAAATATGCAAATGAATGGCGCGAGCATTCAAACTAGCAGTGAAACCGACTTTTGGAAAGATTTAAAGGTTGCTCTTGAGTCACTTGTAGGTGTTGGTAATGGCCGTTTTATTATTGTTAGTCCACAAGCAAGCCTTGTTACCGTGAATGCTTTACCGAGTGAAATCGCCTCGCTGAAAGAGTTTTTAAAAGCCAGTGAAGAAAGTTTACAAAGGCAAGTTGTACTTGAAGCTAAAATTATTGAGGTAACACTCAAAGATGAATACCAGCAAGGTGTAAATTGGAGTGAAGTTCTTGGCCATATTGGCAGTACAGATCTCACTTTCTCAACGACTGCAGCTGGTCAAATTGGTAACACAATTTCTTCGCAATTGGGTGGTATTACAAATTTAGTATTTAAAAATGCCGATTTTAGCGGTGTGATTAGCTTGCTTGAAACGCAAGGTGATGTACAGATGCTTTCAAATCCAAGAGTGACAGCAACAAACAATCAAAAAGCTGTGATTAAAGTAGGTGAGGATGAGTACTTTGTCACGGAAGTATCAAGTACTACAGTTACTGGTAATGCGACTACTACCTCACCTGAAATTGAATTAACGCCTTTTTTCTCAGGTATAGCACTCGATGTTACGCCGCAAATTGATGAGTTTGGTTCGGTAATTTTACATGTTCACCCATCAGTAACCGAAACTGAAGAACAAAATAAGGTAGTAACACTAAATAACCAAGATTACGTATTGCCGTTAGCACAAAGTAATATCCGCGAATCAGATACGGTTATTCGCGCAGGAAGTGGTGAAATAGTGATTATTGGTGGCTTGATGCAAACCTTAACGACCGATCAAGAATCAAAAACCCCGTTACTGGGGGATGTGCCTGTGCTGGGTAATTTATTCAAAAGCGTTCGTCGTGTTCAAAGCAAAAAAGAGTTAGTTATTTTAATTCGCCCTACTGTTGTCATGGCTGATACTTGGCAGCAACAACAACAGCGAAGTCTTAAGTTATTAAACTCTTGGTATGGTAAATAATGTATTTGTCGCACTTTGGGCTCACTGAATTACCATTTTCGCTAACACCGAATACACAATTTTATTGTGCGCTAGCACCTCATAATGAGGCAATGGAAGTGCTAGTAACGGCGCTTAATATGGGTGAAGGCTTTATCAAAGTGACTGGAGAAGTTGGTACAGGCAAAACCTTGTTGTGCCGTAAATTACTCAACAGCTTTGATGACTCAACCATTGTTGCTTATATTGCGAACTCGTATTTAAGTCCCGACGAATTGCGTTATGCCATTGCAAATGAATTACAAATTGACGTTGCAAATGATCTTGATCAGCAGTCACTTAGTCAAAAAATTCAGGACAAATTGTTAGAACTAAATCATCAAGGTAAGCGGGTTGTGCTGATCATTGATGAAGCACAATGCCTAAGTTGGGATGCCCTTGAAGCTGTTAGGTTGTTTACTAATCTCGAAACTGAAACGCGAAAGCTGGTTCAAGTCGTGTTATTTGGTCAACCTGAATTGGATACTCGTTTGGCCAATCAAAAAGTGCGTCAGTTAAGGCAACGTATCAGTTTTTCATATTCACTGCGTGCAATGACCAATGCTGAGGTTGTTTATTATATTCGACACCGTTTAGAGGTTGCGGGGGCGGCACATGCTTCCATGTTATTTTCTAACAAGGTGTGTTTATTAATTGCTAAAGCGAGCCGCGGTATTCCTCGTTTAGTTAATTTGTTGAGTCATAAAGTGCTTATTCAAGGATATGGTGAAGGCACGCTAAAAGCCAAAAAAGCCTATGTTTATTCGGCTGCACAGGATACTGAAGACTGTCAGTTATCACGTGCTCGCATATGGCCGATATACTTGTTGTTGTTTTCAATCATTGGCTTGGCGGTGTGGTTTATTATGAAGGAACAACTATGAGTGTATTGAATAAAACGCTCAAAGGGTTAGAGCAGCGCCAATCAACAAAAACAAACGAATCAGAGCGTGAGCAAACTGTTGTTGTAAAACCGGTATTTGACATTGCTGATAGTCTTCACAAATTTGCTTTGCCAAGTTTAATCTTAGTTGCAGTATTATTGACTGGGTACGTTGTTTATAAGAAAGATGTCTTTTCATCGGCTCATAATCATGCAGGCGAGAAACAAGCAAATGTCTCTTCTGAGCCAAACATTGAAGAGGTTAGGGATAAGCACTTAGATGAGGCAAATGGTGAAATTGCACAGCGCACCTTAACAGAGCAAGTAAGTGAAGAAACTAAATCACTCGCTTCTATGGAAGGTAAACCTTTAAAACCATCTACCACTGTTACAAATCTAACAGCGCAAGAACAGCCACTACCAGCTAAGCAAATTAAACCAAAACTTAGTCAGAATCTTACTTCCAACATACAGCTTCAAAATAAATCCGCACCTCCATCTGAGCTGTCGATGAAGGAGATTGCGCAAGTAAGCGCATCACAAAAAGCACAAGAATATTTTCAAGCAGGTAAAAAAGCGTTTACGTTTGGCATGGTGAGTGAAGCAATTGCTGAGTTACAGCAATGTATTAGTGTTTTGCCAGAACATATTGAGTGCCGCAGCCTACTGGCAGCGGCTTACTATGGTAGAAAAGATATTACCAAAGCCAGTAGCGTATTAGAGCAGGGGCTAGGCTTACGTCCAGATAGTATTGAGTGGCGAACCTTATTGGCAAAAGTGTATGCCGATAACAAACAATATCACGAGGTGCTCAGTGTATTACCCCAGCAATTTGAAAATCAAGGTGGCAGTGACTTTTGGATTTTAAAAGGCTTAGCAGCACAGCAGCTAGCACAACATGAAGTTGCGTTACGCAGTTTTAAAAAATTGACATTGTCAGAGCCGCAACAAGGTAAATGGTGGATGGCAATGGGACGTTCGGCAGAGCAGCTAAAACAGTGGCAAAACGCCATTCAGTATTATACAACAGCGACTCAAATCGGTAATTTATCGCCTTCTTCACAACGCTATGCTGTTGAGCGATTGCAGTTTTTAAGAGGTCAATTAAATGCGTCCTAGACTCAAAATGCGATTGGGTGATTTGTTAGTACATGAACACATCATCTCAGAACAACAATTAAATGATGCATTACAAGCACAAAAAACAACTGGTCGTAAATTGGGTGCAACTCTGATTGAGCAGGGCGTCATTGAAGAGAAGCAATTACTCCGCTTTTTGGCACAACAGCTAAACGTTGCGTTTGTAAACTTAGATAATGAAAGCATTGACCCTAAAGTTGTAAAACTTATTCCTGAAGTTTATGCGCGACGTTTTAGAGCGTTGGCTTTGGCTGATTTAGGTGAGTCAATTCAGATAGCAATGAGTGACCCAGCCGATCTGTCGAGCCTGGATCAAATTGCGCCATTGGTTGCCCCTAAACAAATTGAGCTTGTAGTTGCACAAGAGCAGCAAATTTTAAACGCGTTTGATTCTTTATATCGTCGAACACAAGACATTGAGAGTTTTGCATCCCAGTTACAAGAAGAATATCAAGAAACAGAAGAATTTGAACTCAATGCAATTGATGAAAATACTTCAGATGCAACCGTTGTTAAGTTACTGCAATCAATCTTTGAAGATGCTGTACAAATGCGAGCATCTGATATTCATATCGAGCCTGATGAAGGTATTCTGCGTATTCGTCAGCGCATAGATGGGATTTTGCATGAGAACACCCTTGACCAAGTAGCGATTTCTGCAGCGTTAGTATTACGCCTTAAGTTGATGTCTGGTTTAGATATTTCAGAAAAACGCTTACCACAAGATGGCCGTTTTAATATCACGGTAAAAGGCCATAATATTGATGTGCGTGTTTCAACTATGCCGGTACAACATGGTGAGTCTGTGGTAATGCGTTTATTAGATCAGTCGGCGGGGCTGTTAACGCTTGATGAAACCGGTATGCCAGCAAAAGTGCTGAATAAAATGCGTACTGCATTAAAACGACCTCACGGCATGATTTTGGTTACTGGGCCTACGGGGTCAGGTAAAACCACCACTCTTTATGGCGCATTAAGTGAGCTAAATCAATCAAGTAAAAAAATAATCACAGTAGAAGACCCGGTCGAATATCGCTTGCCACGGATAAACCAAGTTCAAGTTAACAGTAAAATTGGGTTAGATTTCGCGTCTGTACTTCGCACAACACTTCGTCAAGATCCCGATATTCTGATGGTTGGTGAGATGCGTGACCAAGAAACTGTTGAAATTGGTTTACGTGGCGCACTGACTGGTCACTTGGTTTTATCTACACTGCACACCAACGATGCTATCACCAGTGCAATGCGTTTAATTGATATGGGAGCGCCTAGTTATCTTGTTGCAAGTTCACTACGGGCTATTTTAGCGCAACGCTTAGTGCGAAGGGTATGCGATAAATGTGCACAAGAATACACACCCGATGCACAAGAGTCGGCTTGGGTTAATCATATTAGCGAACATTATCATGGCGCTAAATTTAAGCTAGGTAAAGGTTGTAATAGTTGTAATCAAACGGGCTATCGCGGACGAATAGGTGTATTTGAATTGCTTGAAATGAACGAGCCTATGATGGATGCATTGCGATTAGCTGATACCCAAGCATTTTCCGATGCAGCGAGAGCTAACCCTGAATTTGAAGCACTAGCAGTTATGGCGCTTGATTATGCAGCGCAAGGAATTACGTCACTTGAGGAAGTGTTCAGAGTGGCAGAAAGCTTACCTGAGCTGGTAGGTTAATAAAATGCCTTTTTTTGCGTATCAAGCGAAAGATAGACAAGGGAATCCGGTTAACGGAGAACTTGAAGCGCAAGATGATAATGCGGTTGCAGATACGCTATTAAGGCGCGGTTTAATACCTCTTTCTATCAAACAAAGTAATGGCAACAAAGAAGGTGAAAAGTCAGCGATTACGGCTTTTTTTCAACCAAAAGTGTCGCTTGATGAGCTGATTATTTTTTCTCGCCAAATGTATTCTTTAATGAAGGCGGGTATCCCAATTATTCGTGCCATTGTTGGTCTTGCAGAAACTACTACTCACCCAGTGTTTCGCGAAACCTTACTTGATGTTGCAAAACAATTGGAGCAGGGGCGTAACTTGTCTGCGGCATTTGCAAGCCATAAAAAAGTATTTAATCGTTTGATGATTTCAATTGTTGTGGTGGGTGAGAGCACGGGTAAGTTAGAGGACGCTTTTTTACAACTCGCTACTTACTTTGAACAAGAGCATGAAACACGCAAACGGATAAAAGCTGCAATGCGTTATCCAACTTTTGTCATTATTGCGCTCGCAGTGGCTTTGTTCATTCTAAATATTTTTGTGATCCCAACATTTGCTGAAATGTTTAGTAAGTTTAATGCTGAATTGCCATTAATGACCCGTATATTAATTGGAACATCAAACTTTTTTGTCGCTTATTGGCATCTGTTAATTCTTGCAATAACAGTGACTTTTTTTGCGATTAAAAGTTATTTAAATACACCCGTTGGCAGGCGAAAGTGGGACAAAGTTAAACTTAAAATTCCGATTGTTGGTGGTATTATCGAGCGCTCTTTACTTGCAAGGTATAGCCGTTCTTTTGCTATGATTTTAAGAGCCGGCGTGCCAATGACAACAGGATTATCACTAGTTGCTGAAGCAATTGATAACGCATTTATGGAAGAAAAAGTAATTGATATGCGTAGAAGTATTGAAAAGGGCGAAAGCTTATTACGTGCTTCTAAAAGCAGTGAGTTATTTACCCAGTTAGTTTTACAAATGGTCGCTGTGGGTGAAGAAACTGGACGTGTAGAAGAGCTGCTACAGGAAGCTGCAGAATTTTACGAGCGAGAAGTTGATTTTGACCTAAAAAGTCTGACAGCGAAAATAGAGCCCATTTTAATCAGTTTTGTTGCAGCTATGGTACTGGTGCTCGCATTGGGTATTTTCACACCAATGTGGGATATGATGTCAGCAATTAAAGGGCGATAAAAGAAATGAACGAGAGTAGTTCAGGTATTTATCGATTCTTATTGGTAATAATTGTTTTTAGCCTGCTTTATTGGGTATTGGCAGGAAAAATGCTCACAATTTATGATGATGTTGAAAAAGTATCAGTTCAAAGATCAAAAGAAGACTTTGTTACAAGCGTCAATCACATTAGACAGCAGTGGATGCGAGATAAACAACCTGAAGTGAAGATCAAGCTAGTTGGACAAACAAATTTGGCGCACGATAGTGAGCTTAGTGTGTTAGTTAATGAAAAAGGCTTTGCGGTAAAGGTGCTTGCTACAGAGCACTCTCAATGTGATGGATTGTTTAAATATCTGCAGGCAATTGCACTTTCGGAAGTAAATAGTGTTGAAATTATAGATCGTGGTCAAGTTATCGGGTGTAAATACACTAAAAATTCGAAAATGTTGTTTAAGTACTTGTTCTTAAATGGCATAGTTAGCAGTAATTAATTTAAATGGTAACTGTTTGTTACCTTTACGTCGTCGAGGCAAAAATATGAAGAGTAATCTAATTAAACAAAAAGGGTTTACCCTTATAGAGTTGATTATCGTTGTGATAATTTTGGGCCTTTTGGCTGTGACTGCATTACCTCGCTTTATCGATATTCAAGAAGATGCTGAACGCTCAACAATTGAAGGTGTTGCAGGTGGATTAGCTTCTGCGGTTGGTCTAGTACGTGCTCAGTGGGAAGTGTTAGGTCGACCGGATAATAATACTACTACGAACTTTATTGATTATGACACAACCCGTGTAGGGATTGATCCTGATGTAGGCTACCCAACATCTGGCGTTGACGCGTCTGGCAACGAAGTTGCAGGTACTACAGAAACAACGGCAATGAGTTCAGCAAAATGTCAGGCAGTATTAAATTCTGTGCTACAAAGCGCCCCATCAAATACAACCTCAACGGCATCAGCGACTGTTGAACAAAACACTTACTTGGTTCGCTTTGTTAATAATGGCTCAGCTGACGGTGCGAGCGATACTTGTCTATACTATCTTGTAAGCACATTAGATTTAACCGCACTACCAGGTAATGCATTAGATACAAATTTCCGTGGTATTGAATACACACCAGCTACGGGTCAAGTACTCGTTTTTGGTAACTAATTTAGAATTAAGAGGTAATTCAAATGAAAAAGCAAACAGGTTTTACGTTAGTAGAATTAATTATTGTAATCGTTATTTTAGGTATTTTAGCGGTAACTGCAGCGCCTAAATTTTTAGATTTACAAGGGGATGCAAATGCATCAACTATTCAAGGTGTTGCTGGAGCAGCGGATAGTGCTAGTTCTATTGTTTATGGTAAATCTGTGATTGCAGGTTTACAAAAGCAATCAACTGGAACAATTACAGCTGATACAGGTGAGTCTATAGGTGTTGTATATGGATATCCAAGTGTTGATTTAACTAGCGGAGCTGCATCAGGCATTGTTGTTGCAATGGATGTAAATGTAGCAGACCTAAACAACGGTGGAGTTGCTAATTCTGCGGACTTCAATTTTGATGTTATAAGTGGTGCAGGCGTATTTTACGCTAATGGTTCAACAGCACCGACAGCTGTGAGCGATGCTGGTTGTTTTGTTTGGTACGCGCCTGCTACTCGCACAGGTACATCACCAAATTTTGTTTATAATGCAGCTACAACAACAGTTGTGACAACAGACTGCTAATAAGTTTTAAATGAAACAACAAGGTTTTAGTCTTGTAGAGCTAATTATAACCTTGGTAATTTTAGGCACCTTGGCAGTTACTGTGGTGCCTAAATTTTTTACGAACGAAACTTTTGACAGTTATGAATTTCGCGATAGAACACTCACCATTTTGCGCACTATGCAACTTCGTGCAATGCAAAACACGAGTAATACGATGTCTCACAAGGTGTGTATTAGCGCCAGCCAAATAGCCCCAGCACAAACGAATAACTGTACAAGTCTCGCGCTTAATTTTGCTTACTTAGTTCTTAATATTCCAACAAATAGTACCGCAACAAGAGTCCGGGCTATGGATTCAAACAATGCGGCCTTTAGTGAAATCGAATTTGATGACTTTGGTAGACCAAATTTAAACTGCATAACAAATTGCAAAATAGATTTTGGTGACGCTGATATTTGCATTTCTGAGCAAGGTGGCATTTATGCCTGCGAATAAGCCAAAAGGTTTTACCTTAGTTGAAATGATCTTTGGCATTGTGCTGATGGCAATCGTACTTACTATCGTTACAAGCCTTTTAGCGCCGCAAGCAAGGCAAAGTGCCGACCCTGTGATTCAAGTAAAAGCAAATGAATTGGGTCAAGCGATGATGAATGAAATATTGGGACGCTCGTTTGATGAAAACTCGCGCCGAAGTCCACCCTATATCCGCTGTGGTGAGGCGGGCTTTAGTAGCTGTACATCACCAGCAGATTTAGGCCCTGACGGAGAAACACGGGTAGCATTTAATGATGTTGATGACTTTATCGGTAATTATAATACAGCTAATTTAACTAACAGTCTTGGCCAAAATATTGCGGCGGATTATGCCGGTTTCAGTGTGTCGGTTAGCGTAGTTTATGATGATGATGCCAATGGAGTAGCAGACACAACAGGGGATTTTAATAAGCTTAAATTAATAACCGTCGAGGTAAATGCCCCAACAGGTGATGTTTATGGCTTTGCTGCTTACCGGGGTAATTACTAATGCCAAGATTGCTTAAAAATGGCTTTACCCTAGTTGAGTTAATCATTGTTATTGTACTTATTGGCATTGTTAGTATTAGTACAATGCAGTTTATCAAGTTTGGTGCTGAAATTTATGCCACAGGTACTGAGCGAGATGAAGTGGTAGCACAAGCTCGTTTTACACTTGTAAGGTTAAGTAAAGAGCTACGTCAAACCACGCCAAACTCCATCAGAATAACCAGCGGAAATGTAGCTGGTAGAAATTTCCAGTGCCTCGAATTTACACCATTTAAAGCGAGCAGCACATACGTTAATAACCCACCGCTTGATATTAATAACTCAGGTGAATTGATAGTGGTGGCATTTGATAATGAAGACAAAGCATTTGAGAATGATCGTGTAGTGCTTTATCCGCAAAGCCCTGATGATATTTATAATTTAAGTAACAATCGAGTGCGTTTGCTTAATGCTGATCCTGTCGTTGAGGAGGCTAATAAAACACAGCGCTGGTCCTTTGATAATGGCTTCGCCGCAGCATCACCTACACAACGCTTGTTTGTTCTAAACGCGAGCCCGGTTAGCTTTTGCGTAGAAGGCGACCGTTTATATTATTATCAAGGCTATGCTTTTTCACAAACCCAAGCAACACCAACATTGCTTAATGTACTAGGTGGTGTAAAGGGGCAGTTATTGTCTAAGTACATCTCCAATCAGGATGTCTTTGAGTTTAATAATGCGAGCCTTACGCGAAATGCTATTGTTAATATAAAAATGGTAATGGGATTTAACAACTCAGAGACCTTAGTATTTAATCACGAAGTGCATATTCCGAATGTGCCATAGGTAGAGCGATGACGTTAAGGTTTAAACAACGAGGCAGCCTACTGATTACATCACTTTTTGTCGCGATTGTGTTGTTAGCTATCGGTTTGGCGTTAACCAGAGTTATTGAAGGCGGCGCGCAAGCAAACGCTGTTGAATATTATGGTTCGAAAGCTTTTCTCACAGCACAGTCAGGAATCGAGTGGAAGTTGCAGAAGTTATTTCCGTTAGATAATTCAAACGGCCCCTGTGATAATTCGGTACCACCAAATGATTTTACTAATGCAAAATATATGGAAAACTGTCAGTTTATTGAGTTGTCATGTCGCTCAATTGATGATGTAAGCGATGCTAACTCGATAGGTGGCTCAGCATTGGTAACAGTATATCGAATTACCAGTACGGCGAGTTGTGATTCTGGTCAGTGGACAACACAGAGAAGTATAAATGTTGAAGCAAAAACCCTTAACTAGCTTTTTCTACTTACTGTTTTTTTTACCTAATATGGTTTGGGCAAATTTGCCTGCCTGTGAAGATGTTTTTCCATCTGGTGTAGCGACATTTAATAATGGCACTGCATATATCGATAGCGGTGGTAGAGTTTCCGGTCAAAGCGATAATATTATTGTAACAACCAACTTATCTGATAGTAATCCTGCTGCATGTGGCACTAAATGCGTTCAATCAGGCACAAATGCTGAAACAATTAGTGAGCCGACATTAAATAACCCAAGTACAACCATTCCAAATAACGGCAAATTATCAGGTGATTATTATTTCGCAGGTTCGCTTCTGCTTTCTCGGCCAAACTTACGTGTCACAGGCCCAACACGGATCGTAGTAAAAGGTTCACTGTCAATTTTTTCAGACATTGATGTTTCGCAACCAGATGATTTAATTATTTATGTCGCGGGCAGTGTTTCAACGGCAAGAAATATTTCATTTGGTGGCTACCTTTACTCAGAAAGTTATATCGATCTCGAACAAGGTGTGACCTTTAATGGTGCGTTTACAGCTGGTGCATATGGCATTATTCGTGATGGTGCGAATGTTACCTATTCGACCCCGAGCGTCATTAATAATTTCACCGGTATCTGTGGAGCCGCAACAAATATACCTGATGCCACCCCTGTTGCAGAGTTCCGCTTCGATGAATTTTCATGGCTAAGTGGTGTTAATAACCAAGTAATTGAATCTATTAATGGCACGCATGCGACCCCTTTCAATTTACAACCGATTGAAGGCAAAATTTGTAATGCAGCTTATTTTGACGAGGGGATCACTAATGCACGAATTGATTTGGATGAGAGTTTAATTAGTGGTAGGCAGTTTACGCTGTCAGCTTGGGTCAAAAGTAGTTTTACAGGAAGTCAGGTTTTAGTCTCTGGTGCGCAAAATAACAATAATGCAAATGAATTAATTTGGTGGCACCCAAGCAGTCAGTTATTTGAACCTTGGATTAAACAAAACCCCGGTTCGCGAATAGCTTTAACAGATTTCTCTGATAACCAGTGGCGTCATTTCGTTTGGAAACGTGATGGTGCTACCTCTTGCTTTTATGTTAACGGACAATCGGTTGGTTGTATTTCTGACACCAGTAATGGTGCATTGAACATCAACCGTTTAATGTTGGGTCAAGAGCAAGATTCACTGGGCGGTGGATTTGACACTAACCAGCGCTTTCGAGGGATGCTCGATGAGCTGTTAATCTTTGATCAGGCTATTAGTGATACGCAAATTCAAACAATATACCAAAACCAAAATCAAGGATTAGGCTGGGATGGCGCAGCTCGCAACGATTATTGTGGTGCAAATGGCTGGTGGCAACTCGATAATGATTTTCTTGATGCAAACTTAACTAATCCAAATGATTTATCCCCAACAGGTAACCCAACCTTTGGAATAACGTCTCCTGGACCTGCGAACACTATTGGCAGTCAAAGTACATGTGATTATGTTGAATTTGATGGGAATGACTATGCATCTGTGGATGATAGTGGTGAATTTAATTACCAAGAACTGACTGTAAGCACTTGGGTTTACCCAACAGAAAACCGCAGCGGCCTGCGTAGTTTAGTCTCAAAAGATGAACACTTTGAATTTCACTTAGACTCAAATAATCGACTATTTTGGTGGTGGCAAAACGCTTCTCGCCAAGCGCGATCATTTACCAGTTCGCGCACTGTGCCTCTTAACCAATGGACTCATGTGGCTGTGGTTTATAAATCAGGGTTACAACGCATGTACATTAATGGTGTTGCGGATGCATCTCGCACTTATACCGATGGTCTTGCAGATTCCCCTTGTAAGTTTTTTATCGGGGTGGATGTGGGCACAAATACTTCAACCCAGTGTGGTGGTGTTCGTAGTGACCGATATTTTAAAGGCTACCTTGATGAAGTTAGAATTTATTCGCGTGCTCTACAACAAGCAGAAATTCAAACGGATATGAACACAGTACGTACCTGTGACAATGTGCCAAGTGTAGATCATTATAGGTTGACACTAAATGATAACACCGGCCTAACTTGTGAAGCTGAAACAATGAAAATCGAAGCGTGTGCGGATGATAGCTGTAGTAGTTATTATCCAAATTCAGCAACGGTTGCATTAGCAACAAGTGGTGGAGGTAGCCCTAGTTGGTCACCTTCAAACCCGTTTACTGTGAATGGCAGTTTGAATATAAGCTTAAATAATACGCAAGCAAGTACAATACTATATTCATTGAATAGTGGCAGTACTAACCCAACTTCAAACTTAAGGTGTTTTGTCGGCGGTAGTGAAGTTTCTTTGGCTAACTGTTATACCGAGTTTGTCGATACTGGATTTAAATTGAGCACGATCTCTGATCAAGTTTCAGGTATTCCGTATGCAGCTGAGTTATTAGCTGTGAGGAAAAATGATGACACAGGTGCCTGTGAAAGTGTCTTTACAGGCCCACAAACAGTTAACTTTACCAATAACTTTGTGCAACCGAGCAGCCCCTCATCAATGGCGTTTACAGTGAATAATACGCCAGTAACAAATGTTACACCTGTGACTGTTAACTTTGACCCAGCTAATAACTATAAAGCAAATTTGGCTTTAGATTATTTAGATGTAGGAAGGCTCAGTTTATCGGTTTCTGCAACCGCACCTAATGGGGCGAGCTTAACAGATACATCAAATTCTTATGTAGTGCGCCCTGCACGGTTTAATATTATTGTATCTGGCGATCCGAATGCATCTGATGCAGAAGATCCAATCTTTAAAATGGCGTCTGAAGATTTTACCGTGCGGGTTGAAGCTCACAACGCAAATGGAGATATAACAACTAACTTTAATAATGCAGAGATAACAGGTTCGGTTGACTTAACGCATAGTTTGCAAGCACCTTTGGCTGGTGTATCTGGTACTTTGTCACCCAGTGCTGTGCCTTCTGATGGTTTTACTTCAGGTGTTGCTACGCTTACCAATGTAAAATTCAATGAAGTAGGGATTATTCAATTACGTGCTAGCCTTGCGAGCAGCAATTACCTAAATCATAGCGATGGCGCAACAATCACAGGTACTAAAGAGAATGTTGGGCGTTTTATTCCTGCACAATTCTCAATGGCAAACCCCGTGATTACCAGTGGTTGCAATACTTTCAGTTATTATGGTCAGCCATTCAATAGTTTTAGTTATGAAGTGCACGCAGAAGATGTGCTAGGTAATCTTGTTAGCAACTACCTTTATGATGCAACTGCGACTAACAATTATGCCAAAGCGACAATTGAAAACTTAATTGAAAATGATGATCCTGATGCTGCCAAATACCAACCTGCCACAGCGTTATCAAGTAGATACAGTTTAACTTCTGCATCAATCAATTGGGATAAAGGAAAATATCTCTTAAACAGCACCGATGCCAAACTAAATCGTGATATTGCAGGACTTGCACTAGGCAATTTACCAAGTTCACCGATGATGCAATTATTACCTTTAGTCCGATTAACGGATCCCGACGGTAAAGCGTTAAATGATTTAGACCAAGATGCGAACCTCGCGGCAGGCGCTACCACAACCTTCGACAGCAAAACTATTGCTGGGCCTTTTGAAATGCGTTTTGGCCGATATGTTATAAGTGATAACTTTGGTAGCGAATTTGAAAATTTACAGATTCCTATGAAGGTAGAATACTGGAACGGGACAAACTTCATTCTTAATCGCGCAGACACTTGTAGTCAGTACATTGAAAGCCGTCTAGTAATTGAGGATAACCAGGCAACCGTGAATGGCCATGATGGCACATTTACAAATGGTACTTATTTAGAGGGCAGTTTGGGTATTCAATTACAAGCGCCAAATACACCTCGCAGCTTTACAGTTGATTATAACTCGCCAGAAACTTGGCTGCGCTATGACTGGAATGGAGACAATAACTTTAATGACCCTAATGACAATCCGAGAGGCGTTTTACAATTTGGACGTTTCAGGGGAAATGATCGGGTTATTTATTGGCGCGAAAATTAATGGGTTGAATAGTTTGCACTTGCAATTCACTTACACACTCAGGTTGCGATGAAACAAGGTTGAAAACCCTATTTTTGTCACTGATACTTTAACAAAAATTTAAATCATTAAAGCATCTTTCACTATTTAGTTGAAAATTTGCCATAAAGCTAAGACAAAGCTTGTGTTTTGCATAACAAAAAAATAGCATAAAGCATTAGGGTAATTAGCCCTTACGATAAAAACGAAAACAAGAAATCCAAAAATCGGCCGTTTTGGGAATAATTATATGCGATTAGCACCTTTGTCATTAGTGATCTCGCTTAGCCTGTTTACTTGGCAAGCACATGGACAAGACACTAATACAGTATCAAGTATTCAAGCTGAGATAGATGTAAAGCAGTCTGAATTCAAAGAGTTATCAAGTGTTTTAGATAAGCACTTAAAGCAAGAAAAGCAACTGCAAGAGCAGTTGGAGTTACTTCGTTCACGTTCAATTTCATTAGAAAAAGAACGCAATCAAGCATTAGATGCAATGAATGATTTGTATCGTCGTTTAATTGAAGATCCAACGCTCAATATCAGTGCAGCGCAAGCGCGCTATCAAAAAGCCATTAGCGATCTTCAACAAAACAAAGATGATATCGACTTACAACTAGTTGCAATTGCTTCTCACCGTAAAGATATTGAAGCGATCCGTGTTTCTAAGCATACCTTAGTGAATACTTTAGAAAGCTTAAAACAACAGAAAAACACTGCACGTGTTGAGCGATTACGTAATGAATTTACCCGTGAAGGCACTGTTGAAGTAAATCATACGGTAAATTGTAAACGTACCGAAACATTAGCGGCATGTGAACAGCGTGGTCAATCGCAAGGTTTGCAAAAAGCAACCAAGCGTTTTATGGATCAGATTTTTGCCAATATTACAGAGCAAAGAGTGGTTGAACCAAAACGCAATATGTCTGGTGCTCAGGTTCAAGTATTGAGCAGCCATGTTGTGAGCAGTTCATTTAGCGGACAAGGTAATTACAACACCAATTTAAGCGTTACGATGCGCGGCGAAGTGAACGCAAGTCGATTATGTAATTTACTTAACCTGGATAACAGCTTCTGTTCTGATTATGGTTCAGCCATCCCTAATGTGTACCAACCGGTGATGAATGCAACCTATAATGAACCAGTTGTACGCTTTAAAGATAATAAAAACACACCATCATCAACTAGCATGGTTACTAACCGAGATACGGTTCAGGTAAATACCCCTAAAAAAGAGCGTTTATTCCAGTTAACACTGCGTTCTAATGTGCGTGATGATGAAGTGTATATTAATGGTGTTAGCTATGGTTCGACTCGCTTAGATGTGTCGTTACCAGCTGGAAACTATGATATTGAAATCCGCAAGTCGGGCTATCAAACGTATACACGAAGACTTAACCTCAAACGCTCGCAAACAGTGCGTGCAAATCTTCGTAAAGAAACCATTTCTAAATCAAACGTTAACCAACCACGTTCAACCCAGCCATCAAATAGTAACACCTCTTCATTATCTGCGCGAAACCTAGCAAGCACGAGCGGTATGGTGGTGATTCCTGCTGGTGAGTTTGAAATGGGAGATTTAACGGGTAATGGTTTGGCAAATGAGCAACCTGTAGTTAAGAAAATTCTTAGTGCATCGTATGCGATGAGTGAAAAAGAAGTTACGGTAGCCCAATATAATGAGTTTGTTGCTGAGACAAGCTATCAAACTGAAGCTGAAAGTGGTCAGGGTTGTGCATACTATTTAAATGGTGAACCAGTTTGGGAAGCATCTTTAAATTGGAAGAATCCAGGTTATGAACAAAAAGATAACTTTCCGGTTGTTTGCCTAACTTATTCAGATGCAAAAGCTTATGCTGATTGGTTAAGTGAAAAAACGGGTAATGAATATCGTTTACCTACAGAGGTTGAGTGGGAATATGCTGCGCGAGCTGGCACCAGAACAGATTACCCTTGGGGTAATGACATTGGTAATAACCAAGCAAACTGTGGGTGGTGTGGTAGTGAATGGTCTAACAGTAGCCCTGCGCCAGTAGGTTCATTTAGTGCTAACCGTTTTGGTGTATACGACACTGTTGGTAATGTGTGGGAGTGGACGCAAAAAACGGCTGGTCGTTCAGATGTTGCCATTCGTGGCGGTGCATGGAATTTTGCACCTACACTAGCACGTGCTTCTACTCGTTTGATTTTAGCTACGGACTTTCGTGCTAATTACATCGGTTTTCGTCTAGTGCGTGAGCGCTAAACAACTAATTATTTAAATTTGAGCGTTTAGTTATTTAACAACAATAAAACTGAGCCTCTTTCGTTACAAGGATACCCCAGTTCCATGTTTAAAAAATTACGTGGTCTTTTTTCTAACGATTTATCAATCGATCTCGGAACTGCTAATACACTTATTTATGTCAAAGATCAGGGCATAGTGTTAAATGAACCATCAGTAGTAGCAATTCGTCATGATAAGCCTGGTGGCCCGAAAAGCGTTGCTTCTGTTGGTCATGAGGCAAAACAAATGCTTGGCCGTACACCTGGCAACATCAAAGCCATTCGTCCTATGAAAGACGGTGTAATTGCCGACTTCTATGTAACCGAGAAAATGTTGCAGCACTTCATTAAGCAAGTGCATAACAACAATTTTTTACGTCCAAGCCCGCGTGTTTTAGTATGTGTTCCTTGTGGTGCAACACAGGTTGAAAAGCGTGCTATCCGTGAATCTGCTATGGGTGCCGGTGCTCGCGAAGTATACTTAATTGAAGAGCCTATGGCGGCAGCTATTGGTGCTGGTTTACCTGTATCGGAAGCAACAGGTTCAATGGTAGTTGATATTGGTGGTGGTACTACTGAGGTTGCTATCATTTCCTTAAACGGCATTGTTTACTCATCATCTGTCCGTATTGGTGGCGATAAATTTGACGAAGCAATTATCAACTATGTACGTCGTAATTTTGGTAGCTTAATTGGTGAAGCAACTGCTGAGCGTATTAAGCACGAAATTGGTTCGGCATTTAATGGTGATGAAGTTAAAGAAATTGAAGTGCGCGGTCGCAATCTTGCAGAAGGCGTACCACGTTCATTTACACTTAACTCAACAGAAATCTTAGAAGCGTTACAAGAGCCGTTACAAGGTATTGTAAGTGCAGTTATGGTGGCACTTGAACAGTCACCACCTGAGCTTGCATCTGATATTTCTGCGCATGGTATGGTGTTAACTGGTGGTGGCGCATTATTGAAAGATTTAGATCGTCTGCTTATGGAAGAAACGGGAATTCCTGTTGTAGTTGCTGAAGATCCTCTAACGTGTGTTGCGCGTGGTGGTGGTAAAGCACTTGAAATGATCGATATGCATGGTGGCGATGTGTTTAGTTACGACTAGTAACTAAACACAATTATTTGACCTCTTTGAGGGTACAATGAATTTAATTTTCGGTAGAAATACCTCATTGCAATTGCGTTTAGTAATTGCCATTGTATTGAGTGTTGTTTTAATTATCGGCGACCGTTTCACCGACGGTGGTTCTAAAGTAAGGGCTAGCTTAAACACAATTGTTAGCCCTTTGTTTTATCTTGCCAACCTACCATATGAGATGTTTCAAGAAGGCAGTAAAAACCTGTCATCTCATCAACGTTTAATGGTTGAAAACGATGCTTTGAGAGAAGCACAGTTAATCCAAAACCAAAAATTACAGCAGTACGAATTTTTACAACTCGAAAACCAAAAACTACGAGCATTATTAGGCTCATCTAATAAGCTAGAAGAAAGAAAGCTTATTGCGCAAGTACTCTCTGTTCATTCAAATCCATACAGTCATCAGGTATTGATCAACCGCGGCCTGCTGGATGATGTGAAAGAAAGCTTAGCAGTGATTGATGAAAAAGGTATTGTTGGTCAAGTTACCAGTGTTGGCAGCACAACCAGCCGAGTGTTGTTAATTACTGATACTCAACATGCGACTCCAGTTCGAATTTTGCGTAATAATGTGCGTACAGTGGTTGAAGGTATAGGGAAAATTGACCAGTTAAAACTATCGCATGTGCCTCATAGTATGGATATTCGTATTGGCGATGTATTGGTAAGTTCAGGCTTAGGTGGTGTGTTTCCTGAAGGTTACCCAGTTGCAACCGTAACAAGTATTAACCGCAATGAAGGACGCCCATTCTCAGAAGTCTATGCAAGCCCGATTGCAGAATTGGATCGTATTCGTTTATTGATTTTACTCTGGCGTCAAGAGGTAGCCGATGACTAAGCATATGGGCTTTATTTTATTATCGGTATTTGTTTCTTTAGTGTTGGCGTTGATGCCACTGCCGATAGCATTTGAAATGTATCGCCCTGATCTTGTGTTATTGGTGATAATGTATTGGTCGATTGCATTGCCACATAGAGTCAATATCGGGTTTGCGTGGTTTGCCGGACTGATTATTGATTTAGCACTCGGTTCGCCACTAGGTGTGCGCTCACTCACTTATGCTATCGTAATTTATATTACCGCCAGCAACTATCAAAAAATCCGGAATTTTAGTGTGTGGCAGCAAGCAATTTTAGTGGCACTTTTCCTCGCACTTTATTATCTGCTAGTCTTTTGGTTAAACCACTTTTTACTTGATATTTACTTCTTACCTCAATATCTCTGGCCAGTTTTAACCGGTGCGCTCGCATGGCCATGGTTATTTTTATTATTACGTAAATATCGACGTCATTTTAGGATTCGTTAATGTCGACAAAAATTTACCTTGCTTCAGCTTCACCAAGGCGAAAACAATTACTCTCACAATTAGATGTGGCGTTTGAGCAATTTGCAACAGATATTGATGAAAGTCAGGTAGAAGGGGAGACTGCAGAGGCATTCGTTAGCCGTTTAGCCGAAGAAAAAGCGCTCGCTGGTGTTGAGATTGCTGAACAAGATTATCCCGTACTTGGTTCCGATACGATCGTTGTTTTAAATGGTCAAGTGTTAGGAAAACCAACAGACCAGTCAGATGCAATAGCCACGTTAACAGCACTTTCAGGTCAAACTCATCAAGTGATGACAGCTATAGCGTTTGCTAACAAAAGCAAAGTTAAATCTATGCTGGTAACAACAGAAGTTACCTTTAAGCATCTCTCCCAGCAAGAAATAAACGACTACTGTGCAACGAAAGAACCGCTTGATAAGGCCGGCAGTTATGGTATCCAAGGTGGTGCAGGGCGATTTGTTACTAACCTCAATGGTAGCTATTTTGCAGTGATGGGATTGCCACTTTATGAAACAGAAAAGTTACTTAACGAATTTATAGCGGAGGGTGTATGAGTTCAGAATTATTAATTAACGTTACACCTAGTGAAAGCCGCGTTGCACTTATTGAAAATGGTGTATTGCAAGAAATTCAAGTTGAGCGCGAAGGCAACTTAGGTATTGTTGGTAATATTTACTTAGGTAAAGTCAGCCGTGTATTACCAGGCATGCAAGCCGCATTTGTTGATATCGGGCTAGAAAAAGCCGCGTTTTTACACGCATCAGACATTGTTAATAGCACTTCAATTGCTGAAGGGGTTGATGATCAGCCTCTCAAGAAAGTACAAGATATTCGTGAGTTGGTTAGGCAAGGGCAATTTATTATGGTGCAAGTGGTGAAGGATCCACTCGGTACCAAGGGAGCGCGTTTAACTACTGACATTACCATTCCATCTCGTTATTTAGTTTTTATGCCTGATGCCACACATGTGGGCGTATCTCAACGTATTGAGAGTGAAGATGAACGTGAACGCTTGAAAAAAATAGTCGCGCCATTTCATGATCAAGAAGGGGGTTTTATAGTGCGCACCGCAGCAGAAGGTGCAACAGAAGCTGAGCTTGAGCATGATGCAAAGTTTCTAAAAAAACTCTGGCATAAAATTTCTAAAAAACGCAAAAAAACCCGTAAAGAATCTATTTTACATGAAGATCTGACCTTAGCATTTAGAACGCTCAGAGATTATGTTGGTGAGGATATGGAGCGTATTCGGGTTGATTCAAAACTGACTTATCAGCAATTAACCGCGTTTACGGAAGAGTTTGTGCCAGAACTCGCTAAAGCACTTGAATATTACCCAGGTGAGCGCCCAATTTTTGATTTGTTTAGTGTTGAGCATGAAATTCAAAAAGCATTGGTACGTAAAGTTGAGCTTAAATCAGGTGGGTATCTCATTTTTGATCAGACCGAAGCAATGACAACGGTTGATGTTAATACCGGGGCTTTTGTTGGGCATCGTAATCTCGAAGAAACTATCTTTAATACAAATATTGAAGCAACCCAAGCAATCGCAAGACAACTGCGTTTACGTAATTTGGGGGGCATTATTATTATTGATTTTATCGATATGGCCAGCCCAGAGCACAAACGCCGTGTTTTACACAGTTTAGAAACTGCCATGGCACCGGATCGTGCAAAAACGAATATAAATGGCTTTTCGGCATTAGGGCTTGTAGAAATGACGCGCAAGCGCACACGGGAAAGTTTAGAGCATATTTTGTGTGGTGAGTGTCCTGTGTGCAAAGGGCGTGGTGCTTTAAAAACAGTTGAAACTGTTTGCTATGAGATCTTACGTGAAATTGTCCGTGTTAATCGTGCATATGATGCCACTAAATTTGTTGTTTATGCCTCGCCTGCGGTCAGTGAAGCGTTGATCAATGATGAGTATCATAACCTTGCTGAACTTGAACTTTTTATTAAGAAACAAGTCAGTATTCAAACGGAAAGCTTGTATAATCAAGAGCAGTTTGATGTGGTGATGATGTAGTGCAAAAAGTAAGGCACACCTGTTTTTGGTGTTTACGTAAAATTTGGCAAATATTCGCGATCAGCCTAGTGCTGGTCGCTGTGCTTGTATCCTTGTTAAAATATACTCTGCCTTATGCTAATGATTATAAAGGCGAAATTGAGGCGCTTTTAACAGAGCAAGTGGGTACCGATATTGCTATTGGGTCTATTTCTGCAGGGTGGGAGCACACAGGCCCAGCGTTGGTTTTAAACCAAGTCTCATTTGGTAAAGAACAATCTTTAGCACTTGGCCTGTATGTTGAGCAGTCTCGTTTACATGTCAATGTGTGGCAATCCGTTTTGCAGCGTCGCCTTGTGTCTAATTATTTTGTGTTGTCGGGTTTAGAGGCAAAAGTTGATTTAAACCAAACAATGCCAAGTGGTTCGCAAAACCAAGACAGTGCAAACTTGATTGAAGTACTGGAAACCTTATTTCTTGCCGAAAGCGGTCATTTTGCTGTTGAAGATAGCCAGCTATTTATTAGAACTAAGCGAAATGAAAGTCGATTAATAGCTATCGAACGAGTTACTTGGCAAAACCGCAATACGCAGCACCAAGGGGTTGGTTACATCACCTTACCTGGTATTTCAGACAATCGTTTAGAAGTTATTCTTGATCTATACGGTGCGCATTTTGCTGAGTCATTTGGCACTTTGTTTTTAGAAAGTAAAAACCTTAATGCCAGCAGCTGGCTGAGCGATGTGCTGGCAGATAATGTAAGCCAAGTTAAAAGTGATATTAATTTTAAAGCATGGGCGCGTTTTAAAGAGTTCCAAGTTGAAAATGTACAACTAGATTGGTCACCTAGTAATATTTCTTGGCAACAAGGGAAAGAGAAAAAACGCTTTCAAATTAATGACGGCACTTTTCGTTTAAGACCCAATAATACTGCTTGGACACTGGAAACGTCAGAATTAAATATTGGGGCGAATCAAAATCAATGGCCAGTATTTGGCGGCAAACTTGACTTCCTTGGCGAAAACCTAGTTGCCCATTGGCGTGACTTTCCACTCGCACTGTTGAGTGATATCGCACCGTTACTGCCTTTTGAAGAAACTCATGTACTTGAACAATTAAAACTTAAAGGCACAGTGCCTGAACTTTATGTTCGTTATCACGACAGCCAGGACTATTTTGTTCAAGGTAAGGCGCGAGGGCTTTCTTGGCAACATTTTAAGGGTGTTCCAGGTGCGCAAAACTTATCTCTAGAATTTATTGCCGATCCAACTGCCGCTAAGTTGTCTGTGCAGGGTAATGATGATTACTTAATGACAGGTGAGTTGTTTACGCGCGCAATTCCATATAAACAATTAGATATTGCGATTGATTTTATTAAGCAAGCAGAAGGTTGGCAGCTGCAAAGCGATACAATTTGGTTAGATAATGATGAGCTCTCATTTGCCGCTGAGTTTTCGCTTGATTTGTTCGAGCAAACTGAGTTGAGCTTATATGCTGAAATGCAAGGGCCAGAAACACTTAAAGCGCGTCATTATTTCCCCCGCGGTTATATGCCACAAGGTACTATTGATTACTTAAATCGTTCCTTGCGAGGTGGTCGCATCGATCTCGCTAAAGTCTTATGGCAGGGGAAATTGAGTGATTTTCCTTATCGAGATCACAATGGCCGCTTTTTAGTCGACGCGAAAGTTGTTGATGCGACTTTTAATTTTAACCAAGCTTGGCCGGATATCACGGATCTTAATGTAGATTTAATTTTCTCTAACGAACGCATGGATATCCTTTCACAACAAGGTGAATTAGCCGGGTTACGTTTAGGGCAAGGCGTTGTTGTCAGCATTGATGATTTATCCAATGCAAAAACCCTTAATGTGGATATTGAAACGCTTCAGCAAGCAGAAAAACTGCAACCTTTTTTTGCTGCAACACCATTAAATAATTCGGTAGGTACTGTGCTTGAAACGGTGCAAGGAAAAGGCGAAGTTTTAGGTAAAACACGTATTTTAGTGCCTCTTAGCAAGCAAGGCGAAGTCGAGGTTACTGGTGAAGTCGACTTCTCAAATACACCGGTTTATATCGCTAAACCGGGAATCCCATTTGATAATGTCACGGGGACGTTAATATTTAATAACAGTGACATCGCACTTAAAAATGCCAAAGCAACCTGGTTAGGTATGCCGTTTAACTTTAATTTGCAAGGAGAGCAGAAGGACGAAAACTATGCACTCTCACTGACTGGCGATGCACTTTGGCAAGTGAATGATATCGTCAAGCATACACAAGGTGTGATGGCGGGCTATTTAAGTGGTGTCGTACCGTTTGATATTGCATTTAACATGGAGCTTAAACCGCAAGGTTTTAATTATTCGGCAAGCGCTAACTCAAATTTAGTTGGATTTGGTACAAACTTACCTGCACCTTACTCTAAGAAAAGTGATGCAGTTTGGCCTCTTTCGTTAACAGTGCAAGGTGATGAAATTTCGAATTTGGTCACAGCAAATATCAATCAAAAGCTGTTCTTCAATAGCATTATTGATAATCGTAAAGCAGCGGTAACAAATGCACATTTAATCGTTGGTGAAAAAGATTTAGGCATTAATGCGTCTGGTTTTGATGTCTCTGTTCAGTTAGCTAATGCCGATATTGTTGAATGGATCCCTTTTATTGATCATCTGATCACCACGCCGAGTGAATCAAGTAACTCAAATAAGATTTTTCCCAGTTTAAAAGAAGTTAATGCCAATATTGAATACGCTACCTTATCAGAAATCGAGTTTAATGATTTAGAGATAAACTTATCAGCACTAGCACAATCGACTCAGTTGAAAATCAATGGCAAAGAAGTGCGAGCAGAGGTGAGTATCCCGCGTGTGTTAGCGCAGCGACCGGTATTCATTGAGGCGGATTATTTAAGACTGAACTTTAAACAACAACCTGAAACTGAGGTGGGGTTAACTCCCTTAGGTAGCTTTGATAGTCCAAAAGACAATGAGTGGTTAATGCATTTGCCCGCAATACGTTTCAATTGTTCTGATTGTAAAGTGGATAGCTATCAACTAGATAAGATTCTTCTCGATATCGACCCCGCTGAGAATGGCTTGCTCATAAGCCAGTTGAATATTGACAAAGGCAAGCACCAATTTATTGGTGAAGGAAGTTGGCAAAAGCAAAAATCTAACTTAACAGGCAAACTTGTAAGTAAAGATATTGGTGAACTTACTGATGAGTTTGACCTAACAAGTTCAATTAAAGAATCAAATGCTGAAATAGATATTGACCTAGCTTGGTATGGCACCCCTTACGAGTTTAATACTGCTTCTTTGTCAGGGGATTTAAAGTGGCGATTAGGCGATGGTTATATTACGGATATTAGCGATGGCGGAGCGCGCGTTTTTTCATTACTGAGCCTCGATTCTTTGGTGCGTAAACTAAAACTCGACTTCCGAGATGTTTTTGCAAAAGGCTTTTTCTATAACAGTATGAAAGGCACAATGCAAATTGATAAAGGGGTCGCTTACACTAATGATGCTGAGCTTAATGGTGTTCCTGCAGATTTAACGATCAAAGGCTATGCCGATTTAAATACCCGAAAAATAGACTACACCATGTGGATTGCCCCAGAAGTGACTTCAAGTATTCCTGTGATAGTTGCTTGGATGGTTAATCCTGTTACAGGCTTAGCAGCACTTGCTATCGATAAAGTGCTCCATTCGGCTCGGGTTATTTCAGAGATTGAATACACAATTACCGGCACGTTTGATGAGCCAGTAGTAACTGAAAGAGGGAAGAAAAGTCGCGAAATTGAAATACCTCAACCAAAACAAGACGATTTGCCCCAAGAAAAGAAAATAATCCCGCTTACCGAGCAACAAGCACCAACAGTACAGAGCGAACGGGAGCAAGAACAATGATTGCAGTGCTTCAATGGACGGTTAGCTCAGTTCCTGAAAAAAACCTCGATTATTTGCACCAAGAACTCATTAAACTTCGCAAACAATATAAAACAAAACAGTTACTTGTTTGCTTACCAGAAGGTTTTGCCTGTTTTGATGCAACTCCCAGTGATTTAATGGCGTTTGCACATGCCAGTGAGCCGTTTATCGCCTCGGTGCGTGCGTTAGCTAAAGAATATAATGTGTGGATTAATGCGGGCACAATTCCTATTGGTGAGGCTGATAAATATCATGCCGCATCACTTTTGATAAACTCCAATGGTGAGGTAGTTGCACGCTATAACAAAATTCATTTATTTGACGTGGATGTTGATGATAGTAAACAGAATTACCGTGAATCGAATTCAACGATAGCGGGTAAAGACCTTGTTGTGGTTGATACACCATTTGGCAAAATAGGCATGACGGTTTGCTACGACATGCGTTTTCCCGGATTATTTGGTGCGCTTAGCGCGCAAGGTGCGGATATTATTTTGGTGCCCTCAGCGTTTACAGTGCCAACTGGTAAAGCGCATTGGTTGCCGCTTCTTCAGGCCCGAGCAATTGAGAATCAAGTGTTTATTGTAGCGGCCGCAACGACAGGTACTCATGATCGAGGTCGTGAAACCTATGGTCATAGTGTGGTGATATCACCCTGGGGTGAAATTGAAGCGATGTTAGCAACACAGCCTGACAATATCGTATACTTACCCAATATGGATAAATTGACAGAAGTAAGGCAAAGAATGCCGCTGCTGTCTCATAACCAATTTAATTATGAGTTTAAACATGAGCAATAACGTAGAACAGCATTTATTAACGCAAAGCGGTCTTTCTCGCCAAGATTTGCTCGATAGTTTGTCTTTAATTCAAGAACACCATATTGATTATGCCGATTTGTATTTTCAGTCAAGCCACCATGAATCTTGGGTATTAGAAGATGGTATCGTAAAAGATGGTAGCTACAACATCGAACGCGGTGTTGGTGTGCGCGCTATTTCTGGTGAGAAAACAGGTTTCTCTTACTCTGATGCTATCAATAAAAATGCTATTACCCAGGCTGCACTTGCAGCTAGAACAGTAGCAGCTAAAAACAGTGCTGACATTACCACAAGTAAAACTCAGGTGGTGGAATTGGATAAGCATATTATCCAACCCATCATGCCAATAAGCAGTTTAAAAGATAGCGAAAAGATTGATCTGCTTAAACAAGTAGACGCCTACATTCGTCAAATTGCACCTAACGCATCGCAAGTAGTTTGTTCTATGGCTGCGGTTTATGAAGAAGTGTTGATTGCTGCCAGTGATGGTACATTTGCAACCGATATTCGCCCGCTTATTCGTTTAAATACATCAGTGTTATTAGAGCAAGACGGTAAACGTGAACGCGGCAGCGCCGGTGGTGGTGCGCGTTTAGATTATGCTTATTTTTATGAACTAGTAGATGGTAAACCACGTTGGATGACGTATGCTGATGAAGCTGTGCGCCTTGCGAATGTGAATTTACGAGCGGTAGAAGCACCAGCAGGTACCATGCCTGTTGTACTTGGTGGTGGTTGGCCAGGTGTATTACTTCATGAAGCGGTTGGCCATGGCTTGGAAGGTGACTTTAATCGTAAAGGCTCATCGGCGTTTAGCGGTAAAGTAGGACAACAAGTGGCATCTAGTTTATGTACTGTTGTTGATGATGGCACGTTAGATAACCGTCGCGGTTCGCTTAATGTTGATGATGAAGGTGTGGCTGCAGGCTATAACGTACTGATTGAAAATGGTGTGCTTAAAGGTTACATGCAAGACAAGCTCAATGCGCGCTTAATGGGTGTGCCGCCTACAGGTAACGGTCGCCGCGAGTCTTATGCGCATTTACCGATGCCGCGAATGACAAACACGTATATGTTGGCTGGTGAGAGCACGCAACAAGAGATTATTGAAAGCGTTGAAGAGGGGATTTTCGCGACAAACTTTGCGGGCGGTCAAGTAGATATCACTTCCGGTAAGTTTGTTTTCTCAGCATCAGAAGCTTATTTAATTAAAGATGGCAAAGTAACACAACCAATCAAAGGAGCCACTCTTATCGGTAATGGACCAGATGTCATGCATAAAATCTCTATGGTAGGTAATGATTTGTCACTGGATAATGGGGTAGGTGTGTGTGGCAAAGATGGTCAAAGTGTACCAGTAGGCGTTGGTCAGCCTAGCCTTAAAATTGATGAGTTAACAGTAGGTGGTACAGCTGCCTAATTGTTATTTGGCCAGTTGCTTTGAGTTGGGATACTAAATCACACTAATTTAGTGTCCCAACTATAAAAACGATTAGAGTAATTCGATGGTAATCAGTCTTGAAGTAACAACATTACCAGGGCTGGTGATCTCTATTACTAAATTCGCGGTAGTACCAGGTTCACCTTCACCCAGTGTGTTTTTTAGTGAAAAGCTAATGCTCTGTCCACCAAATGTTCCCTCATTACGAGCCTGACTTATTGTAATTCTATCGCTCAGGTCTTGTTGGCTAATCGCTTTACTCGTGCCAGTCGTATTGCCTACAGTGAAACTCGTTTGTCCTACTAACTCACCTGCATCACTTGCAACCGTAACGCTTGTTCCCGAAGGCAGTGTTTGCAATGCAGTGTCAGCAAAAAACAGTGAGTAAGTTTGGCTTGATTCACGAGCGATAGGAGTTCGGAAATCGTTAACCGAATCACGATTACTGGCAACAAGCACTTCGGTAAATTGACCCGGTGTTACTTCTTGCGTCTCATAAAATGCCCAGTTGCTTGCACCACTTGCCATAATAAGTACCAGTGACTTGCGTACATTGATTGATGCTTGGTTGGCACATAAATCACCGTTGCATTGAGGGCCATTAAACTGGCCATCAGCGTTAGCAAAAGCTTTATTGTTATCGAAATCAATAAAGGTCTCGCCTTGGTCATAATTGCCATTCTCGTTATCATCACGCCATGCTTCTGACATATCGATAAAGCCGGACGGTAAATATTCTGTGCGACCAAAACCACTGGAAACGCTGGTATTGACAACTGCTACGCCATCTTCATTATCGAATTGATTATTACCATTGGTATCAAAAAAGGTCTCGTGACCAAGTGCTGTGGCTAAGATTGTTGATCTATGGTTGTAAACTCTTGGTTCACTGCTTTCCCACTGGACAGAGCAAGAGCCATTAGTTGTTTGGCAGGTTGCCTCTATTTTGCCACCTTCCGTTGTAAAGTTAACAGTGGTGCCATCAGGCACAGGGTTATTAAAACTATCGGCTAACCATGCAGTGATTTGCGTTGTTACACCATTAACGTTGTGGGTTTCTGGGTTAAGTACTTGTGCAGCAAGCGACATACTATTTTGATCAGCAAGACCTGTATTCACAGACAATAAATCAGATTGGCTGATAATTTCCACGTTTTCGCCAGCGTCATTGGTTGTTGCAGCACTGGCTGTAACACGTACTGGTGTCGGTACTGTACCTGCGATAACTTTTGTACTCACTTCGCCTTGTGAGTTGGTAATCGCTGTCATTGGTGATATTTCTAAACCGCCAACATCTGTGCTGGAACTAAAGTTTACTTCTTGTTGAGCAAGTAAATTCCCCTGCTTGCCCTTAACACGAAACGTAATGGTTGAAACTTCCTGCCTGCCAACACCACCTGTGCCTTTTAGTACAATTGAATCTGGTTCCGCTGAAACAAATTCAATCGCACCAAGTGCCTCGCCTGATAAGTTAATATCTTGGGTTAGGATAATATTACTGCCGTTAACCGTAACACTTGCGATGATTTGGTCTTGGTTACCATTTGCACCGGCACAGCTAACGTCTTTATATGTTGAGTTTGCTTCGCCGTTTATCGTCAGTACTTGCTCATCAATGCTGGCTTTATTATTTAATACACAGTTTGAACTAAAGTTTACGGCGGTTGGTGTTGTTAGGACTTGTTCATTTTCATCGACTAACACCAGTGATAAACCCATAGTGCCGCCAGCAGCTAAATCCACACTGCCATCACTTTGACGTGCAACGCTTAATTTGAGTTGATTGGCGACAAAGTTTCCATTGCTATCAAAATAGCCTGCTTGCACAACAGGGGTATCGATATCATCGGCACTTACAACTTGGTAGTTAATTTGTGAGCTGACACTATCGCTTTCATCTAATTGAAAGGTTGCCACTGCTGTTGCAGCACCTATTTGGCTATCACTGGCTAATGTCAGTAGCACACTTGCGTTACCGTTAGTGTCGGTGAGCCAAGAGCTGGCATTCAGCTCGCCAATTTCTGCGGTAAATTGAATGGGTTGATTGCTTAAAGGGTTATTTTGTTGATCAACTAAGTTTGCTTTTAAGGTAATGACTTCACCTTGCTTAGCACTATTAATTGCAGCATCACCAACAAAGCTTGAGAGTGATACAACAGGCAGTGTATTAGCTTGGTTGGTATCGCGCAAAAATTCAAAGCTTGCACTGTCGCTAGCCGATTGTGCTGAAGCTGTTACATCAGCAGCGCCAATGTCTGCACTGTTACTTGTTAGGAGTACTTGTGCAATACCATCGTTATTTGTCAGCTTGCTATTTGGCGAAAGAGTACCCAAAGGTGTTTCAAAGCTGACGCTGGTGTTTGCAATGCCAGCGTCATTTTTGGTCAAGTGAGCCTGAATACAAAAAGTTGAACCAGCAACGAGTGAAGGTGATGTGATTGCTTGGCAATTCTCATCAAGCACAGATACCGCAATTAACGTTGGTGCATCTGGATCTGGGGGAGTAACTTCTTCATTTTTACCTGAAGAGCCATTACACGCTGCAAGTGAAGATGCAGTAAGTAAAATACTAAGGTACCTTATTGTGCTCATGCTTATCCTTAACTGTTGCTATCGGTTTTTTATTGTGTGATTACTTCTTTTAAACACTGGAAAATTTCGCGATAGGCTTTGGCTGGCTTATTCGCGGCTTTTTCTTTTTTAGCTTGGCGTGTTAACTGGCGTAATCTTTGTCTGTCTAGTTCTGGATATTCTGATACTAACTCATTGATCTTATTGTCGCCAACTTCAATTAGTTCATCGCGAATATGCTCCAGTTTATGAAACAACACATTACCTTGTGCATGTTTGTTTTTTAGAATGTTTACCGCTTTGGTAATTTCTTCAATGTTGGCTGCTAAACGTAAACATTTAGCTATGTAGTTTAAGTGCCTTCTGTATGCCTCTGTTTTTTCTTTGAGACGATCAGCCAGTTCCATCGCTTCAATCAATTCTTCGTTAAGTGGAATTGTTTTTCTTTGCTTTTTGCTCATTGCAGCAATATCGGCACCGAGCTCATGCAGCTCTTTTGCATCGCGTTTTAGCTCTGCACGGGATACGTAAATAATTTCTTCTTCAGGCGTATCGAAATCAACCTTATTCTTTTTGGCCATGCTGTCTCCACAAATTAATATTGTTACGCCTATTACTTTGATTAGTTAGTATAACTAAAAGGTAAATACGTAATTTCTTTATATTATACGTGAAAAAGTCGCTGCGATGCTCTGCCTTATCACGGTATTTTTGATATGCTTAAAAAAATATTTAAATTAAAGCTTATTTTCCTATGCAAGCAGATTCAAACGATCCAATTTTTCAGCGCCTTAACGAAGTTAAACAGGCTGTGAGTGAAGCGCTCGATTATGCAAAACAATTAGGTGCAAGTTCTGCTGAAGCAGCGATGTCGAGTACATCTGGATTGTCAGTCTCAACACGTTTAGGCGAGTTAGAAACCATTGAGTACAACCAAGACGGTGCATTAGGCATTAGTGTTTATGTTGGTAATAAAAAAGGCTCTGCTTCGACTGCAGATCTCAGTGCTGACGCACTAAAAACCGTGGTTGCTAAAGCTGTAGAAATAGCGAAGTACACTTCTGAAGATCCATGTAATGGTGTTGCTGATAAAGCACTATTAGATTTTGCACCACGTGATCTCGACTTATATCACCCGTGGCAAGTAACTGCAGAACAGGGAATTGAGTTGTGTAAACAAGCTGAAGATGCCGCGATGCAATTTGATAAACGAATTACTAACTCCGATGGTGCAAGTTTCTCAAGTCATAACGGTCTTCGTGTATATGGAAATAGCTATGGCCAGCTAATCGGTTTCCCACGCAGTAGACACAGTGTGAGCTGTATGGTGATTGGTGAAGAAAATGGCATGATGCAACGCGATTCAGCCTATACCATCGCACGCAAAGAAGCAGATTTACGCAGTGCGCAAAGTGTTGGTATTGAAGCTGCAGAAGAGACCATTGCCCGTTTAAATTGTCGTCGTATTCCTACTGGTAAATATCCAGTTGTTTTTCGTGCTGATATTGCAAGCTCATTGTTTGGTCACTTAGTTTCTGCAATCGGTGGTGGCGCGTTATATCGCAAATCAAGCTTCTTACTCGATAGTTTGGGCACTCAAGTATTTAGCAAGCGTGTCAATATTCAAGAGCGACCACATATTTTGGGTGGATTAGCATCATCAGCAGTTGACAGCGAAGGTGTGAAAACGATTGACCGTGAAATTATCAAAGAGGGTGAGTTACAAACCTATCTACTTGCAAGCTATGCTTCTCGTAAACTAGGTATGCAAGCAACAGGTCATGCTGGTGGTATTCATAATTGGTTGGTGGAAGCATCGCACCAAGATCTAAAAAATGTGCTTAAGGAAATGGGCACAGGCTTACTAGTTACTGAGGTGATGGGCCAAGGTGTGAATATTGTTACAGGTGACTACTCGCGAGGCGCTGCAGGTTTTTGGGTTGAAAATGGCGAAATTCAATACCCAGTAAGTGAAGTAACCATAGCAGGCAACTTAAAAGACATGTTTTTAAAAGTTGCTGCAATTGGCGCAGATGTAGACGTGCGTGGCAGTATTCAAACAGGCTCCATCTTGATTGAAAGTATGTCGATTGCAGGCGAATAACGCTTTACCAATATTGCTCAACGGTAATATGCCCTGGCTTTGCGCGACGATTTCGTGCAAAGCCTAAATCTAATAAAATTTCAGTGGTTTCTTTTACCATTTCAGGATTACCACATAGCATAAACTGGCTGTTTTCAGGTGTTGCTTCTAGTCCAACATAGTCAAATAACTTATTTGATGTAAGTGCGTTAGTGATCCGCCCTGCTAAGCCGTCCGTTATATTTTCTTGACTGATCACAGGTACAAATGTGAGAGGCTGAGATTGGCAAATGCTTGCTATGAGCTCTTGATAAACCAAGTCTTCTGATTTGCGCACACCGTGAACTAAAATTACTTTGTCGAATTTTTGCCAGATCCTTGGGTCGCCAAGCATAGATAAAAAAGGCCCAATTGCTGTACCTGTTGAAAGTAGCCACAGGTATTCAGATGAAGGCACTTCATCAAGGGTAAAAAAACCAGAAGCTTGCTCTGCTACATGAACTGTCTCGCCAACCGATAACTCAGACAGCGGAGGGGATAACAAACCATCTTGAACGGTCACTAATAAAAACTCATGTAAGTTAGAATGCGAAGGGGTATTAACAAAAGAATAAGCTCGTGCAATTTTTTTATCTTCAATTGTCATAGCAAGTTTAGTAAATTGCCCTGCTTTATAGTTAGGTAATGGCGCTGAAAGGGTAAGGCTGAATAACTTCTTATTCCACCACTTTATTTTTGTGACTTCGCCATCAATCCAGTTTGCCATTGTGAGTTCCTTTATTTATTAACTTTGGGTTATTTTAACTTTGGCAGTTAAATAAAAAATTTCAATTAAAATTATCTCGAGGAAATAAGATGTTAGGCGAAGTTGCTGCTTTATTAGCGGCGTTCTTTTGGGCTTTAGCCAGTATTTTGTATGGTCGTTTTAGTCATCACTTTAGCGCATTACAATTAAACCTTATTAAAGGTGCCATCGCTTCATCCTTGATGTTGATAACTCTCCCTTTGTTACCTGATGTAAATTTCGATTTATCAAAGCAGCACATGTTTATTTTACTGTTGTCAGGGGTAATTGGTATTGCTATTGGTGATAGTGCTTATTTTGCTTCTTTAAAACGAATAGGTGTGAATAAAACCTTACTGCTTGAATCTATCGCACCACCTTTATCAGGTATTTTGGCTGTTGTGTTATTAGGTAGCTTATTAAGCTGGCAAAGCTGGTTAGGTGTCGTTATTACCACCTTTGCTGTGGCGTTAGTGGTGATGCAGCCTGAAACAGATAAGCAAGCTGTCAATATAACTGGTATCGGGTTTGGTTTATTGGCGAGCGTTTGTCAGGCAAGTGGTGTGGTTATTTCTCATTATGCACTTGTTGCCGGTGATATTGAGCCTTTACTTGGTGCGTTAATTCGTTTACTTGCGGGAGTCGGTGTTATTTTCTTAATGTTGGTTGTTTTGAAGCGTAAGGAGTTAGTTGGTATCGCAAATGGCTTTGCTAAATTAGCGAGCCGAGAATTTGCTTTGCTGTTGCTTGCGATTATTGTGGGTACCTTTTTAACGCTCTGGTTGCAGCAGGTCGCTCTAAAGCATGCTAACCCCGCTGTAGCGCAAACACTAATAGCTACTTCGCCTATATTTATTTTGTTCTTTGCGATAGCAAAAGGGCAAATTCCTACAATCAAAACACTGAGTGGCACAGTGTTGGCTATCGCAGGCATATCATTGTTTTTTATTTTCCGCTAAACCCTTATGTAAAGATAAATTACTATTTAAAAGGTGGCATATGCCACCTTTTAAATAGTGCTAATCGTTAATTCGATGCATCTTTTATCGGTGTGATGATCGCGTTATTTTCAATCATTTGTTCGAAACGGTTATCTGGCTTATGTAACGCAGGCCCTGTATTTTTCTGACTGATTCCAGTTTGGTTGACTACTTTTGTAGCTTTGACTGTTGGGCAGCTTCCAGTTTCCATATGATACAGTGCGGCAGATAACATGCCTTCTGAAATATCGCCCATAGGACGTGTCAGATCGTCAGTTACCGTACAGCCCTGAATTTCTGTTTGGAAATTTGGATTTTGTTTAGGAATAAAACCATCAGAGTATTCACCAAAGCCCTTCGCATTCACCCCACTAAATTGAATGGTGAAATAGGTTGTACTGCAGTTATCGGTTGGCACAAAGCCGTATGGCTTACCACAAGTTTGTCCGCCAATCAGGACTACATCAAGATCGATACCTGCAAGGCCGTTGATCAGAGCTTCACTTGCTGAACAGGTTGAACCACTTGAAATGACATAGACTTTGTTCAATGCGACGGTAGGTAAATCAACGCCTGTGAAACGGCTGTTATCCCAGTCGATTTCTTGATCATAAAAGCCGAGCACTTGATCGTCAGACCATTTTCCATTGTATTTCAAAGTGTAGTAACTGCGGTTGTTTGTATTAACGTCGCCGGCAATCATGTATGCGAGTTGCGATGAGAGTGCAAGTAACCCACCGCCGTTGTAGCGTAAATCGACCACTAACTCATTCACATTGGCATTTCGAAATTCAGTGAACTTATTGATTAAGTCGGTTTGTGCATCGGCAATGCTAAAGGTATCAAACTGAATGTAACCCACAGTATTACCATCATGCACAAACGTATTAGTCGCTTTTACTGCTGCTATTTCATAGCTGCCAGAGGTAACTGTCAGTGTTTTTTCAATACCAAAAGTATCTTTTACTTTTATAGTGTGTGTTTGGCCATCATTTTCAGGAAATAAGCCTGCATTAAGTGTTTCTACGTCATCACCATTAATAAGATCAACACCATCTACTTCCAAGATTTGGTCGCCACGTTTAAAGCCCGCGGTTGTCGCTGGTGAATTTGGTTCTGTTTGAACTACGAATAACTCTCGTGGCGGTGTGGTGCTTCCAAAGCGCCAACGAATACCATAGCCTGATGATGCGCCTCCTTGAGTGCGTTCGCGATACTCAGCGGTATCTTGTGCAAAGTGAAAGTTATCTTTATCTGCACCAGAGGCTGTTTTTGCAAATGTTTTTAGTACCTCAAAATAGGCTTGTGGAGTAGTGTAGTTAGCAGGATCGACATCCTCGACTTCGTTATACCAAAGGTAGGATTCGTGGTTCCATGAACGAAGCCACATTTTTTCATCAGTTAATGTACCTGCTGTATCTTTGTATATTTCGCCAGTGAAAGGATCGGAACCAGTGCGAACTATTGCGCACTTATTTGCAAAATCTTCTTTTGCTTTAAATTCGCCAGCGACCCATTGATTGTTTGTACCATTGCCTGGCGTGCCACCTGTTGAGCCATTATCAACGTCAGTTGTTGAACTGCTATTTGAACTTCCCCCACATGCTGCTAGCATCGAGAAGGATAAAGCTAGAGCAATTCCTTTTTGCACTTTACTAAATGTCATAACTGTCTTCCTTTAATAAGATCGCAATTTATTGCTTCAAATTACCAGAGGGTAAAAATAACAACAATAAATTACAGTTAAAGTTTGTAAAAGGCCGTCAAGGCATGCTGTTAATAGCTTGTACAAAAAGTACAATCAATTCGATCGCTTTTTATGCAAAAAGGTTCAATGCAAGGCTAGTAAAGGCGTGATCTAAGATCTCCCTCCACTTTTTTCCACTAAATTCATTAACTTTGCTCTAGCCCTTATCAATAAAGGGCTTGCGAGAAAAATAATATTGTTACAATTCTTGACAAATACCAGTGTCAAGCCCTAGACTCTAACGTTGTGGAGAAAAGTGGTAAAAAATGGATCTCAGTGGATCGGCACTAACAACAAAATAGGAACGCTCACATGTTTCGTGGCGCACATGCAATTAACCTCGATGATAAAGGACGCTTGGCAATACCAACCAAGTTTCGTGCTTTGTTGCAGGCAGATTGTGAAGGCCAGTTAGTGTGTACGATTGATTTAAAAGATCCCTGCCTGTTGCTGTATCCATTAAGTGAATGGCAAGAGGTTGAACAAAAACTTAGCCAGTTGTCGAACATGGTTGAAGCCGAACGTCGCGTTAAGCGTATCTTGCTTGGTAGCGCGATGGAATGTCAGCTCGATAAGAACGGCAGAATTTTATTATCTTCGCCACTCAGAGCACATGCAGGGCTCAACAAAAAATTAATGCTAGTAGGTCAGTTGAACAAATTTGAACTGTGGGATGAAGATACTTGGAACGAGAAGCTTCAACTAGATATCGCACAAGAACAACAAAAAGATCTGACCGTTAGCGAACGACTACAAGATTTCAATTTTTAATAATAAATAGGCGCCTTATGTCTCAAAGCCAACAACATATTTCCGTGTTACTCGATGAAACGATCGAGGCTTTAGATATAAAGCCAAATGGTATTTATATTGACGGTACCTTTGGTCGCGGTGGCCACTCGGGTGAAATCTTAAAACGCTTGGGTGAAAATGGTCGTTTAGTTGCGATAGATCGTGACCCTACAGCAATTGAAGCTGCTAAAAAGTTTGCAAATGATGCACGTTTTCAAATTGTGCATGATCGTTTTTCAAATATTCGCCAAGTGGCAGAAAGTTTGAACTTGTTACATCAAGTAGATGGTATTCTACTCGACATAGGTGTTTCTAGCCCACAGCTTGATGAAGCGGATCGCGGCTTTAGTTTTATGAACGATGGCCCACTTGATATGCGTATGGATCCGAGTTCAGGCCGCAGTGCAGCTGAGTGGCTAGCGGAAGCTGAGCTTGAAGAAATTACTTTTGTGATTAAAAAGTATGGCGAAGAAAAGTTTGGTCGCCGTATCGCAACAAAAATTATCGAAACCCGTGATGAAACGCCAATTACCACTACAAGACAACTGGCAAAGTTAGTGGATGAGGCTGTGCCTGTAAAAGATAAGAATAAGCATCCGGCAACACGCACGTTCCAAGCAATTCGCATTTACATAAACAGTGAGTTAGAAGAGATCACAACGGCATTACAAGGTTCACTTGACGTATTAAAGCAAGATGGTCGCCTCGCAGTGATTTCGTTCCATTCACTAGAAGATCGCATCGTCAAACAGTTTGTTAAAAAGCAAAGTAAAGGAGAGGCTGTACCAAGAGGTCTGCCTTTAACTGAAGATCAACTAAATAAAAACCTAACGCTGAAAGCGATAGGAAAGGCTATTAAGCCAAGCGAGCAAGAAATAGCTCGTAATAGCCGTGCGCGCAGCTCCGTACTTAGGGTCGCAAAGAGGTTGTAGTGGCTAGTAAAAATAACACGCGTCAGCCAAACCTGTTTATCGAGATCACTAAGGGACTTTTTAGGGAGAAAGTCACTTTGGGGCTGCTTTTTTCTATTTTTGCGACGGCACTTGCCGTTGTGATGGTCACCGATGCGTCACGTGCTGAAGTGATCAAACAAGATAAATTATTACAACAGAAAGATGAGTTGGATCTGGCATGGGGCTATTTAGTGGTAGAAAGTGAATTCTATGCACAGCATGCCCGTGTTGAAGACATTGCAAAGAAAAAACTCGACATGAAGCGACCAGAACGCAAGGATGAAAAGCTGGTGGTATTGCCATGAAACGAAATAACCCAAAACCTAAACAAGGCGCAATAATTCGCTGGCGATACCTACTTGTGTGCGCCACCGTTTTTGCAGTATTTGCCACCCTTGTTGCTCGTGCTGCATATATTCAGGTGATTGAGCCTGATTTTGCTGTGTCTGAGAGTGATAAACGTACAGTACGTGTTGAAAAAGTGAATGTACAACGAGGCCTGATTTTAGATCGCCACGGTAATGAGCTTGCGATTAGTGTACCTGTAGTAAGTGTTTATGGCGATCCAAAACAACTTGATAAAGCATTAACTGCAAAGGCTTATAGCTTAACCCGTAAGCATGCCCGAGAAAATCAATTAGATCTTAAACAAGCTGTTGCTGCACTTGATAAGGACCCCGCACGGTTAGCACAGCAAAAAGAAGAAATTTATAATAGCGATTCACGTTGGCAGGATTTAGCAGAAGTGCTGCGCCTGCAAAAACCACTTGTTGATGGCAAATTAACAAGTGATAGCTCACGTCGCTTTGTTTATTTAAAACGCCAAGTTACGCCGCCTGTTGCACGCTATATTTCTGAACTTAAATTACCGGGTATTTATCTGCTAGATGAATCAAAACGCTTTTACCCTGCGGGTGAAGTGACGGCACATGTTTTAGGCTTCACCAATATCGATGGCGAAGGCATCGAAGGCATTGAAAAGCTTTACAATGAAGCACTGACAGGTGAAGCAGGCAAGCGCACTATTCGTAAAGATGCGCAAGGACGAGAAATTGAAATTTTAGATGAGCGTGCGCGCATTGAACCTGAGAATATTCAGCTGAGCATTGATCAGCGTATTCAATCATTGGCTTATCGTTCCCTGAAATCTGCCGTATTAAGCTATAAGGCCACTTCGGGTAGTGCCATGGTTGTTGATGTGCATACTGGTGAAGTGTTAGCGATGGTGAATAGCCCGTCATTTAATCCAAACAATTTAAAAAATGCGGCACCGCATAAACGCCGTAACCGTGCAATTACTGATTTATTTGAGCCGGGCTCAACGATGAAACCTATTTCAGTTTTAGCTGGCTTAGAATATGGCACTATTGACCATGATAGCGTGATAAAAACCAAAGGTTGGATGCGTGTTGGCGGTAGTATTGTTACAGATGGTAAGAATAATGGCCCAATGGATTTGCGTACAATTTTGCAAAAATCGTCAAATGTGGGTGTATCAAAAATAGCGCAAACCATGCCAAAACAAGATTTCATCGGTTTCTTCCAACGTTTAGGTTTTGGTGAAGAAACTGGAACAGGCATGGTAGGTGAAAGTGATGGCTTGTTTACACCACATGGACGTTGGTCAGATTTTGAAGTTGCAACGCTTTCGTATGGCTATCGCATTTCAGTTAGTACCGCGCAAATGGCACGTGCTTATGCAGCTATTGGTTCTGGTGGTATTAATCGCCCGCTAACTATTCTAAAACAAAATGGCAAGGTGCATGGCGAGCGTGTATTTGAAAAACGTAATGCATATGCAGTACTTGAAATGATGGAAAGCGTATTTGAGCGAGGCGGTACCGCAACACGCGTTAAACTTGATGGCTACCGTGTGGGTGGAAAAACCGGTACCTCTAAAAAAGCCGCATTTGGTGGTTATGGTGATGAATATGTTGGCTACTTCGCAGGCATAGCCCCTGTATCCGATCCGCGCTTAGCTGTTGTTGTAATGATTAACGAGCCAGCCGGTGATGTTTATTATGGTGGCGATGTTGCTGGCCCTGCATTTTCTGAAATTATGTCTGGCTCGCTTCGTATTCTTAATGTTGCACCTGATTTAGAAGCGGTCGCACAACTTAATCAACGGCGAGACTATGTTACCTATTGATCGCGCATTGCTCGCAATAGGTGAACCTAGTTGCGGCATTGAAACAAACACTCTGACTTTAGACAGCCGGGCCATTGCGCCCGGTACTGCGTTTATTGCGATTAAAGGTCATCAGCTTGATGCATCGCGTTTTATTGATTCTGCATTGACATCAGGCGCATCACTCGTGTTGGTTGATAGCCAATGCGAATACTTACCAGCGCGTGAAAATGTATTGGTGATTGATGGCTTGGCAAATAAGCTTAGCCTGTTTGCGAGTGCCTTTTATAATAAGCCAAGTGCGCAATTTAAATTAGTCGGTGTAACAGGCACTAATGGTAAATCTACGGTTACCAGTATGATCGCCAATCTTGCTAATGCACCCAAGCAAAAAACAGGTGTTATCGGAACGCTTGGTTGGGGACAAACACATGACCTCACTGCACTTGCAAATACCACACCTTCAGCTATTGAATTACAACATTTGTTCTCGCAAATGCGAGATTATGAACTCGTTGCAATGGAAGTGTCTTCACACGGTTTAGTACAAGGTCGAGTTGATGATAGTGAATTTGATATTGCAGTGTTTACCAATTTGAGTCGAGATCATTTAGATTATCACGGCACGATGCATGCTTACGGTGAAGCAAAGCTTACCTTACTTACTGAGTTTTCGACAAAATGTAATGTCGTTAACTTTGATGACGCGCAAGTAAAACAGTGGTTAGTTGAAAAGAAAATACCTAACCCTGTGGTGTTTGGTGAAAATGTGCCAAGCGACAATAGCTATCCATTTGTTTCATTTGATAATGCAACTTACTCCAAGCAAGGGCTCAAATGCCTTATTCGTTCTAGCTGGGGTGAAAGACAAATTACTTTACCGCTTTTTGGTAAATTTAATCTATATAATTTAACCGCTGCACTCGCGACATTACTGAATTTAGCATATGACTTTGATTGGTTAATTGATAAGATTGAACAATTAGATGCGGTAGTCGGAAGAATGCAAGCTTTCAGCGCAGATAATTATCCAACCTGTATCATAGATTATGCCCATACACCAGATGCATTAGAGCAAGCGCTTGTTGCTTTATCACACCATGTTGGTAACAACATAACATGCGTATTTGGCTGTGGCGGTGATCGCGATAAAGGTAAACGCCCATTGATGGCTCAGATTGCAGAAAAATACGCAAAAAGAGTGGTTGTAACAAATGACAACCCACGCACTGAAAATGCTGATGCTATTGCAGCGGATATTCTTACTGGATTTCAATCCCCAGAAAAAGCGGTGGTAGAGCTTGATCGCTTTGCCGCAATAAAGCTTGCGATTACTTCCACTTCACCTGATGGCATTGTACTTATTGCCGGAAAAGGCCATGAAGACTACCAGATTATAGGCACTAACACAGTTCACTTTAGTGACAGTTTAGCTGCGCAGCAGATTTTAAAAGGGGAAAATGCATGATTTCGGCTGATCTCAATTGGATAGCGGATGTCTTAGGTGTGTCTTACCAAGGTGAAAATACACCATTTTCAACAATCGTAACTGATTCTCGCCAACTGCAGGCTGGTGAAGTTTTTTTAGCACTGAAAGGGCCAAACTTTGATGGCCATAAATTTGCCAAAACAGCGCAAGAGCTTGGTGCCAAAGCATTGATTGTAGAAGCGCTTCAAGATGTCGATATGCCACAGTTTGTTGTTGAAAATACGCGTCTTGCACTTGGCAAATTAGGCGCTGCGGTTATGGCTCACGTAAAACCAAAAACAGTCGCTATGACAGGCAGTGTGGGCAAAACCACAGTTAAAGAGATGACAGCCGCAATTTTGTCGCAACTCGGTGAGGTGCTAGCGACCAATGGTAATTTTAATAATGATATAGGTGTACCCCTAACCCTATTACGTCTTGAAGAAAAACATCAATATGCCGTGATTGAACTCGGTGCAAATCACTTAGGTGAAATTGCCTACACCACAGATCTAGTGAAACCTCAGGTTGCAGCTATTACCAATGTTGCTGAAGCTCATTTAGAAGGTTTTGGTGATTTATTTGGCGTTGCACGTGCTAAAGGTGAAATTTTCTTAGGCTTACCAGATAACGGTGTTGCGGTTGTTAACGCTGACAGTGAGTTTATTGATTATTGGTTAGCACGACTTGAAGATAAACAGGTCACGCAATTTTCCGCGACTAAACAAAAGGATATTTGGGCTGAAAACATTGAGCTAGATGATTTTGGTCGAGCACAATTTAACCTTGTTTATAAAGGTGAATCTGTACCTGTTAAGTTGCCAATTCCAGGTTCACATAATGTAACAAATAGTCTTGTTGCCGCAGCATTAGTGTTACCTCTTGGAGTTAGTCTTTCTGAGGTAGCGTCGGGTCTAAGTAACATGCCGCAGGTCAAGGGGCGCGTTAACATTATTGAAGTATCAGACGATTTAACATTAATTGATGACAGCTATAATGCAAACCCTGGTTCTGTTCGTGCTGCCATTGATCTACTCAGTGGGATCAATGGTGAAAAAATCCTTGTTTTAGGCGATATGGCTGAACTTGGAGAAGATGCACGTGTCTATCACCAAGAAGTTGGCGAATACGCCCAAAATAAAGGCATTGACCATGTATATACATTAGGTGTGTTGAGTCAATCAGCAAGTGATGTATTTGAACAGCCTGGGCGCCACTTCTCAACACGTGAAAAACTCGTTGAAGCTTTAAAGCAGGCTTTATCAGGCCACCTAGCTAGTAATAACGAACGCACAACAATACTCATAAAAGGTTCGCGCAGTTCTCGCATGGAATTGTTAGTAGACGAGCTAAATAATAAGAAAGGTGAACAGTCATGTTAATGTGGTTGGCTGAATATTTAACCCAGTTTTACTCTGGCTTTAACGTATTTTCGTACTTAACATTTCGCTCTATTTTGGGTGTATTAACTGCACTTATGCTATCGCTTTATTTTGGTCCGAAATTAATTCGTCGTTTACAACTGATGCAAATTGGTCAAACGGTACGTGATGATGGGCCTGAGTCGCACTTATCAAAATCAGGCACACCAACTATGGGTGGGATTTTGATTTTGGGCTCTATTTTTGCCAGTACATTACTTTGGGCGGATCTCAGTAACCGCTATGTATTAGTTACCTTGTTTGTAATTGGCTCGTTAGGTGCGGTTGGCTTTATTGATGATTACCGCAAAGTTGTTCGTAAAAATACCGACGGCCTCATCGCCCGTTGGAAATATTTTTGGCAATCAGTTATTGCACTCACGGCGGGAGCATTTTTATTTTATAGCGCAGCACTTCCGCAAGAAACAGCGTTAGTTGTGCCATTTTTTAAAGAGGTTATGCCACAGCTTGGGTTGTTTTATATCGTAATGGCTTATTTTGTGATTGTGGGCACTTCGAATGCCGTTAACTTAACTGACGGTTTAGATGGACTCGCTATTGTGCCGACTATTTTAGTTGCAGGTGCTTTTGCTTTTATTGCTTATGTTACGAGTAATGTAAATTTTGCCAACTACCTACATATTCCGTATATCCCTGAGGCTAGTGAGTTAGTTGTACTTTGTACTGCGATTGTTGGTGCTGGCTTGGGCTTTTTGTGGTTTAACACATATCCTGCGCAAGTATTTATGGGTGATGTGGGTTCATTAGCATTAGGTGGTGCCCTTGGTATTATCGCAGTATTAGTGCGCCAAGAGCTCGTGTTAGTCATTATGGGCGGTGTATTTGTTATGGAAGCACTGTCGGTTATTTTGCAGGTTGGCTCTTACAAATTACGTGGTCAGCGTATCTTCAGAATGGCACCTATTCATCATCATTACGAACTGAAAGGTTGGCCAGAACCACGTGTTATTGTGCGTTTTTGGATTATATCAGTTGTGCTTGTTTTAGCTGGCTTGGCAACATTAAAGTTGAGATAAATGAATTATTTAGACGAACTGAAAAACAAAAGAATTACAGTGCTTGGGTTGGGAGTTTCCGGCCTGAGCACAATGCGTTTTTTTGCTCGTAAAAATATTGATTTTAGTGTGGTAGATAGCCGTGAGACACCTCCGAATTTAGCGGTTGCAGAGCAACTGGCTACTCGAGTTCACTTCGGTGCTTTAACAGACTCGGTGTTTAATGATGCTGAACTGATTGTTATCAGCCCGGGTATAGCATTATCAAATATGTATATACAAGATGCGATAGCACGAGGTGTTGAAGTAATTGGGGACGTCGAGCTCTTTGCAAGGCTCAACACTAAACCTGTATATGCCGTTACAGGCTCTAATGGTAAATCGTCTGTTGTTACACTTACTTATGATGTTTTAAATCAAGCAGGATTTGATGTCGCCTTAGCTGGCAATATTGGCACACCTGTTTTAGATGTTGTTGATCAAGATTTTGATTATTATGTTTTGGAGCTTTCAAGCTTTCAATTAGAGACAACCCATTCATTGATATGCGAAGCAAGTTGTGTGCTTAATATTAGCGAAGACCATATGGATCGTTACGATAGCCTTGCAGACTATGTTAATGCTAAACAGCGTATTCATTTACATAGCAAACTTGCAGTGCTTAACCTCGATGACGAATTAACGTATACAGCGCATCAACCTCAAGTTAGTTTTGGCATTAAACAGGGGGATTTGTACTTATTAGACGGTGCTTTTAACATTGATGGTCAAAAACAACTCCAGACCAGTGAATTAAAAGTAATTGGTATTCACAACCAGTTAAATGCTTTAGCTGTAATGGCTTTGTTATCTCGGTTAAATCTTTCCTCTGAAATTTATAAGCGTGCATTTAATCAATTCTCAGGGTTGGCACACCGCTGCCAACTGGTTGCAGAAGATAATGGGGTAATTTATGTTAATGACTCTAAAGCGACTAATGTCGGCGCAACTCAAGCAGCATTGATGAGCTTAGCAAATGGCAAAAATATCATTTTACTCGCTGGTGGTGTGGGTAAAGGTGCTGATTTTTCGCCACTAAAATCTGAAATTTCGAGCTATGTAAAACAGTTAATTACCTTTGGTGAAGATAAAGAGAAAATCGCCGCTTTAAGTGAAAATAGCAAACAAGTTGAATCACTCGAAATAGCTGTAAAAGAAGCAAAAGAAAGCGCTGTTTCAGGTGATATTGTGCTGCTAGCGCCTGCCTGTGCAAGCTTTGATATGTTTAAAAGCTTTGAGCATCGCGGCGAAGTGTTTAGTGAGCTTGTGCGCAAGGTGGTAAACGCATGAAGGCATTAGAGCTCTTAAAAGCACAATTTCATGTGCGTTCAAATAACCTTTACGATGTACCACTGATTTACTGCATGGTTATTTTAGTAGGTGTTGGTTTTATTATGGTGACTAGTGCCTCTATGCCTACCGCGATACGGATGTTTGATAATCCGTTTCATTTTACCATTCGTCATGTCGTTTATTTGGTTTTAAGTTTAACCTTGCTGTTGTTTTCGACAAGCTTGCCAATGAGCTTTTGGAAAAAGGCGAACCTCCCCTTGTTGCTCGCGGGCATTCCAATGTTAATCGCTGTATTGATTATTGGTCGAGAAGTAAATGGCTCGACACGTTGGATTGGCGTGGGGCCAATTAATATTCAAGTTTCTGAAGTGGCAAAGTTATTCTTCTTTTGTTACTTAGCGGGTTACTTAGTGCGTAAAAAGTCAGAAGTGCAAGAAAACTTAAAAGGCTTTATCAAGCCGCTCGCTGTTTTTATGGTATATGCCTTCTTAATTTTAATGCAGCCAGACCTAGGTACAGTGGTCGTTATGTTTGTTACTACAATTGGTTTGCTATTTTTAGCTGGCGCACGTCTATGGCAGTTCTTTGCGTTAATGATGACAGGTGTAGGCTTAGTGATTTTACTCATCGCGAGTTCTCCCTATCGCCGTGCACGTATTACAGGGTTTATGGACCCATGGGATGACCCATTCGGTAAAGGGTATCAGTTGGTGCAATCGTTAATGGCATATAGCCGTGGCGATTGGTTTGGCCAAGGTTTGGGTAACAGCGTACAAAAGCTACAGTACTTACCAGAAGCTCATACAGATTTTATTTTTGCAATTTTAGCTGAAGAGACCGGTTTTATTGGTGTATTCAGTGTATTGACTGTGTTATTTGTACTGATTTTCAGAGCACTCAATATTGGTTTTAATGCGCTAAAAGCTGGTAAAGAGTATGAAGGTTATTTGGCCTTAGGTATTGCCATTTGGTTTGCCTTTCAAAGTATGGTTAACGTTGGTGCGAGTGCGGGGATTTTACCAACCAAGGGGTTAACCCTGCCATTTGTATCATATGGTGGCTCTAGTTTGTTAGTGATGACCGTGGCTGCAGGTATTTTATTGAGAGTGGATTTTGAGGTGAAAATGGCAACAAAACAGGCCACAACACGAGGACGAAAATCATGAGTAAGAAAATAATGATTGTCGCAGGTGGCACTGGCGGGCATATTTTCCCTGGAATTGCTGTTGCTGATTATTTGAAAGAACAAGGGTGGCAGGTAGTTTGGCTTGGCACCGCTGATAGAATGGAAGCGGATGTTGTACCGCGCCATAATATCGCAATTCGTTATATTGACGTAAAAGGCGTTAGAGGTAACGGATTGATGCGTTTATTGAAAGCGCCTTTTATGGTGATTAAGGCCATTTGGCAAGCGCGTAAAGTGATGAAGCAAGAAAAGCCAGATGTATTATTGGGCATGGGTGGTTATGTAACGGGCCCTGCAGGTGTTGCTGCTAAATTGTTAGGTATACCTTTACTTATTCATGAACAAAATGCCGTAGCAGGGCTGAGCAATAAACTGCTGGCTAAAATCGCAAATCAAGTAATGGCAGCATTTCCGTCTGCATTTGAAAGTGATAACTGCAAAATAATAGGTAACCCTGTACGCAGCAGCGTTGCCAATATGCAGGTTGAAAAAATTAATGCGCAATGCAACGTGTTGGTAGTTGGTGGTTCGCTGGGTGCAAAAGTATTTAATGATGAGTTGCCTGAAGTGTTTAAGCAACTTGCAAGCGAAAGCAATTTGGCAATTCGCCACCAAACAGGTAAAGGCCATTTAGCGGAAGTTACAACACGTTATGAAAAGCTGGACTTAAATGCCGAAGTGAACGAATTTATTCACGATATGGATAAGGCATATGCGTGGGCTGATATAGTTGTTTGCCGTGCAGGAGCGCTTACTGTAAGTGAAATTGCTGCAGCAGGAAAAATGGCGATATTTGTGCCTTTTCCTTTCGCTGTGGATGATCACCAAACTGCCAATGCTAATTATTTAGTAAAGCAAAATGCAGCTTTGCTAATACAGCAAAAGAATATGACAAAAGAGTCTTTGGTTGAATTACTCAAGCCTTATGTCACAGATAAAGCATTAGTAATAGAAATGGCAGAAAAAGCAAAAGCGGCTGCCAAATTAGATGCAACACGCGATGTTGCAAATTTATGTATCGAATTTAGTAAGTAGAGTAGCACATTGAAAAAAGATAATTTACCTGCCATGAGACGTATTAACACTATCCATTTTATCGGGATTGGTGGTGCAGGTATGGGTGGCATTGCGGAAGTATTGTTGCATTTAGGATATTCAATTACGGGTTCCGACATTAACCGCGGTGCCATGACCGAGCGTTTGACCAAGGCGGGTGCAAAGGTGTTTATTGGTCATCAGGAAAAAAATGTTGAAAATGCCGATGTTGTAGTCGTTTCAAGTGCGATTGATGAGACTAATCCAGAGATTATATGTGCTAAAGAAAAGCATATCCCTATTGTTCGACGTGCTGAGATGCTCGCTGAATTGATGCGTTTTAGACAGGGTATAGCGGTTGCTGGAACACACGGTAAAACCACGACCACAAGTTTAGTTGCAAGTATTTTTGCTAAGGCTGAACTTGACCCAACGTTTGTTATTGGCGGCTTATTAAATAGTGCCGGTACGAATGCAAAATTGGGTAGTGGTCAGTATTTGATTGCTGAAGCAGATGAGAGTGACGCAAGCTTTTTACACTTGAATCCCATGATCAGTATTATCACTAATATCGAAGCGGATCATATGGATACGTATCAAGGTGACTTTGAAAACATGAAAGACACCTACATTGAATTTATCCATAACCTCCCTTTTTATGGCTTAGCCGTAGCTTGTATAGACGACCCTGTAGTAAGAGAATTATTGCCACGCTTTAGCCGAAAATATGTATCGTATGGTGAATCAGAGGATGCAGATTATCAACTACTTAACTTTTCTCAAACGGCAAGTAGTAGTGCATTTGACGTGGTATTACCAAATGGGGAATCACTTGCGATCACTTTAAACTTACCAGGTAAACATAATGCTCTAAATGCAACTGCAGCGATTGCTGTTGCTTATGAAGAAGGTGTTGATGAAAGTGCAATTAAAGCTGCGCTTAGAGAGTTTGAAGGGATCGGTCGACGTTTTCAGCATTATGGTGAATTTAACAACGAGGCTGGTAGCGTGATGTTAGTTGATGATTATGGTCATCACCCATCAGAAGTTGCAGCAACAATTAAAGCGGCAAAACAAGGTTGGCCAGATAAACGTTTAGTAATGGCCTATCAGCCCCATCGTTTCACACGTACTCGCGACCTCTATGAGGAATTTGTTGACGTACTAAATCAAGTAGATGAATTGTTGCTGTTAGAAGTGTATGCCGCAGGTGAGGAACCAATTGTCGGCGCTGATAGTAAAAGTTTATGCCGAAGCTTGAGGCAGCGCGGTAAAGAGCCTAGGTATATTGCTTCGCCACAGGAGCTTTTTCCAGCACTGGCAGAAGTATTAAAAGATAATGACTTAGTGTTAACCCAAGGAGCTGGCAATATTGGTCAGTTGGTTAAACAAATTGCAGAAACTGAAATGAACATCACAAAGTTAAAGCAGGTAGCACAATGAGCCAAAAGCAGTATGGTAAAGTCGCCGTTTTATTAGGTGGCAATTCGGCCGAAAGAGAAGTTTCACTAAACTCTGGCAGTGCTATTTTAAACGCTTTGCTAGCTAATGGCGTTGATGCGATTGCATTTGATCCAAAAGAGCAAGAGCTTACAGAACTTAAAACGTTGGGGATTGACCGCGTGTTCATCGCACTTCATGGCCGTGGTGGTGAAGACGGTACAATTCAAGGTGCGCTTGAATTTATGGGCTTGCCTTATACCGGAAGTGGTGTGTTAGGCAGTGCGTTAGCGATGGATAAAGTGCGTTGCAAACAGCTTTTTGTGGCAAATGATTTACCAACAGCAAAATTTACAACCGTTAAAAAAGGTGAAGACTTTAATACAGAAGCAATTATTGCTGAGTTTGGTGCTGTGATGGTTAAACCGAGCCATGAGGGCTCGAGTATAGGTATGGCTAAAGCAAACAGTGCAGAAGAGTTAAACAGTGCCCTTGAAAATGCGTTTACTTTTGATGATGAAGTGCTGTTAGAGCAGTGGATCACTGGCTCAGAATACACTGTGAGCATGTTAAATGATCAGGCATTATCCGTTATAGAAATGCGTACTCCACGTGGTTTTTATGATTACGAAGCAAAATATAAGTCTACTACGACAAGCTATCATTGCCCTGCAGATTTAGCGCCTTCGGAAACGGAATATTTGCAACGCATTGCTACGCAAGCGTTTGCCTTAGTCGGTGCCAAAGATTGGGGGCGTGTAGATGCTATGCGTGATGAAAATGGTCAATTTTACCTTTTAGAAGTCAATACGGTACCAGGTATGACCGAAAAATCGTTAGTGCCTATGGCCGCTAAAGATTCAGGTCGCAGTTTTGGTGAGTTAGTTTTAGAGATTTTGGACTCGACGTTATAAATGAAAGCAAAGTTACTCACATTGATTGATTACGTAAAACGATTGGTTGCTGTAACCAATTGGTCTTTACTTATGGGTGTGAGTTTCTTTTGTCTAACATTGTTTGCTACTTGGCAAGGCGTCGATACATTAACTGAATATTTGGCGACAGAAAAAAACAGCAAATTAAGCAAAGTTTTGGTGCATGGCAATCCTGTATATACAAATGAGCAGGATATCGTTGGAAAAATCAAGTCATTGAAGGTAAGGACTTTTTTTGATGTTGATGTTAATCAAGTGCAAGAAAAGCTACTTGAGTTGCCCTGGGTGGCTAGTGTCTCAGTACGCAAACAATGGCCAGATACATTGCGCGTTTATGTAACTGAACATCAGGCTGTGGCTATTTGGAACCAAGATTTATTGTTAAATACTCATGGTGATATTTTTCAAGCACCAGCAGAACAGTTTTTTAATAAGTTACCCATGCTGTATGGTCCAGAGGGCAGTGAAAACGAAGCGTGGAAGACATTTAAAACCTTTAAAGAGTTATTGGCGCTGAATGAAATAGAGCTGAGTAGTTTGGCATTATCTGAGCGTTTTTCATGGCGTCTATGGCTTAAAAGTGGTGTAAAGCTCAACCTTGGACGCAAAGATATTGCGCTCCGAGTTCAGCGATTTATCGATTTGTATCCGGAAATAAAAAACTCGTCGGATAAAGAGGTAGAGTCGATAGATTTAAGGTATGATACGGGATTGGCTGTGAGTTGGCTGCAGCCCACCGAACAGCAAACTAACAATAATAAGGTATAACTAGGGTATGACCAAGGCAGTTGAACGTAATCTCATAATCGGCTTAGATGTTGGTACATCTAAAGTTGTTGCTGTTGTTGGGGAAATAACACCTGATAATCAGTTGAGTATTGTTGGCGTTGGTAGTCAAAACGCAAAGGGCATGGATAAAGGGGGGGTTAACGACCTCAACTTGGTGTCTGAGTCGATTCAACGAGCATTAGACGAAGCAGAGTTAATGGCAGATTGCCGTATTAGTTCTGTCTACCTTGGTATTTCGGGTAAACACATTGAGTGTCAAAATGAAAATGGTGTGGTTGCCATCAATAATACTGAAATCACCCATGATGACATCGATAATGTTATCCACATCGCAAAATCAGTGCCTATCTCAGCTGAACGTAAAATGCTGCATGCCTTACCGCAAGAATATACTGTTGATATGCAAGAAGGTATTCGTAATCCACTTGGTATGAGTGGTGTGCGAATGGAAGCGCGAGCTCATATTATTACTTGCTCTAATGATATGGCTAAAAATATTGAAAAGTGTGTTGAGCGCTGCGGTTTGCGTGTTGACCAGTTTATTTTTTCTGCCCTTGCTTCTGGCGATTCGGTGTTAACCGAAGATGAGCGCGAATTAGGTGTAGCCGTTGTTGATATCGGTGGTGGTACCATGGATATCACAATTTATACTCAGGGGTCACTGCGTCATTCTGCAGTGTTACCTGTTGCGGGAAATCAAGTTACCGGTGATATCGCGAAAATATTTCGTACACCGATCTCGCATGCAGAGGCAATTAAAGTACAATATGCCAGTGCCCTAAGTCGCTTGGCAAGCCAAGAAGATAGTATTGAAGTACCGAGTGTAGGCGGAAGACCTGCACGCATCATGTCGCGTCACACATTATCGGAAGTTGTTGAGCCGCGCATGAGAGAAATTTTTGAACTGGCGATGACAGAAATTCGCCGTTCTGGATTAGAAGAACAAATAGCTGCAGGCATCGTGTTAACAGGCGGTACAGCCAAAATGCAAGGTGTTATTGAAGTAGCAGAAGAAATTTTCCAAATGCCAGTGCGCGTTGGTCAACCAGTAGGGATCGCTGGGCTTACTGATTATGTAAATGATCCATCATTTGCTACGTCAGTTGGGTTGTTGCAGTACGGTAGAACGATGCAACATAGCCAGAGCAACCGCACCACAGAATCTGGTAATGGGAATTGGTGGAGCCGTTTAACAAAATGGTTTCAAGGGGAGTTTTAAGCTTTTACTCAGTGATTGTTCACTGGGTAGTTAGTCGGAGAGTTAAACATGTTTGATTTAATGGAACAGCACGGCGAAGAAGCCGTAATTAAAGTAATCGGTGTCGGCGGTGGCGGTGGTAACGCTGTTGAGCACATGGTTAAGAAACAAATTGAAGGCGTTAAGTTCATTGCAGCCAATACTGATGCACAGGCATTACGTAAGTCATCTGCTGATGTTACTGTGCAGTTGGGAACGCAAATTACGCAAGGTTTAGGTGCTGGTGCCAATCCTGAAGTGGGTCGTGATTCTGCGGAAGAAGATGCAGAGACGATTCGCAATGGCCTTGAAGGTGCGGATATGATCTTTATTGCTGCTGGTATGGGTGGTGGTACAGGTACCGGTGCAGCGCCAGTGGTAGCAAGAATCGCCAAAGAAATGGGTATTCTAACTGTTGCTGTTGTTACACGCCCATTTGAATTTGAAGGCAAAAAGCGTGCAGCTGCTGCGGAAGAAGGTATCAATGAGCTTTCTCAACATGTGGACTCACTGATTACAATTCCTAACAATAAATTGCTTAAAGTATTAGGAAAAGGTACGACATTATTAGATGCATTCGCAAAAGCCAATGACGTATTGTTTGGTGCTGTACAAGGTATTGCTGAATTAATTACACGCTCTGGTCTAATTAATGTGGACTTTGCAGACGTTCGCACCGTAATGTCTGCAATGGGTACTGCAATGATGGGTACGGCTTCTGCTAAGGGCCCAGATCGTGCACAGGAAGCAGCTGAAGCGGCAATTTCAAGCCCATTACTTGAAGACGTTGATTTAACAGGTGCTAAAGGCATTCTCGTTAACATTACTGCGGGCATGGACATTGCAATCGAAGAGTTCGAAACAGTAGGTAACCATGTTAAAGCGCTTGCATCTGAAAATGCGACGGTAGTGGTTGGTGCGGTAATCGACCCTGATATGTCTGAAGAGTTACGCGTAACAGTCGTGGCTACTGGCTTAGGTGGTGAGCGTAAACCTCAGTTTGGTATTGTTGGTACTGATTTTCAAAAAGTAGCAGGTTCTGATACGAATCAAGCGAATAGCTCAAAGCCAAGCAACACAGCTACACCTGGTGTCTTTGTACCTAGCTTTGCTCAATCAGGCAATGTTGAATCGCCAGAAGCAATTGAACCTCAAGCGAAAACTGAGGTCAAAGAAAGCGCGTCAACAGATAAGAAGCAAGATAAAGCTGACTACTTTGATGTACCGACTTTCTTACGAAATCAAGCAGACTAATTAAGGTTGTTTGAAAAATAAACATAATTTGGCAGCTGGTCTTATCTGTGGTAAGATCGCCGCCCAATTTTTACGAATAAGTGGATAGCCTATGATAAAGCAGCGTACCATAACTGAAAAAGTCAGTGCAGTAGGTGTTGGATTACACAAAGGTGAAAAGGTTTCTATCACTCTCCGACCTGCTAGTGCGAATACGGGTATTGTATTTCGCCGTGTAGACCTTGATCCTGTTGTTGATTTTGAAACAACACCTGAAGCTGTGGGCGATACTCAATTATGTACATGCTTAATCAATAAAGACGGTGTCCGCTTATCAACTACCGAGCATTTAATTGCCGCTATCGCAGCGCTTGGGTTGGATAACCTAATTGTTGAATTAGACAGTCCAGAAGTGCCAATTATGGATGGCAGTTCACTACCTTTTATCTACCTTATTCAAAAAGCGGGTATTGAAGAGCAAAATGTTGCTAAACGATTTATTCGCATTACTGAAAAAGTGCGTGTAGAAGATGGCGATAAATGGGCTGAAATTGAACCTTACGACGGTTTCCATATCGACTTTGAAATTGCATTTAACCACCCTGCAATTAATGAAAGTCGCCAGCGTATCGGTTTAGATATCACTGCTAAAAACTTTATCGAACAAATCAGTCGTGCGCGCACGTTTGGTTTTATGCGTGATATTGAATACATGCATGCAAATAACTTAGCATTAGGTGGCAGCATGGACAACGCCGTTGTTCTTGATGACTTTAAAGTGCTTAACCCCGACGGTTTACGTTACCCTGATGAGTTTGTTAAACATAAAATCTTAGACTGTGTTGGTGATTTGTTTATGACAGGTCATAATTTATTGGGGAAAGTGACTGCTTATAAATCTGGACATGATCTTAATAACAAGCTGCTGCGCAAGTTGATGGCAACTGAAACTGCATGGGAATGGGCGTCTTTTGAAGAGTCTGTTACTATGGCTGCACCTGGTTTAGAAACCGCAAAAGCTTAACTAGTTAAAAGATAAACTTTAAAAACGCGACTCAAGTCGCGTTTTTTTATGCCTAACAAATGTTGCCTAGTGTCGTCATGTACGAGCATTCAGGAAAGCGAAATACCTTGAAATTGCTAAAGTTGCTAGCAAAGAATAAGCAAGACATTTAACGTTTTGTGGTATCAGTGCTTTAAGTAAGAACCTAAAAAATTTTAAAGACGCTGGCATTAGCTTGAAAAAGGGAACGCTCGAGAAAAACAGATAATGTGTTAGTGCGCAAGAAAATAAGCACAAGTACTTTAAGCGAATAAATGTGAGTTATTGTATGTTTTCAAAAGGTTTTTAGAAGGAGTGGGGCGACTGACGAGACTTGAACTCGCGACAACCGGAATCACAATCCAGGGCTCTACCAACTGAGCTACAGCCGCCACAAAATTTGAAACACCTTATTTGGTGTGGCGCGCATAATACATAAAAAATCTAGCTATGGGAAGACTTATGTTATGCTTTTGCTAAATAAATTGTTTCTCATGGTTTACTGGTGGTAAAAGCAACTGTATTGCGTTCATTTTGGCTAGTTATTGGTTTATTAAGTTTGATGTTGGGCGTTATTGGTATATTTTTGCCTTTGTTACCTACAACCCCTTTTGTTTTGCTGTCGGCTTTTTGCTTTTCCAAGTCTTCCACTCGATTACACAACTGGCTGCTGAATCATCACTTGTTTGGTCATTTAATTAGTGATTGGGATAAGTATGGTGTGATTCGACTAAAGGTAAAAATAATTGCGACTAGCTCAATGCTATTGCTCGTTTCATATCCTTTGGTTTTTCTTTCCTTTGCTACCTGGTTAAAAGCGATTGTCGGAGTAACTATCGCATGTGTACTACTATTTATTTGGACTCGTCCATCTCAACCACGCATAAACTAAATTTGTGTGATGAAAAACTTAAATAAAGTGACGATAAATCTAAAAATCTTTATAATTCTAAAAATTACCTAAATCAACAACAAAGGATGGAATACTTATGGATTCTGCAGTTAATTGGTTAACCGAAAACTCAGATATGCTTTTGCATTATGCAGTACAAGCAATTGTTGCGATTGTTATTCTCCTAGTGGGCATACGCATCGCGAAAATGGCTGAAAAGCTGACTAAAAAAGCGATTGAAAAAAGAAAAGTAGATAAAGCCGTTGGTTCATTCTTAGCCAATATTGTTTATGCTTTAGTGTTTGCTGCAACTGTTTTAATGGCACTTTCACAAGTAGGTATTGAGACAACATCATTTATCGCAATACTCGGTGCAGCTGGCTTAGCAGTTGGTTTAGCATTGCAAGGTTCATTGTCTAACTTTGCATCGGGCGTGTTGATCATTATTTTGCGTCCATTTAAATCAGGTGAGTTTATTGATGCTGCTGGTCATTCAGGTAGCGTTTCTAAAATAGAAATTTTTTCTACAGAATTATTAACTCCAGATAACAAAACCATTATTGTGCCAAACTCAGCAATTATGGGTGGTGCAATTGTAAACTATAGCCGTCAGGCTACTCGCCGTGTTGATATTATGGTTGGCGTTAGCTATGACGCGTGTCTAAAAGAAACACGTGAAGTACTTGAAAAGGTGATCAAATCAAATGACAAAGTACTAAATGACCCTGCGTTTTTCATTGGTGTGCATTCGCTGGGGGATTCAAGTGTTAACTTTGTTACGCGATCATGGGCAAAAACTGAAGATTACTGGGCGGTTTATTTTTACTTGCAAGAAAACTTTAAGTTAGCGCTTGATGAAGCGGATATTTCTATTCCATTCCCACAAATGGATGTTCATTTAAATAAAATTAGTGAGAAGTAGGTTTTAACAATGAAATTAAAATATTTAGCATCTTTAGTTGCATTAACACTGACAAATGCTGCTATTGCAGAAGAAAAAGAGTGGGAAGCAAGCAGTGAATTAGGTGCTATTATCACTAGTGGTAACACCGAAACGACAACCTTTAAGTTTGGCGCTAATGCAAAACATGATATTGGTCGCTGGACAAATGAATATAAAATCAATGCGTTATACAAAGAAGACGAAGTTACTTTAGAAAGTGGTTTAAAAGAGACGCAACGTACAAATGAAAAATATGGTGCTGCTATTCAAGCAAACTATAACCTTCAGGAAAAACATGCTCATTTGTTCGTTGGCTTAACGCATGATAGCGATTATTTTGGCGCTTATCGTCACGAAACAGTACTTTCAGGCGGTTATGGTTTTCGTTTAATTGATGAATCGGATATGACTTTAGGATTTGATTTTGGTCCTGGTTATAAGTATTTCCAATATTCAGAAAAAAATGAAGAGTTTTTCAAAGATGGCCGCCCTAAAGCTGGTGAGCGCGATGATGAGTTTATTGCTCTTGCAAAAGCGGACTTTAGCTGGAAGATTAGCGATAATGCTAAATTTACTCAAAGAGTGAAGGTGGAATCAGGTAGTACTAATACTAAAAGTATCTCTGAGACGGCGTTGCTAACTAAAATTAATGGTTCATTACAAATGAAAGTGGGTTTTAATGTGACCCATAACTCGGAAGTTGATGCTGACAAAGTTAATACGGATACTGAAACTGTACTTACTTTAGTTTATAGCTTTTAACGTATCGCCATAACTAAATTGTAAAAGAGCGTTTAACGCTCTTTTTTTTTGCCTATGAACTCAGGTAGAATTGTGGGTTGAATTTGAACTTAAATTTTAAAGGGATCCTGTGCGTTATCTTAAGCTTTTTCTTTGCTTGTTAGTTGTTTCACTTACTCAGCCATCGATGGCGATGACTCCAACTCCTCAGCAAATTGAGCAATTTAAAAAACTGCCCAAGTCGCAGCAAAAAGCCCTTGCTAAACAGTATGGTATCGACCTTAATCAACTTGACAAATCAAGCAAACAAGTTGAAGAAGCGTTGCAAGACGAATCCTTATTAGTGCAACCGCGCTCTGAAGAAGAAGAGAAAACGGAAGAAGAAAAGTTCAAACCGCAAATGGAAGAGTTAAAACCATTTGGCTATGAGTTGTTTGCTGGCGAACCTATGTCGTTTATGCCAAGCGAAAATGCAGCGATCCCTGATTCCTATATCATTGGCCCTGGTGATGAGTTTCAAATTAATTTTTATGGTAAAGAAAGCGATAGCTTTGAAGTTGAAGTGGACCGTGAAGGCCGCTTAACGATTCCAAAATTAAGCCCTGTGAATGTTGCAGGTTTAAAGTTCTCAGAAGTTAAGGCGCTTGTAAAAGCTAAAATCGAACAAGAAATTATTGGCGTTCAAGCCTTTGTTTCTATGGGGCGTCTTCGCTCGATGCGTATTTTAGTATTAGGTGAAGCCTATAAGCCTGGCGCTTATAGTGTGTCATCGCTTGCCTCGGTTACGCATGCACTTTTTGTTAGCGGTGGTATTACTGAAATAGGCTCACTACGTAACATTCAGGTAAAACGAGCGGGTAAAGTAGTTGCCGCGCTCGATTTATACGACCTGTTAACTAAAGGTGATAGTTCGAATGATATCGTATTGCAATCTGGCGACGTTGTGTTTATTCCATCGGTGGGTAAGCAAGTAACTGTTTCAGGCTTAGTGAAACGTCCAGCAATTTTTGAATTAAAGAAAAATGAAACTGCTGATGATTTAATTCGTTTGGCAGGAGGTTTTAAAGCAGAAGCTTTCCCGCAAAAAACGGTTATTGAGCGTTACGCTGGCAATAGTTTTAAAACGGTTTTAACTAGAGATTTCTCAAAAAGTGAAATTAGTTATCAACCCCATGATGGCGATGTAATTAAGGTACAAGGTTCGAGTGAAGAGTTAGAAAATGCTGTGACTATTATGGGGGCAGTATCACACCCAGGTAATTACCAGTGGCAAAAAGGCGATCGCATTTCAGACTTAATCTCGTCATTAAAGTCTGATGTGTTACCTATTGCTGATTTTGACTATTCTCTGATTGTGCGCGAAAAAAATATCCGTGGCGATATAGAGTTACTACAATTTTCTCTAGTTAAGGCTATAGAAAATCAAGAAAATAACAATATAGAACTTAAGCCTCGTGATATTATTATTGTATTTAGTCGTTTTGAAGAGTTAGCAGAGGAAAAGCGCCTGTTAACTGATCTAGCCTTAAGTGAAAAAGAAATTGCGCATCAAGCAAAAGTAGAACAGTGGCAAAAATTTGAAAATCGTAAGTTTTCTGAATTTATAGGCGAAGAATATATAGATTATGACCTTGAGGTTGATGACCAACTTGATAACTTGACGAAGCTGTTGACAGGTCAGGTTGATAAGCTTGAAGAAGCTGAGTATTCAGTATTTAGTCGGCATAAACTGCTATCCCCCGTTATTCTTAAATTACAAAAACAAGCGTCTGCGTTTGAGGATACTGCACTTATTGCAATTAACGGTCGTGTTCGTTACCCAGGTGTTTATCCTTTAGTTAAAGATTCAAATGTCAAGCTTGCGATTGATGCTGCTGGTGGTTTACTTGAATCTGCTTATATGCAAAATGCAGAAATTACTCGTGTTAATAAAGGTAATTCAACAACTGTAGAACATATTACAGTAAATCTGGATGAAGTAATTAAAGCCCCTACTGAGGCTAAATTATACAGTAAAGATTCTGTAAATATTTTTGCAACACCAAATTGGTCAGAAGAACGAACAGTTTCACTTTTTGGTGAAGTCCGCTTTCCTGGAACTTATTCAATCAAGCGAGGTGAAACATTAGAGCTTGTTTTGGAACGAGCGGGTGGTTTGACAGATTTTGCTGCTAAAAATGGTGCTATATTTACTCGACAATCAATCCGAACAAAAGAAAAAGCTCAATTACAAAAACTTTCAGATGATTTACGTCGAGAAATCGCATCAAAAAGCTTTTCAAACTCAGTTACAGACGCGTCCTTGAGTTATGAAGATACCGATAAGCTACTCAAAGACTTGGCGAAAGTACAAGCACTTGGTCGCTTAGTTATAGATTTACCGAAAATTCAGTCAGGTGCAGTTTCCTTAGAATTGGAAAAAGGCGATGCACTTTATATTCCTGCTAAACAGAGCACAGTAAGTGTAATTGGCGAGGTTAATGTATCGACTTCTCACCTATATAGCGAAAACTTAAGGGTCGAAGATTATTTAGAATACAGCGGTGGCTTAAAGCAACGAGCTGATGAAGATCGAATTTATGTTATTAAAGCAAATGGCTCTGTGTATATTCCTGGTGAATCAAGTTGGTTTGCAGTTAACAATTCTAAGAATCGACTGGAACCAGGCGATACAATTGTTGTTCCACTAGATGCTGAATATATGAACCAACTTACATTGTGGAGTACTGCAACTCAAATTGTTTACCAACTTGGTTTAGCTGCTGCAGCTATCTCGGCACTTTAAAATGAGGCTAAGTAGTTTAAAAGTTGCTCACTTGACAACTGTGCATAAGAGAACAGATACACGTGTTTTTGTTAAAGAGTGTAGTTCCTTAGCAAGATTCCTTAAACATGTCGTTTTGATTGTTGCTGATGGTAAGGGTAGTGAAAAAGTCAACAATGTTGAAATCAAAGACATCGGAAAACCAAGCTCTTTGGCTTACCGATTCTTTGTTAGCGGATTTAAAGTTTTTCGAGCTGCTTTAAAAGAAAAAGCAGATATATATCATTTCCATGATCCTGAGTTAATGTTTGTTGGCTGGGGGTTGAGGCTTTGCGGAAAAAAAGTGATATATGATGTGCACGAAGATGTTCCTAGTCAAGTTCTCAGGAAGCCTTGGTTGCCAAAGGTTTTTGCATATCCTATTTCTTATATCGTAAGACTTTGTGAGAATATTTCATCTAAAATACTATCAGGTATTGTTACAGTGACTCCTCATATTGCTGGGCGTTTTGACTCTAGAAAAACAATTGAAGTAAGGAATTACCCCTGTTTAGAGGAGTTTTACACGCCAATAGATTTAGCTATTGAACAAGGAAAACCGTTAAATTTGGTTTACGTTGGAGGGATAACCAAAGATCGCGGCATCTTTCAGATGCTTGATGCTTTGATTAATGTAAAGGGAAATGTAAAGTTGCATTTAGTGGGGCCTTGCTTTCCCACATCATTACTGTCAGAAATTGAAGGTCATGAAGCTTGGCCTAAAGTTGAATATTACGGTTGGCAAAATCGAGACCAAGTAGTTGAAATCTTAAAAAATAGTCATTTAGGCTTGGTTTTACTACAACCAACGGGTGACTATGAACTCGCCTTTCCGGTGAAAATGTTTGAGTATATGGCTTCAGGGTTACCTATTCTTTCTTCTAACTTCGAGTTGTATGATGAAATCGTACAACATACTCAATCTGGGCGTACTGTTGAACCTACAGAACCTGCCAAGATAAGTGATGTAATTAATGAAATGTTAAATGATCATCATGTTTTACGTGAGTATGGAGTATTTGGCAGACAATCAGTAGAAACTCAATTTAATTGGCAGAGCCAAATCTCTGGACTATTAGAGTTTTATCAAAAAATATTGAAGTAATAGAGCTTTATTAAGATTATTTATGAAAAATGAATTAGTTAAAAAATTTGCGAATAAAACGGCAAAGATTGGTATTGTCGGGTTGGGTTACGTAGGCTTGCCTTTACTGCTTCGTTATAGTGATATAGGTTTCAATGTCTTAGGCATTGATATTGACCAGACTAAAGTCGATGCGTTATTAAGTGGCCAAAGCTATATCGAGCACATCTCACCTTCTTCTATTCAGCAGGCGTTGGCAAATGGCTTTGATGCAACTACTGACTTTTCAAGAGCATCTGAATGCGATGCGCTAATTCTGTGTGTACCAACCCCACTTAATAAGTACCGTGAGCCAGATTTAAGTTTTGTTATTGATACAACCGAAGCGCTCGCGCCATACTTTAGAAAAGGGCAAGTGTTATCTCTGGAGAGTACAACCTATCCAGGTACTACTGAAGAAGAGTTGCTCCCACGCGTTGAAGAGCGAGGCTTTACCGTTGGTGAAGACTTTTTCTTAATCTACTCTCCAGAGCGTGAGGACCCAGGTAACCCAGATTTTGAAACTCGCACTATACCTAAAGTGTGCGGTGGTCACACTGCAGCCTGTGCCGAAGTGGGTATTGCATTATATTCACCTGCAATTGATCAGGTTGTGCCAGTGAGTTCAACTAAAGCTGCTGAGATGACTAAATTGTTAGAAAACATTCACCGTGCTGTCAATATTGGCCTTGTTAATGAAATGAAGATCGTAGCAGATCGTATGGGCATAGATATATTCGAAGTGGTGGATGCCGCAGCAACCAAGCCATTTGGTTTTACACCGTATTATCCAGGCCCTGGTTTAGGTGGCCACTGTATTCCAATTGACCCATTTTATTTAACCTGGAAAGCACGTGAGTATGGTTTACATACACGTTTTATTGAGTTATCTGGTGAAGTGAACACGGCGATGCCTGAATATGTTGTAAATAAGTTGATGGATGGCTTAAATCAGCACGGTAAAGCATTAAAAGGCAGTAAGATATTAGTGCTAGGAATTGCTTATAAAAAGAATGTTGATGATATGCGTGAATCGCCATCAGTTGAAATTATGGAATTAATTGAAGCCAAAGGGGCTGGAGTGGCGTATTCAGACCCTCACGTACCGGTTTTCCCTAAAATGCGCGAGCATAACTTTAATTTGTCTTCGGTTGAGTTGACACCTGCGTCAGTAGCAGAGTTTGACGCTATCGTGTTAGCAACAGATCACGATAAGTTTGACTACAGCTTAATCAAAGAAAACGCCCAGTTATTGGTAGACACGCGAGGCAAGTATAGAGCGCCTGCGGACCACATTATCAAAGCCTAGATTGAAGAGGATTTTCAGTGAAGAATTTTGCCCTTATTGGTGCATCAGGTTACATCGCACCACGTCATATGAAAGCGATTAAAGAAACAGAAAACCATTTATCGGTGTGTTTTGATATTAATGATTCGGTTGGCATTATTGATAGCATTTCACCTCAAAGTGAAATGTTTACTGAGTTTGAGCGCTTTTATGACTTTGCCCACACATTGAAACGAGATGCAAATACCCAGCTCGATTATGTGTCGGTGTGTTCACCAAACTACTTACACCATTCTCACATTACAGCGGGTCTGCGTTTAGGCTGTGATGTCATTTGTGAAAAACCGTTAGTACCAACGGTTGAGCAACTCGACGATTTAGCGTTAGTTGAAAAAGAAACGGGCCGTAAAGTATACAACATTTTACAACTGCGCCATCATCAAGCGATTTTAGACTTAAAAGAGCAAGTAGCGAAGGCAAGTTCAGATGAAAAGCATGAAGTAGAGCTGACTTACATTACATCACGTGGTAAGTGGTATATGGAAAGTTGGAAAGGCGACCCGCGTAAATCGTTTGGTGTAGCAACTAATATTGGTGTTCATTTCTTCGATATGCTGCACTTTATTTTTGGTGATTTGCAACGCAATGACCTTCATTTTATGAATGAAGATAAAGCATCTGGCTATTTAGAATATGAAAAAGCTCGTGTTCGTTGGTTCTTATCGATTGATGCTAGTGATTTACCAGATTCGGTAAAAGGAAAGCAACCAACATTCCGTTCAATTACTTGCGATGGTAATGAACTGGAATTCTCAGGCGGCTTTACTGACTTACATACTGTGAGTTACCAAGAAATTCTAGCTGGACGTGGTTATGGTATTGAGGATGCGCGTCATTGTGTGCAAACCGTTGAAGGAATTCGAAAAGGTAAAGTGCATATTGAATCTGAAGCGGAAGTTCACCCGTTTGCTAAAGAATTAATCTAATGAGTAACTATACAGTACATGATAGCGCCATTGTTGATGATGGCGCATTAATTGGCGACAACACTCGAGTTTGGCACTTTGTGCATGTGTGTGGTGGTGCTCAAATTGGGCAAGGCTGCTCACTTGGTCAGAATGTGTTTGTCGGTAATAAAGTCACCATTGGCAATAATGTAAAAATTCAAAATAATGTGTCGGTTTACGATAATGTTCACTTAGAAGACGACGTATTTTGTGGACCAAGTATGGTGTTTACCAACGTGTATAATCCGCGTTCGTTTATCGAACGCAAAACGGAATACCGAGATACTTTGGTGAAAAAAGGTGCCACCTTAGGGGCCAATTGCACGGTAGTGTGTGGCGTTACCATTGGTGAATATGCACTGGTTGGCGCAGGTGCTGTTATTAATAAAGATGTGCCGCCATTTGCTTTAATGGTAGGCGTTCCAGCAAAACAAATTGGTTGGATAAGTAAATATGGCGAGCAGTTATCACTGCCGTTAACAGGGAATGGTCAAACGGTGTGTGAGAACACTGGCGACAAGTATTGTTTAAAAGATGGTCAGCTATCAGTAGAGATGGATTAATAATGCAGTTTATCGATTTACAAGCGCAATATAAGCACCTTCAAGACAAAATAGATTCTCGCATTCGAACTGTGCTGGAACATGGCAAATATATAATGGGACCAGAAGTGCAAGAGTTAGAGCGACAGCTTGCAGAGTATGTAGGTGTTAAGCATGCAATCACCTGTGCTAACGGTACTGATGCGCTGCAACTTACCATGATGGCACTTGATATCAAATCGGGTGATGCAGTTTTTTGTCCTACTTTTACCTTCTTTGCGACCGCAGAAGTAATTGCGTTTGCTGGTGCAACCCCAGTATTTGTTGACTCTGATGAGGCAACATTTAATATTTGCCCGCAAGACTTAGAACGTCAAATTGAAAAAGTGATTGCCGAAGGCCTGCTCACACCCAAAGCGATAATCGCAGTTGATTTGTTTGGCTTACCGGCAAACTACCCAGAATTAGAGCGCATTGCTAAAAAGTTTGGTTTAAAACTTATTGAAGATGCGGCACAGGGTTTTGGTGGTGAAATTAATGGACAAAAGGCGGGCAGTTTTGGCGATATCGCCACGACTAGTTTCTTCCCTGCAAAACCATTAGGTTGTTATGGCGATGGTGGAGCACTGTTTACCAATGATGATGACCTTGCAGAATTATTACGCTCTTACCGAGTACACGGTAAGGGAAGCGATAAGTATGACAATGTCCGCATTGGTATGAACAGTCGTTTAGACACCATTCAAGCTGCGATTTTATTAGAAAAATTAGCTGAGTTTCCCACTGAATTAGTGAAGCGAAATAAAGCTGCAGAAAAGTATACAGCGGAACTCTCTGTGCGTTTTAACACACCACATGTACCAACGGGTTACTTAAGCTCTTGGGCGCAGTATACCCTTGTTGATGAAAACCGCGATGCGATAATGGCAGAATATAAAGCCCAAGGTATCCCAACCATGATTTATTATGGTACGTGTATGCATGAACAAACGGCATTTAAAGGTTTGGGCTATAGTCATGGAGATTTTCCAGTTGCAGAGCGACTAGCAAGGCAAGTTTTTAGTTTGCCGATGCACCCTTACTTGTAGGAGTATGGAATGGTAAAGGTTTTACTTGTTTTTTTTGCATTAGTGCTATTAGGTGGTTGTGAGGATTCAAAGCCTAATCAGGAACAAAATAATAAAGCGAGAATTGAATCAATTTGGCCGCAAACTGTTTCAGAATATATGCTGGCAGATTTATGGTTGCCGGAGTATAACTATGATGCAGGGCATATGCTAATGGTTCCGCTTCACTATGCTTTTGCTAAGAAAGATGAACAAAAAATTCAAGAATTTGATGATTTCTATATAAGGTATTCATTGGAAATAGAAAATGCTCTTGATGTTAATCGCTTAAGACAACTTCAGTTTTGGTACTTACTTAGCCAATATCTAGTTTTATCGAAAGAAAGTGGACATTGGACTAATGTTCATCAGCATTTACATGGTGTTATAGCTGATTATCTAACGGATTTTTGGTTTTTTAGACCAATTGGTATTTGGGGGATAAATACGATTGGTTTAAAAGAACGTATTATTTGGAAACTCGAATCAAAAGATTATGAACCAAAGTATAAATTAGCAACCATTGATGAAGAGTTCTTTACATTTGCTATTGCAGCAGACTTACTGAAATTAAATAAGTTTGTTAAAGAAGAAAACTATATTGCAGCTCTAGATATTCAAAAAGATACATTACGTGTATTTGAATCTGAAGTGGTAAATACATCTAATGGTTGGCTATACCAACCTGGGCAGTGGGACGAGTATCAAGACTATATTTATGCAGGTCACACAACTTTAAGTGATCAGTTAACGCCTAAACCTGTTAAAGGTATTGCGTTAGATAGCTCCCATGCACACAGATTTGTATTGTGGCTTGTTTCTTTTCGGGACTCTTATACCAACCTACAAGATGAGTATATTTATTTCGACTCACTTTATGATGGATTTATATCACAGTTTAAAAATGTAATTTATGTTGAACCTGATCAAGAATTTGACGCAATGAGAATGAAAAATTATTCGGATGGTAACAATGGAATTTATCGATACCGTTACCATGAGGATAACCCAGGAGCAATAAAATTAGGGTATGAACCCTATAATTTATCTGGGACCTTATTTGCTGGCTTTTACCCGCTTTCTCAGGATTCTTATATTAAGGGACAGTATCAAAAGCAATGTAATAAATTTCCGTTGGAGCAAAAAGTGGTCGATTTATATATGGGGCTTGGACCAACGCGTGCTACACATGAGCTGGCAAGTATGCCTGATTATTTTGAAAATGGTTTTGCCGAGTTAGTTTGTTTAACTGCAACACAAATGTAGAGAATTAGAAGTACATGCAACATAAAAGCTTAGATTTACAGAATATTTCGCTTGCGGAATTTATTGCTCCTGTTTTTAAGAATAAATACAAAATTTTACTGGTTTCATTTGTTTTTTCCGTTTTTTCAGTGTTTTATGCTCTTTCACTACCGAATATTTATAAATCAGAGACCTTATTGGTCCCTAACTCTGGGCAGGCTGAAGGTGGTATGGCTAAGTTAGCATCTAGTCTGGGTGGATTAGCTTCTTTAACGGGGGTTAATTTGGGAGATGCTGGCGCTAATGAGCTATTAATTACTATTGAAACATTAAAATCTAGAAATTTTATTTTAGATTTTATTAATGAGAATAACCTGGAAGTACCACTGATAGCCGCAGTTGGTTGGGATAAAGCATCGAATGACCTAATCTTAGACCCCGAAGTCTATAGTTATGAAGAAAAGAAATGGGTTCGAGGGCCGACAAAGTGGGGGAAAGTTGAGCCTAGTGAGCAAGAGCTTTACGAAAGGTTTATGGAGAGGTTGTCGGTAAACTTTATCGAGGATAAGTCTATGCTCAGCCTTTCAATGAAACATTACTCACCTAATTTAAGTAAAGAGTGGCTAGAACTCTATGTAGCGAGAATAAATACATGGATGAGAAATAAAAAATTAATGGAAGCGGAAAAAAGTATTTTAAGCCTTGAAAGCATTATTCAAGATACTAAACTGAGCAATGCTAAGAGTGTCTTTTCGAGTTTAATGGAGGAGCAAATCCAATCTAAAATGCTTGTCATGAGCAAGACAGATTACGCACTTCAGATTATTGATCCACCTTACTTACCAGAACTTAAAAGTGAGCCTAAACGAGCGTTGATTTGTATTTTTATCACTTTCTTAGGCGGGTTCCTTAGCGTGGTGTTTTATTTAGTACGTGCACATACTTAACGTTTATGCTGTTACGTTATATTTCTCTTGCTAGATTAATACTAGTTTTTGCATCTCTTTATAGTATTGGTCTAGTATTTGGTAATAAGGTTCATTTAGTCGTTCCTGCTTTGTCTTTGATGAACCTTTTAATGCCATGTATCTTAATTTTATGTCTATATTTATTCCCCAAAGTTGGCGCTTCTTTAGCTGAACAGTCAATAACTTTTGCCTTATTGTTATATTGCGTAGCTGTTTTTGTAACTGTTTTATTTTTTCATAATGCGGAACAATTAAAAGATGCATTTTATAGCTTGCACATACTCTTAATTTTTATAATTACCTATTACGTTGTTACATATAGCAACATTTCTTTTTCTCAATTCTTTAATTGGTTTTTTTGTCTTTATATTGCATTAGTACTTCTATCTATTTTACAGTTTCTGGGTAATTTAGGCGTGGTACCGACCATTTGGGCTGAAGACGAAAATACGCCACATGGTATCGCTTTAGTTCGAGGTCCTTCAGGTAACCCTAATAATTTGGCTGTAATGTGTATGTTGTTCTTTTCAATGTTACATTGGCAGGCTTATAGGCTTGGCAAAAAACATGCAAAAATAGTGTTAGTAGGCATTACTTTGGTGATTTTATTACTTACGCTATCACGTTTAGCCGTAATTTTATTTTTTAGTTATTTTTTGTTTTTTTTAGTTTACCGTAAGCAGTATGTAAAATTTCTTATTGCAACTACGTCAGTCTTATTCTTGCTTACAGCTTCATTTGTAGCTATTCAAAACTTAGAACCTGTAAAAGCAGAAAACGAATCAGAAGTGTTTTTTGCACGTAATATCAATAGAATAATTGCTATTAGAGATATAACTAAAACTACGGGCAGCAGTAGCAGCAGTTTAAGGCTTAACTCGTATCAATATTTTTTTGAGAATATCGATAGAGCTATTTTTCCGTATGGAAGTGGAAATTATGAACGCTTTTATACCAATACAAAATTTGACAATAGCTTGATATCTAAAAACCCTCACTCATTTATAATTGAGAGCACACTAGCTTTCGGTTTTATTGCACCTTTATTATTTGCGTTTATATTTTTTATGATGTGTAAAAATATATTGAAAAATAGAAATGATAAATTCTTTCTACTGTTTGCTGGGTATTTTTTGTTACTCATTAATGTCCCATCATCTATCCTTCGTGCACCTGTAGTTTGGATGTTGTTGTTTTTGGTATACCATTTGTGCCTGAAAAAGGAAAAAACTCAGAGTCTATCACAAATGACTAATTTTGAGCTTAAAAATGAAAGTAAACCTCAGTAGCTATTGATTGTTAAGGAAATTGAAGTAAAAAGAGTCTAGCTTTTCAGGGGGAGGGCTGAGTTAGTGAAAGCGATAATACCGATGAAGTTAGTGTTATCAAAACCGGTGAAGATTAAGTAAATATGCCAGCCCTAGTTAACCAATATAACTGGGGCTATGTACAATAAAATTACATGATTTTTACTCGAGAAAGGTATTTTAAGGCTCTGTTTTAACAATTAGATTTGAATAAACCGCTTCTATTTTCTTTAAAAATGATTCTTTACCATAATTATTTATCGTAGTGTAGGATATTTTAGAATTATCATAAGATGTACTGAGCGAATTCAAAATAGCCATACTGTAGCTTTCAACATCATCGTTACAAAGGATTCCTAACTCAGAAGAGTCTACTATTTCAGGAATCCCACCTACGTTTGTTGCAATAACCGGGGTGCCACAAGCCATTGATTCAATTAATACAACACCAAATGTTTCATAATTACTTGGCAAACAAAATCGAATGGCTCCACTCATTAACTTGGTCAACTCAGATTTAGTTTTATTACCTATGAACTTTACGCGCTTTGAAATGCCTAGTTCATGACTGAGTGATATAAGGTCCTTTTTTAAGGGGCCTTCCCCAGCAATAATAAGATTTAATTCTGGCCTTTCTTGACTAATACGTGAAAATGCTTTCAATAATAATTGATGGTTTTTTACTTTGCTAAGAGAGCCCACACTCAGTAAATAAGGTGTACTAGAAATTAGCTTGTTATCAAGTTTAAAGCGAGGATCAAGTATATTAGGAATACATTTAAAGCTCAGCTGAAATAATTCGGTTAAAGTGTTTCCCAATGATTGGCTAACACAAAGCCTCTCATTTGCATATTGGAACGCTCGCTTTGCATATTTTAGTTGATATGAATTTAATTGATTGTTGGCAAAGTGTGAGTAATGCTCTGTTATCACATAGGGGATACCAAACCGCTGTTTCGCCCAAATCGCGGCTTCGGCAGATGAATGTACATGGACATGAATTAAGTCAGGGTGACCATTCTTATTTATGTATCGTTTTATCTTTTTTTTAACAAAATAAGTACGTATTTTGTGATTAACAGAAATCAACTTTGGCAAAGATGGGAAGCATGTTTGATCAATTATAATGCCTTTGCTATTTTCAATTTTTGAGTGACATTGAGACCATTTTTTTAAAGGTAGAGCATTAAATGAAAGAACCCCAACTTTATACCCTGCTGAAGCAATTGCCTTAACCTGCTCCTTAAAGAATGTACCTGCAATTGGATTGGCATCACTAGGGTAGTTGATAGGAAGTACCAGTATATGTTGTTTTTTATGTTTCATTTGTATGCCTTAAAAGTGAAAAATACCAGGCAAGCTGAATCGAAACAAAAATAGCACCAGTTATCGCAAAAGCAGAAACCGTATGTAATAGATTATTGTATTGGCTTTGTGTATAAAGAATTGACAATGACACGAACCCATAAACAAGCTCAAATAATAATGCGTTTTTTTGTTTTTCTTTTAAAATTGTTATGAAAGCAAAAGCCCCTGCAATTGAACGAAGTAGTAGCCAAGGCAAAAGAGCAACTATTATTGGGTAAGTAGATAACCAATTTGGACCCAATATGTAGGTAATCAGAGACTCACCAAAAAGGTATAGAATCGAAAAAAATAGACCCAATAGAAAAAATAAACTCAATGTTAGTTTTTTCATTAAAAATTGCTGAGTTTTGGTATTCTTTTGATGCTCTAATGTACTAAATTTTTTAAACAGGACTTTGTTACATGCGCTCGAAATGAAACTAATTGGTGCTGCAATAAGTCTATTTGCCATTGAGTATTGCCCTACCTGTGTAGCAGGAAAGTAAATGCTCAATATATAAATAGGCCCTTGTAAAATAAAGTTATTGTAAAGAGTGTGAGGAGCTAAATAGAAAATATTATTTTTATTTTTTATAAGACTTGTCTTTACTGAAGATGCTTTGGTATTCCTAGAAATCTTCAATAGTGGCTTCATAACGGCAGCTGTTATAAGCAAGTTTGCTAATGCGAACCCCCAAACTTGCCCATTATATTCAAACGAAAAAAGTAGTGTGAGAGTGACAACTAGCACACTTTTAATGATTATCAACTTTGATGCCTCACCAAATGACTCATGCCATACAAGAACATTTTGATGAATATTAAAGAGCGCCAAAAGAAAAGATGTAAATAAAGCTGGGAATACAAAGTTTGGTAGTTGAAAAAAAAGTTGTAGTGCAAAAACACCCAAAGCGGCAAAAACAAATAGTACTGCAGTGAATATTAAAGCCAATAAGGTATTTTGCGCTAATTCTTCTTCTGAAGTTGAACTAATTATGCCGGTTTCGGTCCTAAGGCTTAAAATAATAGAACCAATCGCACTGCTTGCAAAAAATAGTGCAAAGTTAGCGAAAGCTTCTGGTGAATATAAACGAGCAAAAAAAGGCAGTGCTATTAGAGGTAATAATTGGGCTATAACGGTACCATTTACTATTTTACTAATATCTATGACTAATTTCTTTAGCATTTATTGTGAACTACATCTTGGAAAATAACATGCTGCTCGATAAATGAATATAAACTCGCTTACAAGTTAATCATTGAACAACATTAAAGAATCAATATAATAACTGTTCCCTAGAATAAATAAAGTAATATGTTACTCAGTTAGGAGCTTAAATGCCTCAAAAAACTCTCCGTAAAAAGTCCTTGGGATTTACACTAATAGAATTGTTAATTGTAATGATTATTCTAGGCCTGTTGGCATCATTGGTCGGTCCTGAATTAATGGGAAAAGTTGACTCTTCACGAGTAAAAACTGCTGAAACACAAATCAATATGTTGTCGAGTGCACTTGATACATATCGTTTAGATGTAGGCTCTTATCCGAAGTCGTTAAAAGCGCTGCGTGAATCTGACCACAAAAATTGGGATGGTCCTTATTTACCAAAAGATGTCCCATTAGATCCGTGGGGTAATGAATATCAGTATGCTAATCCTGGTACAGAAGGTCGAAAGTATGATTTATATTCATTCGGGCAAGATGGTTCTCCTGGTGGTGAAGGCGACAGCGCAGATATTTATTTTTAAGTTTGTACAATGGAATTTAATGACTTTTTAGCTGACAAAGCGAAATTATCTGAAGATGATATAAATAAACTCAGTATTTTTGTTAACCAATATGGTGTTCGACCCGAAGTAGCTGCGGTTAATCTCGGTATAGTTTCTGAAGAAAAAATAGTTGAAATTGTAGCTGCTTTTTTAAATGCTTCATATTTACCATCTGATGACGTTACTGACTTTCTTGACTCGATTGATAAAAGTGCATTACCAGAATTACCCTCGGAACTTTCTAGCTTATTAAAGGATGAAAAACACTTTTGTCTTTCGTTCGATGCTCCAGAATTATATTGTTTAACAAGTCAGGCATTTTCCAACGATATTTATCAATATTGTATTAATCATGGTTTAGTGTTGAAGCAGCTATTATGTAGTGACGCTGTTTTTAGAGAAGTTGAAAGTTTGTTAGTGCTTGAAACAACAAACGGCCAATTAATCGGTGATAACGAAGTTGAGAAATTAAAGGAAATAGCTTCAGAAGCGCCAATAGTAAATTTAGTTAATTCACTATTTAGCCGTGCGATGCAAGCAGGTGCGTCTGATTTGCATATAGAGCCTTATAATGGAAATGCACGGGTGAGGTTTCGTGTTGATGGTGTGTTGAAAACCGTTGAAGTATTACCTCATCATATTCAATTACCTGTAATCTCACGCATCAAAATTCTCTCAGAAATGGATATTGCAGAAAAGAGACGACCCCAAGATGGAAAAATCTCACTCAGAGTTGCTGGTAAAGAACTAGATATTCGGGTCTCTGCATTGCCGCTAGCAGAAGGTGAAAGCATAGTAATGCGTTTTCTTGTAAAAGAGTCTGTTAGTTATGATATTGAATCTATAGGTCTGTCTCCTGATATTAAAGCATTTTTAGAGGAAGATATTCAGAAAACTGCTGGAGTAGTCCTTTTAACCGGTCCTACGGGGAGTGGTAAAACAACATCACTGTATTCATTTCTGAGTAAATTAAACTCGGATGATGTAAAAATAATCACGCTAGAAGACCCAGTAGAATATCAACTTGAGGGTATTAATCAAATTCACGTTAACTCGGATATTGGTTATACCTTTGCTAAAGGGTTGAGAAGCATTGTGCGTCAGGATCCCGATATCATTATGCTAGGTGAGATTCGAGATCAAGAAACTGCAAATGTAGCCTTGCAGTCAGCGCTTACAGGGCACTTAGTGTTTTCGACCGTGCATACTAATGATGCGCCAAGCTCCTACACAAGATTACTTGATCTAGGTGTTGATGAATTTCTTTTAAATGCTGCATTGGTTTCGATTGTCGCTCAACGATTAGCACGCAAGTTGTGCACTCATTGTTGTGATGATAATAAGGATCTGATTCTTAGTGAGACCTACGGGCTAACAGAAAAAGCGAAACAATGGGGCCTAAATACAGTTAACTTGAAAAAGGCAGTTGGTTGTAAACAGTGTAATTTCACAGGTTTTAAAGGTCGTTTGGCAATTGTTGAATACTTGCGTTGCGATGATGCAATTAGTGCTATGCCTAAATCAGATGATTTTATTGCCAAGGCTCATAAAAAAATGCATCGCGAAGGCGTTCGTACTTTAATGGAAGATGGACTTTACAAAGTTATTCAAGGGCAAACTACAATCGAAGAAATTCAACGAGTTTGTGGATAAGGTTTTATTGTGAAATTCGAATACATAGGCTACGGTGGCTCAGGCGGAAAAGTTAAAGGTACCGTAGATGCAGAAGATAAAAAGCAAGCAATTACGGTTCTGGCAAATGATCAAATAACTGTAGTAAAGATTAAACCATTCTCTGAATCAAATGTATCAAACAAACGAAGTAAAAGGCTTTCCACAGATGAGTTAGAGTTTTTTACGAATCAATTGTCAATGCTACTGAAAAATAAGCTGAAGATTGATAAGGCTCTGAATTTACTAAAAAAAACAGCCAATAAGCCCAATGTAATTCACTTGGTAGATACGATCTTAGCTGATGTTAAAAATGGTAAATTACTTTCATTAGCTTTGGAAGATACAAAACAATTTGATGCGCTGTACATCAATTTGATTCGCGTTGGAGAAGAAAGTGGTAATTTGTCGATAGTAATGCAAGGGTTAGCAAATGATTTAAAGTTTAGAGCCGAGCTAGCTAAGAAAGTTAAACAAGCTACAGCTTACCCAATGATGATATTGGGATTTTGTTTTTTCGCTATTTTATTTATTTTTAACTTTATCATACCTAGGATGAGTGTGATGTTTGAAGATGCGAAAGAGCTACCTGTGTATACAGAAATATTACTTTCAGTTACTAGTTTTGTTTTGCAGTATCAGTTTTTACTTATTATAGGTGTGCCTTTATTCGTTTTTATTTTGATTTCAATGGCGAAACAAAATGAGTCGGTCAATCGCTTTATCGAAACGTTTATGTTGACTGCACCTGCTATCAAACGTTTTTCGGCTCAAGTGGAAAGTTTGAAGTTTAGTGGTTCTATGGAATTGTGCTTAGAAAATGGAGTGCTACTTGAGCGAGCTCTAGAGTTATCAGTCAACAGCATGTCTTTTTCGAGTAACCAGAAAAAGCTATATGCTTCTTTAGTAAAAGTTAAATCTGGAGGTTCATTAGTGAATTCTTTGGAGAATACACACATATTAGATGATGTGCAGTTAGGTTTGTTAGAGGTTGGTGAAGAGAGTGGTGATTTAGTTTCTGTATTCAAGGAAATTACAAGCCGTACAAGGACTGAATTTGAGCAAGCAGTGAACAAGTTTACATCTCTTTTGGAACCGCTGTTGATAATGATAATGGGCTTAATCGTAGGGTCGATAGTTGTTGTCATGTTAATGAGTATTATAAGTGTTCAAGATGTTGGGCTTTAAAGTAAAGCAAGTAGGTTTTACATTAATTGAGATACTAATTGTTCTGGTGATTATTATACTCGTATCAGCACTTGTTGCTCCTAATTTACTCAACACATATGAAAAACAAAAAAAGAGTCAGGAGATAAAACAATTAAATACTGTTCTTATCTACGCAGCAAAAAAATCTATTGAATGGCAAGGACTAGACGGTAATGTATTGAACAATCGAATTACACTCAAAAATGCAATGCTACCGAGCGAAGCTATCTCATATAAGTTTAATTATATAGAATTTGAAGAGACTCAATTTTTTTATAACAAGCGTGGATTTACAAAGAGTACTTATCTAGTCGTTAATGATACCCAGGTTGCATTTCCAAGGAGCTTAAGTGCGACAGATTAACCAGCAAGGACTAACTTTAATTGAAGTGCTAATCGCAGCTTTAATTTTGTTTATGGTCATTGCGACCTCTTCTATTTCATATCAATCGTCTATTCAACAACTAGAGCGTGCTGAATTTTATGATAAGTTATCTGGATCTATGCCCTATATTGTTAATCAAACTAAGTTTGAATTAATAAAGAAAAAAGGTCAGGAAGGTGGCTCATTTCAATTCGCAGACTTTGATGTTCAGTATAAGGTATTAAAAAAGGCTACGAAAAAAATGTCGGGATCTAATAGTCTTCAGTTTAATAATGTGTCGGCATTTGAACTGGCCTTGGTTGATATTGAATTAAAAATATCGAGTGAAGATAAAACGAGGATTGAAAAGGTTTCTGTATGGGTGGCATTTACATGAAAAGTAAAGGTTTTACTCTTATAGAAGTATTGATTTCATTGGTAATTCTTTCTATGACTTTTAGTTTAGCGGGATATGCTTACACCATGTACATTGATAACTTTGAAAAGTTATCAACTAGGTTAAGTGCAGACAATTTTGAGTCTATAGATCTCATAAACTTAGAAAAAGTTTTTTCAGGTATGACGTTATATTCAGTACAAAAGAAAGGGGTGCAAAGGCCTTATTTTAAGGGGCTTCCTAATAAACTGAGATTTGTTTCAAATACGTCTTTTTATGAGCTAGATCAACTACTACTCGCAGAATTGAGTGTCGAGACTGATTCTGATAGTGGCCGTCAAGTATTAATCTATAGAGAGTATAATATTGATACTAATCCAAATATTAACTTCCCTCTAAAAGCTGAGTTGTTATTACCTCATCGCAAAGAATACCTGCTCACAGCAGATAGCATTAACTTTTCATATTACGCAAGTGCATCAATTTCGGAACTGTTAGGTGGTAGGAATACAGAACACCCTCTCGAATTTGAAAATTTTGATGCAGAAATTGAAAGCCAATTACCTATATATATAGCATTTAATATTAAAAATCAGGGGCGTGACTCGAGATTAATACAAGGCCCAATCTCATTTGAGCATATGAAATATAATATAAACCTAGGTTCTTTTGAGGTTAATAATATATGAAAAGAGATAAAGGTGTAGCTCTTATATCTATGTTAATCACCTCATTGCTTCTGATTACACTTGTACTAAGCATTATATTTCAAACTAAGGTGCTTACAGCAAGCGCACAAACATTAAAAAATTATTCAGATTACTCTTTGGAGTTCCTTTCGCTTGAAAGCAAGTTAATTTATTTGTTATCAGATCAGCACGTATCCCAAGTGAGTAATAGTGAAAAACAAGCTTTAGGGTTGCAGCCAGTTAGATGGCAAAACAATCATCAATGGCAAAAGTTGACCGATAAGGTAGAGGTTCATTTTAGCGATGAGGCTGGTCGCTTATCTGTCACTCCATTCAATAGTGAACATTTTGGCTTTATGCTTTCTGGGTTGGGGATTGATAGAGGACGCGTAACTCGCATTCTAGATTGTGCTCTTGACTGGGTGGATGCTGATGACTTAAAACGGTTGAGTGGTGAAGAAAGTTTTTATTATAAAACTTTAGGGTTGGACAACTTTCCACGGAATGCGCCTTTTGAATCGGTTTCTGAACTGCAATATATTTGCGGAATGGACAATGTGTTGTATGAGAAAATTCGTCCAAATTTAACATCTTACGGCGTAAACTATTTAAATTTACTTTCTGCAAATGAAAGTGTGTTACGTGGAATGTTCAATGAAGACATCGTTACGGCTTTATTGGGTTTAAGAAATGCGGGCAATTTAAATCGCAACTCGTTTTTACAAATCACTCAATTTGCGGAAACAGAAAGCATTAGGTTATCATTCAGCCCCATATTGAGGGTTAAAATAAGATACTCTACTGAGTCCGGCACTAGAATGCATTCTTTTGTAATCAATCGCCGAAGTACTCAGTTAATGCCTGTTCAAGTATTTAGAATAGAAGATTAAATGATTCAAAAAATAATTAAAAAATGTCAAAGCGTTTTTGAAAGCTTGATTTACGTATCAAGAGATGATGGTTTAATCAATTTGACAGGTGAAAGATTTTCACAAAAAAAGTCACGATTATTAAATGTCTTTAGTATTCGCTTATTAACGCGTAATGAAGTTAAAGAAAAAGTAAAATCATTTCCTATTACAAGCTCAAAAGAGTTAGTGCAAGCAATCAAACTATACAAAGAAACAACGTTTGATCTATCGGTAATGAACGTCGTTTATTATAAATTTCCAGAATCGAATGGTCAGGTTAGAGTTGTATTTTGGACATTCGAAAAGAAATTGGGTGACAATCACCTTTTTTGTATTCCTGAGTTTGTTCTATTTACATTGAATCAAAATGCTGAACACGAGTTGTTTAAGATAAACAGGGCTCAAGATAGCTATTACGTGTTAGCAAATAATACTAGCCTAAATTCGATACAGTCTTCTATGAGCTTGACTAGTGACGCTCAATACGCTTTTTCTCTCGGAGCTCCATTTGGTTCTGAAATAAAAGAAGTGTATGAGCCTAACTTTACGGAGCTGATTAAAAAAAATATCAAGCGTTTAACATTAAACTCTTTACCTGGGTTTTATGTTTCTAAAAAGCGTGCGAATGAAGGAAGTCAGCTTTCAATTGCATTTTTTTACAAGCTGTTAGGGGGAGTAATTGCTTCATGGATTATCTATGCTGTTGTATTGAGTGCATTATTAAACTTGCAACTTTCAAGTGCTGAAGAAAAACTAGCAACAAGTCGTACTGAAATTGGAGAGTTGTTAGTTGAGTATCAGGATGTCGCAAATCAAGTTGTATTGTTGAATCAACAAATTAATGAATTTAATCGTTATCCAGATATTAATTATATTGTGAGTGTACTGTCTAAAACAATTCAAGGCGAGAATGTTAATTTCAGGAGAATGAGTATTACTCAAGATAAAATTATTGTGGTTTTAGAAGCCTTATCTGCATCTGAATATATCGCTACATTAAAAAGTCAGGCTGAAGTTGCAAATGCGAAATTGCAAAATGATGTTCGTAAAGTAAACGGCAATTTTGAGCGCTTTACGGTTGAGTTTAAAGTAAGAGATTCTGAGGTCAACGATGTTATCTGACATGAATCAACACGAAAAATTAAAACTTGCTGGTTTGGTGATTATTACACTGGTCTTTTTAAAATTTATAGTGATACCGTGGCATGCTTGGAAAGAAGAGACTGTTAGCGATTTAATGCATACAAAACAAAGTTACAGGGATCCAAGTAAAGTTATTGAATTGCATGAACAGATAAAGTCAAAATTAATAGGGATTAAAGCCAAAGAAGATAAGGTGAGAGCGTTATTATTTGATGAAACAGATACGGATTCACTGAGCTTAGCGGTTCGAAGTTATGTCGAATCCTTAGCGAAAGCGCATGGTATTTCGATAAAGCGCTCTGTTTCAAGAGGTTCTACTGATGACGGCTTATTAAATAAGGCGAGCTTTCAAATAGTTTTCACAGAAAACCGGGAGAAAGTTGAGTCTTTCCTATCTCAATTAGAAAAACAAGAGAAACTTTTAAGAGTAGAACAGTTTAATTTATCGCGAAATGCGATGTACTTACAGGTATCAGTGACGGTTTCAGGCTGGTCTAGAAGGAAGCCAAGTGAATAAATATTATATTGTAATCACTGTTTTTTGTGGTTTGTTTTTTTATATTGTCTCCGATTTATTATCTTTAAACAGGCAACTAGAGATAGATGAAAAAGTTGCAAAAGTTAATGAAGTTGAAAGTGTGATATCAATTAAAGGCGAACGGAAATATAAAATTGAACCGCTCTTACCAATAGTACAAATGCCAAAAAAGAAACAGGAAAGTGGTAACAAAAACAAACCTAAACCAATTCAAAAACAAGCACAGAATAGATCGGATAGTAAACGTGTTGGTGACTTTATAGTGACTTTGTTTTCGACAAGCTATAACAAAAATAAGTGGCAGGCAGTTGTGAAAGTTGAGAATAAAAAAACGAGTTATAGCATGATAAATACTTTGAACCTGCAAGATAAAATTGATGAGTTTGCTGTTAGTAATATTTCCAATAACGAACTTGTTCTAGAAAGTGGCAATAAAAAAGTTTCGTTGAAATTATTTGATTTTGTGCGCTAATTTATGAGGAATAAAATGTTTAACCATAGAGATGTTAGCCTGTTGGCAAGTGTTTTTGCACTTTCGGCTTGTATGTCAACGCCTAACGAAATGAGTGTACAAAAGTCTGTATTTGAAGGTGGTGCGAGTTCTCCTCAAGCTATAGACCTAAATACATTAAATAAAGAAGTTCCAAAAATGGAACAGTATCAGAGCTTAGAATCAATTCAATCTGATATTTCAGCTGTTGCAAGCAGTCAAAGTTATCCACAATTTTCGAAGCAAGCTAATTTAAATTTTGCAGCTAAAAACATGCCAATTAGTGAATTTGTGAATTACGCATTTTCTAGCTTGTTAAATACCAACTACCTCTATAACAAAGATGAGTCAAAGCAAACTAATGTAACGCTCAATCTCAATGAGAAAGTAAGTCAGCAGCAAGTCTTTGATGTAGTAAAGCAAACTCTAGCAGATCGAAATATAGCAATTAAATATAACGATGGGCTCTTTTATTTATTTCATCTCGATAAACAGGCGGTAAAGAAAGATTATGCTATTGGGTTGGGAAGAGATGTATCTGATATTCCTGCGGGTGGTGAAAAAGTTTATCAGATTGTACCACTAAAATTTGTTAATGGACGTGATTTACAGACGATTTTGATGGATTTGACGTCTGCTAATTCACGTGCCTACAACCGAGCTAATGCAGTAATCTTACATGGTGTTCCAACTGAAGTTGCCCGTGCTATGGGGATTATACGATTACTTGATGTGCCAGCAGCTAATGGCCGCCACATAGCCATGAGAAAGCTAACATATTTGAGCCCGGAAGAATTTAAAAAAACGGTTTCTGAAATATTAACTACGGAAGGATTTAGTGGAGAAGGTGCAGGAAATACTAAACTATATAACATTGCTTTAATGGATAGGTTAAAGGCTGTTATTATTCATAGTTCTGAAAAGACGATTGTAGAGAGAATCAAGTATTGGGCTGATAAATTAGATATCCCTGAAGCAGCGGCTGAGAAAAGCTACCTTTCGTATTTTCCGCAATACACTAGAGCAACCGAGTTAAGTGAAGCAATTGGTCAATTGATAAGTGCAGAGGCCAGTGTGAAAGGGATTAATAGTAATAGCTCTAATTTGTCTGGAGGTACACAATTTCAGTCTGCATCACAGCGAAATCAGGCTAGAAATAGTCGTGCTTCTGGCTCATCTAATAATTCCAATCAACGTTCTAAACAGCAAGAGGTTAGCTCTACAATTGTAAATGATATGGCGGTAGTGGCTGATGATAAACGGAATGCGTTAATTTTTTATACTGAGCCAGCTCGTTACCAAGCACTTCTCCCTATAATTAAACAGTTAGATAGACCTCCTTTGCAAGTACTACTGGAAACCAGAATTGTAGAGGTAACATTAACGGAAGAATTTAAACATGGAGTTGAATGGTTTGTTGAAAACGGTAACTATTCTTTGGGCACGGCTGGATTAGGAAGTAATCCAGCCGGTATCGCTTGGGCGCTTTCAGGTGCGAATTATAATGTTGCGATTAGTATGTTAGAAACAGACAATCAAGTAGAAATATTATCCAGTCCACGATTAGTTGTTCGTGATGGTGAGTCTGCCAACATAAATGTAGGGTCCGAAATTCCAATTGTTGTTGGTCAAACAAACTCTATAGAAAACCCAGATAATATTCAGCAGCAAATTCAATACCGTAATACAGGTGTAATTTTAAATGTTACACCTAATATTAATGCTCAGGGGTTAGTGTCTTTAGAGGTCTCTCAAGAGGTTTCCGAAGCTGGTGAAGATAAAATACCAGGTATTAATTCACCAATTATTTTAAACCGTTCGATTAAAACTTTTGTATCTGCGAAAAGTGGCCAAACAATCGTTCTTGGTGGATTAATTAGTGAAAATAATAGTAATAATGAATCTAAAGTGCCATTTTTAGGAGATATTCCTATCTTGGGTAATTTGTTTGTGAAAGGCTCAGATTCAAAGGTTCGCACCGAACTTGTAATTTTAATTACGCCAAAAGTACTATACCAAGAAGGCGATATAGCTGAATTAAAAGGGCTATTTAATGATGAGTTCGAGTTTTTGTCTGTACAGTAAGTTAAGATAATGTTATAAAACGCGTGGATTACAAATACTATATTAACTAAAGATAATCCCAGAGGGTTGGAATAATAGCTTAGTAAGTGAATTTACTAAAAATTAGTTGCTATTTACTTTTATTATAGCTAACCTTTTGTCTGGTCAGAACTCTATCTTTTTGATGGAAGGATGGTTGCCCCATAGTCGTTGGTAGTGCACGCCATCATCTGATGTTTTGGGGTAACGTATGGTAACAAAGTTAGCAATGGTGTTATCCTTGTTATCAAATGTGGGAAACCACAGTAAAAATATATATATATTTAAACGGAGATATAAAAATGAAACTAGGAAAAAAATCTATCCTAGCAAGTGCTATTGCTGGTGCAATGGTATCAGGTGCAGCGCTAGCAACAGCTCCTACAACAGGTCCATATGTAGAAGTTAAAAATGCTGCTGATTACCCTTCTTGGGAAGTTTCTTCTGAGAAACTAGCTGCTCTTTCTGGTGATTATCAGTTTGAAGATAACGGCACTATCGGTGAAAACAATGCTGCTCTAGTATACAAAACTGACATCGACTTAAACGATGGTGATAAAATCACTTTCAACTTTGGTTCAACAGCTCTTTTAAAAGGCGCAGATTTTGAATTAGTTTTAGCTGATGGTACTGGTACAACAATTGCTGGTTCTGAAGGTTCTGTATACGGTGTTCGTATTTCAGCAGTAGATACTACAAATGGTGTTGCTGAAGTTAAGGTTCGTATTGCAAATGCTGGTGCAACTGGTATTCCTGCGGGCTCTATCCTAGCTCTAGTTGAAGCTGGTACGACAGGTACTTCTCCAGGTGTAAACAGTGACTTAGGTGACCTTACATTAACAGCTCCAGGTGGTACTTGGACTAGCTCAGCATGTGTTGAAGTTACTGCAACTGACGTTGTAGGCGATTCACTTCCAGGTGCAACAGTTGGTAACACTTGTGTTCTTGAATTCTCTAACCAGTTTGGTCTAGATCCTGCGTCTCTTACTGATTTAACAGCTAAGATCGATGTTGCACAAGATCGTAAGACATATGTAGAACAAACAACTGTTCCTACAGCTGACGGTGAAGAAGCAGTAGCTAATGATGTTACTGGTACTCTTTCATCTGCTACTTACATCATTTCAAACTCTGCTTCTCTTGATGATTTCATCACTTTTGATGCGACTGATACAGTAGTTTATACTTTCACTGATACATCAGAGTGGACTGCTGAAGATGCTCCTACATTTAACGGTGGCGCACTAAGCACTGTAACTGACTCTCCAGAGCTACGTACTTACACGTCTACAGGTGGTTTCGCTTCAGGTACTACTGAATTAGTATATGATGTTGATGGTACAACTGGTACTGACACTCTAGCTCCACACACTGTTTCAGCTAAAGCTGTGATTAACTTCACTGATGGCGGTTCAAACGATGGTTTAGCAAGCGTTTCTATCGAAGGTGCTGACCTTTACAACGTAGGTATCAATGGTTCAACTTCTAAAGTTGCTTCATTCACGCTTAACCCATCAACTTCTGGTTTCTTCTCTTGGGTTGAAATTGCTAACGAATCTGGCGATGCAGCTGATGTTGAAGTTGACGTAGTAATTGAAGGTATGACTTACAAAGCAGTTAAGCTTGGCTCAGTAGCTGGTGAAACTGTACGTACTATTGGTCACGCTGAAATCCAAACAGCTCTAGAAGCTGCTGGCGCAACTGTGAACGCAAATGCTAAAGTTACATTAACTTTCGTAGTAACTGCTAAAGAAGATAAAGTACAGGTTTCTGGCATGACTAAAGGTCCAGATGGTCGTACTACTCTTGACGTTTACTACCAAGACGGTAACCTAGATCGTAAATGGAGAAACTAATTTAAATTAGTTTTCTAAACCATTAAAAAAGCACCTTAGGGTGCTTTTTTTTATATTCAAATAAGTTCCTTTAAGATACTGAGTTGGTGTAAAATGCGCGGTTCAATTAAGGGAGTTATCAAATGCGGGTTTTATATTTTCATCAACACTTTTCAACACCACAAGGTGCCGCAGGGATCCGCTCGTATCAAATGGCACAAAAATTGATTGAGTCTGGTCACGAAGTGACTATGGTTTGTGGATCTTATGGACAGAGTAAAACTGGTTTAACGAATGAGTTTACTGATGGAGTGAGAAGAGGGGTATATAAAGGGATTAATATTATTGAGTTTGCTTTAGATTATTCCAATGAAATGTCCTTTATTGCACGTGCTAAAGTATTTTTTAAATATGCATTACAAAGTTCAAAATTAATCTTCACTGAAAAATATGATGTACTGTTTGCAACATCTACTCCACTAACAGCCGCAGTTCCAGGTATTATTGCAAAACTATTTAGACGTAAACCATTTGTATTTGAAGTTCGTGACCTTTGGCCTGAATTACCAAAAGCAATGGGAGTAATTACAAACCCATTTATATTGGCTTTGATGAAAGTATTAGAATGGTCTGCGTATAAATCTTCAGATCAATGTATAGCATTGTCACCTGGAATTAGGCGCGGTATTTTGAAACATAAACCGAAAGAAGACAGTGTTACTCTAATACCGAACGGGTGCGACTTAGAAATTTTTCAGTGTAGTGATGATGTATGGCAGCCTGAAGGTATAGAAGATAGAGACTTTGTTGCAGTTTTTACCGGAACACATGGGATCGCTAATGGTTTACACAATGTGTTGAAGGCCGCTAAGGTTTTAAAGAATCGAGAAATAAAAAACATTAAACTTGTTTTAATTGGCCATGGGAAATTAAAAGCTCAATTGGTTTCTAATGCAAAGGAATTGCAGCTTGATAATATCGTATTTCTTGAGCCTGTCGAAAAAGCTAAGCTTGCACAATTAATGTCTCGTGCTGACTGCGGATTGCAAACTTTAGAAAACATTCCAGCTTTTTATTATGGAACGTCGCCAAACAAGTTTTTTGACTACTTATCAGCGGGCCTACCTGTTGTAAATAACTATCCTGGTTGGGTCGCTGATTTAATAACAGAGTTTGAATGCGGTATAGCAATTCGTCCAGACGACCCTGATGCTTTTGCTGATGCATTAATATCATTACGAGACAATGATAATATCGATAAAATGGCATCAAATGCGATTAGGTTAGCAAAGAATAAATTTGACCGTAATCAATTAGCTAGGGAATTTGTAACAGTGCTTGAAAAAATGGATAAAAAATGAAGCGTGTTTTCGATATCGTTGTTTCTTTATTTGCATTACTAGTATTAAGTCCAATTATTATTGTAACAGCTTTACTAGTTGCTACTAAGCTAGGTAGACCAGTTCTATTTAGACAGCAAAGACCTGGTCTAAATGGTGAGTTGTTTAGCATGTACAAATTTCGCAGTATGTTAGATGTGACTGATACTCATGGAAAGCCGCTTCGTGATGCTGATAGGCTTACCTCTTTTGGAAGAATTTTAAGATCAACTAGTCTAGACGAATTACCAGGTTTGTTTTGTGTTTTGTTGGGTAAAATGAGCTTGGTTGGGCCTCGCCCTTTGTTACCAGAGTACCTACCTCTTTATAGTGAAAAACAAGCTAAAAGACACAATGTGAGACCTGGCATTACAGGTTGGGCGCAGGTTAATGGTCGCAATGCAATTAGTTGGGAGGAAAAATTTGAGCTTGATGTATGGTATGTAGAAAATCAAAATTTTTGGTTGGATATAAAAATTTTATTCTTAACGATTAAAAAGGTATTTGTGAGAGAAGGTATAAGCTCTGAAGAGCATGTAACAATGCCCAAATTTGAAGGGACTAAAGATGACGAATAATATTTTAATTTCTTCTGCTGGAAGACGAGTTGAATTAGTCGAATCATTTCAAAAGAGTTTAAGAGATCTTTCTGTCGCAGGAAAAGTTTTTTGCTCAGATATGTGTCCGGAACTTTCTAGTGCATGCCAGATTGCTGACGGCTATTTTTCAGTGCCAAAAGCTACAGATAAAAACTACATAGATACGTTGCTGGATATTTGTCGCCAATACAGTATTAAATTGTTAATACCAACGATTGATACAGAGTTATTAGTTTTGTCTAATGCGAGAGAACGATTTTTGGAAATTGGGACAAATGTAATTATTTCTAATACATCATTAATCTCGCAGTGTAGAGATAAACGACAGACTGTTGCATTATTTGAACAATTAGCTGTATCGCAGCCTGAAATACTGGACAAGCACAACTTAAAATTCCCATGTTTTGTGAAGCCTTATGATGGAAGTTGTAGCATTGGTGCAATGGCTTTGAACTCAAAAGAAGAGTTAACCACTGAGCTTCTTAATGACCCCAAAAATATGTTTATGGAATTGATTCCTAAATCATATTCAGAATATACCGTAGACGTTTATTTTGATAAATCAGGTAAATTGAAGTGTTTAGTACCGCGAAAACGATTGGAAGTGAGAGGTGGTGAGGTTAGTAAAGGAATTACCAAGAAGAATTTTGTTTATGACTATCTGCTTGAGCGTTTAACAGGTTTGAAAGATGCATTAGGATGTATCACGGTTCAAGTTTTCGTAAATGAAGAGACTAAATCAGTTAAAGGGCTCGAGATAAACCCAAGGTTTGGTGGTGGATATCCTCTAACAGATGCTGCTAATGGGACATATGCTTGTTGGCTGGTTCAAGAGTATATTCTCAAAGAAGAGGTTGAGTTTTATGATAATTGGGAATCAGAACTTTTAATGTTGCGTTATGATGCAAAGGTGATATCGCGTGCTTATAAATAAACACGTACATTGGGTTTTTGACTTAGATGATACCTTATATAAAGAGGCTGACTATCGTTTGTCAGGATTCAAGCATGTAGTCAAAACTGTAAACTCATTGTATAAGTCAAATTTATCACTCGATTTTCAAGAGTTGCTAGCCTCTGGAAAAGATGTACTTGAAGAAATTTGCGTTCAACTTTCATTGCCAGAATCATCGAAGCAATCTTTATTATGGCTTTATCGCCTTCATTATCCAAATATTAAATTATCGTCTCAAACGAAAGCATTTATGTTAAATCTAGAACCATTAGTACATGGAATATCAATTTTAACTGATGGTCGTTCTGTTTCTCAACGAAGTAAAATTTCTGCTCTCGGGCTCGAGCATTTAGATAGTTATGTATCTGAGGAGTGGGGGGAAGTTAAGCCTGGAGAGAAAAGATTCAGCGCAATTATGTGCAAGCATGCTAAAGCCAAAAAATTTATTTATGTTGGCGATAATGTTAAGAAAGATTTTGTGACACCAAATCGTTTAGGGTGGACTAGCATTGGTGTTCGAGATAATGGTCAAAACATACACTCCCAATCTATTTCAATTGAGCCTGAATTTATGCCAAAAATATGGGTTAACGACTTACAAGAGCTTTTAAAAAATGATTAATTCAAAATTTTCTCCTTGGCCTAGTTTTTCAAAAAAAGAAGCAGAAGCTGTAGCGAACGTTCTACTATCAAATAAAGTTAATTATTGGACTGGTACTGAAGGCCGTCAATTCGAAAAAGAGTTTGCACAGTGGGTTGGTGTTGAGCATGCTGTTGCCGTAGCTAATGGCACATTAGCATTAGATTTAGCTTTAATTGCACTCGGTATAAGCGACGATGATGAGGTTATTACAACACCAAGAACATTTTTAGCGTCAGCTTCAAGTATCGTTTCTGTTGGGGCTACACCTATTTTTGCTGATGTAGATCTAAATTCTCAGAATATTACAGCAGAGACAATTAAAGCGGTTATCACTGAAAGAACAAAAGCCATTATTGTTGTTCATTTAGCGGGTATGCCAGCAGAAATGGATGAAATCATGGCTTTAGCTCAAGAGCATAATATATTTGTTATTGAGGATTGTGCGCAGGCGCATGGAGCAAAGTATAAGGGACGTTCGGTAGGTTCTATAGGGCATATTGGTGCTTGGTCATTCTGCCAAGATAAAATTATGACTACTGGTGGAGAAGGAGGAATGGTCACGACCAATGACTCTGATTTATGGTCGAAAATGTGGAGCTATAAAGACCATGGCAAAAGCTTTGACGCCGTATATAATAAATCTCACCCGCCAGGTTTCAGGTGGCTACACGAATCATTTGGAACAAATTGGCGTATGACAGAAATGCAAGCTGTTATTGGCCGTATTCAGTTACATGAGATGCCGGGTTGGACATCGAAGCGACTTGAAAATGCGCAAATAATAGATGAAGCTGTTTCAGACGTTGCCTGTATCAGGCGAGTTGAGGTAGCAAATCACCTTTCCCATGCTGCATATAAACATTACTGTTATGTAGTGCAGGAGCAGCTAAAGCCGGGCTGGAGTCGAGATCGGATTGTTGAAGAAATAAATAAGCTTGGTGTGCCATGCTTTCAGGGAAGTTGCTCGGAAGTTTATTTAGAAAAAGCATTTGATAATACCAAATTTAAACCAAAACGTAGGTTACCAAACGCTAAATTATTAGGTGAAATTAGTTTAATGTTTTTGGTACACCCAACATTAGAAAGATCCGAAGTCGAAATGATGGCAAGTACAATAAAAAGTGTGCTAGATACTGCGAGTAACAGTTAATAACTTTAATAACTATGATGTTTTTCGTATACTGCTGCGTAGTTTGTAAAATATAGGAATTTAAGTTTAGTGTGGAACGAAGCGAGTAAATTACCTCGAAACATAAAGCGATTTTTTATGTTGATACTGGATTCAGTATCATTCTACATTTCTTTCATTTTGTCTCTCTATTATGTAAACGACAGCTTGCTTGTTTTACAGAATTCATCAATCTTTTTCTTTGTATTACTTTGGGCTAGTAGTGCGCTTGTTTTTGTTAAATTAGGCCTCTACCGTGCTGTACTGAGATATGCAAGTACTGAAACAGTTTGGGCTGTTTCTTTAGGATGTGTTTTGTCTGCAGCCATTTATATCTCCCTTGCAACTATCTTGTCATATAATATTGAACATATTTCGGTACTTATTTATTTGGCTTTATGCTTGGCTTTCACGGGGGGGATAAGGGTAATTTCTAGAGCTGTATTTAGCCGTTTGCATTTAACGGTTAAGGAAATTGTTATTGTTTACGGGGCGGGTTCTGCAGGATGCCAATTAGTTAAGTACTTAGAAAATGGAGATGAATATAAAGTTATTGCCTTAGTTGATGACGATTTAAGTAAAATTGGTACTAATGTAGTGGGTGTCAAAGTTTACTCTTCAGATAGTATTGAAAAGCTAATTAAAGACGAGGAGGTTTCTAAAATTCTACTGGCCATGCCGAGTGTTGTAGCAAAGCAGAAAAAGAAAATTTTAGATAAACTTGAATCATTCCCTGTTGAAGTTAAGACAGTCCCTCCTTTAACAGAAATAATAGATAGGAGCCACACTGGGTTTGAATTAAAGGATATTGATGTAGAAGACCTCCTTGGGCGCCAATCTGTTACACCTAACCATGAACTTATGCGGACAAATATCAGCAATAAAGTTGTCATGGTCACAGGCGCTGGTGGGTCAATTGGCTCAGAATTATGCCGTCAGATCTTAAAGCTATCTCCCCAAAAAATAGTGCTGTTTGAATTAACCGAATATGCTTTATATTCGATAGATAAAGAATTAAAAGAGTTGGCTGTTAATAATGCTTTAAGTGTTGAAATTATTCCATTGCTTGGTTCTATTCAGCATAAAAAAAGGTTAGTAACTATTATGCGTACTTTTAGTGTAGATACGGTGTATCATGCAGCAGCCTATAAGCACATGCCACTTGTTGAAAATAATGTCGCAGAAGGCGTACGCAATAATATTTTTGGTACCTTGTTTGCAGCTCAAGCAGCAATTGAAACAAAAGTATCAAATTTTATATTGGTTTCTACAGACAAGGCTGTTAGGCCAACAAACGTTATGGGTGCAAGTAAACGGATGGCAGAATTAACTTTGCAAGCGCTACAAAACGAACAAAGCGAAACCTGTTTTAGTATGGTTAGATTTGGTAATGTTTTGGGTTCCTCTGGTTCTGTAGTCCCGCTGTTTAAACGTCAAATAAAACAGGGAGGGCCAATCACATTGACACACCCTGAGATTACTCGCTTTTTTATGACTATACCTGAAGCTGCACAGCTCGTTATTCAAGCTGGCTCTATGGCTAAGGGCGGAGATGTTTTTGTTTTAGATATGGGACAGCCTGTAAAAATTAAAGACTTAGCAACTAAAATGGTCCATTTGTCAGGAATGGAAGTTCGTGATGATAATAATACTGGGGATAAAACCATTGAAATTGTATGCACAGGTTTAAGGCCAGGTGAAAAATTATATGAAGAATTGCTCATAGGTGAGAATGTTTTAGGCACAGAGCATCAACAAATTATGTCTGCGCTAGAGGTCTTTCTTGATTGGTCCGAGCTAAAGGTATTGATAGACCGCTTAGATGTAGCTACTCATGAATATGATCAACAAGCTATCAGAGATATTTTACTTGAAGCCCCTACCGGCTTCACGCCAACGGATGGTATTTGTGATTTGGTATGGTCAATAAAAAATAAAAAAACTGATTTAACACTCGTATCTTAGGGAAAAGCTGTGACAAAAAATCAAAATGGATTCTTGTTAGCATTAATAGCTATCCTTGTTTTTATAGCTTATTATCCTGCACTTGCCGCGCCATTTTATTTAGATGATTTTGAGTCAATTTCCCAAAACTTAATCATCCAAAATGGTGAATTGATAAGTATTTTAGAAGTATATGGTTTTCGCTTCATTACTTATCTTTCATTTAAGTTAAATTATCTTGTAAGTGGTTTAGAGGTGTTTGGGTTCCATATCACAAACATCTTAACTCACGTTCTTACGAGCATCTCTGTATACTTTTTAATTTATCAAGTTACTCGTTCCATAAATTTTGAATCTAGTGATAAAGGTCTTGTATATTTCAGTTTAATAGTGTCAGCATTATATGCGTTGCATCCTATAAATAGCCAAGCTGTTATTTATATTGTGCAAAGGGCTGCATTATTTGCAGCGCTTTTTTATATCTTAAGCGTTTTGTTTTACTTGCGTTTCAGATTAGCTAACAGTCGAAAGCTCCTTTATCTATCTCTGTTTTTATTGTGTTTTTGCTTGGCGTTATTCTCTAAACAAAACACAGTGACCATTCCATTTGTTTTGGTTGCATGTGAGCTTTTTTTAATAAGAAAAATCAAAACCAAGATATGGTGGCTAATACTTTTTAGTGTTAGTTTGCTTATATTTACATGCTTATTATTTGAACCAAATTTATTAACTTCTCTTGATAAAGCGACAAGAGAAACGCAAGATTTGTCACGTTTGGCATATTTAAAACAGCAATTTGTGATTATCTGGATTTATGTAAGTAAAGCTATAGTGCCATGGCAGTTAAGATTAGAATATCCATACACAATTGACAGCTTCTCTACATTAGTTACGAGTGTTTCAGCATTGGCACACTGCTGTGTGATTTTGTTCGCTTTGTATATTCGTAAAAGACACTCATTCGTTACATTTTTTGTAGCTTTTTTTTACATAAGCATGTCAGTTGAATCATCAATTATTCCTATTCGTGACTTAGCTTTTGAGCACAGGATATATTTGCCTAGTGTTGCCATATATGCTCTATCAGTTTATGCGGTTTACTTGCTCATATTAAGATTCAATCTTTATTATAGGGTTGCACCGCAAACGATCATGTTTTTGAGTTTTATTCTTTTAACATTATTAACTGTGGGAACATTTCAGCGCGCTTCTTTATGGCAAGATAAAGAAGCATTCTATAAAAATGAAATTGCTATGTTTCCTAGTAGTAGTCGTTTATATACTAATTTAGCAACATATTATATTTCCAAAGATAGTAAAGTCTCTGCTGCCGAAATGTATTTAAAAGCATTTGAACTGTCTATTGAAAATGAAGCAATAAGTCCGGAGTTATTAAGTAATGTGATTGCGATTTACATAGATACAAATAACATTCGTGAAGCTGGGCGCATCTATCAGCTTTACCTGCCAAAAATAAAAGACAGGCACACTCGTTCTAATATCTTGCTCAATTTTGGTGTGGCGTTTATGCGATTAGGTAATCCAAGCGAAGCTGAGAAATTTTTAATAGCTTCGATTAACAACAACCCCCAGAATGTAAAGAGTTATGTTGAATTAGGCCGTTCTTATGCGCGAGAAGGACGTTACAAAGATGCGAGGCAATTAGTTAATAAAGCGTTAGCTCTATCGCCATCTGAGGCGGCTGCAATAAGGCTTTCAAATCAATTGAAACCGTATTGAACTTAACAAATTTTGTCATAATTTTCGCTATATTTTTTAGGTTTCAAGAGGACGTTCTGCTCAGATTAACGTATTATTACGGCCTTAAAAGTTTATTAAGGTAAATTAGATGGAATTCAAAACAATATCGGTGGTTGGTTTAGGTTATATTGGTTTACCAACTGCAGCAGTCATTGCTTCGCGTGGTTTAAAAGTGATTGGTTTAGATGTGAGCGAGCATGCTGTTAAAACAATTAACGAAGGTAATGTTCATATTGTAGAACCTGACTTAGATATTGTTGTACGTTCTGTTGTAAATAGCGGTAATTTAAAAGCCACTCTAACTGCTGAAAAAGCCGATGCATTTATGGTGGCAGTACCAACGCCTTTTAAAGATGATTATAAAGCGGATCTTTCTTATATACAGTCGGCGGCAAGAACCATTGCGCCAGTATTAGAAAAGGGTAACTTAGTTATTCTTGAGTCGACGTCACCTGTTGGTGCAACCGAAGAAATGGCCAAATGGCTTGCTGAAGCGCGCCCTGATTTGTCTTTCCCTCAGCAAAACGCTAGTACTTCTGATATTAATATTGCTCATTGCCCTGAGCGTGTTTTACCGGGCCATGTACTTCGCGAGCTCGTTGAGAATGATCGTGTAATTGGTGGTATGTCACCTGCCTGTTCAGAAAAAGCTGTAGCGCTATATAAAACATTCGTTAAAGGTGAGTGTTTAATCACTAATGCTCGGACTGCTGAAATGGCAAAACTAACTGAAAACTCATTCCGTGATGTCAATATTGCATTTGCAAACGAGCTTTCGCTTATTTGTGACAAGTTAGATATCAATGTGTGGGAGTTAATTAAACTTGCTAATCGTCACCCTCGTGTAAATATTTTGAATCCAGGCCCAGGTGTGGGTGGCCACTGTATTGCTGTTGATCCTTGGTTTATTGTCAGCTCTGCGCCAGATGAAGCAAAGCTAATCAAGCAGGCGCGTTTAGTAAACGATGCTAAACCTGAATACGTTTTTAACCAAATTATTAAAGAAGCAGATGAATTTAAACGCCCTGTAGTTGCATGTTTTGGCTTGGCGTTTAAGGCTGATATTGATGATTTACGTGAAAGCCCAGCGCTTGATATTGCCGTTAAGTTAGCAAAACATGAAGGTCTTGAGGTGCTTGTAGTAGAGCCTAATATTGACGCTTTACCTAATGTATTTGAAGGGTCTAATGCAAAGCTTGTTTCAGTAGAGCAAGCTTTTGAAGAGGCAAAGGTAATGGCTATCTTAGTTGATCACTCAGAGTTTAAAAACGTTGATGCTGAGAAATGGGCCACAAAAGTGGTTATTGATAGTCGTGGTATTGTGTAAGAGTTATGATGAAAGTATTAACAGTCTTTGGCACGCGCCCTGAAGCGATAAAAATGGCGCCATTAGTTAAAGCACTTGAAAACGAATCAGAAATTGAAAGCAAAGTGTGTGTAACAGCGCAACACCGTGAAATGCTTGATCAAGTACTTGAGCTATTTAAAATTACACCTGATTATGATTTAAATATCATGAAGCCAGGGCAAGACCTTACTGATATTACGAGTAAGATTTTACTTGGTTTAAAACCTGTTATTGCTGAATTTAAACCAGATTGGGTATTGGTTCATGGTGATACAACAACAACGCTAGCAACATCGTTAGCTGCGTTTTATCAACAAACAAAGGTCGGTCATGTGGAAGCCGGTTTACGCACAGGTAACTTGTATAGCCCTTGGCCTGAAGAGGCAAACCGCACAATTACCGGCATTATTGCAGAAAAACACTTTGCACCAACACAAGGGTCTGCAAATAACTTACTGCGTGAACATGTTAAACCTGAAAATATTGTAGTTACAGGTAACACAGTAATTGATGCATTATTACATATTAAAAATGATGTGCTTACTAATGAGGATATAAAAGCGGAATTTGATACCAAGTTCTCAGCTTTTAACACTAAACCTTATATCTTGATCACGGGTCATCGTCGTGAAAGTTTCGGTGGTGGATTTGAGCGTATTTGCCAAGCAATAGCAACGCTTGCGGATAAATATCCAGAACACAACTTTGTATACCCAGTGCATTTAAATCCGAATGTACAAGAGCCGGTAAATCGTCTACTAGCAGAACATACAAATGTTATGTTAATTGAGCCGCAAGAATATTTACCGTTTGTTTATCTTATGGATAATGCGCATATTATTTTAACTGACTCAGGCGGTATTCAAGAAGAAGCGCCTTCGCTAGGTAAGCCTGTGTTAGTAATGCGGGAAACCACAGAGCGTCCAGAAGCTGTAGAAGCAGGCACGGTTAAGCTTGTTGGCACAGATGTAAATCTAATCGTTGACTCAGTTTCAGAGTTGATTGATTCTGAAAGTGCATACAATGAAATGAGCTTTGCCCATAACCCTTATGGAGATGGTAAAGGCTGTCAACGTATTATAGAGGGACTTATTGGCTAACTTTTTGTCAGAAAGAGGCTGATTTCGCAAATCAGCCTCTTATTAATTTTATAATGCTTTTATAGCTTCTAAAGTTTTACTTACTAATTTTTCAGAATCTAATTGACAGTCTGTTTCTACATAACAACGTAATTCAGGGGCATTACCAGATGGCCTTAAATGAATAATTGAATTATCAGCAAATGTCATTCGAAAACCGTCAGTTTGATTTATATCTACAAGCTCACCGACTATGTCCAATTGGTTTAACCATTTTGATGGAGAGTCGCTAATATTTTGGATAAGCTTTAAACTTTGCTCTCTTTCAATGCCTTTAATACGATCACTGGCAGTGAAACGTTTTGGTAAACCTTCAACTTGCTTTGATATACTATTGCTCTTTAATTCGCTCAAAACGATCAATGCAGGTAGAATCGCGTCCCGAGTTGCCAGAGGAAGAATTGTATTTCCGTTAAACTTAATCTTGCTCGCGAGTAAATATCCGCCATTGGCTTCAAAACCTGCTACGGAAGAAAACTCTTTTTCAAGACTGTCAAATTGCTCAATTACATACGGTGAGCCAATTTTGGTTCGCTCTACACGTTTAAATAGCGCACTCTTTTCGATGCCTGTATTACAACTTACAGGTGTCGAAATCGCTTCGATTCCTAATATCTTTGAGCAAAGAAGGCCTAAAATATCACCGCGTAACCATTCTCCATTTTCATCTGATAGTAATGGGCGATCACCATCACCGTCAGTGGAGAAAAGAGCGTCAAGATTAAAGTCATTAACCCATGCTTTAGCTCTTTGTTTATCTTCATTAGAGACCGCTTCTGTATCAATAGGAACGAATTCATCACTTCGCCCTAATGAAATAACCTCAGCTCCTAAAGCTTCGAAAATTAAACGATATAAGTCTCGACCGGCACTTGAATGTTCGTAAATACCAATTCGCTTACCTGTCAATACGTCACCTTCAAATGCTGCTGTATTTCTCAGAATATAAGCCTTTTTTGCACTCGTTAGAACTTTCAGATCCGGTAGTGATTTAATCGGTAGTATAGGTGTATTTATTGCCAATATTCCGGTTTCATCAGCTTTTGTAATTTCGCCTTCAGGTCGATAAAACTTTAAACCATTACGATCAAATGGAATATGACTACCTGTAACCATGATAGATGGCATATCATTTTGCATCGCATAATAAGCTAAAGCAGGTGTAGGAATTACGCCATAAAATTGCGTTTCAATATTGAGTTGTTTAAGCCCTTCGCTAATAGCTTGTGCCATTTGATAACTACTAGGGCGGTTATCAATGGCTAAAGCCATTTTTTTTACGGTTTTTTCTTGTTGCATAACGAGAGCAAATGATATCGCAAATGCTGCACAAACCTCGGGTGTAAAGTTTGTTACTAAACCGCGGGCGCCAGATGTACCAAAGCTAATTTGACTAGCTTGAATTATGTTTTTAGTAAATAGAGTATCCAATCTTTTTCCTTTATATGCTCTTTTTCACATTAAATTGTTTAGCCCGATAATAGAAAGTACATAAAATACTTTGTATTTCTATATTATGCATCAATTTATAATTGGTTTTAGGTGAATCATTTATTGAAATCATTATTGACAGCTTTTATGGCAGCATTTTTAATTAATATTTTGTATTGTAGGTATTTTTTTTGATAATTGATTATGTTGTGAGAGTGTAAACTTAAAAACTCACTACCTTTGCAATCTAAGTAAATTTTGTTTTTAGACCTTTACTCGTGTTCGATTAATACTTGGTGTTGTTAAAAGTCCTATTACATAGTTCTAACATGTTGTATTAACTAAAAATCGTCGGCTTATATTTAACTTTTGTGAGTGTTTATATATAATGTCGTGTTTTATTAGCGAAAAGTGTAGTTTTAGGACGGGTTATTCAGATGCTCAAAAAAGGAATTTATTCATTTCTACTTTGTTTAACAATTGCTTTCCAGGTCAGTTCACAAGAACAAAGCATCCATGAATATTTTAATGTTGTTCAAGGTAGTCAAGAAAGCGTATCAAGTTATTCTCTACCTAACGATGATGGTAATTTTGTTGCCTTTACTACTGGAAAATACGATTCTGAGTTAGGTAAATATAAACCTTCTTTGTTTTTGCGAGATCGACGAGCAGCAAGTTTTCAAGAACTCACTTTACCAAATGAGGCAACAGGTTCATTATTTGGACTGAATTTATCTCCAAATAATGAAAAGCTATTTTTTATTGCTGATGATGATTTTGTTTTAGATGATACCAACAATAAAAATGATATTTTTAGTTATGACATTACGAACCAAGCTTTAAACCGAGTAATAGGTTTTGATGGTGAACAGTTAGACTTAGGCATTGAAAATGTTTGGGTATTAAAAAGGGGGGGCTTTTATTTTTCTTCAAACGCAACGAATATTTTAGAGGAAAATCAGTCTACAACTTTAGCGCTTTATTTTTACAATACTGCAACTGATAACATTGAATTAGTTTTAGCAGATTTCTCTCAGCTAACTATTCATGATTTATCCGATAATGGTGAGTATTTATTGTTAAGTGGCAATTCAGCTGAGCCGCTCATTGAAGATAGCTACCTCTACCATTACACCGTATCCTCCGAAAATATTATCAGGCTTGAACATTTCCCCGGACAATCTAACGTTTTAAAGTATAGATTGTCAGGAGATGGAAGTAAGGTTATCTCCTTCCAGTCAAACTCGGAATTTATTTATTTAAAGGACATATATGAAGCTGGTTTTGATGTTATTCCGAGTTTATCTGGGATTGAAGAGATTAGGGATGTAAATTTCAGTGGAACGGCTGTAATTTATCAAACAGATTATACTTATGGAAATGCCCCTTACGGGTATAGTAAGCAGCTCCATTATTTTGATTTAGTCACGCGAGAAGAGTTGTCTCTAAACGGTAATACTACATGGTCAGCTGTGAATAATCGCATGGCCCTTTTTTATTCAGATAGTGTTGTTTTTCAAGGTCCAAATAGGTCTTACTCGACAGGATATTCGCTGTTAGAGCGAACTAATTTAACTGAAATGAGAAAAACGACGGTTTTAGATGTCACGCAACCATTGGTTTCGATTAGCAAAGTTGGAGCGATAGAGCTTGAATTTGACACTCATAACTCTCAACATACAGCAATTTTTGTAAAAAAAGAATCAGAACAAGAATCTCGACTTATCACTAGGGTTCGTCCATCTGAAAGCAAATATACTTTTAAACCCAAATCGGACGATAACTATGAAATAACGGTAAAGCAATGTAATCGTTATTTTATTTGTAACTCTGGCCAGGTAACTGTAAATAAAGCCATTTTGCCAACAAGCAATATCACGAGTATTGATTATATTGGCAGTAATGAATTTCAATGGCATCCCATTGATGGTGTAACTGAATATAAAATCCAAAGTATTGATTATGATGGTAATGTTCTAAATTCTGTATCTGGGGTTAATTCAACTAATTACTATGTTAGAAATAATAATAATTATGTATACATGAGGGTGCAACCATGTGCATTTAACTTGTGTGTTGAATATTCTGATTGGCTTGAAATTGATGTAACGAAACAACTTAACCAACTAAATGTAAAATACGATTATACGCGGGATGCAATAGATGTTTCTTGGTTAAGTGTTAAAGACGCAGCCTATTACCATATAATTCACAAGGGGCAGCTTTTAGCTACAACAACATCAACAGAGTTTGCTTGGAAAAACTTTGCTAAATATCCAAACACTTCCAGTGATATAAAGGTGCTAACCGTTAAAGCCTTCAATGAGCTTGGCGAAGAAGTTGAAACATACTCTGGGTCTTTGGTGCTTTCTTCTTATGGCGAGACGAATGCCAATTTGCATATTGTTCAAAGTGGAAAAAGTGCTGTTATTAGTGCTCGATATGTCAATTCAGGCACAGAAGCACGAATTTTTAAGCGTTTTGCGCCATTTTCTGAAAAACAACTAATCCACTCTTTTACAAATGATGGAAATAATGAGTTTCATGTTTTCAAAGATGTTTTACATCATGAAGTCTCAACTGTTTACTACAGTTTAGAGGTTTGTAATCAAGCGAGTTGTGACGAATCTGAGGTTGCTTTTAATGTTGATACATCGCGTTTTGGGGTTGATTTCAACTTTAATGTTGAGCTTATTGAAGCGTCGTCACAAGCAAAACTTACATGGGATTTATCAGAGTATGATTTTAGTGAAGTAGAAATATTTGTTAACGGTAGCAAAAAGAGAGCATTAAAAAGTACTGAAAATGCTTACATTGTGCCAGTAAATATGGGAACTGAAACGCAATTTCAGTTGCGTGCTAAGCAGGGTGGACATTATGTTGAAAGTGTTGTCATTACTAAAGTCATGCGCCTTAATTCTGAAACCATGTTACCACCCTCCGATGTACCAATTTTAGAGGCTGATAATGACTATTATTTTAATAAAATAGATTTTAGAGCGCTCGATATTTCTAATGTTCAGTCTAAAAGTTTAAAAGTTTTTACAGAGAATGAGCATGGTGACTTCGTCTTATTTAAAACAATAAATCGTTCAATATATGCAACAAGCTCAGAGCTTAATTTTTCTATTGATTGGTTAAGAGAGGGGGCTCAAATAAATGTTCGCGCACAGTGGTGTAATTATATTGGCTGTGGTCCATTAAGTGACGTAGTAACAGGTAGCACTTCTTCATCAGATGTAATACCAAATAAACCATCAATCAGTAGTATATCTCCTAGTCAGAATGACAAAGATGTTCGATTAACTGTTAATGTGCAGTCTGTTACAGGTGCTGCTTATTATGAAATAGGTGAACGTTCTAGTGTTGTTGGCACTACATATTCACGTGGAAAGCAAGCACTCCCTAACTTTGAAATAAACCAAGAGTATAACCGTTCGGTTTATTATGTTGTTCGTGCTTGCACAGCTAAAGGGTGCTCTGAATGGGGGGAGCCACAGCTTTTTTACTCGGGCAAAATACCAGATGGCTCAAAATTTAATCTAGGTGTGATTAGTGGCCTATGGTACAACGATTATAGTGACGCAATTACTCTTCAGATAAGCAGGCCAAATAATACTTTCACATATAAACTGCTGGTATCTACATCAGCCGATGGGTTAAAGCAGCGTGTTGCCGAAGAAGGTAATGGAACTTTCCTTTTTGCTAATCCTATTCGCGGCCAGAAATATTATTTTTGGGTAGAAAGTTGTTCATCAAACAATGTTTGTGAGGTCTTTTCCTCGCCAAGGTATTTTTATCTTGAAGCTTACCCTAATGAGTTACCACCTCCTGAAATGTTTGCTTCAAATAACGAAATTCAGGTGGTTAAACTAAAGCCAACTAGAAATATCGACTGGTTAGAATATCGTGTCTCTTACACCTCTCCAGAGGATGGAAGCTTGGTAGAAAGAGTATTGCATAATTATAGCCACTCTATACATTTATCACTGAAACCAAGCTATCAAAACACCACAGTTAAATTTGATGTAAAACAATGTATCGATAGTACAGCAATTTGCTCTGAGGTGAGTTCGGTCGAAGGGGTAGGTCTGTCAGCTTACACAGATAGGATTGAAGATGTGGCTAGTGCAGCCCCTTCTAATGTTAATGCTAAGTATGACAGCTATGCTGGTAAAAATAATGCATTTTCATTTAAAAATTTGAGAGTTAACCAAAAGTTTTACACTGGTAAAGGGGTTGAAATAGGTTTTAATTTATATATTCCAATCTCTGCTATTTCTTCTCTAGGATGTAATGATATATTTGCGATTAATAGTGATATGCCAAATTTCACAACTTTGTCATCGGCGACATTATTTAAAATTGCATATGTATCTCCACCAACAGATTACTCAAATAATTGTGGCTCTTTGTCTGGAGATAGTTATTTAGTTGATTCATTTAATCTGAATATTTTGAATAAAACGATTATACCAATTACTAGTTTGCGTCATGAGACATGGCATAAGGTAAAAATCACTCATTTTGAAAATGGTCAATTTAGTCTTTTTGTTGATGATGAGTTGGTTTATCAAGGTGTTGTTGATGCTGAATTAGACAAATATTTTAAATATTTTAAATTTGGATCAGATGATAATGGTCGAGTGCTGTTTAATGATTTTTCTATTAAGGCTAGAGAGCCATTATCCGCTTCACATATTAGACCTACATACTCGCAAGAAAAAATGTATGCTTATCAAGATAATAAGGTTGATTTTCGTCTAAATTTAAGAAGAGATGATTTTGATTTAGTAAGAATTAAAGCTTTCTCTCAGGTTAAGCAAGAAGTAGTTTTCGAAAAAAGTCTTGCTAAATCTGAGCTGAAATCTGAATCAATTGGCTATTCAACGTTGATTTCAAATGACCATTTGGGTGCATTTAGGATACTTGTAAATTATTGTTCTGCTAATGGGCTCTGTACTGATTCAGATGTTAAAGAAAGATCCCTACATTACTCGCTTAGTAGTCCTTCAATTACTTCAATTCAAGCGTTAGAAGCGACAGGAAAAATTGGATTATTTTGGAATGCAGTAACAGACGCTACACATTACAAGGTTTTTATTGCGCCACCCAATGGAGGAAATGGAGTCCTAGCTGCAACAACAAGTGGTCTCAACATTCAACTTTCAAATATAACAAATACAGTGTCAGTGTATTTAAAAGCATGTGATGAGTATATATGTAGTAATTGGTCTCAGCGTGTCCAAATAACGCCAAATCTAGACTCGGATGGGGATGGATTATCAGATTTTCTTGAGAGAAGCTTAGGTACTAGTATTTATAACCCGGATTCAGATGGTGATGGCTTGCTTGATGGAATTGAGCATTTAGAGCTTGGAACAAATCCAACAAAGTCTGATTCGGATGATGATGGTGTTCCGGATGGTCATGATAGCTATCCCCTTACGAATAGTGATACCGACAGAGATGGCTGGTCTGATGATTTAGAACAATATCTTGGTTTAAACAAAAGTAACCACTCAGATACTTGGACTGACTCAGATAATGATGGACGCCCATTGGTACTGGAATTGTTGGAGTCTAAAGACAGAGAAATAAAAGATAATGATATTATAAATGTAGAGCGAGACTTAGTGTTGCAGGCTTATGTAGACACGATGTCCAAACGTTATTTTTCCACTGCTTATTTAAAGGATTTAGGCGCGGGCAGTACTGAGATTGACCTCAAGGTAGCAGATGTTAATGGTGGCAATGCAACAGCGGCTCAGCTTTATCATGATTTATTGCTCGATTCTAATTCAGATTTTGCACTAATGGGTTTTATAGGTCGTACTTATAAAGCTGTATTGGGTAGACAGGCAGATTTTACAGGGGTTGTGTTTTATCGTGAACGCTTAAGTACAAGCCGTATAAGTCAACTACAAATGGTTGAGGGGTTTGTTAACTCAACGGAGTTCACAAATCGATATGGTAATGATTTAAGCAGTGAGGCATTTGTGACCTTGGTTTATCAAAATGTGCTTGGTAGAGCACCAGATGCAAATGGGTTAAGTTATTGGTCGGGACGCCTGGATGCAGACACGATAAGCCGTGCACAATTGATGTTAAACTTTATAAACTCAGCAGAATATAGCACGAATGCGGCGACGGAAAAGGACTCAGAGCAACGTGTCAGAGTACTCAGCTTAATTTTGAATAAACGTGCATTAACAGACAGTGAAGCGACAACCTATACCACTTGGTATAAAAATGATGCAAACGGTTTAATGTCGTATGTTAAAACTCTGTTAGGTAATAGTGCGTACTACTTACGCCATCAAAATAGTATCGATATGAAAGTTGATACTGACGGTGATGAAATTCCTGATATTGTGGAATTTGTTGAAGGCAGTGATAGTGAGGTTTCGAACAATAACCCAGTGAATAATGACAGTGAGTTTGTAAGGCAAGCTTACCGCGATTTATCATCAGAGTATTGGTCGGTAGATGGCTTAGTAACGAAGGCAAGTGCAGTAGGCAGCGCAGCAAGTCGAGGTGATTGGGTTGTAGCAGAAGCGTTACTTTCATCAGATGAATTTATAAATATAAAACAGCCAGTAGTACGTTTGTATTTTTCAGTCTTCTTACGAAATCCGGATTTTAATGGCTTAAGTTATTGGCAGGGAAGATATGATGCAGGCACAAGCTTAAGTACGATAGCGAATGCATTTGCAGGCAGTGGTGAGTTTGCAACGCGTTACGGGAGCTTGAATAACGAAGACTTTGTTGAGCAAGTTTACTTGAATATACTTGGCCGCTCTGCTGATGCCGGTGGTAAGGCTTATTGGGTAGGGCGGTTAGATTCAGGGACATCGAGAGGCCTTATGATATCTGGTTTTAGTGAATCGTCTGAAGGTAAAGCGCGGATCGCGTCGAAGGTTGAAACGGTGGTGTTGTATCATTATCTACTTGAGCGAACGATTACAGCGCAAGAATTAACTGATGGTGCAGCGTTATTAGAGAGTAATAATGAGGCTAGTTTGCTCAATACACTATTTAATTCAGTGGAATACAGTAATCGTTTTTAGAAATAAAAAAGATTGAAACCCACTTATCTGTGGGTTTCAACTGTTGCCTAACAGGAGTATTATAAAGTGCTGATTAAAAGTTAATTAGTTATGACGGATAATAAAGTGATACGGATATCGATAGCGATTTTTTTGCTCGTTATCTCTTTACCTTCCTCTGCGCAATGGTATGCAGAAAAGCTCGTTACAAAAACTGACTATGAATATAATAATGAGTCCTCAAAAGGTGGGGCAATATCTGATGATGGCCGCTATAACGTTTTTGTGTCATGTGCCCAAACGCTTATTCATAAGCCAAACCAATCAAGGTATGACCGTACCTGCGAACTATATTTAAGAGATGTCCATTTAAAGCATACACAGTCAATTGCACAAGTTGGCTCAGATTTTTTTCATGAGGATGATGTAATCCCTCAAATATCGCCTAATGGTCGCTATATCGTGTTTGTTTCAAAGCTTGATAATCTTGTACCGGGTGATTCAAATGGTTTTGCTGATGTGTTTCTGTACGACAGAGAGAAAGACGTTATAGAAATAGTATCACTATCTTCAGATGGCAGTGGTGGTAATGCTGGCTCCTTTGCACCATCAATCTCAGATGATGGTAACTTAATTTCGTTTATATCAAATGCGACAAATTTAGATCCCTCAGTCGATGAGTCCTACCAAAATAAAAACATTCCAGCTCGCAATGTATTTTTAAGAAACCGAACAGACACTACCACAGAGATGGTGAGTAAAAACAGCGAAAATATACCTGGTAAATTCATCAATTTAAACAGTGAAACCGAAGACTGGGATTCTATTTATGCCCACATGTTAAGTGGTAATGGGCAGTACATAGTATATGAGTCAAACGCAAATAATTATTTCTTGAATGATACAGAACATTATTCTGATATTTTTCGCTACAGTGTAAAAGACAAAACGCACGAATTAATCAGTATTGACAGTTTTGAAAATAGACAACCTGGTCATAGCTATAACCCGAGCATTTCAAGAACAGGAGACAAAATAGCATTTCAAAGTACCGCAAAACTTGATAGCAGGGTCACAACAAACGATAAAACAACGGTTTATCTGCGAGATACAAACGTTGGAACCACGCAAACTGTGGGGCTAACAAGTAGAAATACACTTGAACTCCAATACGGTGGTGAAAGTTATTTGCCAATAGTATCGGATGATGGAAATAAAGTGTATTTCCACTCAAACTATATTTATATGACTCAAGACACACCGTACGAAACATTAGCGAGTATCTATGTTCGTGACTTGATAAATGGCACAACAAAGTTAGTTAGTTCGTCAGAACAGGTTAAGGCTTATGCTTATTTAGCGGGGGTGTCAGGTGATGGTCGTTTTTTGTCGATAAAAACCAATGGCATGCATTATGGCGAGAAGGATAATGACTTTTCGTTTGATATTTATCTAAAGGATACACTCAATCCGGGTTATGAACGTGTAAGTCAGCCATTTAGTAAAGTCTTGCTAGCGGATACAAACACCCTTGCTTTTTCCGACAATGGGCGTTTTTCTCTTGTTGAAAATCGTGCGAGAAATTTAAGAAACACCCGAATAAACAATAAGCAAGCTCCCTACATTCAGCTTGCTGTTTATGATAAAGACACTGACACTTTGACGGCTTTGCCTATTGAGCGCGGGAACTCATCGGTATTGACTAATTTAGATATTTCAAATGATGGTAATTTGATTGTATTTGAAAATGCAAACGAGAGAAAAATTCAGCTTTACAACCGCTTATTGAAAACTACTCAAACACTAACTAATTATTATTCAGGTTCATTGCAATTAAATTATCAAAACAATCCAGATATTACACCTGATGGCAAATACATTGTTTTTGCTGCGTCTAGTCAAGCTTGTACCGACTGCGATATGCCAGCTGAGGGCGGTCAGATATTGCTATATGATGTGCACAATCAATCGATAAAAATTATTACGCCGGCCGAAAACGCAGACAATAGTATTGGTGGTTCAGGTACCCCTAGAATCAGTGCTGATGGCAAATTTGTGGTGTTTGCATCAAATGATGCGGCTTTGATTGACGGAAATAGCGCCATTGGCACCAACCTCTTCGTCTATGATGTAACGAATGAGCAGTTAGCGCTAATAACTAAAAATTCACAAGGACAATTCCTTTCGGATGTAAATGATCATGCCTATCTGCCCAGTATTACAGCCGATGGCAGTCTGATTACATTTGAAACACGCAATAATGCCACATTATTGTTAACCGATAATAATGAGAGTGGTAATGAAGCTATCTTACTTTACACCAAAGGTGCATCAGGTACTAAGTTTTCATTAATTAGCAAAAGTCAAAGTAACCAACGATACCACAGAGCAAATAGAGCATCTATCTCTGCGGATGGTTCTCAAGTTGTTTTTGTAGCACAACGCTCTGATGCACCCGAAGATAGATTCAAGTATGCCATTATTTCAAGAGATTTGGCACTAGTAGAAAATAGTAGTGTTATTGAGTTCAACTCTAATTGGGCGTTTACTAAGCCTAGGTTGCTAGCCCCTAAAATATCATATTCGGGTGAGCATATTCTGTTTGTTAGTCAAGAAAGTTTAACAGCAGAGTCAACGCTCGATTATGGTCAAGCATACTTGTTTAGCCGTGATGTTGACACTGATGGTGACGGTATCTTCAACAGGTATGATTTAGATGATGATAATGATGGTATGCCCGATGAATTTGAACTTTTACATGGTTTAAACCCGCTTGTTAATGATGCCGATATTGATACCGACAATGATGGCTTAACCAATGTATTAGAGTATCAATTAGGCAGTAATCCGCAATCATCTGATAGCGATGGTGATGGTATGCCCGATGGATGGGAATACGAAAATAACTTTGCACTTCTCGTTTCAAATGCAAGCAATGATGTTGATAACGATGGGTTAACGAATTACCAAGAATATATTTTGGGCACTTTAGCGCGAAGTTCAGATACCGACAACGATGGCATAATTGATGGCCAAGACAACGACCCATTAGTAGCAGCGGATAGCGATGGTGATGGTTGGGACAATGCAGTAGAGAGAAGCAATATTGCGCTTGATGAGACAAATCCAAATGATGCTTGGATAGATTCAGATAATGATGGACGCCCATTGGTACTGGAATTGTTGGAGTCTAAAGACAGAGAAATAAAAGATAATGATATTATAAATGTAGAGCGAGACTTAGTGTTGCAGGCTTATGTAGACACGATGTCCAAACGTTATTTTTCCACTGCTTATTTAAAGGATTTAGGCGCGGGCAGTACTGAGATTGACCTCAAGGTAGCAGATGTTAATGGTGGCAATGCAACAGCGGCTCAGCTTTATCATGATTTATTGCTCGATTCTAATTCAGATTTTGCACTAATGGGTTTTATAGGTCGTACTTATAAAGCTGTATTGGGTAGACAGGCAGATTTTACAGGGGTTGTGTTTTATCGTGAACGCTTAAGTACAAGCCGTATAAGTCAACTACAAATGGTTGAGGGGTTTGTTAACTCAACGGAGTTCACAAATCGATATGGTAATGATTTAAGCAGTGAGGCATTTGTGACCTTGGTTTATCAAAATGTGCTTGGTAGAGCACCAGATGCAAATGGGTTAAGTTATTGGTCGGGACGCCTGGATGCAGACACGATAAGCCGTGCACAATTGATGTTAAACTTTATAAACTCAGCAGAATATAGCACGAATGCGGCGACGGAAAAGGACTCAGAGCAACGTGTCAGAGTACTCAGCTTAATTTTGAATAAACGTGCATTAACAGACAGTGAAGCGACAACCTATACCACTTGGTATAAAAATGATGCAAACGGTTTAATGTCGTATGTTAAAACTCTGTTAGGTAATAGTGCGTACTACTTACGCCATCAAAATAGTATCGATATGAAAGTTGATACTGACGGTGATGAAATTCCTGATATTGTGGAATTTGTTGAAGGCAGTGATAGTGAGGTTTCGAACAATAACCCAGTGAATAATGACAGTGAGTTTGTAAGGCAAGCTTACCGCGATTTATCATCAGAGTATTGGTCGGTAGATGGCTTAGTAACGAAGGCAAGTGCAGTAGGCAGCGCAGCAAGTCGAGGTGATTGGGTTGTAGCAGAAGCGTTACTTTCATCAGATGAATTTATAAATATAAAACAGCCAGTAGTACGTTTGTATTTTTCAGTCTTCTTACGAAATCCGGATTTTAATGGCTTAAGTTATTGGCAGGGAAGATATGATGCAGGCACAAGCTTAAGTACGATAGCGAATGCATTTGCAGGCAGTGGTGAGTTTGCAACGCGTTACGGGAGCTTGAATAACGAAGACTTTGTTGAGCAAGTTTACTTGAATGTACTTGGCCGCTCTGCTGATGCTGGTGGTAAGGCGTTTTGGGTAGGGAAGTTAGATTCAGGGACATCGAGAGGTGTTATGTTGTCGGGTTTTAGTGAATCGTCTGAAGGTAAAGCGCGGATCGCGTCGAAGGTTGAAACGGTGGTGTTGTATCATTATCTACTTGAGCGAACGATTACAGCGCAAGAATTAACTGATGGTGCCGCGTTATTAGAGAGTAATAATGAGGCGACATTATTGAATACGCTCTTGAACTCAAGCGATTATAGTAACAGGTTCTAATAACCTATTAGTACATGCGATATAGCCGACTAATTGATTAAGTTAGTCGGCTCTTTATACATAAATCGATAACACAACATTTAGTACAAAACTTCTGAACATCGTCGCCACGATTCAAACAATGTTAGATGCAAGTATAAAGTGGTCAATTGTGGGCATAAAGTCACTCATTTCTAATTCTCTTATATGCGATTTATGACATTTACTAGATACATCGCATAGTAAAATTATAAGTTAATAACTCAAATGGATGGTGTTGAAAATATTTCATTAATCATGGTGTAGTTTGGTTCTAATTTGATTATTATAGCATCAATGAAGTATGAACAAAGGTTAGAAGGGATGAAGCAGTTCGGTTTATTGGGTGCTGTACTAATTGCATTTGGCAGTAATGCAAATGTTCAAAATGATAATCAATTATTTTCTTATAATGTTGGCAATCTAGAGCAGGATTCAGAAATAGCAAGCGCAGGGAAAATAACAACAATAAAAGTTAACGAATCACTTGAAAAAAGCCTTACAGTTGATTCTAAATTTTCATTATTATTGCCGGATCATTCGGTAGTTTACAACGCAAGGGTGACGACTAAGCTCCATCATGGTATTGATAATAAAAAAGAAATTCCAAGCTCGGAAATTTTAGTTGGAAGCTTAGAAAATGGTGCTGGAAGTATTGAGATGAAGCTTGAAAATGGCAGCATCCAAAGTATGTTCATCACTGATGCCAAACGTAATAAAATCTATCAAGTAACGCTTGATAGTTCGGGTGAAGGTAAAGTTGTCGAGCAAGACTTTGCCAGTTATCAATGTTCAGAGTATCCCGAATCTCAGAGTCACGCGAGTCATCAGCATATCCCTGAATTTGCTGAATTGACCCCTGAAGCTTCAGAGTTAATACCTGATTTAACGACCTTGCAGAACCTTCAGAGCCGCCCTGGAGCGACTAACACCATTTATATCAATAATTGGGGGGGGACTTTAACGGGGACTCGATGGAATGATGCCTACAATAGTGGTAATGCTATCACCTATGATCCTTTTGATAATGACGGAAATACAGCAAGCTTTTCTGATAATGAACGCTACTTGATGTGGTTGGCTTGGAAAGAAATGGCTGAAGACTATGCGCCATTTGATGTGAATATAACGACAAGTCAAACAGTTTATAATGCTACACCAGTTAAAAATCGTAGTCAGATTATTGCTACAACAACGGCGACAAGGAATTCATTCTATCCTAACTCGGCCGGTGGAGTTGCTTATGTCGGGATTTTTGGTTTCAACAGTGACTACTATAAAACTGGGTGGACGTGGAACTTGTCGGCAGGAACAATGGGAATGACTCACTCTCATGAAGCCGGACATCAAATGGGTCTGTCACATCATGGCACAACCAGTTCAGGCTATTACGGTGGTCATGGTGTGTGGGGACCAATTATGGGAGCCCCATTTAGTAAGCCATATGTTCAATGGAGTAAAGGTGACTACCCCAATGCTAACAATTCAAGCCAGAATGATTTAACTATTTTAAAAGGTGTTTTAGGACAATTAACTGATGATATATCTGATGAGGTTGATACTGCTACAACTATCTCGGTTCCTGAAACAGGGGTAATTGCACAAATAAGACCTCAAGGAATTGATAATGTATCTGACATAGATGTATTTCAGTTTAATATTACATCGCAAACAATTGCGAACGTGCAAGTTAAGTCTGTTCTAGGTATAGAGAATGAAGCAAGAGCGGCTAACTTAACTTTGAAAGTTACATTACGAAATGCTCAGGGAGATGAGCTAGCTGTTCATAATTCAGCAAGTGTAGGAAGTGTATCACCACTGACAGATTATTTTACCTATACAAATGATTTTGCGCCTGGTGCGTACTCTATTCATGTGGAAGCGCAAACACCAGATGCAAATTGGACTACAGGATTTGATGACTACGGTAACGGTGGTGAGTACCAAGTTTCAATCTCATTTGATGATGAAATTTTGATTACCCATACTGAAGCTAATTTAGCTGCGAGTGCCGGTAATGAAATTCAACACAGTATTATTATTCCCGAAGGTGCTTCTGACGTAACAGTTTCATCTTTTGGCGGAACAGGTGATGCGGATTTATATACGCGTTCAGGTCAAGCTCCTACTAGAGCGAGCTTTGATTGCCGCTCTTGGAATAACGGTAATAATGAGGCCTGCTCAAATCAAACTGCAAATGCAGAGTTGCATTATATGTTGTACGCCTATAATGACTTTGCTGGTGTATCCACATCTGTTACTTACAAAATAAGTGGTACGTTAGATTCAGATGGTGACGGTGTAAATAATATTACTGAGAAAAGTCTTGGAACAGATATTACTAACACTGATTCAGATAATGATGGGCTGACAGATGGTTATGAAGTTGATAACAATTTAGATCCTTTATCTAACGACAGTGATAATGATGGCTTGCTTGATGGTTATGAGGTCAATAATGGTTTAAACCCAAGTAATAACGACCAAGACAATGACGGCATAATTGATGGCCAAGACAACGACCCATTAGTAGCAGCGGATAGCGATGGTGATGGTTGGGACAATGCAGTAGAGAGAAGCAATATTGCGCTTGATGAGACAAATCCAAATGATGCTTGGATAGATTCAGATAATGATGGACGCCCATTGGTACTGGAATTGTTGGAGTCTAAAGACAGAGAAATAAAAGATAATGATATTATAAATGTAGAGCGAGACTTAGTGTTGCAGGCTTATGTAGACACGATGTCCAAACGTTATTTTTCCACTGCTTATTTAAAGGATTTAGGCGCGGGCAGTACTGAGATTGACCTCAAGGTAGCAGATGTTAATGGTGGCAATGCAACAGCGGCTCAGCTTTATCATGATTTATTGCTCGATTCTAATTCAGATTTTGCACTAATGGGTTTTATAGGTCGTACTTATAAAGCTGTATTGGGTAGACAGGCAGATTTTACAGGGGTTGTGTTTTATCGTGAACGCTTAAGTACAAGCCGTATAAGTCAACTACAAATGGTTGAGGGGTTTGTTAACTCAACGGAGTTCACAAATCGATATGGTAATGATTTAAGCAGTGAGGCATTTGTGACCTTGGTTTATCAAAATGTGCTTGGTAGAGCACCAGATGCAAATGGGTTAAGTTATTGGTCGGGACGCCTGGATGCAGACACGATAAGCCGTGCACAATTGATGTTAAACTTTATAAACTCAGCAGAATATAGCACGAATGCGGCGACGGAAAAGGACTCAGAGCAACGTGTCAGAGTACTCAGCTTAATTTTGAATAAACGTGCATTAACAGACAGTGAAGCGACAACCTATACCACTTGGTATAAAAATGATGCAAACGGTTTAATGTCGTATGTTAAAACTCTGTTAGGTAATAGTGCGTACTACTTACGCCATCAAAATAGTATCGATATGAAAGTTGATACTGACGGTGATGAAATTCCTGATATTGTGGAATTTGTTGAAGGCAGTGATAGTGAGGTTTCGAACAATAACCCAGTGAATAATGACAGTGAGTTTGTAAGGCAAGCTTACCGCGATTTATCATCAGAGTATTGGTCGGTAGATGGCTTAGTAACGAAGGTAAGTGCAGTAGGCAGCGCAGCAAGCCGAGGTGATTGGGTTGTAGCAGAAGGGCTACTTTCATCAGATGTATTTATAAATATAAAACAGCCAGTAGTGCGTTTGTATTTCTCAGCGTTTTTAAGAAACCCGGATTATAATGGCTTAAGCTACTGGCAAGGGCGCTTTGAGTCAGGCACAAGCTTAAGTACGATAGCGAATGCATTTGCAGGCAGTGGTGAGTTTGCAACGCGTTACGGGAGCTTGAATAACGAAGACTTTGTTGAGCAAGTTTACTTGAATGTACTTGGCCGCTCTGCTGATGCTGGTGGTAAGGCGTTTTGGGTAGGGAAGTTAGATTCAGGGACATCGAGAGGTGTTATGTTGTCGGGTTTTAGTGAATCGTCTGAAGGTAAAGCGCGGATCGCGTCGAAGGTTGAAACGGTGGTGTTGTATCATTATCTACTTGAGCGAACGATTACAGCGCAAGAATTAACTGATGGTGCCGCGTTATTAGAGAGTAATAATGAGGCGACATTATTGAATACGCTCTTGAACTCAAGCGATTATAGTAACAGGTTCTAATAACCTATTAGTACATGCGATATAGCCGACTAATTGATTAAGTTAGTCGGCTTTTTAGTTTATATACAGTGTTATTTTTAATTTAAATTTTGAGGGCTTTCCCCTGGACCAAATAATAGTCCAGTTAGCTCTCCCAAAGTATGGCAAATAATTAGCATTAAAATAATTATAGTGTCAGGGAGGAAAGTGAATTTATTGCTGCTCCTCGATACGGCAATATTGGAAGTAACTTGGAATGTTAACCAACAGGGTAACATAAGTATCTTGGCTATCTTAAGCGGTAACTTCAACCCTTTGTATTTATATCTAACTAGTCCGACGCAAGCTCGGCCATTATGAAAGTGGATTAATAAAGTCTTGTATGTACCATGACTTTGTACATGTGTGACTGGGTTACCTATATTGATAGCAGTAAAATCTAATTGTCCAATTAATGCTTCTAGTTCGCCAGCAGCAAGATATTGATTGGAAATCATAGATTCTCGAATGGCTAAGTTGGCAATGCATGGTGAGAATTTTTTAGCTCTAGATGTCGTTAAGTAATTATTGAAGGTCATCCAATAGTTGGCTCTGTCCCAAGTTGTGAATTGACTTCCATTAATAACATTTCCGCCAATAATACCGATGTTTGTGTTGTCATCAAAGAAAGTCTCGATATTTTCAACCCAATGTGGATTAACAATGCAATGATCTTCTGTGAAAAAAATGTATTTACCTATGGCTAGCTTTAAGGCAATCGCCCTTAACTCAATAACCGACTTATTTTTGAAATGGATCGCTTTTATATGGTTACTATAAGAGCAAGGTAAATCAAGAGGGTATTTACCGCTGAGCAACAATACCTCAACATCATCTCTATTCTTGGTTTGCTTTATTATGGAGTGTATTGAGTTTTTCTGTCGAGGGCTTAAATCAATTGTTGGAATAATGATAGAGATTTTCATAAAAAATACAGTAAGTGGAGGTTGAAAATAGTGTGTAAAAACAAATTTATAATGATAATTACAGGGCGAAATCTTTTTTATTGCTGATGATTTAAATGACTTTAAAAGGGTTTTTAAAACCGTATTATATCCATTCTAATTATTTATTTAACAGTTCATAAAAGTTGTTTAGATTAAATCACAGTTTTAGTTTCACTGATGATTGACTTTAGTTAAAAGTGGATAATTCGTCGTCGTCATGAAGTTGCTTATATCATTGCATTTAATTGCCTTGTCTGTAGAATTATGCGCATAAATGTATATGGAAATAAAATACTAATATCATGAAAAACGTTTACCCTGTTATTTTATCTGGTGGTTCAGGTACTCGACTTTGGCCTCTTTCTCGCAAGCATTATCCGAAACAGTTTTTAAAGTTAACTAGTGATTATACTATGGTCCAAGAAACTGCTTTAAGGCTAAAAGGGCTTAATAATCCAATAGCTGTTTGTAATGAGGCGCATCGATTTATAATTGCAGAGCAATTAAACGAAATAGGTCAATCACCTTCAGCTGTTATTTTAGAACCAGTAGCACGCAATACAGCCCCAGCAATTGCCTTAGCTGCGCTAAAGGCATCAGAACTTAATGAAAATGCAGTTTTAGTTATCTTAGCTGCTGATCACGTGATTAATGATACTGTCGGTTTTCAAAAAGCTGTTGAAGCCGCAATAAAAGAAGCAGAAAATGATTCATTGGTCACCTTTGGTGTCGTGCCTGAAAAACCAGAAGCAGGGTTTGGTTATATTCAAGCACAGGTCGAAGGACAATTGAGTGCTATTAAACGCTTCGTCGAAAAGCCAGATTTAGAAACAGCCAAACAATACGTAGAAAGTGGTGATTACTACTGGAATAGCGGTATGTTTGTGTTTAAGGCTAAAAGTTTCCTTGAGGAGCTTAGTGAACATGATCCCGATATGTATCAGACCGTTAAAAGAGCATTCGAACAAGCATCATGCGATTTAGATTTTACTCGAATCCCTAAAGAAGAGTTTGCGTTATGTCCGGATAACTCAATTGATTATGCTGTAATGGAAAAAACACAAAAGGGAATGGTGTTACCAATTAGCGTTGGTTGGAATGATGTCGGTTCTTTTTCTGCACTTTGGGAAGTACTAAACAAAGATAATAATGGTAACGCCAACCTTGGTGATGTTAAGAATATCGATTCGGAAAATTGTTTGGTGCAATCAGAAAACCAATTTGTCGCGACGATAGGTGTAAAAGATCTCGTAGTTATTGGCACTAAAGACTCTATCTTAGTTGCACATAAGGACAGAGTTCAAGACGTTAAAAAAGTTGTTCAATATATGAGTGATACTGAGCGATGTGAACACTTACTTCATCGAGAGGTTCATCGCCCTTGGGGGAAATATGACTCGGTTGATAATGGAGAAAGGTACCAAGTAAAACGTATCACTGTAAAACCTGGTGCCTCATTAAGTAAACAAATGCACCACCACCGTGCAGAGCACTGGATTGTCGTTTCTGGAACTGCAATTGTTGAAGTCGATGAAAAAGAGACTTTGCTTAGTGAAAATCAATCTATATACATCCCATTAGGTTCCGTTCATAGATTAACGAATCCTGGAAAAGTTAATTTAGAGCTGATAGAGGTTCAGAGCGGTAGTTATTTAGGTGAAGATGATATCGTGCGTTTTAATGATGTATATGGGCGTAGCTAGTGACATTTAAGCATTTTACCCAACTAACATTAACCAAAGTTCAGCTAAATCTAAAGTCCGAAGCAAAGAAAAGTTACCTGAGTTATTTGTGGTGGCTATTTGAACCCGCGTTATTTGTTGGTGTTTTTTATCTTGTTTTTGGTGTTTTTTTAGCCAGGGGGACTTCGGATTTTTTGGTTTTTCTATTGTGTGGTCAGGTACCTTTTTTGTGGTTTGCTCGAACTATTACCAATGGTGCGTCATCCATAGAAAATGGGCGAGGATTGATGCAACAAATAAAAATCCCCAAAGTGTTTTTTCCTTTGGTTACTATTTTTCAAGATTTCTTTAAAGCGTTATGTATTTTCTTGCTATTGTTTGCTGTGGTTTTAAGCTTTGGACATACTGCAAATGAAGCGTGGTATACACTACCAATAATCATCTTTGTGCAGTTAATGTTTGTAAGTTGCTTGGCGATATTTGTCGCAATGATTGTACCTTTTATACCTGATTTGAAGTTTTTGGTTGCTACTGGCATACAGTTAGCTATGTTTGCATCAGGTATTTTCTACAATTACAAGCTTGTAGTTTTAGAGCAGCACCATTCACTTTTTTTGATGAACCCAATGGCAAGCTTAATTGAGCAATATCGCCAGGTCCTGATGCATGGAGTGTTTCCCGATTTTAGTGCTCTAGGAGCTATTTTACTGTTTTCGATCTCTATTTTACTAATGTGCTTTGCTGTACTTAAAAAACTAGATGCGCATTATCCAAGGATCCTTGTCCAATGAGTGAGCTCAAATTAGCAATTCAGCTTAAAAATGTTGATTATCTGTATTCACAACGAAAGTGGATGCGTAAAACGACTTATAAAGCATTGGAGAACGTAAATCTAGATATTTACAAAGGTGAGACCTTAGGTATTGAGGGGCGAAATGGTAGTGGTAAATCCACACTGCTTAAGCTGCTAGCGGGTATTTATGAACCGGAAAAAGGAAGTATAGAACGATTCGGTAATCATGTTTCGTTGCAGACACTATCCGCAGGCTTTGATGTTGAGCTCAGTGGTGAAGATAATGCCCTAATTGGTGCAATGCTTCTGGGGCACTCCAGGAAAGAAGCCAAAGTCAAGCGTCATGAAATTCAAGAACTCTCAGAGCTTGGTGATAAGTTCTTTGAACCTGTAAAAACTTATAGTGCTGGCATGCGTGCACGTCTTGGGTTTGCTACCGCAATTACAATGAATACTGATGTATTATTAATTGATGAGGTGCTGGGGGTTGGTGATGCTGCGTTCAGAAGAAAAGCCGAAAGAATAATTAAGCAAAAAACCATGTCTGATATGACCGTTGTTATAGTTTCGCACTCAAGAGCTACACTTGAGGCTTTAAGTGACAGGATTATAACGATTAAAGATTGTAAATTGCATAAAGTGGAAGAGAGAGCAGAATGACAAGACTAACATGGCCAGAAAATGCGAATTTATATTTGCCAAAGTATAAAATCTTATACTGTCCTATAGCTAAAAATGCTTGTACCAGTCTTAAAGGTTTAATGTTAGAGCTTTCTGGTTACGATATTGAGAATAATTGTGTGCATAGTTTGCTTGATAGTGGAGAAGCAAAGTTGCAAATGCGATTTTACTCTGAAGAGCAACAAAGAAGCATTTTGTATTCTTCAGATGCTTTTCGTTTTGCCGTTTTCAGGGAGCCTGTAGAGCGGCTAATCAGTGCTTATGTCGAAAAATTTGTAGTTAATCGTTTTGATAAAAGTCAGTGGGTACACACTAAACCTGTCATGGCATTTATTCAAAAAGTTGCAGTTGATGAAGTAGACATTCAAAAAAGTATTACTTTTAGAGAGTTTGCACATTACATTTTGAGGCAAAAAGATTCAGACTTAGATACTCATTGGAGGTCACAGTCTTCATACTTAAGGGGGGTGCATTACACACACTTATACTCAATTAAAAATTTAGCGCAGCTTAGGTTAGATTTGTACCGGTATATAGGCCAAGAAAGAAGTATCCCTCATAAAAATCAAGCTTCAACTCAAGCAATTGAAAAGTTAGACTCAGAGCCCCCACTTTTATTGGATAGATACCCTAGTAGTATGGAAGGCCTTAAGTTAACTAAACATAACTTTTTAGATGATGAACTTATCGCTGAACTTAAAAGAAAGTATGCCATAGACTATGCAATTTATGACAACCTTTAAAACAGAAGTAGACGGGGGGCAAGAAAATGATGAGTTTGGATAAATTCTCACAATTGGTAAAAAAAGAGATACAAGAGTTTTCCACTCATGCACATGCTGCGATAAAAGTTGACGAAAGTGTTAAGGATAAAAAAATTATAGCGGACTTAGAGTTACCTCCATTCGTTTTCCAAAATGTTAGTTCAGACTTTGAGAGTAATAGTCTCGATTATCTACTAAGTTTGCATGACCATGTATTCATAAACGAAGCGTTTATGTCCATTTTAAATAGGCCTGCCGATCAAGAGGCTATGGACTATTACTTATCTTGCTTACGCTCAGGAAAATTTGACAAGCTTGGTGTCTTATCAAGAATAATAATTTCAAGTGAGGCTAGGCGAGTAAGAACAAATATTATCAGAATTCCTAAATTCAAATTGCTCTTTTCATTATTAAAGCAAGTGCCTGTCTTTGGGTGGCTTTTGCGATGGATTCATACATTTGTCACTTTACCTAATGTGCAAAAACAAATAAATGAAAATCTAGCTCATACCATAGCTCTTAACGTACATTTACAATCATACTTGAGAGATATTTCAGGGATGATAGAAGACGCGCACAATGCTCTCTCTGAAGATTATGTTCAAAAAAGTAACGAGCAAAAATGTCATAATGACACAGTTCTCATTCTGGGAGAGTTAAACCAAGCATTAACATGTAAGTCCAATGAAATTAAAGCTCTGAGTGCTCAACTATTTGAAATACAAGAAAAGAGTGATGAGTGTTTTTTGGAACTCCGTGAGGAGCTTACTGCCTTGAAAAGTGAAACTTCAAGTAATGTGGCATCAAATAGCCAGTCAGTTAGCTCGATTAAAAAAGAGTTAGAAGCTTACAAAAATACTAACCGGGCTGAAATCTCAGACATTAAGTTACAGCTAGAAGAAACTTACAAAAATCAAGAAAACACTCAAGTGAGCCATAAAGTAATAGAAAAGGTAAGCGATAGACTTTTGACTCAAGAAGGAATTAGTGAAAACTTGAAAAAAGAGGTGGCTGATTTAGGCAAAGAGTTAAAGCCATTATTATCTGATTATGGGGCAAAAAAAGAAATTGAAAACCTTAAAATTCCTCATTCATTTTACTCAGATTTTGAAGACAGATTTCGAGGAAGTAGAGAAGAAATTACACAACGTTTACAGTTTTATATCGAAGAGACTTCGGAAATTGATGAGTTAAAATCGTTTGGGGCTCTAGATCTTGCATGTGGAAGAGGTGAGTGGTTAGGTTTACTTCGTGAGAATGGATTCAGAGCACGGGGTGTTGATATAAATCAGGCTACTAATGATGCTTGTTTAGAGTTAGGCCTAGATGTTGAGACAGCAGATATATTTGAATATCTACAAAGACAACCGGAAAATAGTGTGGGATTGATTTCAGCGTTCCATATTGTAGAACATTTACCTTTTGAACTACTATTTCAAGTCTTAATAGAGATACATCGTGTACTTGTTCCAAATGGTGTCGTTATTCTTGAAACTCCCAACCCCGGAAATTTACTAGTAGGCGCTTGCAATTTCTACATTGATCCCACACACCGAAACCCTCTACCAAGTCCATTATTAGAGTTTCTTGTGGAACACCAAGGATTTAATGCAAAATCCATCCCGCTTAATCCGTGTTCAGATTTAGGGATGATAAAAGGTTTTGATGGTGCCCAATATATAAATAATTTATTATTTGGAAGTAGAGATTATGCGGTTATAGGAAGGAAACTATGAAGAAAGTTTTAGTGTTACACGCTCAAGTACCATTTGTACGTGGAGGTGCAGAGCTTTTGGTAGAGGGGCTTGTTTCTGCGATCAATAATAAATTGGAGGGCGTCGAAGCTGAGCTAGTCATGCTTCCATATAAATGGTATCCAGAAGAACAAATTATTTCAGATCTTATGGCTTGGAGATGTTTAGACTTATCGGAAACCAATGGTAAAAAAATTGATCTAGTGATTGGTACTAAATTTCCAACTTATGCGACAAAGCATGAAAATAAAGTAACTTGGCTTGTTCATCAGCACCGTTACTTTTATGATTTAGAGGGAACTGAATATGATAAGCCGATATTAAGTAAATCTGAGATAGAAACTCGAAATCAAGTTAGATCGCTAGATACGAAATTTATTAATGAGTCAAAAAAGATATTCACAATTGCACACACTGTATCAGATCGGTTGATGAAGTTTAATAAAACTGAAGGTGAAGTGCTTTTTCCGCCTAGCATGATGGCAGACTTAATCTACCCTGGTGAATACAAAGACTATATTTTATGTGTTGCTAGAGTTAACCCAATGAAAAGGCAAGACCTCTTAATTGAGGCATTACGTCACACAAAGTCAGGTGTAAAAGTTAAGATCGTGGGTAAAGGCGAAGCAGGTTATGAAGTAAAGCTTAAAGATCTAATTGATAAATATGATTTACATGAAAGAGTCGAGTTGGTGGGTTTTGTAAGTGAAGATGATTTATTGTCATTATATGCTAACTGTCGAGCTGTGTATTATGGTCCAGTTGATGAAGATTATGGTTATGCGACAATAGAGGGTTTCTTAGCTAAAAAGCCAGTCATTACAGTTAAGGATAGTGGTGAAGTAGCGCGTATCGTATCAGAGGTAGATGGTGGCTGGGTTACAAAGCCAACTAGTAGGGCAATCGCTAATATCCTAGATGAAGTAGTTAATACGCCAATTGAAGAACTTGAAACCAAAGTAACAAATGCACATAAATATGCAAAAGATGTAACTTGGAATAATGTGCTTGAAAAATTGGTGACTCCGTTTCTATGAGAATAGCAGTAATTACACCCTGGCCAGGGGATAAATCTGGTATAGCTGACTATTGTTGGGACTTATTGCATGGTTTAGTTGATAAAGGTGTTTATATAGATGTTTTTACTCAATGCGAAAGCCCTACCCCAAGCGCCAAAGTTAAAATCCATAATGGTTCTGTTGATGAGTGGGAACTTCAAAGTTTTGATTTAAGAATTTTTCATATTGGTAACAATTATCAGTATCATGGCTACATGCTAAACTTGTTAAAAAAGTTTGGTGGTATTGTTCATTTACATGATTATGTAGTTCATAACTTAGTTGTTGATATGGCACAAATGACCAAAGGGTGGGAGTGGTATTTTGAACGATTAGCGTGTTTCTATGGGGCTGATACTGCAAATATGGTCAGGGATAATGCCCAAAATGGACGCTATATATGGGAAGGCCAAGAAATATGTGATATTCCATTTAATGATGATTTTGTAACTCTATCTGATGCCGTAATAACTCACTCTAAGTATGCAGCAAAAAAAATTACGTCAAAACATAAAAACGTTTCAGTTTGCACAGTACATCAAGTTTACAACATGCTTGACCAACCAGTTGCCGAAAAACACTCCCACGATACTATATCATTCGGCGTTTTTGGTCATGTACAACCAAATAAATGCATAGATCAGCTTATCGACTCACTCAATGAAATAGATACTTTTGGTAGACGTGTTGAGATTCGAGTCGCGGGGGAAGTAGGTAATAAAAAGTACCATAATTTATTGCTAGAAAAACTCGAAAATATAAAGGGGTTTACGAGTTTAAATATATTAGGTTACCTTTCTGAAGAAGCATTTTTAGCTGAAATTAAAAGCGTCGATGTCGTAGTTGCTTTAAGAGACCCGAGTATGGGAGAAACCTCTGCTATTGCAATGCGAGCTTTACAGTTAAATAAACCACTCATTGTAACTGACACATGTTGGTATAGTGAACTACCTGACTTTGTACATAAAATTAAATGTGGTAGTGATGCAGTAGAGTCATTGGCTCAAGAAATAAGCTGCTATTTTACAGAGAACAATATTCTAAATGAAAAGCACGATGAGACCAGAGTTTACTCTGAACAAGTTCTGAACTTTACTAGAGTTACTGACTTTATTAAGCATATTTTATTTCAAATCCACCACAATACAACAATAGCATCAGAAAAGGAAGATGTTGATATGGTTATAGCGAAATACTTATATGATCTTGAACTTGTTGATGAGCTTAACCATAAACCATTACGAACGATGATTTACACCAAGCTAGCTCCATTTTTGTCTGAAATCAAAGGACCTGAAAATCTTTAGATTCATGTAACTGATAATTCAAATATGTTCTCTAAATTTCAGTGTGATTAATCATAAAATGTTTTAGTAATTTGGGATACATTATAAAGAAACATCATCGCTTAATTTTTTATGACGAACATTAACTAATAAATTATAGATAGATCCACTTTTATGGACAGCTCAATTAGGGTTTATATGCATCAAAGTGTTCTAGACATATAAAATCAAAATAATAGAGATATAAACTTATTATGAAAACAGCAATTATTACAGGAATAACAGGTCAAGATGCGGCCTATTTAGCAGAGTTACTTTTAGATAAAGGTTACAAAGTTTACGGCACTTACCGTCGAACAAGCTCAGTAAACTTCTGGCGTATCGAAGAGTTAGGTATTGAAAATCATGCTAACTTAGAGTTAGTCGAATATGATTTAACTGATTTGTCTTCAAGCATTCGTTTATTACAAACGAGCGGTGCTGATGAGGTATATAACTTAGCGGCACAAAGCTTTGTTGGTGTTTCATTTGATCAACCATTAACGACAGCAGAAATCACAGGTGTTGGCCCTGTAAATTTGTTAGAAGCTATTCGCATCGTTAACCCTAAAATTAAATTTTATCAAGCTTCTACTTCAGAAATGTTTGGAAAAGTTCAAGAGATTCCGCAGCGTGAATCAACACCTTTTTACCCACGCAGCCCTTATGGTGTTGCTAAGCTTTACGCGCACTGGATGGTAATTAACTATCGTGAATCCTATGATATTTTTGCGACGAGCGGTATTTTATTTAATCATGAGTCGCCATTACGTGGGCAAGAATTTGTAACAAGAAAGATTACGGACTCAGTAGCAAAAATCAAGCTTGGTAAGCAAGATGTATTAGAGCTTGGAAACATGGATGCGAAGCGCGATTGGGGTTTTGCTAAAGACTATGTTGAGGGTATGTGGCGTATGCTTCAAGCTGATAAGCCAGATACTTATGTTCTAGCAACAAATCGTACTGAGACGGTTCGTGACTTTGTTACAATGGCATTCAAAGCTGCAGGCATTCAACTTGAATGGAGTGGTAAAGATGAACAAGAAACAGCGGTGGATATTGCAACGGGGAAAGTAGTTGTGAAAGTTAACCCTAAATTCTATCGTCCTGCCGAAGTTGACTTATTAATTGGTAACCCTGAAAAAGCGAAGCAAGACTTAGGGTGGGAGCCTAAAACAACATTAGAAGAGTTATGCGCTATGATGGTTGAAGCTGATCTGCGCCGCAACGAAGTTGGTTTTTCTTTCTAATGCGAATTTTAGTTACAGGGGCGTCCGGTTTTACCGGGCGTCATTTTATTGCTCTAGCCAAAGCGAGAGGGCATGAGTGTGTAGCTCTTAGCAATAGTATGCGCAGTGCTCATGATGAAGAACTCACTCTTTATGCAAATCTAACTGATAAAGCATCTTTACTAAGAGTACTAGAAGGGCAAAGGTTTGACGCTGTTGTTCATTTAGCTGCTATTTCCTTTGTTGCTCACGGTGATATAGATGAGATTTATACAACAAATTTACTTGGTACCACAAATTTAATCGATGCTGTAAATAGCATCTCAGATAACTCTATCCATTTTTTAATAGCAAGTTCAGGAAATATCTACGGAAATACTCAGCAGCTTCCCATCACAGAAGAAAATGAGTTTAATCCTGCGAATGATTACGCAGCATCTAAATGTGCTATGGAAATGGCCTTAAAAGTTCGATCTCAAAGTACAAAAGTCACAATTGTTCGTCCATTCAACTATACAGGTTTGGGACAAGCTGAGCACTTTTTGATCCCAAAAATTGTTAAAGCATTTAAACAAAATAAAGATGAATTAGAGCTTGGAAACTTAGATGTTTCTAGAGACTTTTCTGATGTGAGGGATGTTGTTTCCGCATACCTTACCCTAATAGAAAAAGGCCATCAAGGTACCTTTAATGTTTGTTGCGGGCGTGCAGTATCGCTTTCTCAAATACTTGCTTTCTGCGAAAGGGTGTCAGGCCGTAAAATGAAAGTTGCTGTAAATCCTGACTTTGTTCGTAGTAATGAAGTTAAAGTTCTCTATGGTGATGACTCCAAACTTCGCTCAGTTATTGGTGAATATAGGAAATATGGTATAGAGCAAACACTAGAGTGGATGATTAAGAATTAATGAAGGTAGTTTTAGGCTGCGACCCCCTGTTAGCACAGCTAACCGGAATAGGTAACTATACTCAGCAGTTAGGTGCTGGATTACTAAATAGTAGTCGAATCGAAATATTAGAGTTGTTTGCTCACGGCAAGTACTATGGGCATGAACTTTTAATGGAGCCTGAGAATTCAGAAAAACCTAAAAAAGTAAATGGAACTCTGTGGGCTGCTTTACGAAGTAATCTGGCTAACTCTACTTTAGCAGTCTCATTATACAGTAAACTTATTCCAATCATTGAAAAGAGAGCTTTACGCACTAAAGATGATTACATCTTTCACTCGCCAAATTTTCTACTCCCAAATCATGGAGGTAAGAGGGTTGTCACGATTCACGATCTTTCAACAATGGTTCACCCTGAATTTCATCCATCTTCTCGTGTAAAGTTAGTAAACAATGCAATTGAACAATCAGTTAAATATGCTGATCATATCATTACAGATAGTAAGTTTATTAAGAATCAATTATGTGAAAGCTTTGCCTTATCATCAGATAAAGTATCGGCAATTCACTTAGGCGTTAGTGAGCAGTACTTTCCCAGAAGCGAAGAGCAGTGCACACCTTTTTTGTATGATTATGGACTAGTTTATAAGCAATTTTTACTGTTTGTTTCTACTATAGAGCCTCGCAAAAACGTTTTGCGTTTGTTACAAGCATTTCAACTTTATCGAGAAAAAAATAAAAACGGTTTACCATTGATATTAATAGGTGGGTTAGGTTGGAATAATGAAAAAGAGCATAATAAAATTAGAGAGTTAGAGGGTAAAGGTTGGGTCAGGTATTTAGGTTATGTAAAGCAAAGAGATATTCCTTTTTTGTATGCAGCTTCTAAAGGGGTGGTTTTCCCATCACTATATGAAGGCTTTGGTTTGCCTGTCGCTGAAGCCATGCAATCAGGAGTGTCTGTTCTGGTCTCTGAAAACAGTTCTATGTCTGAATTCTCTGGAGAGTCTGCATATTTAGTTGATCCATTAGATGTAGACTCTATTAGAAGTGCTATCGAGGAGCTTACTTTCTCAGAGCTTACACCAAAATCCATGTCATTTAGCTGGGAAAATACTGTAAGGGCAACCATTGAATCCTATTCACGTTGAATTAAAGTTTTTTCAGTGAGTTGCTCTAAATAAAGCTCACAGGTTTAGTGATTCATATTAACAATTACAAAGCATGCTAGGAGTATACCGGTGCTTGATAAAATACTTAGAGAATATGCTGACTGCAATTTTGACTTTAGGACTCTGGCATGTCCTAAAGATTCATTGTCTCATCTATTCAATGAATGGGTAAGTTACTACAAATTGAAGTGGGCAATAGCACGTGTAATTCAACCCGATTCAATTTTGGAGATTGGCGTACGTTATGGTTATTCTGCTTTTGCATTCAAAGATGCTTCCCCACATGCTTCATATGTTGGTATTGACGCAAACCTACCAGAGTATGGTGGTGAATTAGGCGCTATTGAATGGGCGAAGAAAAAATTACCACCTGCTGATACAACTATTTATGAGGTTGACTCGCAAAGCTTAAGCTCCTTTCCTGGAGGTCACTATGACCTTATTCACGTTGATGGACAACAAGATGGTGATGGGTTTTATGCAGATATGGTTAAGGCCTTAAAGCAGGCTAATTATATTTTAGTTGATGGTGCTCTTTGGACAGATGAAAATGCTTTATCAAGCATCTCTTTTTTAAAGGATTATAAAGACTCTATTGAGTGGTCTTTAAACTTGTCAGGTTACGCAGGCGAATTACTGATTAAAGTGAAGCAAACTGATTTTAGCCACGTACAGGTAGATTCTAGTAATGATATTGTTGATCTTTATGAGTCTGATTATTACCTCACTGATTGTGGCGGATTTCAAGAGTTCAAAAATTCCGGCGGAAAAGAATTATTAGATCCTCGTTTGGGCTCGTTATTTTTATTGGCTGATATTAAACCAGGCCAAAATGTTATTGATGCAGGTTGTGGTCGAGGCGAGTTAACATATGCTGCGGCTCAAACTGGAGCAATAGTCACAGGGATTGATTATTCGCAAAGTGCGATTGATATAGCTGCGGGGGTTCTTAAAGACGAAATACAGCAGCAAAAAGTAACACTTAAACAAGCTGATATTACAACTTGTGAACTAGGTAATAATGTAGATAAAATAGTTGCGGCAGATCTTGTTGAGCATCTAATGCCTGACGAGTTAGACAAAATGTATCAGCGGTTTTCATCTTGTTTAAGTAATAATGGCGAATTCATCGTTCATACATTTCCCAATTTATGGTTTTATCAATATGGCCACGCTAGAAAAAGAAGAAAAGTAAGAAAAGCTGGCGGCTTTATAAGTCCTGAACCAAGGACTCACTACGAGCGGTTAATGCATATTAATGAGCAATCACCGAGAGTGCTAAAGAATCAATTAGAAAAACATTTTAAGTATGTTTTAGTCTGGTTTGCTTCCCCATCGGATATACTAGGTAGTTTGAATAGAAAGTTTACTCCTTCAGACTGTATATACGCTAGAGACTTATATGCAATTGCAAGTAATAACCCTATTGATATAGAAGTGGTAAAGGGACGTTTAAAGCAAACTGTATTGAGTGCAGAACAAAGAGAAAGTATTGCACTGAAAGTTGATTATCATGAATCTATTGTAAACTGTTGCGATAAGTTAACTGCAATAGTTGAGGTCAGCAATCACTCTACTGAGAAGGTGATGTCTCATGCGGATAAGGGAGTATTTCTATCTTATCATTGGTTGCGTAATGGGGAAATGTACTTTTTTGAGGGCGAGCGAACAGCAATTAGTGCAATTCCGTCAGGTGTGGCAAAAAAAGTGAAAATGGCAATACCCACACCAAATGAACCTGGAGAGTACGCCTTGCAAATTGCTATGGTACAAGAGCAAGTGGCTTGGTTTGAAGGTCATAATGAAACCGTCTCTGTGGTAGTGGGTGAATTGACATAGGGATTTTGGCCATCTAATGGGTGGACAACCAAATTATAGAAATATTAGGTGACTAAAATGGGGAATGAATCCTGAAAAATATCAATTCTAAATTTCTGTTAGATACTCACAATTAGCACTTTAGCATGTTTTAACGCCTGAAAAAGCAGCTATCACAATGAGTACTTTTTATTTAAATATTGGCAGTGGAGTGGAGTAAATAACAGGAGGTGCTTAAAGTAAAGGCTATGGCACCAGAGCACTTTAAAAGAGGTGTGTTTGAGAGAAAATTGAAGCATTGAATTGGAAAGGCAAATTTTGAAAAAGGCTAGGGCTCTGTTGACCTCTGAATCACTGAAAAATTCGGATTAATCGAAAAATACAATAAAAGCACAAAGTAAATTAGTTCGGACAGGATCTGTCATTTCGATTTGAAAAGATGAAGGTTACCCGTTTTGATAAAGGTTCTGAACCTTAAATCAAAACAACCTAAAAAGTGGTAACTTTCATGTTGCATACTAACAATCCAATCATAAAACACAATACTGGTCTGCTTAATCTTGCTGAGGAATTAGTTAACGTTTCTAATGACTGTAAAGTAATGGGGGTTTCAAGAGACACATTTTATCGATACCAATAGTTGGTCAAAGACGGTGGCTTGGATGTGTTAATTGATAAAAGGTGCAGAACGCCAAACATCAGACATAGGGTTGATGAAGTAACGGAACTAGCCAATATCAAATACGCTGTTGGTTATCGCCGCTCACGGTCAACACCAAACCAGTAATGAGCAAAGAAAACAAGATTTTTCGTATCTGGTAGCGGTGTTCGTTCAATGACGGCCAAATCTCAGTGGTTGAGAAAAAGAAAACGATGCTAAAGCTTGTGGATAAATCGAAATCGCTCATTCTGATTACCTTGGCTCACAAGATACATTTTAAGTAGGCAATCTTAAAGGTGCTGGACGTATCTACCAGCAAACGTTCGTTGATACATAAAGCAAAACAGCATTCACTAAGCTCTATACCACCAAAATGCCTACTAAAGCAGTGGGTATACCGAACGACAGAGTTTTACATTACTTCGAGCTGCATAAGCTGCCAATGCTGAGTATACTCACGGATAAAGGTACAGAGTATTGCGGTAAAGTCAGCATAATTATTGCCAGTTATATCTGGCGCTTAACGATATCTATCACACAAAAAAAGCCATACCACCTCAGAAAAACGGCATCTGTGAACACAACATACCGTAAGACGATACTAAACGAGTTTTATCAGGTAACATTTAGTAAAAAGCTGTATAGCTCGCTAGAAGAATTACAAAAGGATCTGGACGAATGGATGGTTTATTACAATAATGACCGGACTCACCAAGGAAAAATGTGCTGTGGCAGAACACCATTGGCAACGTTTGAAGATGGAAAACGCATTTGGGCAGAAAAGAACTTAGATCAAATCTAAACTGATAGTCACTGATTGAAAAGTGGGTAACTGTCAGAATAAAGTCTGGGTTAGTACACATAAAGGAAAATTTCCAATAAAACTGTTATGTGGAATGTTTAGTTGTACAAGCTCACGACAGTAGTCTCAATGTAATTTTGTTCAGATAGAATTCTATATTTTGAATTTGAAAAAATTGAGTTTTACTCATTTTAGCTAAAGCAGAGAAATGGGTAATCGAAATAACTTTAGAGTACTCACTTTCAATCTGCTTCCTGTTGCTTATGCAATGTGATTCTCAGATAGGTATGATGCTCTCATTATTAAAGGTGTTCGCAATTTTTGCATAATGGGTTGGTAACCTTATCGCTGATCATTTCTGCACGTAAAGCTTGCATTGAAGGTCCATTCCATATTTCACTTAATGACTGAGTGTTTAAATCACCTAAAATGTATTTCTTATTGTAATCGAAACAACATGGGGTTACTTTTCCATCCCAATTAACTGTCATATCTTTCCATGGTTCAATACATGTAATGCTCTTTGACTTTACACGTCTGTTTTTCTTTAACGCCATAACATCTGATGCATTACCATCCCATGTAGTGAAGGCCTTTGCTATAAAGTTTACTCTTTTATCAATGCTTTCCCACTTTTCTTTCATGCTACTTATACTGTTATGGTTGAGATCAAAGTCTATCATTACGATATCAATTTTAGTATTTGGAGATATGTCATTTTTTAAAGAGATAAAATTTTCTAACCTTTCAACTGATTTATCATAGGCATTTTTTATACCTCTTATTTTCTCAAAACTCTCGTTATCATGGCCATCGATAGCTATATATAAATGCTGTGGTTGGCTTAAAAGTAATCTGTTTGCTATTTTTTTGGTCAAAAGTAAAGGATTTATGGACAAGCCAACATTAAACCCTTTTTGAGAAGCATATTTCATGAATACATCAAACTCAGGGTGTACTAGGCTTTCTCCGAAACCATGAAGCCACATTGGCTTAGTTTTATCTACAGAGTGGGAATCTAACTGATCAATTATTTTTCTGAAAAGCTCAAAGCTCATCAACCCCTCAGGTCTTGTCATATTGTTGGTTCTGGCACACATGATACAGCTAAAAGGACATTTATTTGTCAATTCAAAGTTGAAAATCATAGGTGGGCGTTTAGATAGTTTAGGCCTATTTCGAGCTAAGGGGGCGCTTTCTGATACTTTGGCGGGATTTAATTTAATAGTTACTAAAGGTGCATGTATATGATTTAGCCATGCAATTTTTTCTTGAACAATACAAAGTTGCACTTGGGCTTTGTCATGTAGGTTGGTTAAATTAATACTGATTTCAGCCTCAAGCTTACTATTTGAAGGAATATCTTGAGAGATTGGAGTTCTCAAACCTTCAGTTACAAAATTATCTTCAATTATTTTGTAAGAAAGAAAAGCTTTGCTGATAGATGAGTTATATAAGGTAGCCTCAGACTTGTTTTCTAGACAAACTTTCAATGTAGTGATTGAGTCTGAAGTTTTTATTGGGTTTAACTCATTACAAGTTAGAGATATGAGTTGTTGCTGATGCTTGGATATTGGCGAAACAATCTCAATTGAGTTAGCTGTCATAGGAAAAGAAATTGATGTAAGATAACTTATAGCGTCATCTTACATCAAATATATTTACTTATTAATGACTTTTTTAAGTTCATCAATACTTTGTTGCTGATGCTTAATTATAGTTGTAAGTACAGCTACAATATCCATGCTAGCAAGGCTCTTTTTGTCATTCATTGCAACAAGATTAGGAACATCCTCAGCTATAAAACCAACGTAGCTTTCACTTGGATTTACTTTATACTCATATGTTACAGGGGAGAGCGCTTTGAGAGCTTCTAGCGCTTGACTGTAACTCAGTGAAGCAATGTTTTGCTTTAAGCTTCTACTTGAGGCATTAGTCCAAACTCCACCAGAAGATAGATAAGCACCATTAGCATGCTGAATAGGATGAGTTGGTGCAGTTGATGTTGTTCCGCCTAATCCTAGGTTGCCATCGCTGCCTATGTTTACCACATGCTTGTTGGTTGTATTCCAAAATGACAAGGCGGTACCATCATTATTGTATAAATAGAAATCGTCACCAGTACCTGTACGTGTACCAAATTTAAAGCTAGCAGTGGAACCGTCAACGCTGATTCTACCATTGGCAATTTCTAAATCACCGTTGGCGATGTCAAGGGCTGCACTTGGGCTAGCAGTTCCCACACCAATATCACCATCAGTATCAATGTACAGAGAATTAGTAGGGGCGCTAGGACGAATTTTAAAAGGCAAACGGCTACTGTTAGTAGTATCACGAATAAAGAAGTTGGTTTCGTTACCAGCAACATCCCAAGTCTGAGCTGTAAAACCTGAAGAACCATCTTGCTCTAAACGAAGAGTTGGGGTGTTTCCTTCAACAACATGTAGGTTTACTGCAGGTGTTGAGGTACCAAAGCCAATACGACCTCCATCTTCAACATAAAGTGAGTTGCTTGGAGCGCCAGCTTCAAGTGTAAATGGCGTACGACCTCCATCAATATCGTCGATTGAGAATTTGTTTGCGCCACCATTGCTTGAATCGTTAAAAGTGATTTGCCAATCACGAGTTGGGAAGGATGCTGAGTTACTTGTATCAACTGCGCGTATACGCAGGTTGTTTTCTTTTAACCGTAAAGTGTCGAAACCAAAGCTCTCACCATTTACACAGTCTTGGCCAACACAAATACTGCCGTCAACAATTAAATCATCAAGAATTTGCTGATCTGCCTGAGCGTTAATACTTGCTGCAAGTGCTATAAAAAGGGCACTCATCTTAAAAACTTTATTATTTGTCATTGTCTATGCCCCTTAATTGAAACCTAATTTTAATACTGGCTTCTTTTCATTTGTTTGTTCATAGGTTTTAACGGCGAAGCTTTCAGTAGTAAATTTACCGCCAGTTACGTCAACCTTGCTAATAAAACCATGGGCATCTTCAGAACGGCCATTATTCATCGAATCTTTTATTTCTTGTAAATAAGTAACAGCCTGAATTTGATAGTTAAATGTGCCATCTACAGGTAAGTTCAAGCTTGCAACATCTAAGCTTGGTGTATCTGATTCGAAGGTATGAGAAAACCCATTTGGTCCAGAGACTGAAATAATGTACTTGTCATACGATTTAGATGGAGTGAAGTCAATATGGCTTGCAGATTGAGTGATAGCAATGCGCTCTGACTTCGCTTTTTGTAACTTTATTATATCTGCGTTAGCAAATGCGTTGCCACTGGCAAAAGCAAATACTATCGCAAGGCTTAGCTTGCTGGACATTGTTCGTTCCTCTACGCTTGGGGGTCCCTAGAAGGTGTGTTGATACACTTTATTAAACACGACTATTATTTTTAATAGTTATTTATTAGTTTAACAAATATTTACAATTGTGGAATAATGGATTGCGTTTTTATTGGTCTGAGCAGTTATTGTTCAACCCTTTAGTATCATGTTAGCTTATTTTCCTAATGCTATTTCTGTGCTTTGTACCTTGTAGGATGCTTACAATTATGACTCAAATAAAGTTAGCGCTCGCTTTAACATCAGCGTCTTTATTACTCTCTTCATCTTTTTACGTTTTTGCAAATCAAACTAATTCACTTGATACAATTTTAAAGGCTATCAATGAGCTAGAAAAAAAATCAGAACCAAAATGTTATGCAACAGCATCCCGCTTAGAAGACTTTATGTTTGGTACGCCGCTTAGTGATGAAGCAAGATTTGCTAAAAACTTATTGCAAAAGCAATACATAAATACGCTTTGGCAAGCAGCACATAAGATTGCTCTGAATGAGTCAGAAGAGGTTGTTTTAAGTAGTCATATAGAACAAGCGCAAATTGCATTTTTTGAAATAAATAAAGATAAATTTGGTCATTGGGTTGTAAATTTTGACGAAAAAAAATCAGTCACTTTACACAAAGATGATAAACGTCAATATGGAAGTATTGCTTATTCTTTACGAGCTGTATTGGCTGTGCAGCAAGAAGCATTACTTGATTTTGAGCATGAGCTTTTGCCACTAACTTCAAAAGCGGTCGAAGAGTTAAAAGATAGTTTGGATTTTTATACTTTAGCTACGTTAAAAGTGGCCGACAATAGTGCGCGCCTTAATAATCAACGCTTTATTGAAGTTGAAAACATAAATTCTGTTTGGCAGCAATTAGGTGGAATCACGGCCAATACTAAATCAGTTGTGACTCAAGTCGAATATCAGAAAAAAACGCCCACTTTGTTGAATCAAATGGTTGATAAAAAGCTTAGTTCTTACTCGGCATATAATAATGTATCTAATCAGGTGTTTTTACGAAACCTGCAAGTTTATTTTGCACGTACCTCATGGCCTAAAGAGCAACAAGAAAGTGAAGCGATTATCAATCTATACACAAAATTTGTCAGTCAGTTTTCGGCCCAGTTGTATATGGGGGCACAACAGCTCGCAATGGCAGAGCACCAAAAGCTTGTGCAAGAAAAGCATGTATATACTTTTATAAATGAGTTTATTCCCCATAAAATAAACGAATATGAAGATGCAATTTTCTTTCCTAATTTATATAAAGATGGCTCAGTTTACATTGAATCTTATGATATGGATGCATTTCGAGATGCTGGTGCGCATTGGCAATATTTGAAAAATGCAATTAATCAAGCGAATTTTGAATTGTATATCGAACCAGATCCTTTCGCTGCTGAGTTGCTTACTGAAAATATTGCCCAATATGGCGTACTGCTGTTACGGGAAGCAGGTACGCTTGCTAAAGCCAGTGAGTCTTCAGTTTTATCTGTCTCACATTTGCAAAGTGCCCAGCAACTCATTACAAGTAAAACTGAGCGCCATGCTAAAGCTGATTCTCTTAAAACAAATGAACAGAAATTTGCTTCAGCCTTGCAAAGTAATAAATCAGCCAAGTTTATAAATGTCTCACAACAAGCAAATTTTGATTATCATCACCGTTCGGCAGACTGGCTTAACCGTCAATTAAGAACATTTTTACGCAAAGATGAATCGACGGGCATTATTACTATCCCACCAGCTTTTGGTGGTTCAGGTGTCGCAGCAGAAGATATTAATAACGATGGCTTAACAGATATTTTTATTCTAGGTGGGCGAGGGAATAAACTGTTTTTAAATCAAGGTGATGGCACATTTAAAGATGTTACACTGGCTTATAAACTCGATTGGCAGAGAGCTGAAGATAATCACCCTGGAGAAGCGCGGCAACCCATTATTGCTGATATTAACAATGATGGTTACCAAGATATAATTGTGACTTATGTTAATGACTTTCACCGTGTATTTAAAAATATTGACGGTAAATACTTTGAAGATGTTACTGACATTGCAAACTTAGGTGGTAAAGGCTTAGTGGGAGGCCCAGCAACGGTTTTTGACTATGATAAAGACGGCGACCTTGATCTTTATATTACGTATTTTGGTAATTACATAACTGGCGATTTACCCACACTTAAACGTCGTAATACCAATGGTAAACCAAATCAATTATTTGAAAACCTAGGCGGGTTTAAGTTTAAAAATGTTACTCAAGGTTCGGGTTTAGATAACACAGGCTGGGCACAAGCCGTTGCTCATACCGATTTAAACAATGATGGCTGGCAGGATGTAATTGTTGGTAACGATTTTGGTATAAATGGTTATTATCTAAACCAAAAAGATGGCACTTTTATCGATGCCGCAAATCAAATTGGCACCGATAAACCTTCTTATACCATGGGCATTGGTATAACGGATCTTAATCAAGATCAGTTACCTGATATTTATATTTCAAACATTGTCACAATGAACAAAGATGAAACCTATGTGTTGCCTAACGAAGATACACAAATGAAGTTTAATGCTGACAAACTTGCGCATATGCGAGTTGTTGAAGCAAATGATCTCTTCATTTCGCAACAAGATGAGCAATTCAGTTATGCTGCCAGTGAACAAATCGGCCGCGGTTACTCATCAACAGGTTGGTCTTGGGATGCTGATTTTTTCGATTATGATCTCGATGGTGATGATGACTTATACGTACTGAATGGTATGAATGAATTCAACTTATACAGTAGTAAGAATCCTTATTTTGAAGATCAACACGGTAATAAGCAGCAAGCTTATTTACCAGTGAGTGAGCAAGAGGAAAATATTTTCTTTGAAAACAAAAATGGCCGTTTAGAAGCGCAAGATGATTCATTAGGGCTTAACTTACTGAGTAATTCTCGCAGTGCTAGCTACTTTGATTTAGAAAATGATGGCGACTTAGATATAGTGTTAAATAATTACCACGAGCCAGCGGCGTTGTTTGAAAACAAACTGAAGTCAACCCATAACTGGCTTAAAGTAAAATTGGTAGGGGATGTAACTCAACAAGTGTCAAAAGATGCAATTGGCGCCCGTATTTATGTCACCTTGCCTAATGGTAATCAGCTATGGCGAGAAGTCCGTAGTACCGATGGTTACATGTCAGTGCACCCAAAACAACAGCATTTCGGCCTTGGTAAGGCAGAGTTTGTAGATATTAAAATTATTTGGCCCAATGGAAAACAATCAGAATTTAAAAAAGTAAGTGCAAACCAAGCTAAGGTAATCAAATTGTAATGGCTAGAAGTCTCTCTGTTGTTATTAAATGTGTTATCTGGGCTATCATTTTAACGACTATACCCATATTAAATGCTGTAACAGTTGATACAACTGTACCGCCAAAAACGCATGTGAATCCGGCAAATTTCAAACAGTGGCAAATTGAATTTAATAAAAAATTGGATGTCATCGATGAGTTATTGAATTCAGCTGGTTTGAATAGACAGGCACCTAGTTATTTAAATGAGCTGATTTATCAAGCTTCACCGTATTTACTTCGTCATGCTGTTAACCCAATCAATTGGGTGGAGTGGGGGGATCATGCATTTAATAGGGCTGCACATGAAGGAAAGCTAATATTCCTTTCTATTGGTTATTCGACGTGTCATTGGTGCCATGTGATGGAAAAGGAAAGCTTCGTAGACCTTGAGGTAGCAAAGATGCTTAATCAGCACTTTGTTAATATTAAGGTTGATCGCGAATTACAACCTGATATTGATGCTTACTTTACAGATGTACTTACTACGGTGAAAGGCAGTGCAGGTTGGCCAATTACAGCAATTCTAACAACAAAAGGAGAACCTATTTGGATAGACTCCTACGTTACAAAAGAGCAATTGCTTAAGATCAGTGAACGCTTTGCAAAGATTTGGCAAACGAAGCCAAAACGTTTGTTGCAAGTAGCAGAGAATATTTCTAATCAAGTAGCATCATTATCTCTTGAAACTGATTCTAAATGGTCTACTAAACAAGCTAAGAGTAACCTCAATGGGTTGCTATCCAGTTTAGATTCTGAACAAGGAGGGCTTGTCGGGGCCCCGAAGTTTCCAAGTGAGTCGCTTTTAATTTTAGCTTTGCAGGCCTATCAGCAATCGCCAAATGAGGCACTTAAATCTCAGTTAACGCTTTGGTTGAGTCGGCTAACTAGCCGGGGGATCCGCGACCATGTGCATGGTGGTTTTCATCGTTACGCTACAGATGATATTTGGCAAGTGCCACACTATGAAAAAATGCTCTATAACCAAGCTTTGCTGATTAAGACTTTTTCGAAAGCTGGTTACTTATTCAAAAATCAATATTACATTGATGTTGCAAAAGACACAGTTGATTTCCTAGATCGTGTAATGAAGTCACAAACTGGCGGCTATTATAGTGCAATAGATGCTGATTATTTTAAGCAAGAAGGCCGTTATTACCTTTTTACTAAAGATGAAAAAGCCAAGTTTGAAGCAAAAACGATTAATGCTTTCGCATGGTATCAGTACAAAAGTAAAGGACTTTATGCTCCATATATAAATAAGCAAAATAGCGATGGAGAATCCTTAAAAAAGGCTCGTGCAGTACTTTTATCCGAAAGAACAAAGCTTGCCTTACCTCATATTGATAAAAAGATCTTACTGTCTTGGAATGCTTTACTCGTCGATGCCTTTGTGCAGTTATATATGGTAACAGATGACGTATATTATCTATTGAAAGCGCAATCACTAGTTATAACTCTTGAAGAGAAGTTAATTGATAACGGTAAATTAAAACGTGCTTATTATTTAAATGCAGCGGGTGGTGAAGCCTTGTTTGAAGACTATGTTTATTTAGCAAATGCCTATCAAAGTTTATATACTGCGACGTTTGAGTCAAATTGGCAATCTAAAGCAAAAAGCCTGCTACGTGAAATAGTAAATAGGAATTTAGTGCCACAGAAAATTCGTAACTCAAGCGATGGAGAGTTAATCTCACCTGATGCGTTGTTTTATCAATTAGCGAAACAGTATGTGTTTTCAGATAGTGTAATTTCGCAAGCTGCAAGAAAACATAAAAAAATGCTACAAAATGCTTATTTAAGAAATCCTAAAACATCCTTTTCTAGTGTTACAAGTTTACTGAGTTTACAACAAACGAATAAGCGTCATACATTTGCTCAAGGAAACGGCCAACTAAAGTTACAAAAAGGGGCGGATAATCAAGCGAAGTTAGTTATTAACTTAAAACCTAAGTGGCATATTAATTCTCACATGCCAAATGAAAAGTCTTTGATTGCAACAGAGTTATTAATCGATGGTCATAAAATCGATGATAAGGCATACCCCAAGCCCGTTATTAAAAAACTAGGCTTTAATCAAGCAGAATTGAGCTTGTTTGAGCAAAATCTTGAAGTTGATTTCAAAGCTGCAGGGAAGTGGTTAAGTGTAAAACTGCAAGCATGCAGTGATGAAGTGTGTTTACTGCCGGAATCCTTTACTTTTAGACTTTAGAGCTTAGGCGGGGATAATGACCACCGCCTATAGAGCTATTTAACTCTAAACTTAAAATTGTTTATCAATAGCTCTAAGTCTTTTTCAAAAGCGTGTCTGTCACCCTTTTTACTAAGCGCTTGTATTAGCAAAAATTTACCTTTTTGCGTTGAGGTGACTTGGTACACCCAAGCCGCTTGCTCATTATTGTTAGTGTAGGCTTCTGTTGAAAATGCTGGAATACCGTCAATTTTCACAGGGCTACTTTTTATAATTTCTACGTCATTTAAGCTTTTAGAGTTTTCAATAAAGTGCGTACTTAATGTTTCAACACTATCAACTTCTTTAGCTAATTTTCCATGGCTAACAACAACGTTAGCATCAGGAAAGTTCTCAGAACGCAATACAACTGAATTTAAGCTACGTTGTACAAGTTTAAAATTATCTGTGTTGGTAAATAAAAACGGCAAGCCGGTATAAAGACGAGCGCTATCATTTGTTTGCACAGCAGTACTAAATAAACTTTGTTTTATTGCATTTTTATGGACATTCCTTGAGCTTTCAGGATAGCTGGCCTCAATACGTAAACTTGATAGTTTATCCCCTGCAATTAACCAAAGCTTTTCATAGTAAGTACCTGCAATGATTTGTCTTAATGTGAGTAGTGTACAATTAGCACCGTTCACAACAACTTGCTCTGTACTGAGTAATTGTAATTGGCTCTTTAGCAAGTTTTCAGAGCTTAATTGCATTAAGTAAGTGTTATAAGGCACTTCGATTTCACTTATTTTTATTCGCGAAAAGGTTTCAGGCTGAACAAATCCGTAGTGTTCTCGAGTTAACTTAAATCCTTCAGGCACTTCTAAACGTACTTCCATCCCTTGGCTAATGCGAAATGTTTGTTCTAATGGCTCAATATTGTTCTGGTCAGATGTGCTAGAGCAAGCCCCTAGGATAGATAAAGATATCGCTAGAGCCAGCGTCGATAAAGGCTTTTTCATAAGTGTAATTTGGTATACGAAATTTTTATTAAGGGTAACAAAATTTAATCTAAGTGAATAGATTGTTAAGTGATTAACTATCTACTAAAATTGTTACAATTCATCTAATAATAACAATGCCTCTGAAAGCAACGCCATGATTACATCAAGCCCTTTAAATTTGCTCAAAGAAAAAATAGCCAACCGCTGCAAACCTATATTTGGAAAGTATATTCCCATTACTGGGTTTGCGCTTAGTTCTTCTCTTGTATTTGCAGCGCCAGATTTTAGCTCCACTTTTACACCAACAACGGTTGGGCCCGGAAGTGCTACTAAGCTGACTTATACAATAACAAACAACGATGTGACCGTAGCAAATGATGCTAATTTTACGGCTGTATTACCTTCAGGGTTGCTGCATGCAACACCTGTAAATGCACAAACGGACTGTTCAAATGGAACATTGTCCGCTTCAGACGGAGGCTCTACACTTACATTTACAGATTATGATATTGCTGTTGGAAGTAGCTGTACAGTTACACTTGATGTAATTGCTTCAAACACTGCTGGTGTGTATCAATTACCCGTAATTAATTTAACTTCAGGTAATGGTAACGCAGATACAACAGCTACAGATTTAACCGTTGTTAGTACTTTACCAGGGGTTACTGTATCTTCTTCTCCTAATTCTATAAACTTAGGAGCTGTAAGTACCTTAAGTTTTACTATAGATAACACGCAAAATGCTTCTAGAGTTGGAAATTTAGATTACTCTATAGACTTACCTTCAGGTTTAGTTGTAGCTGACGTGCCCAATGCAAGTACTGATTGTGTTTCTGGTTCATCACCTGACACGACAATAACTGCACAAGCAGGCAGTAATTCGATAACGCTTGACGCTTCAGGTTCAAATCTTTTTGCTGGTTTTGAAGTCTTAGGTGCTGGGGCAACCTGTACGTTTAGTGTTGATGTGAAATCCTCGGGGTTGGGGGAATTAGTAGTAAAATCAAATAGTCTTTTGGCTGATTTCACAGACGCGGGGTTTGCAACAACTGGCATTACTGCTACTCCAGCTTTCGCTCTGATGTCATTCGCTCCAAATCCTGCTGTGCCAGGAAGTACAACTCAGCTAAATATTGCATTAACTAATTACAGTCGTAGTGACACTGCTACTAATGTTGCTTTTACGGATGATTTAAATGCGGTTATCTCTGGAATGGCGGCTAGTGGTCTACCTCTAAGTGTGTGTGGAGGTACAATTTCAGGTACTACTCTACTTTCTTTTTCTGGAGGTTCGATAGCACCGGGTGATACTTGTTCATTTAGTGTTCCAGTATCTGTACCCCCTGGAGCTGCTGTTGGTGATTATACAAACACAACAAGTACTTTTTCGTTTGACTTAAACAGCACGCCGCAAAACTGGAGCCCTGTTTCACATAATTTAGCTGTAACACAAGCACCAGTTGTTGAATTAGAATTGTTGAATGCAGGTACATTACTAGATGAAGCTATTGTAGCAGGTAATGATCTAGTCGCTCGCTTTACTATTACTAATATTGATCCTGCACAGCAAGTGACTGATATTGCATTTAACTCAGAACTCACAAAAGCACTACCTTTTCCTATCTCAGTAGTTTCTCCTACGTTAAATGCTTCGGATGTTTGTGGTTCTGGTAGTTTGTTAAGTAACTTTTTCCCTGATGTAGATACACAAGGGATTCAACTAACAGGCGGTAACATCTCTGCTGGTGGGAGTTGTACATTCGATGTCACTATCACGGTTCCAACTTCACAACCAGCCGGTACATATACAGTTAAAACTGAGAATGGTACTGCGAGTTTAGGTGGTGAAACACCTTTAATTTCTGATACAAGCGATACATTTACTGTCATAACAGCACCTAGTTTAAACTTGTCTCTGGCAGGGGCAGTTATACCAGGTGAAACTATTGATGCGACGTTTACTTTGATTAGTAACGGCAACTCTGAAATTGCTTCAAATATTGGCTTCACAGTAGACTTAAATGCGGCATTGAGTGGACTGACAGCTTCTTCTATTTCAGCAAATACTTGTTCTCAGTTACCAACGGGAACATCAACTTTGTCTGCAGCGAACATTACACTTGCGTCTGGAAGCAGTTGTAGTTTTATAGCTACTTTAAACATTCCAGCTGATGCAACAACTGGCACATCAACTATTACGTCTTCATCAGTGAGCGCTACTGTTGACGGTGTTGCTGTTTCGAGTGCAGCGGCATCTGCTGATTTGCAAGTTGTAGAACTACAAGGTAGTGTGAGTGTCGCTGATGCCAAGGTTGAACCTGGCGATGTGACACAGCTGAATTTTACGCTTACTAACTTGTCTGTAGCTACCGATATGAGTGGAATATTCCTTACTCTAAATCTACAGAATGAATTGACTGGTTTAGCAGCAACTTCCTTGCCGACAGAACCTTGCGGAGTCGGTTCCACTATTACCGGTACAACATTTTTGGTTCTTACAGGGGCAAATTTAACCTCGGGCAATAGCTGTAACTTTAGCGTTGATGTACTCGTTCCTGTTTCAACTGACGATGGTAGTTATGCTCTTCTCTCAAGTAGTATTTCATCTTCAACACCAAGTTTTGTGGTAGATCCCATAACTACAAAGTTAGTTGTAGAGGAAGACCTTGCTCCAAGTGTCCTTTCTCTTACTTCGAGTGTTTCACCTTTAACAGCCGTGACACCAATCCCGATGGAAATTAGATTCTCGGAAGATATTGAAGACTTCAGTGTTAGTGACTTGGTTGTTTCAAATGGTGTTGCAAGTAATCTGTTGGAAATAAGTACTGACAAATATACTTTTGATATCACTCCAAATAGCGATGGAGTGACAATTACTGCGCAGCTACCAGCTGGTGTTGTAAATGAACTAGGTAGTGGTGCTCAAGTGAACACGGCTTCCAGTGTATTTTCTATAGACTATGATACCACTGCTTTACCTTCAGCTGTCATTAGTGTGGTACCTGGTTCTAAAACGAGCTCCGAGACATTGTCCGCCACTGTAACTTACTCAAATACAACAGAGGTGTTTTTAACGAATGACAAAGTAAATTTACTGTTTACTGGTACAGCGAGCACGGTGAATTTTGTTGATAATGAAACGACCAATCCAGACATAAGTATTTTAAACGGTAATACCACTACACCAACAATACTGATTTCAAATGTTACAGGTGACGGTACGCTTACTTTAGGCATCGATTCAGAAACGGCACGAAATAATATCGGGAATGTTGCAGCCATAGCAGACAGTGCTAATTCATTTAGCATTGACAATACATCGCCTACACTAGCTATTTCAAGCTCTGCTGTTGATCCTATCAATGGTAGTTTTGTTGCTAACTTTGATTTTACTAATCCAGCTTTATCAAGCACTGAAACTAGTATTACCGGCTTTGATGTAACCGATATTATTTTAAACAATGCTAATATTAGTAATTTTACAGGGAGTAACGGTAGTTACTCTGCAACAATTACACCACTTAATGATGGCATAGTGACCGTAAATGTAAATTCGGCTGCTGCACAAGACGATCATGGAAATGATAATACAGCTGCTGCAACATTTACTATCAACTATGATGGCACTAAACCTAACGTTTCCATTACAAGTGTGTCTTCTCTTAATAATGGACCTTTTACCGCTACGGTTACCTTTACAGAACCCGTTACTGGTTTTTCGATTACAGATATTACTGCTACAAATGCCAACTTGTCTAATTTTACTTCTGTCTCGTCAACTGAATTTACTCTTGAAGTAGAGCCTATTACCGATGGGGTTGTGACCTTAGATATAGCATCAGACTTGGTTATTGATTCTGCTAATAATGGCAATGCTGCGGCTCAGCAATTTAGTGCAAGCTATGATGCTACAAATCCTACATTGGCTATTACCGGCCCAAGTGCTTCTCAAAATACTGCATTTACGGCAACGTTTACATTTAGTGAGAATGTATCAGGGTTCGCGTTAGGTGATATCATCGTTAGTAATGGCGTTGCATCAAATCTGCAAGGTTCAGGTGCAGTTTACACAGTAACGATCACGCCAAGCAGTGAAGGAAATATTACAATTGATGTTCCAGCCTCAAGAGTGTTAGATGCTTATGGTAATGGCAATATTGCTGCTCCACAATTTTCACTAGACTACGATTCGATTCAGCCGAACATTACTATCTCTGGACCTGCAGTAGCTCAAAACACATCATTTACAGTGACTTTTACTTTTGATGAAGATGTTACAGGTTTTGATTTGTCAGACATTACGGTTGGTAATGGCGGTGCATCAAGTTTACAAGGAAGCGGCAGTAGCTATACTGCATTAATCACACCGATATCGGATGGTTTAGTTTCAGTTAATGTTGCAGCTTCTTCTGTAGTTGATGGAGCAGGGAATTCAAATACATCGTCTAATCGGCTAAATGTAGTGTATGATGCAACTCGACCGACTCTTGCCATTTCAGGTCCCAATTCAGCTCAAAATACTGCATTTATGGCAAACTTTACTTTTAGTGAGAGTGTAGCAGGGTTTACTTTAAGTGATATAACAGTAGGGAATGGAACTGTTTCTAACCTCCAGGGGGGGGGGGCTAATTATACAGCAATAATAACACCGACAAATAATGGCAATGTAACAATAGATGTTGACGCTTCAGTTGTTTCCGATATTGCAGGCAATACCAACGAGTCTCCTTCACAATTTTTAATACTATTCGATGACACGAATCCTGAAGTCACTCTAACAACCTCAAGCTTGATGGTTAGTGAATCATTTGAAGTTATTTCAACCTTTAGTGAGACAACATCAACTCTAAATAGCAGTGCATTTACAGTGAGTAATGGTGTTGTGCAAGTTTTAGAGAAAATTTCTGATACGTCTTACAAAGTAATAATTCAACCTACACAATCAGGAACAGTTTCACTTGCATTGAATGCAAACTCAGTAAGTGATGAAGCAGGAAATGGCAACTTAGCTTCCAATATATTAGAGGTTGAATATAGTAATGAATTGGTGACAGTTGTTTTAGATGCGCCAGAAAAAGCAAATTCGACATTTTTACTAGGTATTAGCTTTAGTAGCTCTGTAACAGGTTTTGAGCTTTCTGATATACAAACTTCTAACGCTACGCTTAGCAATTTTAAAGTGCTTTCTAGTTCTTCGTTCTCAGTGGATGTTTTAGGTAGCTCCTTAGGAGAAATCGAGCTTTCAATTCCTGAGAAGGTAGCATTAGATGAGTTTGGCAACGGAAACTTAGCTTCTGCTCAGATTACCGTTCAATTTGATAATGCTGGTCCAAGTCTTCAATCTAGAATACCTCAGGATAAAAGCGATACAGTCTCGGTTAATACTCCGTTCTCAGTAACATATGATGAAGCTATTGAATTAGGTAATGGTCAAATAAAACTAGTGGACCTTAGTGATAGCTCTGAATTAGTAGCGACTCAATTAAATGTACACGAAAACAAACTGACCTTCGAGTTTGTTGGTGCATTAAAGGTTAGTACAAACTACAAGTTACTTGTTGACGCAGGTGTTGTAACGGATCAATTTGGAAATAAATCGGAAAGTTTATCTACATGGACATTTACGACTTCAAATAGTGCCCCAATTGCTAATGATGATTCAGTGTCAACGTCAGAAGATCAAAGTGTTACTATTAATGTTGCTGCGAATGATACTGATTCTGACGGTGAACTTGATTTAACATCAATAACATTATCGGGTCTTAATAAAGGTACTGCAAAAGTAACAAGTAGTGGTGAGGTAGAGTTTACACCTGAAGAAAACTTTTATGGCATAGCTAGTTTTACATACTCAATTGCAGATAATAGTGGCATTCGCTCAAATGAAGCTGCAGTATCAGTTCAAGTAACGAGTGTAAATGATGCCCCTGAGTTTACTTCTGAACCAATAGTTTCCACTGGTATTTTGGCTGACTATGAATATTTAGTAGAAGTTTCTGATGTTGACTCTGAAAACTTAACAGTTGTAATTGTTGATGCACCTGAGTGGTTGTCGCTAAATGAACTATCATTGAATGGTCTTGTACCCTCAAATGTAAATGGTGAAACATTTAATGTTACATTAGAGGTAAGTGATGGAGAACTTTCGACGCAGCAAAGCTTTATTCTTCAAGTTACTGAATTTGATGAGTCTTTAATTACAATTAGTCAGAATGTGAGCGCGTCGCCTATTCTGATTGATCAACCCTTTATCTTGAGCATTTCAATAGCTAATTCATCTACGCAAAATATTGAATTAAACAATTTTTCATTAACACTGGAAGGTGCCAACGTTTTAACAGTTGATGAACGCTGTAGTACATTTGGGCAAGGCTTCATGTGTTCCTTGGTATCAACATTAGACTCGTCTGATTCTATTGAGCTAGTATTTGAGTTACAAGCAATTGAAGCAGGAGAGTTTAAATCTGTTGCAGAATTATTATTTAATGAGGAAATAGAACGAGTAGATCATTTTGCAAAAAATATTGTAAATGAAGTGTTTAATCAAACAGGTGAAGTAATCAACATAGATGGCGTTAATCACTTTACATTTGGCGATTTCAATAATGATGGCTTAGTTGATATTATTTTTGCAGCGAACTTAAATAGTGCAATCTTCCTCAATAAAGGTGCTGGCGAATATGAGCTAGGAGTTAATCTTTTAGAGAATGAAAATGTTAAATATGTCGCTGTTGCTGACTTTGATCAAAACGGATTTGCCGATATTGCTTTTGCTTCTGAAGGTGAGTTGGGTTCAGGCATTTTGTATAATTCAGGTGACCTTGTATTCTCTGAAGCTCAAGTCGTTACGACAACTGCAAGTCAGAAAGTCTTTACTGGTGATGTTGATGGCGACACTTTTGTAGATATTATTTTCTTAGACAACTCTGCTGAAGGCCTTAGTATCTTTAAACAGCCATTTAGTAACAACTCATTTAATACCAAGCTATTCAATGGTTCTGACAAAGATATCAGTATTTCAAATGCTTCTATGAATGAAATAGAAAACAGCACACAGGTACAGATTTCGCCTGCTACAGAAGTTAAATTTAATGACCTCGCAGCAGTTGATATGAATGGTGATGATATTATTGATCTTATTTTAGCCGTTGAAGGGCACCCATTAGAGATATGGTATCAAAATGCTTCTGGAATTTTTGAAGCTTCTACGACGCAACTACTAGATGCTAGTAAAGTTAAAGTGGTGGACCTTGGCTTTGATGGTGTTATGGATATTATCGCGATTACTGAACAAGGTCTCGAGATTCTTGATTCTCAAACAGCCCAATCAAGCATAATTTCATCAGTGAGTTATCAGTCTGTTGAGGTTGCGCCTTTAACGACGGAAGATAATTTCGATATAGTTGCTTTATCTCAAGAAGGTAATATTTCACTCTTTAGTCCGACAGATTCTGCTTATAAGCTGCAGCCAGTTGTGTTTGACACTGAATCTGGAACAGATATTGCGTTAGTCGATGTAGATCAAGATGCAGACTTGGATTTAATAATATCTTCTTCTAGTGATAATGAAGTCCGATATAACCAAGGTAATGGGTTGTTTGGAGAACAAACAACAGACTTGGCATTATCTGCATCGACAAGTGCGCTAACGGTCACTCAGGGAGATAGTGCACAATGGTTTGTGCAGATTAGTAATAATGGTCTAGCCACAGCTTTAAATGCAAAATTTACGATTTTCTCAGAGGGAGCTGAAATTAGTTCTATTGAGACTGATTCGTTTACTTGTATTGAAGAGACTTCTAGTTACATTTGTACTTACTCTGAAGCGATTGATGTGAGTGAACAAGTTAACGTAGCGGTTAATTTATCATTTAACACTTTAGGAACTGCGCTTATCCAAGCAGCTATTTCAAATGATAAAGTTGATGATGATTCTTCAAATAATATGGTTCAATTGAGTGTAGATACACAAGCCGTAGTTGTAACACCAGAGCCACCAAAGAAAAAGTCATCAGGAAATATATTTTATCTATTGGTTGTATTATTTGTTCTATCGATTCTACGAAGACAGATAAAGGCTTAAGGTGTACACTAGCCTTCAAAGTTTGGAGACTAGTGTTTGAAAGTATTACATATAGGGAAGTATTACTTCCCTTTTTTTGGCGGAATAGAAAAAGTTACGCAAGATTTGGTTGAAGATAAAACATATCAATCTCAAGTTGAATCCTTCGTATTAGCACATCAAGATCAAGTAGGGCAGGAGTCATTTACTGGAGAAGTGAATGGGGTCACTGTACGTAAAGTCGCTATTCAAAAAGTTTTAGTATACGCACCAATAGCCATTTCATTTTTGAAAGAACTTAACCGGGTAATTGATGACTTTAAACCGGATTTAATCCACATTCACATGCCTAACTTATCTGCTTTTGCATGTCTTTTTTCAAGTAGAGCTAAAAAAGTACCTTGGATAATTCACTGGCATTCAGATGTTATGGGTGCTGTTCCTGACTTTAAAATAAAACTTCTATACCCATTTTACCGAATATTTGAAAGAAATTTATTAAAACGATCGAAAAAGATATTCGTGACATCCCCTCCTTACTTGGATAATAGTGAGGCCTTGAGTGACTTTAAAGAAAAATGCGATGTTGTGCCTATTGGAATTAGAGACCTTTGCATTAATCAACAACACCAGCATTCACAGGAAGTCAACCGACTAGAACTATTAATGATTGGTCGCCTAACTTACTACAAAGGACATGCGTTAATATTGAAAGCGCTTGCGAAGCTTCCAGATGAACTCGGTGTGTATTTATCGATAATAGGTGATGGAGAGTTACGTAATGAATTACAAGCATTTGCTGTGGAGTTGGGGTTACAAAACAAGGTTCAGTTTTTGGGAAGAGTCGACGATAGTGAAATTTCAAACCGACTTCTAACTGCAGACTTATTGTGTCTTCCCTCTATTGAAAAGACAGAGGCATTTGGAGTTGTTCTTCTAGAAGCTGCAATGCACTCAAAACCGTCATTGGTTAGCGATGTTAATGGTAGTGGTATGTCTTGGGTTGTTCAAGATAAAATTACAGGGGTTATATTTGAAAATAATAATGTCGATTCACTCTGTAAGAAGATACAAGATATTTATTTCGATAAAGAGTCCCTGATTTCTATGGGAGTTAATGCAAGGCTGAGATTTGAACAGGTCTTTAGTTTGGACAAAGTCACAATACAAATAACTGATTTGTATGAGGGGGCACTTGCTGATAAAACTATGCGAGATAGTGAATATCATTTAGACTAAGAGGTTCACGATATTGTTTATATTAGTTGCGCAAGAAAAATGCTAGTAGTTATTCCAGCACATAACGAAGAAGATACAATACAAGATGTTATTCATGACCTTAAAAGTCATGGGTATAATGATATTTTGGTTGTTGATGATGCAAGTTCAGATAACACCGCATTATTTGCAAAGAAGCTTGATGTTAAAGTGATGAGCTTGCCTTATAATTTAGGTGCTTGGAAAGCAACTCAAGCAGGGGTTCAATATGCTCGGAAACGTAACTATACAAGTCTAATTACATTCGATGCAGACAAGCAGCATTTAGCGAGTCAAATTAAAAAACTAGTTCATTGTCAAAAATTAACAAAATCAAATTTAGTTATTGGGTCGTGCCCCTCTAGAGGCTCTCTATCAAGGCGCATTGCTTGGAAGCTCTTTCGTGGGTTATCTGGCGTTAAGGTCAATGATTTAACCTCAGGGTTTCGATTATACGACCGTTTCGCGATCGAAGTGTTAAGTAAGAAAGAAGCATCTTTATTAGAGTACCAAGATGTTGGCGTTTTATTAATGCTTAAAACGTTTGATATAGCAAAAGCGGAAACTGATGTAGATATGCATCGGCGAGAGTCAGGTATTTCTCGGATTTTTTATTCTTGGTGGGCCGTATTATATTATATGGGTTACACGACTATGTTATGTTTAAGTAAAATAGCCAAAAAAACACACCTTTTACCTGAAAAAATTAAAGAAGTTTAAATGGAAATTTATCAGTATTTTACAGCTTTTTTAGCTGTTCTTTTCTTTATCTTTGTGATGATTCTCATTCGAAGAGATTCAATTTTAATGGGCGCTGCATTTCGTTGGCTCATTTTAGCAATTTCAATTCTTGTTTTAGGTATTTTTCCACAATTGGCAGATTTAGCTGCTGGCATTGTGGGTATAGCTTATTCGCCTATATTACCAGTAATACTTGCATGTCTACTCTTGATGCTAAAAGCGCTTATTGCGGATATTGAGCGCGCGCGTACTCAAGTAAAGATGGATCGTATAGCGCAAAAGTTAGCGATGGTTGAGATGGAATTAGAGGGCCTCAAATCAGAAATTACTAACAAAGGCTAGCTCCACAGCATATTTAGTACAATTAAAATGGATTAAGTACAAGTAAAAAACTATTTGCATATTCTTAATGTATTAGAGAGTATTTAATATTCTCAACGAACTCGCCTTTATATTATTAAAATGAACTACGACGTTTTTAACGGTGATGCTGATGGCATCATCGCACTTCTCCAATTACAGCTTGCAAACCCTACTGAAAGTAAAAAAATTACCGGTGTAAAACGCGATATTCAATTGCTTCAGCAGGTAGATGCAAAAGCAGATGACAACATTCGCGTGCTTGATATTTCGATGGAAAAAAACCTTGAAGCACTTCATAAGTGTTTAGAAACCGGTGCAAATGTCTTTTATGTTGATCATCATCGCGCAGGAGAAATTCCAACAAGCGATAGATTAGAAGCGCATATCGATTTAGATGCAAATACCTGTACCAGCTTAATTGTCAGCGACTTGCTCGAAAAACAATATCACCTTTGGGCGATTACTGCCGCTTATGGCGATAATATGATTGCCACTGCAGATATCGAGGCAGATAAGCTTGGCCTATCCCAAGAACAAAAAGAAAAGTTAAAAGCGTTAGGCATTTATATTAACTACAACGGCTATGGCAGCAATGTTGAAGATTTACACTTCCATCCCGCTGCGCTTTTTGAAAAACTACTCGACTATCCATCGCCTCTGGACTTAATTGACCAAAAAGATTCGATTTTTTACCAGCTTGAGGCGCTATACAGTGCCGATATGGCAAAAGCGCAGGCGGCTGATGTGTTATATGAAACTGATGCGGTTAAAGTTATTTTGCTTGAAGATGCTGCTTGGGCAAGGCGTGTTAGTGGTGTTTTAGGTAATGACCTTGCTAATCAATCACCAGATAAAGCCCATGCTGTACTCACTTATCACCAAGAGTCAGGCTATACTGTCAGTATTAGGGCGCCACTGAATAATAAGCAAGGGGCTGATAAAGTTGTTTGCCAATTTGCAACGGGAGGTGGTCGCACCGCTGCCGCTGGGATTAATCAACTCAGTGATGATGAACTTACGCGATTTTATCAAGTATTTGACGATTATTACGCTTAAATATGAGGGTTAGATATGACAGTATTGGTGACAGGTGGTGCAGGTTATATTGGTTCGCATACAGTTGTCGAGCTATTACAGGCGGGAGAGCAGGTTGTTGTTCTAGATAATCTTTCAAATTCTTCTTTGGAAGCGCTTAAACGTGTCGAGAGTATCACCAATTCATCAATTATTTTTTATCAAGGTGATATTCGAGATAATGCACAACTGGATGCTATTTTTGTTGAGCACAAAATCGACAGTGTAGTGCATTTTGCAGGATTAAAGTCTGTTAATGAGTCGATATCACTGCCTTACAAATATTACGATAATAATGTGCAAGGCACTCTTAACTTACTTGCAGCCATGGAAAGAGCAAGTGTTTATAAGTTGGTATTTAGTTCATCAGCTAATGTATATGGCACACCAGATACTCTTCCCGTTATTGAAAGCGCACCAGTTGGGGAAACCAGTAACCCATATGGCACTTCAAAATATATGGTTGAGCGTATTTTACAAGATTTAGCTACTTCAAATGAAAAGTGGCGGTTTGCGATCTTAAGATATTTCAACCCTGTAGGAGCACATAAATCGGGGTTAATTGGCGAAGATCCTAATGATATTCCAAATAATCTACTGCCTTATATCTCTCAAGTTGCTATTGGCAAGTTAGCCTGTTTAGGCGTGTTTGGCGACGATTACGACACACCTGATGGCACCGGTGTACGTGACTATATACATGTTGTCGACCTTGCATTAGGTCATCTCAAGGCGCTTGAAAAATTATCCTCTATTAATGGTGCTGAAGTATTTAACTTAGGTACAGGTAATGGCTACTCTGTACTGGAAATGATAAAAGCATTTGAAGTTGCTTCAGGAAAGTCCGTTAAGTTTGAAATCAAAGGCCGCCGTTCAGGCGATATTGCAATGAGTTATGCGAACCCAGAAAAAGCTAAGAGCGAGTTGAATTGGGAAGCTAAACGGGGGCTGGACGATATGATGGCAGATGCATGGCGTTGGCAAAGCCAAAACCCAAATGGTTACGCTAATAGATAATATAGATTCAGTTAAAAAGTAAAAGGATGCTCAACAGCATCCTTTTTTCATTACTAATCATTGATTTTATTACTCAATCGGAAATAGCGCATCTATCTCGCTTGGTAAAAATGGTCTGCCTTTTTCATTGACAGAAGTACCAATAACGAGTGCCTCTACTGCAACTTTCTCATCGCATTTACGAATAACACGTTGGCGAAAACCAAATTTTAGTTTTGAAAGTCGGGTCGGGATCACTTCAACATAAAATTCATCGCCTGGTTTTAATGATGTTTTAAAATCAAGTTCACTGCGAACTACTACTAGGTTAATTTTATCAGCGGCTAGTTTGGCGAAATCAATATTATTAGCGTGCAAAAACTCATGGCGAGCATGCTCTAAATAGTTAAAGTACACACCGTTATTTACAATACCTTGTAAATCGCACTCGTAGTCTCTTACTTTTAGTTCTAAACGAAATGTCATTTTATTTACTCATTCAAATTTTAATGCAGTTTACCGAATTCTTTATAAAAAGAGGTACGACTTATGCCCTCAAATACGAACTTCTCTCGCTTACATTATTAACTTCTTATAAACTATGACGTAATTTTATGTTTAACAATTTATAAAACTGGATACCAAAGTGAAAACCAGCCTTAAACTTGTCTCAGCTGCAATTCTTGCGTCTATAACTGCAACGACATATGCCAATCAAGATCTCGATAATATTGAAGTGATTACCGTTACTGGTGATTTTAAGCAAGAGAGTGTTCAAACATTAAGCGCAAGTGTTCATGTGCTTGGTGAAGAAGATATTGCATTAAGAAATGCGGCGCATTTAGATGAGCTTTTAAACACCGCAGCTAACGTAAATTATACCTCTGGTGCTTCACGTGGTCGTTTTATTCAAATTCGCGGTATTGGTTTGCGTTCGCAATTTGTTGATCCAGTTAACCCATCCGTTGGTTTGCTAATGGATGGTATTAACTATTCAGGTTTAGGTGGCTCGGCTTTATTATTTGATACTCAGCAAGCTGAAATTTACCGTGGTCCACAAGGCACGCGTTTTGGTGCAGATGCTATGGCGGGAATGATCCATATTAACACAGCTGCAGCATCAACAGAGGCGCAAGGCAAGTTGCAGCTTGGTGTGGGTAATTATAACTCTTACAACCTAGGTGTTGCTGCAGGTGGCGGTATTGATGAGGTTGTAGGCTTGCGTGCTAGTATTTACCAAAATGTATCTGACGGTTATGTCGATAACATTTATCTAAACGAAGCAACACAAGATCAAGATGAGTTTGTTGCCCGTTTTAAAGCAAAAACCGATTTCAGTGATGTGTTTGTAAGTGAGCTGAATGCACATTATATCGATATTGAAAATGGCTATGATGCCTTTACCTTAGATAATTCACGTAATTCAGTGGCTGATGAACCAGGTCAAGATAATCAAGAAAGCTTTGCATTTAGCCTGCGTAATAACTTCTCAGGGCTGGACGCGTTTGATATCAACTTTAATGTTACAGCACTCAATGCTGATTTACTTTACAGTTATGATGAAGATTGGGTATGTAATGATGCGAATGAACCTTCATTATGTGAGGCAGGTTTACACCCTTGGGGTTACAGCTCGACAGATGCGTATTACCGCGATCGTCAAGACCGCTCTTTAGAGCTAAATGCGCAAGGTAAAGAAGGTGATTGGATTGCGGGTGTTTACTATCAAACAAAAGATGAAGACTTAACGCGAGTTTATACTTGGCAAGCACAAGACTTTACCTCTAATTATCAAGTCGATAATTTTGCTCTATTTGGTCAATTAGAAACCCGTATCGATGATCGCACAGTGCTAATTACGGGCCTACGTGCTGAAAATTATCAAGGTGATTACAGTGACAATAATGGGTTTGTCGAGTCAGTTGATGATTCTATGATTGGAGGCAAACTGGCGCTTGAACATCAGGTTAATTCACAAGCAATGATCTATACCAGCTTATCACGCGGTTACAAAGCGGGTGGTGTTAATGGTGAAGCGTTAGCAAAAGCGCGTGATGAAGGCACTGACCAAAGTTTCTTTGAAGCGATTAAATACTTTGACCCAGAATACTTATGGAATGGTGAGTTTGGCGTTAAAGGCATGTCGAAAGATAAGCGTCTAGTACTTCGCTTGGCGGCGTTTTATATGTATCGCGATAATATGCAAGTTAAAGCATACAAAGAATATAAAGCTGATGAAAACTCAGAGCCAGTGTTTGTCGGTTACTTAGACAATGCTGCCAGTGGTCGTAACTATGGTTTAGAAATTGATGGTAACTATCAATTAACTGACCGTATTAGCTTAAACGGCGCTTTAGGTTATTTACGTACGCGTATGGATGACTTTGTTAATGCTGATGGCGAGAGCAAAGATGGCCGTGAACAAGCACAAGCGCCACGCTACAACTATGCGTTCTCGGCGCGTTTCGATGCAACCGATAACCTGTATGTTAATTTAGGCATTGAAGGTAAAGACGAGTATTTCTTCTCAGATAGCCATGATTCAAAAGCTGAAAGTGTGAATTTAGTGAATGCTAAGATTGGTTATATCCGCAATGCATGGGAAGTAAGTGCTTGGGTTCGCAATATGTTCAATCAAGATTACGCAACCCGTGGTTTTGAGTTTGGTAATGATCCGCGAGATTTTTACGAAACCCATACTTATGTGCAATTTGCTGAGCCACGCATGGCAGGTATAAGCTTCACTTATCAGTATTAATTATTGTGTATTTAGAGTTCAGAAGAGTCATTAAGCTCTTCTGAAACCTGAAACCTGAAACCTGAAACCTGAAACTATGAAATTATCAGTTGAAATTAGTAAATATCCGCTGCATCAAGATTATATTCCGTTTATTAAAGGGTTTATTGATCGTTTAAATGCGCACCCAAATTTAGAAGTAATCACCAACACTATGTCAACGCAGGTATTTGGCGATTATGATGAAGTTATGCAGGCGGTAACAAGCGAAATTAAACGTTCACATCAAGAATTTGGTAAGGCAATTTTTGTCTGCAAATTTATCGGTGGCGATTTATCACCAAATAAAGAGGCTTAAATGGAATTTCTATCGCAAGCACTAAATGGTTTTACAGCAATGAGCTATTGGGAATATATCGCAGTAGTGCTAGGACTTGCCTACTTAGTGTTTGTGATGAATGAAAGTTTATGGGCTTGGCCGTGTGCTTTTATTAGCACCTTAATTTACACCATTTTGTTTTGGAATGGTGCGCTGTTGATGGAGTCATTGCTCAACTTTTATTATTTAGCAATGGCGGTTTATGGCTTTTATTGCTGGAAAAATGGTAAAGAAAAAAAAGAATTACCCATCACAAGTTGGCAGTTTAATACCAACCTTATCATTATCACGGTAACCAGTTTAATTGCACTAGCCTTGGGTTATGTAATGGATAACTACACGCATGCAGATTTTGCTTACTTAGACTCTTTTACTACCTGTTTCGCTGTGATGACTACTTATTTAGTTGCTAAAAAAGTGCTTGAGAACTGGCTCTATTGGTTTGTAATTGATGCCGCGTCAATCTACCTTTACCTTCAAAAGGGTTACTACCCAACAGTAGTGTTATTTGCTATTTATACTGGGGTGGTGATTTGGGGTTATATGCAATGGCGTCAGCATTATGAACCAGATAAAGAGCAAGCTTTTGCTTAATCAATGCCAAGACTACCTAGTTAAACTTGGTTTAGAGTTTGTAGCTAAAAAAGCGCTTTATCTTACTCAAGGCGTTAATAATACCTGTTTTCGGGTTGAAACACAGTGTGGAAAAATTCTGCTATTAAAGCATTTTGATCGTGAAAATAACTTCAAAGTGACTTTAGTTGAGCAATATTTAGCAAAAGAAAGTGTTGTACCAAATGTTATAGCAACTAGCGAAAAACATAAGCTTATTGCTTATCAATTTATTGAAAGCGTAGAATTTAACAAACCGCTCCACCTTCAATCGTTAGTAACAAAGCTAGTTGTTTTACATAATTTGAATAGTGATTATGACTATGAAGAGATAAATCTAAGTGCACTCTTTAGTAGTTACACTGAGCTAGCAGAATATAAAAACTATCAAGCAACAATTAATCTATTACTAGCGAAGTTAAAAAATTACCCATATGAACTTGGTGTATGTCATAACGATTTAGTACTCGAAAATTTACTTTTCTCAGACAACGATAGTTGGATTATTGATTTTGAATATGTGGGATTAAATGATGTGTATTTTGATTTGGCAGCACTCAGTAGTTCGCTAAAATTGAGTGAACAGGAGAAAAGCCAGTTGCTCAGTGTCTATTTTGAGCAATCTAATATTTCAGAAGAGCAACTTGAAAAGCTAAATCTTTACCAGAAAGTTTATAACTTAATTTGTTACTTTTGGTATTTAAAGCATGGCTTTACACGCCATGCTTTAGCATTAAAACCGTTTATAAACGATTAAATACCACCAATACGCTCAGCTAATTCTTTATAGCGTTTTACGTCATCTTCGTTAAATTTAGCGTTGCCAGCATCGTCTTTTTCAGCTGCAATTAGCAAGCTCTCACGTTCTAAACGACGAACGCGTTCTTCTTTTACGCCAAGAAATTCTGCAACTTGTTCTGTAGTCATTAATGCCATTTTGTTCTCCTAGTAATTAGGGTCTGTTGATCTTTAAAGTTCGTTTTTGCAGCAGCTTGATTGGCTTTTATACAAGGCAGAGGCTGCGTGGCATGGTTATTCCATGTGAGTCAGCCGATAACGCTGTAGAAAAGCCAATCAAGCGCTGCCTCTCCGCTCTTTTGAGCGCACTTTTCTTGTTGTTGTTCGATATTCGCTTAGATGACTAGGCCACACATCGAACGCCGCGATAAAAGCACGCTCAAAGAGAGCAAAAATAGAACCGCAAAGGTCAACAGACCCTAGGCATGCTTCAAGTGAATCTTTTAATTAAAGCGTTTTTTCTTAAAAAATGCGAGTAAATTACGACTTAATTGTAACTATCTTGTTGATATATTAGCCAAGTGAGTTTCCATTTGCTGGTAATTCGAAGGTTTAGCCATTATTATTGTCGCCGTGCTCTCGTGGTGAAATGGATATCACGTGGCCCTCCGGAGGCCGAGTTCTAGGTTCGATCCCTAGCGAGAGCGCCAATTCTTATTTGGCTGCGTCAATTACTTCTCCATTGGTCTTATCAGCGTAATCTTTTATTGCGTCGCTTAACATAAACACATAGAATTCAATCGTTACTTGTCGGAGTGCCTTTTACTTTTTGAGTAAAACTAAGGCTGAGATCGCATAAGCGGGATCCGTGAACCTGAATAGATTAGTATCTACGTAGGAAACAAGCAGCTTGGTGGCAAGCGTTTGTTTGCCATTTGGCAAAAGACCTTTTCACTGTTGTCTTAATTATATTAAGAACTGCCTCCTAGGCGCTGTGTGCGCTTCAATCATCACGAACTTTGGCAAGACCGTCACTCGATTTAATTATTTAAAGGTGCGTCATGTCACAAAGTAATACTAAGCCAGCAAATCAAATGAGCCGTCGCGAAGCGCGACAAGCGGCATCTGATTACATATACAACCTTAAAACCCAGCCATTTCCTAATTCACAAAAAATTTATGTGGAAGGTGAAAACCCAGGCGTACGCGTAGGTATGCGTGAAATCACGTTAAGTGATACCTTTGCTGGTGGTACAGAAGAAAACCCTATTTTTGAAAAGAACGAGCCAGTACGTGTTTACGACACATCGGGCCCTTATACCGATCCGAATGCTGAACTGAATGTTGAAGTAGGTTTACCAAAATTCCGCCAAGCGTGGATTGAAGGTCGTGATGATACGGAAGAGCTAGAGTCGGTAACTTCACAATACACTCAGCAGCGTATGGCTGATGAAGGGTTAGATCATTTACGTTTTGAAAACTTACCAAAAGTGCGCTGTGCTAAAGCGGGTAAAAACGTTACGCAAATGCATTATGCGCGTCAGGGCATTATCACACCCGAAATGGAATACGTTGCCATTCGTGAAAATATGGGTCGTGAAAAAATTCGTGAAGAAATTTTAGCGCAGCAGCACAAAGGCGAATCGTTTGGTGCAGAGCTACCTGATTTTATTACGCCAGAATTTGTTCGTGATGAAATTGCACGCGGCCGTGCGGTATTACCAAATAATATTAACCACCCAGAGTCTGAGCCGATGATTATTGGCCGTAATTTCTTGGTTAAAGTAAATTCAAACATTGGTAACTCGTCAGTATCAAGCTCAATTGAAGAAGAAGTTGAGAAGCTTGTATGGTCAACACGCTGGGGCGCAGATACGGTAATGGATTTATCGACAGGCCGTTATATTCACGAAACACGTGAATGGATTGTGCGTAACTCGCCAGTACCAATTGGTACCGTACCAATTTATCAAGCGCTTGAAAAAGTAAACGGTGTAGCAGAAGACCTAACTTGGGAAATCTTCCGTGACACGCTCATTGAACAAGCAGAGCAGGGTGTGGATTACTTTACTATTCACGCCGGTGTTTTACTTCGCTATGTACCAATGACGGCAAAACGTGTTACAGGTATTGTGTCACGTGGTGGTTCAATTATGGCGAAATGGTGTTTAGCGCACCATAAAGAAAACTTCTTATACACTCACTTTGAAGAAATCTGTGAAATTTTAAAGCAATACGATGTGTGTTTCTCACTCGGTGATGGCCTGCGCCCAGGCTCTGTGGCTGATGCAAACGACGAGGCGCAATTTTCAGAGTTACGTACATTAGGTGAGTTAACTCAAATTGCTTGGAAACACGATGTACAGGTATTCATTGAAGGCCCGGGTCACGTGCCAATGCACATGATCAAAGCCAATATGGACGAGCAGCTTAAGCATTGTCATGAAGCACCATTTTATACCTTAGGTCCACTAACAACCGATATTGCACCGGGTTATGATCACTTCACATCGGGTATTGGTGCAGCGCAAATTGCTTGGTACGGCACAGCAATGTTGTGTTATGTAACACCAAAAGAGCATTTAGGTTTACCGAATAAAGATGATGTTAAAGAAGGCCTTATTACCTATAAGATTGCAGCGCATGCAGCAGATTTGGCAAAAGGTCACCCAGGTGCGCAAATTCGCGATAACGCACTTTCTAAAGCACGTTTTGAGTTCCGTTGGCACGATCAGTTTAATCTTGGTTTAGATCCTGAGCGCGCGCTTGAGTATCACGATGAAACCCTTCCGCAAGAGTCAGGCAAAGTTGCACATTTTTGTTCAATGTGTGGTCCTAAATTCTGTTCGATGAAAATCACCCAGGAAGTGCGTGATTATGCGAAAGATTTAGAAAATCAGGGGGTCGATATTTCAGATGCGAATGCAATTGAAATCAAAATGATTGATGTTGAGGCAGAAATGAAAGCGAAATCAGAAGAGTTTAAATCGGCTGGTTCTGAGATTTATCAAAAAGTGTAAATCAGCAATAAGTATTCAGAATTCAGTAAGTAAAACTGCTGAATTCTGATACATATTTAACTGCATGGACGTACTATGACAGCAAGTTCACAGCGAAAAAAAATAGCGATTTTAGGTTACGGTTTAACGGGGCGTTTAGCGGCATTGCAGCTTTATCAGCAGCATCAAGTATCGGTATTTGAGTCAGGTAAAGTGAGCGGTGAGCAAAGTGCAGGTTTTGTCGCCGCGGCTATGCTTGCGCCGTTAGCCGAATCGGTTCTATGTGAAGCTGATTTAGCCGAGCTTGGCATGCAGGCGATGCCACTGTGGCAGTCGATTATCGAGATGTTAGATGAGCCGGTGTTTTTCCAACAACATGGCAGCTTAGTGGTTGCACATCTGCAAGATAAAGGTGACTTAGACTCGTTTACTAATCGCTTAAAGCCAATTGCAGAGCAAAGTGCACAACACCTTAATAGTGCGCAGCTTGCCGAGCTGGAACCCGCACTTTCAGGGCGTTTTCATCAAGGTATTTACTTGCCATGCGAAGGTCAGCTTGATAACCGTGCGTTTTATGCGGCAAGTTACCAACAAGTAAAAGACAAGGTCACTTTCTTTGAGTCGTTTTCAGGCAATATTAACGAAAACCACTTTGATATGATTTTGGATTGCCGCGGTTTAGGCGCTAAACCTTCGCTTCAAAACCTTCGCGGTGTACGCGGTGAGGTGGTGCGCTTATATGCACCAGAAGTGTCGCTTAATCGCCCTGTGCGATTAATGCACCCGCGCTATCCAATCTATATTGTGCCAAAGCCGAATCATGAATTTGTAATTGGCGCGACAGAAATTGAATCGCAATCAACAAAGCCAATGACGCTGCGTTCAGCAATGGAGTTGTTGTCAGCTGCATACACAGTGCACAGTGGCTTTGCTGAAGCCGAAATACTTGAGATGCAAGCAGGGCTAAGGCCAAGCCTGCCCGATAACCGCCCATTGGTTGAAAAACAGGGTAAGCGCATTGTGATTAATGGCTTGTATAGACATGGTTATTTACTGGCGCCAAAAGTGGTTGAAATGGCGCTTGAGCAGATTAACTAAGAGTGCAAAATGAATGTAATAATTAATGGCGAAAAGCGCGATGTTGAAAGCAATACGACGTTGCTTGCTCTGCTAGCGAAGTTGGGTGCTAGCGAACCCTACGCGGTTGCAGTAAATCAAAGCTTTGTGCCGCGTGAACAATGCGAAGGCATCACTTTGACTGATGGCGATCAGATTGAAATTCTCTCGCCAATACAGGGGGGCTAATGGATAAACCGTTAACTATTTATGGGCAAACGCTGTCGAGCCGTTTATTTATTGGCTCAGCCTTGTATCCATCTCCTGCAGTAATGCAGCAGTCAATTGAGGCATCGGGTGCAGAGGTGGTGACGGTATCATTGCGTAGGCAAGGTACCCTTGAAGCAGGTAATGATTTTTGGCAATTGATCAAAGATACCGGCCTAAAAGTATTACCCAATACCGCAGGTTGCCACAGTGTGCAAGAGGCCGTAACCCTTGCCAAAATGTGCCGCGAAGTGTTTCAAACTAATTGGGTTAAGCTCGAGCTTATTGGCGATGAGTACAATTTACAGCCAGACCCCATTGGCTTACTTGAAGCGACAAAACAACTAATCGATGACGGTTTTGAAGTTTTACCCTATTGCACTGATGACTTAGTTATTTGCCAAAAATTAGTCGATTTAGGGTGTGAAGTACTGATGCCGTGGGGCGCACCAATTGGTACAGGTAAAGGGTTGTTAAATCCGTATGCGTTAAAAACCATTCGCGAGCGCTTACCCAATACCACTTTGCTAGTGGATGCAGGACTGGGCTTACCTTCACACGCAGCAACGGCAATGGAAATGGGGTATGATGCAGTATTATTAAATAGTGCGGTAGCGCAAGCGGGCGACCCAATTGCAATGGCAAAGGCTTTTTCACTTGCGGTAGACGCAGGCAGAATCGCTTATGAAGCTAAAGCAATGCCCGAAAAAGAGGTTGCAAAACCGTCAACCCCAACAATGGGCATGCCTTTTTGGCATCAGCAGTAAATCGCATAACATAAATCAGCTTAAAATTGGGATCTAATGGGTAATTTAATTTGGACTATTGCTGGCTCTGACGCTGGTGGCGGCGCGGGAATTCAAGCCGATATAAAAGCAGCGCAAAGTTTTGGTGTACACGCATGTAGCGTGATTACCGCACTTACAGCGCAAAATAGCATGGGCGTTGAAGAGATTAATGGTGTTGCAATCAAGGTGATTGAATCCCAACTTGATGCCCTTGAGCAAGATGTACAACCTAAAGTGATTAAAATTGGCATGCTTGCCAATGAACAGCAAGTAGAGTTTATTGCTAATACACTTAAACGCTACAAAACCACATGGCAAACGCCACCAGTTGTTGTTTACGACCCAGTAGCGGTAGCCTCAAGCGGCGACAGTTTAACTGAAGAAGATATTCTACCGGCAATTAAAACCCATTTATTACCACAAGTAGATGTGATCACCCCTAATACCCAAGAAACGCAAATCCTTACCGGTGTGTATTTAATTGGTCCAAGCGCAGTGCAGGATGCAGCGAAAGCGTTTAATGAATTAGGTGTACCGACTGTGCTGATAAAAGGCGGGCATTGGGATTATCCAAAAGGCTATTGCATCGATTATGGTGCTCATCAAGGTGAAGAGTATTGGCTAGGCAATAAAGCAATTAACACACCGCACAGTCATGGTACAGGGTGTTCCTTTGCTTCCAGTGTTGCAGCCAATCTCGCGAAAGACTATCCGCTGAAAGATGCCTTTATTCTTGCTAAAGCCTATATTAATCAAGGATTAAAACATGCAACACGCTTTGGTCAAGGTATCGGCCCAGTGGCTCATTGTGGTTTCCCCCACGATATCAATGATTACCCAGAAGTAATTGAGGCGGATTCGTGGCTAGGTCAGGAACTAGATCTAGAAATGGGTTCAGAACAAGTTAGCGCCCGTGATTTTGCAAAAATAGAAACGCGTAATTTAGGTATTTACCCCGTGGTTGATTCCGTTGATTGGATTGAGCGCTGCTTAAAAGCGGGCATTAAAACCATTCAGTTGCGTATCAAAGATAGCAGCGATGCTGATCTTGAAGAAAAAATTGCAACCGCGATTACCCTTGGTAAAAAATACGACGCGCGTTTATTTATTAATGACTACTGGCAATTAGCGATAAAACATGGCGCTTACGGTATTCACCTTGGCCAAGAAGATATTTCGGTCGCTAATTTGGCTGAAATTAAGCAAGCAGGCATTCGCTTGGGCGTATCTACCCATGGTTTTTATGAGATGCTGCGCGCGCATAATTATCGCCCAAGTTATTTAGCTTTTGGTGCAATTTATCCAACCACAACTAAAGATATGACGGGGCAAATTCAAGGTCTTGAAAAGTTAAAACACTTTGTACCATTAATGCATGATTACCCTGTAGTGGCAATTGGTGGCATAGACTTAAACCGTGCTGAAGAGGTTGCAAAAACTGGCGTTGGCAGTATTGCGGTTGTGCGCGCAATTACAGAAGCAGCTGACCCGGAAGCGGCCATTGTTGAGCTTGAGAGTGTATTGAAGTAATCATGTCATCGTTATCAAACCAAGAATTAATTCGTTATTCTCGCCAGTTACTATTGCCAGAAATTGACGAGAATGCGCAACTTAAATTAAAAGCTGCGCGCGTATTAATTATTGGTTTGGGTGGCCTTGGTTCACCTGCAGCGTTTTATTTAGCAGCTTCTGGTATCGGACAGTTGACTTTGGTCGACCATGATGAGGTTGAGCTGTCTAATTTGCAGCGGCAAATTCTCTATAAAATTAGTCATATAGGGCAAAGTAAAAGTAAAGTCGCGGGTAAAACACTGCAAGCGCTGAATAACCAAGTATCACTATCTTCAATCTCAGAAAAGTTGGATGAGCAAAATGCTAAATCGCTTATCGAAAATTGTGATTTGGTACTTGATTGCAGTGATAACTTCAAAACACGCTATTTAATTAACCGCCTTGCTAAGCAGTTTGCTAAGCCGCTTGTTTCCGGTGCTGCTATGGGCTGGCAGGGGCAGCTTTGTATAGTAGATAATAGAGATGATGATGCCCCTTGTTATGAGTGTTTATTTCCAAATGGCAATCAAAATCATGCCCAGAACTGCGATACTTTGGGGGTTATCAGCCCGTTGCTAGGTGTAATAGGTGCGCAGCAGGCTATTGCAGCCATATTGCTGTTATTAGGTGAGACAAACTTACCGCAGTTTTTACAATTTGATGCACGAAGTTTTAAACAAAGCGTTTTTTCGTTTTCTACGTCAAGTAGTTGCTCTACCTGTAATTGACGTAGCTTATAACAGTTCACTACGTTTACTTTACATTTTCCTACGTAATTGATGTTTGTATTTTTACCCAAATTAGGTATTTTAGTTTGTACCAATTCTGTTAAGTGTGTGATCAGGGATAGCGCTGGAAAAATGAAATGGTAACAAGGTGGAATTTTTCTTATGTAGTTGTTATACATTGATAAATTCTAACGCAGTTAGCATGATATTTAGTCCGCTAGGATGAGCAGCTACTTAAGTGAATTGGTATTCATGCTAATTGGAGGGAACATGCTTAGAACATTACTAATTTCAGGATTAATGCTCGGTGCGGTTAATTCGTATGCACAGCAATCGCAGCATTTTTTAGTCACTTTTCCAAATACGGATATTGAGAATAGAGCAAAAATAAGTTTGCATCATAACTTAATTGGCGATCGTCCAAATGGAGTGTTGTTCACGCTAACCAAAGATGAACAATCTTTATTAAAGCGCTTTGGTGCAACCTTGCAACCAGCAAATAATCTGGCAAAGCAGTTTTTAACTAAGCAACAAAACATTTTTGATAAGCTGATTAACAACAACACTGGGATCCCTGGTTTTAGCTGTTACGCAACGGTAGAAGAAACTTTTCAGCAAGTAGACGACTTAGTTGCGGCTCATCCTGAATATACAGAACTTGTGGATATTGGTGATTCATGGCAAAAGCAAAATAAAGGCGAAGGCTATGATTTAAAGGTTTTAAAAATCGGTAAAAAAGATTTAGTTAATCCGCCAATTTTATTTATTCAAAGCGCCATGCATGCGCGAGAATTAGCAACAGCCGCGTTAACATTAGATTTTGCTAAACAGTTACTTAATGAACGCGAGAGCAACCCTGATATCAACTGGATTTTAGAAACACAGCAAATCCATATTCTTTTTCAAACTAATCCTGATGGCCGGAAAATCGCGGAAACAGGTGTTTCACAGCGCAAAAATGTCAACGAGAATCACTGCGTAGAATCAAGCGTTGGTGTTGATTTAAACCGCAACTTTAGTTTTGGCTGGGGCACGGTTGATGGCGGCTCAAGCGGGGATGCCTGTGCAGCAACGTATCGTGGTGATGCGCCAGGTTCAGAGCCAGAAGTAGCTGCGGTTGAAAATTATGTTCGCAGTATCTTCCCAGATCAACGCGGGCCAAACGTTAGCGATGCAGCGCCTGAAAATACTCAAGGGCTGTATTTAGACATTCACAGCTATAGCAAACTTATTTTATGGCCTTGGGGTGGCAGTTATGATGCAGCACCAAATGCCAAAGGATTGGAGTCATTAGGGCGCAAATTAGCTTATTTCAATAACTACACACCGATGCAGTCGGTTGGTTTGTACCCAACAGATGGGACCTCCGATAATCTTGCATACGGTGAACTCGGTATTGCACATATAACTTATGAATTAGGCACTGCTTTTTTCCAATCATGTAGCCATTACAATGCGTTAATCAAGCCCAGTAATTTAAAGTCATTGCTTTATGCTGCAAAGGTAACAAAAGCACCCTATCAACTTTCTCAGGGGCCTGATATTGAAGGTGTTACCTTGAGTAATAGCAATGGAAAATTAGTTATTAGCGCTACTGCAACTGACACTCGTTTCAAAAATAATAGTTCATGGCCGATGCATAACATTACCAAAGTAAGGTATGCGTTTAATGATTTAGTCACTGATGAAAATGCGCAGCTTGCCAGTCTTACTGATGGTAATGCCGATAGTATAAGTGAACAGTTTGCTATTGAGGTCAGAGAAGGTGAGTTGATTAACAATAAAGCGACCGTGTATATACAAGCACAAGACAGCGAAGGTTACTGGGGGACTATCACTGCCCACAGCATAGACACTAACCCGCCAAGCGTTGCTGGCAATATTAATTGTAGCGGTGCTAAGTGCCAGTTTAACGTAGAAAACTCTGTCAGTGGATTTAACTATCAATGGCAACTTTCAAATGGGGAAGTACTAGAAGGGGAGAACCCGACGCATATTCTACCGTCCATGGGTGACTATTCAGCAACGTTAGTTGTTACTAATTCAATGGGCATTTCAAATAGCCAGGTACTGGATTTCGCGGTCAGCGAGCTCTTAGCCCCAGAAGCTGTTGTGACTCACCTTTGTAACTACTTAGTGTGTGAATTCGACGCATCAAACAGTAGTGATGCTGATAGTAAAACACTAACGTATAGCTGGACAGCTGAAGAATCCGCTGGCAGTGGAGAAGTGTTTACACATACATTTTCACAAGCGGGCAGTTATAAAGTGGTATTAGCTGTAACTGATGAGCATGCACAAACAGCTAACTACGAACTTGATTTGCAAGTTGAAACTGAGCCAGAACCCGTGCCTCTGCCAGAAGTTCCAGGTGATGTTAAAAAAGATTCTTCTGGTAGTAGCTCATTATTTGGGTTGCTATTGCTAACAGCAGGTGCACTAATAAGAAGAAAGACATTAAACTAAAAAAGGGAGCTGTTGCTCCCTTTTTTAAATCTAAATTTATATTATTCGTCAGCTGGAGTCTCTTTGGCTTCGCTCTGCTCTTCTTTATTTTTGATTTTAGCGAAAGGGGTACCCATACGTGTTACGGTGCCTGCAACTTCACTATCAAGGAAATCAGCCACTTCTGAGCCCCAAGCAAGAATCACGGTAGAGCCTAACTTAAAGCGGCCCATCTCGTCACCTTTATTCAAAATTAGCTGGTTGTGGCCGTTATCAGGGTAGTCCCAAGTAAATACGTCTTTACCTGCTGGTGGTGTGACTGTACCCGCCCAAATTGTTTCAATACTTGCTACGATCGTTGCACCAACTAATACCATCGCAAGTGGGCCAATTTCCGTATCAAAAATTGCTACTACACGTTCATTGCGGGCAAACAAGTTTGGTACATTTTCTGCTGTAAGTGGGTTTACAGAGAATAAGTCACCCGGTACATACACCATTTTGCGCAGTTTACCAGCGATTGGCATATGAATACGGTGATAGTCTTTTGGCGCTAAGTAAATAGTCGCAAACTTACCGCCTTGGAATGGTGCAGCAACATTTTCATCGCCACCCAATAATTCTTGTAAGCTAAAGTCATGACCTTTAGCTTGAATTAAGCGGTCATCAACAATATCACCTAGCTGAGAAATTTTGCCATCTACAGGGTGGGCAATAATGTTTTTATCTTCAGCAATTGGGCGTAAACCTTCTTTTAAAGGACGAGTGAAAAACTCATTGAAGGTTTTGTAGTGAGCAGGATCTTCATATTTGGCTTCGCTCATATCAATGCCATATTGCTTAATAAAACCTTTGATTAAGCTGGTGGTAAGCTTGCCAGCTTGTGCTGCTGCTAACTTGCCAACTAAGCGAGATATAAGGTGTTTTGGCATGGCGTACTGCGCGCCAATTTTGAATTTATCTAAACTCACGAGGTTGTATCCCTAAAAAATTTTTCGTATTTTACATCAAGTTGTTGAATGACTCTATACTCTTGGATTGCGCGCACCTGCACGACCATCTTCCATCGACTCTAAAATGCGGTGGTAGCTATCGAAGCGCAACTCACTAATTTTGCCTTCATCTACTGCATCGCGAATGATACATCCAGGATCGTCTAGGTGTTTACAGTCTCTAAATTTACAGCCACCGATAAATTCACGGAATTCTTTAAAACACCAAGTGACACGATCATTTTCTAAATGCCACAGGCCAAACTCTCGAATTCCCGGGGAGTCAATCAAGTCACCGCCAGAAGGTAAATGATGCAGTGTTGAAACTGTTGTTGTGTGTTGACCTAAACCAGAAACTTCTGATACTTCTTGCGTTAGAATATTGGCATCTGGTAGTAGACTATTTACTAAGGTTGATTTGCCAACGCCTGATTGGCCGACAAAAATGCTGCTTTTATCTTTGAGTAATGATTTTAGCTCCTCAACACCTTGGCCTGTTTTATTACTAATGAAATAAACTTGGTAACCAATATCGCGATATATATCGAGTACTTCATCAAGGTATTCAACACCTTCGTCATCAAGTAAGTCTACTTTGTTAAGCACTAAAATTGGTTCGATGCCCATATCTTCGCAGGCAACTAAATAACGGTCGATGATGTTAGGGGTAAATTCAGGTAAAACTGCCGAAACCATTAAAATTTGATCAATATTGGCTGCAACAACTTTTACACCATCGTAAAAGTCAGGTCGGGTTAGTTGGCTTGTTCGCTCTTCGACAAGTTCGATAACGCCAGCTAAATCGCCTTCACTCACTTTTGCGCGACGAAATACAACGTTGTCACCACAAACAAGGCTTTTTATTGTGCGACGAATGTTGCAGCGTAAAACTTCACCCTCAGATGTTTCTACATCGGCATGTTGGCCGAAGCGACTAATTACGCGTGCGGATTGTTGTGGCCCTAGATTATCAGTTTGCCATGTTTGCTCGAGGTCGTCAGAATTTCTTCTAGCTTGCTTTAACCTTTTTTGATGATTAGCACTGATCCTACGAGATTGACCTTTACTAAGTTTTTTCCGTTTTGCCACTTTTAGCCTATAACTTAAATAACACTTTTAAAAAAAGCGTTTTATCTATTGAAGAAGCATAATATGATATATCCAAATTCATTAAATCGAAAGGAAAGCACCGCTAGGTAGTTATGGCTTTTCATGAATCTAATTTAATTTGGCTTGATTTGGAAATGACTGGATTAGAGCCGAGCCAAGATCGCATCCTAGAAATTGCGACAGTTGTGACCGACTCTGAGCTAAACATTCTGGCTGAAGGGCCTGTAATTGCTATTCATCAGTCTGATGAAGTACTGGATGCAATGGATGAGTGGTGTACTAATCAACACGGTAGTTCAGGTTTAACTGAGCGTGTGCGAAAAAGTTCACATTCTGAAGAAATGGCTATACGAGAAACAATTTCTTTTTTAGAAAAGTGGGTACCGAAAGGTGCATCACCTATGTGTGGTAATTCAATCGGTCAAGATAGACGCTTTTTAAACGTGTATATGCGAGAGCTGGAAGATTACTTCCACTATCGTAATATTGATGTGAGCACAATTAAAGAGCTGGTTAGACGATGGTCACCAGATATGCTTAACCTTGTTAAGAAGCAAGGCACGCACCTAGCACTTGATGATATCCGCGAATCAATTGCTGAATTACGCGTGTATCGCCAAAATATCTTCAAAATTTAAAAAATATTAGCTTTGTTACTTGCAAAGCTAATTTCTTTATGTAAAATCACGCCCCGCTTAGACGATAAAAGACTTTAAGCATTTTGTATGCGAGTACAGTTCAGCTGCTCGAGGTGATTAACGCGACTAAGGTTGCGCTAATGCTAAGTAAAAAAAAACGGTTGATTGGATTGCGAGTATAGCTCAGCTGGTAGAGCGCGACCTTGCCAAGGTCGAGGTCACGAGTTCGAACCTCGTTACTCGCTCCAAATTTTTGGAAAGTGTTGATAGGTACTTGGTTATGCCAAGGTCGAACTTTTAATATCAAGAGTTCAAACCTCATTATTTGCTCCAAAACTTTAAAAGATTTTAAAAAAGAGTCTTTTGATACAATAGATTAATACAACCAGAACGTTTTAATCTTATATCTGCATGATGATGCGAGTATAGCTCAGCTGGTAGAGCGCGACCTTGCCAAGGTCGAGGTCACGAGTTCGAACCTCGTTACTCGCTCCAATCATTCAAAAATGCATTATGTGATGCGAGTATAGCTCAGCTGGTAGAGCGCGACCTTGCCAAGGTCGAGGTCACGAGTTCGAACCTCGTTACTCGCTCCAAATTTTGGAAAGTGTTAGTCATTCCAAATCATTAAAAATGCATATCGTGACGCGAGTATAGCTCAGCTGGTAGAGCGCGACCTTGCCAAGGTCGAGGTCACGAGTTCGAACCTCGTTACTCGCTCCAATTCTTCCTAAAGTAATTTCGATAAATTAATTGCTAAGTTCAAACTTTTGATATCAAGATTTCTAACCTCGTTACTCGCTTCAATTCTTCTTTAAGTGAATTCAGATAAATCAAATGCCAAAGTCTAAATTTTAGTACCAAGAGCTCTTATTTTAGTTTGTGTAGAAACTAGATATAAAGATTTCAGAAAAACAATCAGAAACTTTCTTTAGAAATCTCAAATCCAGCTTTAAATTGGTAATGAGTTTTGTCTTAAGTCCTGCAGTGCACGTTTCTTATTGATAATATCTTCAATAAGAGGGCGTAGAATTAATTCCATTGCTAAACCCATTTTTCCCCCTGGCACTACCATGGTGTTCATGCGTGACATAAATGCACCATTAATCATTTGTAAGTAGTATGGGAAATCGACATCTTCAATACCGCGAAAACGAATAACCACAAAGCTTTCATCTAACGAGGGAATGTCTTTTGCGCTAAAGGGGTTTGAGGTATCGACAGTTGGAACGCGTTGAAAGTTGATATGAGTGCGAGAAAATTGTGGTGTAATATGGTTGATATAATCATCCATTGAACGCACTATAGAACCCATTACGGCCTCATGAGAGTGGCCTCTATCTTGGGTATCGCGGATCAGCTTTTGGATCCATTCAAGGTTAATGATCGGCACCATGCCAATTAGCAAATCAACGTGTCTTGCGACATCGACATCTTTATCAACAGCACCGCCATGTAAGCCTTCATAAAATAAAATGTCAGTATCATTCTCAAGGTCTTGCCATGGTGTAAATGTGCCCGGTAATTGGTTGTACGGAACAGCTTCGTCGAAGGTATGAAGGTAGCGACGGCTTTTACCGGTACCTGTATTGCCATAATCAGTAAATAATTGTTCTAGTGAAGCAAGGTCATTGGCTTCAGTTCCAAAATAGCTAATATGTTTACCTTCCTGATGAGCCTCACGAATACGTTTATCCATTTCTGGGCGGGTATAGCGATGAAAGCTGTCCCCTTCAACAAATGCTGCGTTGATATTTAAACTGCGGAAAATGTGCTTAATTGCATTGGTCGAAGTGGTAGTTCCTGCACCGGACGAGCCTGTAATTGCAATGATGGGGTGTTTGGCAGACATAGAGCACACTATTTTAGTTGTTTATGTGTTTATATCTGGGCTACACCTATAGGTCAAGTCTGTCTTTATGACAATAGCTATGTTATTAATGATCAAAATAACTATTAAATACCGAAAATAATAATGAAAAAAGCAGTTGGTTTTGCGTTCACCGCTATCGCCAGTCTTCCTCTATTTGCCAACAACACCGCTTCTACTTTGCCTGATACAGATGTGTTTTTAGTTAAGTTAAAAGGCAATACCATTATCTCAGCAGAAAATGTATCAAAGCGAGTTGGCTACGATAATCAACCTAATTTTGTTGATGGTGGCTTGCTATATACCGCTGGATTTCAGCAAGGTGAGTTATGGCAAACTGATGTTTTGCTTTACGACTTTAAGACAAAACACACAACGAACTTAACTAATACGGATGTCAGTGAATATTCGCCAACAAAAGTCCCTAATGAAGATGGCTTTTCGGTGATCCTAGAGGGGCATGATGGAAGTCAGGAGCTTTGGCAATATGCTTTTAATCGTTCGGAGAATGCAAAATTATTGCGAAAAGAAGTAGGTAAAATTGGCTATCACGCTTGGGGGAACGATTACGACTTAATTACCTTTGTGCTTGGTCAACCGCACACACTCTATTTTGGCAACACGCAAAAGCAAACTGGTAAACCTGTTGCTAAGGATATCGGGCGTACTTTGGCGTTCAATAAAACCCGCAATTTATACTCTTTTAGCCAATATAAAAATAACCAACAGTGGATTACCTTGTTCGATGGTAAAAATGAATCACTTACCCCTCTGTTGAAGCTGCCAGAAGGTGTCGATTACTATGCATGGCAAGGGGATGATGCGCTGATTTATGGTAAAGGTAATACAATTTACCGCTGGCAGTTAGGTAGTAAAAATGAGTCATCAAAATGGCTAGATTTTAGCAAGCACTGTGCACATAAAATCACCCGACTAAAATATCAAAGCTCGACAGATATGCTTGCTTTTGTGTGTGATCGAACTTAGCACCAGCTTTTTAAATCTAGTGTCTATCACAAAACCGTTGCCAAGTTATGTTGCTTGGCAGCGCTCTTACTCCACGAATAATTTGCCATAGTAATTTGCTGTTAGAAAACTCACTCTCGGTAAAGTCTTTAAAGCCCATTAAATAATTAAAGGCGTCTTTACTTCCCGCTTGAATCGAAGAAATACGAATCTGTGATTCAAAATTAAGTCTAAAAGAGCTTATGGCTGCTTTTCTGCCATCCAGGTCGATGTTAGGTATATGGCATTTTTGCAAATAGCCCGCTCGCTCTCCTTCGCCAGAAAACCAAATACGTACTTTCTCGCTGTAACGGCCAGACTTAGCTGGTAAGTCGAACATTAATCGTTGTTGATTTTGGCTTGTTAAATAGTGCATGTAATCTAAAAACCCATGCTCAATAAGCATAGGATGAACAGGCACGCGTCTGGGCTTTATTTTATTATTGGTATGAAAATCAAAGAAGTAGTGGCCATCTTGCTTAATGACCGAATCTACTGTGAGTTGACCAATTTCATCGCTATATGCACCTGTGTAGTAACTTAAAAGCGGTAGCCAAAAATGCCAATGCTTTGCTTGCTCGCGAGGCATTTTTTGGTCGCCATAAATATACCCTTTGAATAAGGTATGTATTTCCATATGAGTAAATGGGCGGCGGCCAAGGTGTGACTTCACAGATTATCCACTAAATTAGTTAGTTAGCGACTATTTTAGCAAAAAGTGGTGGAATAACTAGAGTCTGTTGATCTTTGCTGTTCTATTTTTGTTCTCTTTGAGCGTACTTTTATCGCGGCGATCGATGTGTGGCCTAGCAATCTAAGCGAATATCGAGCAAAGCTTCCGCGTCCTGCTCACGCCTCTTACCTACATCCATGTAGGCAACAATGAGAAAAGTGCGCTCAAAAGAACCATTCGGCAGTGCTTGATTAGGTTTTCTACTGTGTTATCGGCTGACTCACATAGCATAACTATGCCACGCTGCCTCTGTCTTGTATAAAACCCAATCAAACTGCTGCAAAAACGAACTTGAAAGGTCAACAGACCCTAGATTGGGTTGTTACGTTAAATCAATTTTTAATAAGTGCGCTAACACGCGCTTATTAAAAAAACCGATCCTTAACTTGTGCATATTGGTAATATGCGAACTGCCCAATCCGTCTAAATCGCGCAAAGGGTAAATAAGGTAAAGGAGTGTTATACAGCGGTAATTTTGGTACTTTTTTGCCTGCTACCATTTGTGCCATACGAAAACCTGCTTGTGCACTAAACGAAACCCCAGCGCCGCAATAGCCTAAAATAAAGCCAAGTTTACCGTCAAAATTAATATGTGGCATATCATCAAGCGCTGCGGCAATAAAACCATTCCAATAATAATCATGCTCAATATTGGTGAGGCAAGGAAAGCAGTCACTTAACCCTTTTTTAAGGTTAGTCAAATATACAGGTTTATTTTGGTGTTTAGCATAGACTGCGCCACGACCTCCAAATAACAATCGATTATCAGGAAGCAGGCGATAATAATATTTAAGTGTGCGTGTATCCATGCATACTTGATTAGTTTGCAAGCCTGATTCATCAAGTTGCTGCTTTGTAAGCGGTTTTGAAACAAAGATACTGCTCAAAATTGGCAGGTAGCGATTGTTAATTGCTTGATGGCTTTGCTTGTTGTTATATGCATTCCCAGCCATGATCAGCTTATTACAGCTTACTTTAATTCCTTTAACGCTGAGTTCAAACCCGTTTGCTGTCTCAACAATATGTTCAACAAGTGAATTTTCATAAAGTGTTACACCATTCTTAATCGCAAGAGAGCGATAACCAAGTAGCAGTTTTAACGGGTTTACACCAAAGCTGTCACTATAACGTAGCGCGCCAAATGCCTGTTGGTTTTTCATATAGTGAACACTTAACTCTTCTTTGCTGAGCCATTGGCTGGGGGGGGTATTAGCGCTTTGTAATTGAGTTTGTATATAGTTTGCTTGGGCATTTAGGCTTTCTAGCGCATTTTGATTGTGGGCGATTTTTAAATAGCCATTTTCCTGCTTGTCACAGTCAATGTTAAAATCAGATATTAATTGCTCAACACGGTGCACAGCGTCACTGAACTCTGAGTAAATTCCTTTGGTTACATCGAGTCCCCACTTTTGTGTCATTTGTGGGTAACTTAAGCGCCCAGAGCCTTTTAATACAAAGCCTGCATTGCGTGCACTAGCACCAAAACCTACTTGATTCGCTTCAATTACGCACACATCAAGTTGATGTTCTGCTGCTAAATAATAAGCCGTTAGTAAACCAGAATATCCGCCACCAATAATCGCGACATCATGATGTTGGGCATTTTGTACACTTGAAGTACTCTCTGGTAAGGCAATGGTGCTAGCCCAATAACTCGGTGCAAAATCTTGCCCCTGACAATGAGGTTGATGCAATGGATCATAAACGTGAGTCATTAGAATTCAATTACCATTTCTGCGGCACTGCAATGACAAGGTACGCCACAAATTGTGCACTGATAGTTTTCTTTAATACTGTATTCATACCAGCGGTTTTTATGCTCTTTAATCAATTTGCCACCGGCTTTAGTGAAGTATTTAACAGCACCATTTCCTGGACTTTGCTGCCATAAGTGGCCAATACCCGCTTTTGCGCCTTGTTGTTTTAATGCATTAATCGACGCCGTTAATAGCTTTGGACCAATGCCTTTACCTTGTTGGTTGGGGTCAATAGCAATGCACTTAAAATAAGCCATATCCGTTTGCGCACAAGGCCATAGAGAGGGGGTACACCACTCATCAAGTGGCCATTGATTGGCTGCATAACTTAAGCGAAGACCCACGACAGTATCGCCTTCTAATGCAATAAAGTTGGCGTTTATAGCATTTTTGGATGCCTTTTTTTGCATATCAATAAGGCTAGGTAAATCAAGGTAATTATCGCCATGTACTTTATTAGCAAGCAATAATGCTTGCTGATAATAGGTTTCAGTTAAAGGAATAATGTTAATCATTAGTTTAAGGCTTCGAGTAAGGCATTTGCTTCGATTTCGATGGCTATTTGTTCATCACTTAAATCTAACCCTACTAATAATGCATCATCATGTAAATCGGGAAGTAAGTCAGTCAAATCATCAAGATCAAGTTCAATCACGTCGAAACTGCGCCATTCGCCACTGCATTGTTGCTTTGCTTCATCAGATGATGCCCATAGCAAGAGCACATCACGTTCTTCTTGAAACTCTGAAGGGGCGATCAATAAACCGCTTTCGCTACTAAGCACAAAACATTGCTTAGATTGTTTTACCTGACTTATAAAGTCGTCAATACGTTCAATGTGTTCGCTCATACTGATTAATCCTTCGGGGCTGTTTCAGTGTTTGAAGTTCGTTGTTGGTGAGCGGCATGAAAGTCTAACAGCGCTGTAAAAGCTGATAAATCAGTTAAGTCTCTAAATATAATCCAGTCGACTAAGCAATAAAGCGAGATAGCAAGATAATTGTAATCGTTGAACTCGCCTTTTTCCGCTGCATCATTAAGTACTGATAACACACCCTGTACGCGGTCACGTTGTAAATTAAAAAATAACTTATCGTCGTTAGTATCAAAATCGGAACGTTTACAAATTAATAGTTCAACGAGGGAATCATTCGCTGAATTAATCAGTGTCAGGGTATTTTCCTGATCCCAACTAAGCGGTGAAAAGTCTAATTTTTGACTGAGGTAGCGATAGATAACATTTGAGTCAAAAACCACTTGTTCGCCATCAACTAGCATAGGGATTTTTCGGGTAGGGTTGAGCTTAACTAGCGTTTCTCTGTCTTGTTCAGCAAAAATATTTAAATTTAAAAAGTCGAATTGAATGTTTTGCTCAATGGCCAGTGCACGTAAACGGCGTACATAAGGGGAGGTTAACGACCCATAAAGTTGCATAAATAGCGCTCGCTTAATATAAATTTTTGTTATTTATATCAGGTCTTGGCAAGTGTTACTATGACTTGGTAATGACAATTTTATTTTGAACTTATAATGAAAACGCGTTTAGCAAGACAATCCGATTTACCTGAAATTGTTGATATTTATAACCAAACTATTGATAGCCGAATGGTTACCGCAGACACAGAAGCGCAATCCGTTGACAGTAAACAAGCCTGGTTTGAAAGCCATACAGAGAATCGCCCCTTATATGTGATAACCGAAAATGAAAAAGTTATCGCGTGGTTGAGTTTCAAATCGTTTTATGGCCGCCCTGCATACGATGGCACAGTGGAAATTGCTATTTATGTTGACAGTGAACAACGGGGCAAGAAGCTTGGTCAACAGTTACTGAAATTTGCGCTCTCATTATCACCTGAGCTTGGGATCGAAACTGTTTTGGCTTTCATTTTTAGTCACAATACGCCAAGCATGCGATTGTTTCAAAAATACGGTTTTGCTGTTTGGGGTGAGCTACCCAATGTAGCAAAGATGGATGATAACGAATACAGCTTAACCATTTTAGGTAAGCGAGTGAGTGAAAAATAAATTAAAAAAGGCTGTAAATCAAAGATATTACAGCCTTCGCTAGGAATTTTTGCGATAAATTACAGTTGAGTTAGCCACTGGCTAAAATCACTATCCATTGATTTACCCCATTCTTTTACCAATGCTTGATAGCGGGTGTATTGACCTTTGCGGGTGAGTGCTAGCATCTGTTCTACTTTGTCGCGTTGCTTTTCCATCATGTAGCGCGATGCTAAATAACCCCAAACATATACTCGTTCAGAGCCACCATTTTGTTCATAACTAGTATTAAATAGCTCGCTTAAGTGAATAATTTGTTTTTTTGCTGCTTTGATTGCACGTTCATTGTCTTCACCTTTGGCGATGTATTCAGCGATGCCTTCACTCCACCAAACTAAGTGTGGTAGCAGTGGTGCAGGTTTTGGGCAGTACTCTGGGCCTGAGTGAGAGTCGTGTAAATTAGCGCAAAAGTCACCATACATATTAAAGCGACCATCTAAGTAGTGCACATATTCATGGCTTAAGTTCCATATTTGCCCTTTCTTTTGATAGGCAACAAATTCAGCAGAATTATTTGGTAAGTGCGGCAAGCCTTCTAAATACATACCGCCATTATCACTAGGCACATCGAAATGCACAGTAACGTATTTCACATAGGCGTCACGATCTTGGTAGATATTTGCACGAAGGAAGTGGTTGTTATCATTGGCAACCGGTTTGCCTTGGGTATTAAAGGTGTTATGAAAGCGCGTTTCTTGTGCTGATAGCATGTTACAAGCGGCATCTTCTTGCTCTTTGCTAAGTGCTTGGTGGCGTAACACTATGGTGTCGCTACATTGTTTAACATTGGTTAAAACAGTTTCAATGTTAGCGGTATTTGCGTTTGCATAAGCCGCAAAAAATAGACTAGAGAGCAGGGTTAATTTTTTCATTGGTATATTGTATTCAATTCTCAATTTATTTCGATTACATCAAAAATTAAATAGTGGGTCAACTGAGGTTATGGATATAGTTGGGTTAATCCTGAATGGCCGTTCAAATCACCAATAATCCAAACTTGTTCAAAAGGATGTGGTTTAGGCATTATGAAGTGGTGCTTTAAGGCTTGGATATCATCATTATGCCAAAAGGGGTTGGCATTTCGAATCACCAGCCAGACTCGTTTTGTATCGTAGTGCTTTAATGCTTTATTAGCCAAAATACGTTGCAATGCTTTGGTTAATCGCATCTCAATGGGTTCCAACATCAAGTCTGAGAGGTTTACTTTTGTTTCTTCGCTGAGTTCTCTGCCTAAGATTGCCATGGCTTCTTTTTCACTGCCATACAGATGAGCGATTTCAATATCGAGTTTTTCGTCATTTTGATAACAACTGACATCTGGTTTACTCGGTTGATTGTGCCAAATATGTCGCATGGGTAAATTGAACTGTTTTTCATAAAGACGCAAAAAAAGTTTTGCCGCTTGATGCTCAAGTTCTATTTTCTCTTTTTCACTCGCATTTACCATGGTTGTTACATTAAATACTAATACAGATAAGTTTCATCAATGTACCGTTTTGCGGCTTTGTAATGCAATTAATTGAAACTAAAAAGTACAGGATATGGCTTGATTTGAAATAAATTTTTATTGTTAAAACATTATGTAATTAATTATCCAAGATATACTATGGTTATATTCAATCTTTTAATTATGTGAATATTTAATGTCAGCAGTGTATATTTCACTGATCGCAATGTTTTCAGTTGCTGCTCAGTGGCTTGCATGGATTTTTAAAGTACCAGCAATTCTCTTTTTACTTATTACAGGCCTGTTGCTTGGACCTGGGTTTAATGTCATTGATCCTGATGCTTTATTTGGTGACTTGTTATTTCCGGTTATTTCTTTAGCAGTTGCTGTAATACTTTTCGAAGGTGCATTGACCCTGCATTTTAGAGAGCTGAAGGGGCTCGAGAAAGTAGTACGTAACTTATGTTCAATCGGAATGTTGGCTTCGTTTATTGTGATAGGCTGTGCGGGCTACTTTGTACTGGGTTTAGATTGGCGAGTGGCTGCCGTACTTGGGGCAGTGTTAGTCGTTACTGGTCCCACTGTGATTGCACCTTTGTTGAACGCGATGAGACCAGATAAAGATGTCGACAAAGTTTTGCGCTGGGAGGGTATTGTTATTGACCCTATTGGTGCATTGTTCGCCGTATTAGTATTTGAAGCGGTAATGCTTACGGGGCAAGAGAGCATATTTAACCATACCTTAGGTGCATTATTTATGACCCTGTTAGTTGGGTTATCACTAGGGGTATTTGCTGGGTGGTTTACAAGTTTGCTGATCCGCCGTCAATGGTTGCCCTTTGAATTACACAAATTTGGCATCTTAGCGTTAGTGTTGGCTACATTTAGTGTGTCTAATTATCTCAGCCATGAATCGGGTCTACTCGCTGTAACTGTGTTTGGCATTTGGCTGGCTAACCAAGATGATCTAGAAATAGATGCAGTGCTTGAATTTAAAGAAGATCTTTCGATGATCTTAATCTCAAGCTTATTTATTTTACTGGCAGCACGTCTTCATATAGATGACATTAAGCAATTAGGCCCCAGTGTACTTATTTTTATGGCATTTGTGCTCTTTGTCGCACGACCACTTTCTATTTTGTTGTCGACTTTTGGTTCTGATTTAAATTATCGAGCCCGTGCATTATTAAGTTGGATCGCTCCGCGCGGTATTGTGGCCGCTGCGGTAGGCTCTGTTTTCGCGTTAAGTATGGTTAAAGCAGGTGTGCCCACTTCTGAAAAACTTGTGCCACTGATCTTTACCGTGATTATTGTTACTGTTGTTTTACAAAGCTTAACGGCAGTACCGTTAACCAAATTGTTGAAGTTACGTCAACCTGAGCCTTCAACCATACTGATTATTGGTGCTAACCATGTGGCGCGTGAAGTCGCAAAAGGGCTAAATGATATCGGTGTAAGCGTTTATTTATCCGATCCTGCTTGGGAAAACTGCAAAATGGCGCGCATGGATGGGCTATCTTGTTATTACGGCAACCCTCAATCTGAACATGCTGAACGCTATTTACCGCTTACAGATATTAGCAAGGTACTCGGTTTGTCACCAAACCGACATTACAATGCACTAGGTATCCAGCATTTTTCGCATTTAATTGGTGTCGATAAGGTATTTTCGCTTAAGTCATCAGATGCACATGCTAAAGCAAATAAAGACAGTGCTACTTTCTTATCAAGACAGAACTTGTTTGCACACGATGCTACTTTTGCCAAGTTATCGGGGATGATTGCAAAAGGCGGCAAGGTGAGTGCAACACGTATTGCTGATGCCTTTACTTGGCAAGATTATTTAGATGTCAATAAAGATGCAATTCCGCTATTTATATGGCGCCAGCAACAATTTATCGTGCCTGTCCAAATTGATGGTGGGCAAGTGCCTGAGGAAGGTGATTCGGTTATTGCCTTACAACCAGCTAAAATGTCAATTTTAAAAGAAGCTCAAGTTACTCAGACGGCTAATTAAAAACGAAGGAGATAGTCTATTTTTCGTTTATTGGTATTTACCACTGCTATAGGTTTTTTTACAAGCCTATATGCCAGTGAAAAAGTAGTTATTTCGGTTGTCACAGAAGAGTGGCGACCGTTTAATTATACCAATGAAAAGGGGGATATTGTTGGCCGCTCTACTGCAAAGGTAAAAGCCATTCTTGATAGCCTCAACTACGATTACCATATCCGAAGTTACCCATGGACTAGGGCAATGGATAAAGCCAAACGGAATGAAAATACGTTAATTTATTCTATTTTCAGAACGCCAGAGAGAGAGGCTTCTTATCAGTGGGTGTGCCCCTTAATTGCACCCGTTAAAGTGTATCTCTTTCACTTATCAAAACGCACAGATATCAACTTGGCATCCTTGGAAGATGCCAAACAATATACTACCTCTGTTGGACGACAAGCCCGAAGCCATGAGTTTTTACTTAACCAAGGATTTAAAGAAGGTGTAAATTTGGATGTGACAGCTGATCCAGATGCAGAGATGCGCACTTTTCTGGCGGGGAGAGTTGACTTTTTAGTGCAAACTGAATGGGAAATGTCGGAATCACTCAAAGCAAGTAAGCTTAATTATGAAGCTGTTACACGGAGTATTGAGGTTACCAGCCTAAATGAACGTCAAGCATGTATGGCCTTTAGTAGAAATACCGACAAAAGAATCGTTGCTGAAGTACAACAGGCGTTAGAAGAATACAACGCAAAATATGGTTTGCAGTAGCATTACATCAGGTTCGCAGGCGTGTAATAAAAGTTAATTTTTCGCTACAAGTTATTGGCAATAATACGCTAAATGCGTAAGCTTATAACAAGTTGTTAATTTGATTATGATTTGGTTAAAACATCAATGGTAAAGGTAAGCAATTTTTTGCTTTTTTTAGTGTTTTTATTTGCATTTATTTCACCTGAAACAAATGCAAATTCTGCAACCTGTATTTTGCTCAAACAGCAGATGAGCACGTACCAGAATAGTAAAACTCATCCGACTTATCGCCGAGCGCAACGAGACTATGAGCGTTTTTGTAATCAACCAGAGCCTACTAAAACTGTTGATAAAACTACTGTTGAATCTAATCCACAAAAATCATCACCGATTTCTGAGCCTACCCTTACAGAACAAGAAAAACAGTTGGCGCAACAAAAATTTGAAGAAATTGAGGCTGAATTAAAAGCGAAGCAGCAGGCTGAGGCCGCAGCTAATGAAGCTCAGAAAATAGAGCAAAACCCTATACAACCTTCAGAAAAAATGGAAACTAAACCTGCGACTTCTGAAGTTGCAACAGTAACGCCAAAACAGCAACCTAAACCATCGCCAGTTCAATGGCAGAACCAAGCAGCTGAAGAACAAACTACGTTACTTGATGCCATGATGCTGCCGATTATTATGTTGTTGGTTGTGCTTGTAGCTATTTTTATTTATGTGAAATTTGTACGCGCTCGCATGGATGAAATAAAAGAAAAAGCCCAAGAGATGTCAAAAGAGATTGTGGCAGCAGGTAAAAAAGCAGCGGAAAAGAAAAAGGCTAAACCAGCAAAAGGTGAGCTTGATCCTGATTTATACTTCCGCCGAATCCGTATAGAGGTTTCTTTACCTAGTGGGAAAGATGTAATGCTCGATAGTATTATTGCTTCGCAATTTGGTATTTTTGTAGTACTAGGTCAGAAGCAGCGAGGAGCAATTATTGGCAGTGCGACTTTACCTGATTGGAAAGAGCAGGTCGGTGAAGAGCTTGTTCCTTTTGAAAGTCCCTTAAATCTTGTTAATCAGTGTTGCCATGCTGTGAGCCAAATTATTGAGTTGAGTTCGGAGATTGAACCGATCGTTGCATTTAATGATATGGCAGTATTTAAATCACAGTTTCCTATTGCGGTTATGCATAAAAAGAAGGTAAATACTTATATTCTGGGCTTTAAAGAACTTAAGTATAGTGATGACCAAGTTGATGAATGGCTTGCAAAAATTGATGATTACATTGCTGCAAGAGCTGAGCAAAAACGTCTAGCAGAAGAGCAAGAAAGGCAGCAAAACCTAAACCGAAATAACAACTCAGAACAGTTAGCTGCATCACCTATGCCCCCTCCATCTGAGCTGAATACTGCTGAATCGTCTCAAGAAGCCGAAACAACATCCTACCCAGAGCCGGGCTCCTACCAAGATTCAGTATCTGAAATAGCGCCTGATAATCAAGACGTGCATCGTGCTGAAGAGCAGGAAAAACCTGTAGTTGACCATATTGCTGAGCTTGATGCGATTTTAAATAAGGCAAAAGAATTCACCGAAAAGCTTGATAACATTAGTTCAACATCGAGTTCAGCTTCCGATGAATTAGATAACGAACAGCCCGTTGAGTCCTCAGACTTTTCAGCTCAGACAGAACTGGATAGTGAGTTTGAAAAGCTCCAAGCGTTAACTTCATCTCAATTGGATGAAACGCCAAACAGCGCCATTAATCAAACTTCAGAAGGTATTCCTGAGAGTAGCGAGAATATTGCTGATGGACTTGAGCAAATGTCGCATACTGACAACCCTCAATCGTTTGATAATCCAGATATTCAACAACATAGCCAACAAGTCGATGAGGGTTTTGCAGAAAGCAATTTGGGGTCATCTGATGATTTTGATAATCATTTATCGACCATGCAGGATCTTGATGCTGCAAACTTAGAAGATGATATCCAAGCCACTGCTCGCGATTCTTCAACTGATAATGAGCAAAATAACTCAGATGAAGAGAATAAAGAAAGCGATAGTTCATTTTCTGAGAGAGAATTTCAAAGCTTTGAGCAAGATGATGCCCTTATAGAGAACATGGTCCCTCACTCTGAATTTAAACGTCGCGCTGCGAAACGCGCAGTTGATGAGGGGATGTTTGATTACCTTGAACATTATAATGATAAAGCGGCGGATTCAACACAATCCAATGACACAGAAACCAGTTTAGAAGATGAGTTAGCTAAGAGTTTGGAAGCTGGAAAAGGCTTTTTAACAGGCTTGGACGAAGCCGGCAAGGTCGATATTCCAGATAATAATGACACGCTTGCTTCAAGTGGAGAAGAGAATAATAACGAACCCGATATCAATCTGTCAGCTGATCAGGATATAGATTTAACAACCTTCAGCCAAGATGTGCGATTAGATGAATTTACCGCGTCGGCACCCGAGCCAAATGAAACGGATGATGATAAAAACAGAGGTGGTTGGCGAGCAATTAAAGCACAAATGGATGAAACAGAAAACTCCCAACCTTCTGATGAAAATCAGGACGATAATATCCCTAAATCAAGTTGGCGAGCTTTGAAAGAACAAGTTGATTCGTTTGAACAAGATTTACCTGAAGAAGATGAAAATGAGAAAGATGAAGCGCCTAAAAAGGCATCAATTTTCTCAAATTTAGAGCTTGACCCTGATTGGGCTCCTAAACCACCGCCAGAAAAAGTCTTTAAGGTTAAACCAGAAGACGATCCAGACAATAATTAGGCTTCTCAGAAAGTAGCCAACATATGTTGGCCACTTTCTATTCACACTGTTCTACAAGTGAACGTAAATGTTCGCCAAGATCTTTCGTTTTGGTTTGTCCGTTAGAAATAAGCTCATGGGCCTGCTGTTGAATTTCACTGGCATCATACTGGGAAAGCATGTGTTTTACGTAAGTAATTGCATCTGTGCCTTGACGGATTAAGTTAGGTAAACTTTCTAAAGAGAGTTCTTGTTCCGATAAGTTTGATAGCGTTGCTAAAAGTTCTGATAAATCAATCGAATCTTGTAATGCGCCTTCCACTTCAATTAGTGCCCCCATCGGGTCTGCATCTAGCTTAGTTGCCACACATGCTGCAACAGAGCCAGCCTCTGCACCTTGTTTTACGGCAGATAAGCCTTCGCTTCGAATATCTTCAATTGCTTGCTGCAATGCTTGGTGCTCGGAAAAATATTGGCGCTCAAGTGCTTTTTTAGGGTCTTCAACAACGTCGCATGCGCTGAGCACAATAGCCAAGGAAGAAATCAACAAGTAGCGTTTTTTCATAGTTTTTCCATCATCCAGGTTGGTTTTAAGGCGAGTATATCGCAATGTTCTAAACTGTATCTAAGTATTGTTATGAAAATAACCTAAACACGATGTCTGAAACAAATATTAAAAGTCCCTGTGTTGAAAACTGTTGTTTAAATGATAAAGATGTGTGTTTGGGCTGTTTTCGCACTTTAGATGAGATTTTATCATGGTCGAGCATGAGTTTATCGCAAAAGCAAACTACGCTTAATTTATGTGAACAAAGAAAACAACAAGCCCCTTATGCAAAAAAGGATTTTAATTCTAGATAACTCTAGCGTTTTGGCAATGCGCTTAAAAGTATTGTTAGAGCTGTTAACCTGCCATGTTGATCTCCACCACTATAGTGACTTCGAACCAAGTGAAGAACCCATTTATTATGAAGCAATTATTTTTGCTTCTGGGGTGCCTGAGAAATTAGTGCTTCAAATCCAACAACTTTACGGTGAGGTAAATACATTTTTATTAGCGCCAAATGTTGAGGGAAACAAATTAAGGGACAGTTTTACTAAGCTGGCGAATGCGCTTCCCAATGCTTTAATAATTCATCCCTTTTATAACAACAAGGATGTGATTGGGTTGCTTGAAGAGGGGCTTGCTATTGGTGCTGCCAATCTCGATATTAAATTGCCCAAAATATTGTTAGTTGATGATAACAAAGAACGCCTTTGTGGATTGGAGTCGAGTTTAAAAGGAGCGCATATTGATGTCATCACTGCAGATACCGATTATGCAGCAATTGGTCGAGCTGCACTGCATCAAATCGATATTTTGGTGAGTGATTTTAATATGGGTGATATTTCAGGTATTGATATTTTTCGACAAATAAAATCAGTAAACCCAAATTGTCGCTGTATTTTAGTCACGTCTAAACCCCACCAAAGTGCGTTGATTGAAGCAGTGCGATTAGGGGTTGATGACGTGCTTGAGAAGCCACTAAATGAAAGTGTTTTGTTACAAGCTATTTATAAGCTTTGGCACAATGAACAGTTAGAGCGAAATAATTTAGAACTCGTGGATAGACTACAAGACACTGTAGATGCGCTTATTGAGAAAGATAGCTTGCTACGAGTAATTTATAAGAATACACCTGATGCCATTGCTATTTTTAATAATGATGGCGCGATATTAGAAGCGAATGATGCGTTTTTGAACCTCTTTTCTAGGAATGAAGATGAGTTAAAGAATTTATCTTTCTTTGAGTTACTCGATAGCAATATTTCAAATGAGATTAAACGAAATATTGATAGCTTCCACACGCAGTTTAACTTTGAGTTTGTTGTTAACACAATGAAAGACGATATTATTCCGTTTTCAGGCTCTTTTAGTGAAATAGATGTTCACGGAGAAACTGCAACAGCAGTGATTCTGAAGAATATTGCTCACTTAAAACGCAAACAGGAATTGTTGGAAGAGGCAAAACAAGTACTTGAGGAAAAGGTAAATGTTCGCACTAAGGAGCTGGAAGCAGCCAAAGACCAAGCTGAGTTTGCGAATAAAAGTAAATCTGAATTTTTAGCGAATATGTCTCACGAACTGCGCACACCTATGCATTCAATTTTGAGCTTCTCACAATTTGGATTGGATAAGCTGAGCAGCGACCCTATACCGAAGGATAAACTGCATAAATATCTATCGCGTATTGAAAGTTCCGGCAAGCGGTTATTATCTTTACTGAATAACTTACTTGATTTGTCGAAACTCGATGCTGGTAAGTTTCCCTTTAATCCGACTGAACACAATCTAAATCAGCTAGTCCGAACTAGCATTGATGATATGTCCGGTGCTTTGCTCTCAAAGTCGATTAAAGTTCACTTTGTACCTGAGCTAGATCCATTCTTTGTCATTTGTGATTGCGACCAAATAGCACAAGTGATCAGAAACTTACTTGGTAATGCGATTAAATTCAGTGATGAGAAAAGTGAGATCGAAGTGGTGATAGATCATTTTAATAATGAAGTGCAATTGGCCGTGATTGATTCTGGTTTAGGTATACCAGAAGATGAGGTTGAAACGATTTTTAACAAATTTGAACAAAGCAGTAAAACCAATCGAGGTGCGGGTGGAACTGGCTTAGGATTGGCGATTTGTAAGGAGTTTATCGAACTGCACAAAGGCAAAATTTGGGCGCAAAATAATATCGAAAAGGGGGCAACAGTATTTGTAAGTTTGCCTGTTTGCGCTTCCTTTGACTAAGCTGAAACAGGTACATATAAAACAATGAATTGTGTTACAAGGAGTAGGTCATGAATTCAAATACAGTGCTTGCTGTTGATGATGAACCATTTAATTTAGAAATCATCGAAGAAATACTGGAAGACAGTTATGATTTACATTGTGTTGCCAGTGGACCAGAGTGTTTAGACGTTGTCGCCAAAATCAATCCGAGTGTTATTTTACTGGATGTAAGTATGCCGGATATGGATGGCTATGAAGTTTGCCGACAACTTAAAGAAAACCCTGCAACCTCAAATATTACTGTTATGTTTGTTTCAGCCAGGGGTTCCGTTGAAGAACGAATTGCAGGGTATAATGTTGGTGCAGAAGACTATATTGTTAAGCCTTTTGGTCAAGAAGAACTAAAAGGTAAACTTGATACATTGTTTAAAGTTGTTGAAAACAAAAATATGTTAGAGCAACAACTACAAGATGCAACAGACACTGCCTTTAATGCGATGGCAAATAGCAGTGAGATGGGCAGTATCGTTCAGTACGTTGAACAAATAGGTAAGATTGACGATAAAGAAGAGCTAGCGCAGGCGTTGATCAATTGTATGCGTAGCTTTGGTTTAAAGACGAGTATTGAGTTCCGCACCAACAGTCAGCGTTCTCAGTTTAGTTCAGAGGGGATTTGCTCCCCTATGGTCGTGGAATTATTTGAGCTGTTACAAAATAAAGGGCGTTTGTACGAGTTCATGCCTCGGATATTGGTGAATTATCCAAGAGTCAGCTTATTAATAATGAACTTGCCAAGTGACGACCCTGAAAGGCTCGGACGTATTCGTGACAATATTTGCTTTGTTGTCGGTGTGACAGAGCATCAATTAGACGCCATTATTACGCGCCAACAACTTGCTAATCAAAAGCTTAAATTACGACAAGCATTTTCAATGATACGCGATAAATTTGAAGATCTGGTTGGTGTACTAAACCTAAGTCATGAAATGAATGAAGCGATTTTTAGAGAGCTGCAAGAAGAGTTTGAAGATCGCATCCCCTTGATGGGGCTTGATGAAGACCAAGAGCTTTATATTTACAAAAAAGTTGATGAAACAATTCAAAAGTCTGTTGCACGTGAAGATTTACTGCAAGATGTAACTCGTGCTTTTACTGAAATTGAAACAGACTTAAGTGTGATGTTGAAATAAATACAGATTAATTGCCAATAGATTAAGCATCTCTTGGCAATCCTTTTTCGACAATCCGAATGAGCCGTTGTGTTTTATTATCCTTAACGGTGATTTTCTGCTGTTGTTGTGACAATGCCCATTCGATGTGTTCAAGTAACATTGCGGAAGCATCGTGTTTTGCAGCTTCAAGCGATGTGATTACCTCCTCACTATACGGAGCATTTCCAAGTGCAACAGCAATATTTCGTCGCCACCTCTCGATACCTATGCGACGTATAGCACTACCTTCGGTACTTTTAAGAAACGTAGCCTCATCCCATGCAAATAGTGTAAGTAAATCTTGGCTTTTCAGTTGATTACGAATATGAAAATCATCTTCTTTGGTTAATTGACCATAACGATTCCATGGGCAGACTAGTTGGCAATCATCGCAACCATAAATTCGATTGCCTAAAAGAGACCTAAACTCTTCAGGTATAACACCTTGTTTCTCGATGGTTAAATAAGAAATACAGCGCCTTGCATCCACTACATAGGGCTCAACAATTGCCCCTGTTGGACAGGAGGTAATGCATGCAACACAATTACCACATTTGTCTTCAACTATTTCTTCATTCACTGGTAGCGGTAAATCGACAAATAGTTCACCAAGAAAAAACCATGAACCAGCTTCTTGGTTCAAAATAAGCGTATGCTTGCCGGTCCAACCTAGTCCTGCTTTTTCAGCTAATTGTCGCTCTAGTACGGGGGCTGAATCCACAAAAGGGCGAAACCCCAGTGTTAACTGGTATTGTTCAAGCTCTTGTTCAAGTTTTTTACCGAGCTGTTTTAAACGGTTACGCATTAATTTATGGTAATCTCGGCCGAGGGCATAACGGCTTATATAGGCGGTTTCTTTATTTTTTAAGTCTTTTGCAAAGCTTGCGTCTGGTGGTAAATAATTCATTCTAACTGAAATAACACGCTGCGTTCCTGGCACTAACTCTGCAGGACGCGCGCGCTTCATTCCATGTGCAGCCATGTATTCCATTTCACCGTGGTAGCCGGCATCTAGCCAACGCTGTAATTGCGCTTCATGTTGCGAAAGATCAATATCCGTAATACTTACTTGATCAAAGCCAAGCTCTTGAGCCCAGAGCTTGATTTTTGCTACCAAATTCGGATAGTTAAGAGTAGACATATCTGCAGGTGAAATAAATGACGCCAGAATTAACCGATAATTTACCACAAATAGCGTATAGCGCCCAACAAGTAAAAGAGAATGAGGCATTGGTTGCTGCACAACAAAACATACCAATGTATTCACTAATGCAATCGGCCGCTCAAGCAGTGTTTGATTTAATGCTTGTAAAGTATCGACACGCCGAAAAAATCCAAATTATTGCTGGTGGCGGTAATAATGCTGGTGATGGTTATTGGATTGCCAATTATGCGTTGCGACATGATTTTGATGTTAGTGTTTACAGTGTTAAATCGCCAAGTGAATTGTCGGGAGATGCTAAACGTGCGCATGACGATTACTTGGCGCAAGGTGGTAATATTGTTGATGAGCTTGATTCTACCTGTGATGTTTATATTGATGCATTATTAGGGATAGGCTTTTATGGTCAACTCAGTGAGCTGTATGTGGATGTTATCAAGTCGGTCAACTCGCTCAACAAACCAATTATTGCGGTAGATTTACCCTCAGGGTTAAATGCCACATCGGCTGAGGTTTCTTCTACATGTATCAAAGCAGACTATACCGTCACCTTTATTGCTTTAAAGCAAGGTTTATTGACAGGTAATGCAAAAGAGTATGTCGGAAAGCTATTTTTTGCAGGCCTTGGGCTCAGCGATGCATTCGCTAAAGCTGTAACGCCAAAATCATCTTTAGTTGATTTTCATTACCTTAAAACACAATTGCTTGCTCGTCATGCGAATAGTTATAAACAGCAGCTTGGTCATGTGCTGTTCATCGGTGGTGATGAGACCATGCCAGGTGCCATAAGGATTGCTGCAGAATCATGTTTACGTGCGGGCGCAGGGCTTGTCAGTGTGGCTACTCACCCAAACAATCGTGCAATTGTAGTCCAAGGTCGTTATGAGTTAATGGTACATGGTATTCAATCACCAGAACAACTTTCACCCCTGTTAGAAAAAGCAGATGTTTGTGTTATTGGTCCTGGTTTAGGCCAATCTCCTTGGGGTAAAAGTTTATGGCAAGAGGCGATTGCTACTACAAAGCCACTTGTTATCGACGCTGATGCGCTCAACTTGCTGGCAAATCAGCCTGCTCATCTAGACAAGGCAATACTCACTCCTCATGCTGGTGAAGCATCGAGATTATTGAGGATCTCAAGTGCTGAAATTGAACTTAATCGTTTTGAATCAATCTCTAACATAGTACGTAAATTCAATGCGACTGTGGTTTTAAAAGGTGCCGGCAGTTTGATTGCAGAGCAAAATAAGCTGGCAATTAATATGTCGGGAAGTGCTAGCATGGCAAGTGCCGGGATGGGAGACTGTTTATCTGGTATTATTGCTGCGCTGATTGCACAGGGAATGTCAAACTTTGATGCTGTACAATTGGCTGTTAATATTCACGGCAGAGCAGCTGAGCAAGCTGAGCAGCAAGGAAAAAGGGGCTTATTAGCCTCAGATTTATTGCCTTTTATTAGAAAACTCGTTGATTAGTGGAGAAGTAAATGAATCAACATAATGATGCTTTTGAATGCTTTTTGGCTGATGAAAATGCCACAGTAGCGATAGGTAAAAAGTTATCTCAAGCCATCAATGAAGGTGCAGTAATTTTTCTACACGGTGATTTAGGCGCAGGAAAAACTACTTTAACTCGTGGTGTTGTGCAAGGTTTTGGTCATACTGGTAATGTTAAAAGTCCAACATATACACTGGTTGAACCCTACGAGCTAACTAATCAGCATGTGTACCATTTTGACTTATACCGTTTGGCTGACCCTGAAGAATTAGAATTTATGGGGATTCGAGATTATTTCGAAAATAATTCTGTTTGTCTTATTGAGTGGCCAGAAAAAGGTGCGGGAATGCTTGCACAAGCCGACCTAGAGATTACAATGGAATATATAGATAGTGCGCGTAAAGTGACCATTTCGGCGAATACCGACAATGGTCAAAAAATAATAAATAAGCTCAATAATGCCTAACAGTTGGATTAGAAAATACAATATATTCAGTTTAATTACTGTTTATTTACTGCTTGTAAGTACTAGCTTACATGCAGTAAATAAAATAGATAGTGTACGTGTATGGCCTTCACCTGAAAGCACACGTGTTGTTCTGGATATGAAAGAAAAACCAGAATATAGCTATTTTTTCTTGAAAAACCCATTACGTTTGGTGGTTGATATTAAATCGACGCCAGGACGAGACGCTACATTCCCAAAAATAGATAAAAAGCATCAGTTAGTTAAAAAAATTCGTTACAGTACACCGCGAAAAAAATCAGAAACTCGCTTAGTTTTTGAGCTGCTTTCACCGGTTAAGCCTGTGATTTTTTCACTGGCACCAACAGGTCCATATAGTGATCGCCTTGTATTTGATTTATATAGCAAAGAAAAACCAACATCACAGGCGGTAGTGAAAAATCGAGATATTAGCAGTGACCGAGACATAGTTATTGCGGTTGTAGCTGGGCATGGTGGAGAAGACCCTGGCTCTATTGGTCCATCAGGGACCTATGAGAAGACGATTACCTTGCAAATTGCAAAACGCTTGGCGGCTAAAATCAATGCTGAAAAAGGCATGAAAGCAGTGTTACCTCGCACAGGGGATTATTACGTTAAGTTAAATACCCGCACAGATCGCGCTCGTAACAAAAAAGCAGACTTTTTAATATCAATCCATGCCGATGCATTTACTTCACCACAACCTCGAGGGGGTTCAGTTTGGGTGTTGTCATTAAGGCGCGCCAACTCTGAAATTGGTAAATGGATTGAGAATCGAGAGCAACATTCAGAGCTTCTAGGTGGTGCTGCAGATGTATTAAAAGATACCCAGCAAGAACGCTACTTAGCGCAAGCGCTACTTGATATGTCAATGGATCACTCCATGAAAACGGGTTTTGAAGTGGCCGAAGACGTGATTGCAGAAATGCGAAAAGTGACTAGAATGCACAAAAAAGTGCCTCAGGCTGCAAGCTTAGCAGTATTAAAGTCGCCGGACATCCCTTCGATATTAGTGGAAACAGGGTTTATTTCAAACCCTGCTGAAGAGCGCTTGTTGAAAACAAAAGATCATCAAGAAAAACTAGCGAATGCGATTTTTAAGTCTGTGAAAGGTTATTTCAAAAATAATCCGCCTGAAGACTCTTATTTTGCAAAGTTGAAAAAAGACCAACCACGTTTTCATAAAGTTCGTTCAGGCGAGTCGCTAAGCTTGCTTGCCAGTCGTTATGGCGTGTCGATAAACTCGCTAAAAAAAGCGAATAAATTAAATTCGAATACGCTGTTTATCGGTCAAAATTTAACGATCCCCAGAAGCTAATACAGGCAAACCAGAACTTATTACTATGTCGATACAAATATTACCTGCGCGTCTTGCTAACCAAATAGCGGCTGGTGAAGTGGTGGAGCGTCCAGCTTCAGTTGTCAAAGAACTTGTTGAGAACAGCTTAGATGCTGGCGCAACACGAATTCAAATTGATATTGAGCGAGGTGGGCATAAGTTAATTCGTATTCGCGATAATGGTTTAGGGATCGAAAAAGAACAACTGACACTAGCTCTGTCGCGGCATGCTACAAGTAAAATAAAATCTCTTGATGACTTAGAGCAAATTATCTCTTTAGGTTTTCGAGGAGAGGCATTGGCATCGATTAGCTCTGTTTCTCGATTAACCCTTACTTCAAAACCTGAAAACCAATCTGAAGCTTGGCAAGCGTACGCGGAAGGACGTGATATGGCAGTGCAAATTAGCCCTGCATCGCACCCAAATGGCACTACAATTGAAGTTGTTGACCTATTTTTTAATACCCCCGCGCGACGCAAATTTTTACGAACTGAAAAAACAGAGTTCCATCATATTGATGAACTATTAAAGCGCATTGCACTTTCCCGTTTTGATGTCGCGATTACACTCAAACATAATGGTAAAGTTGTAAGGCAATATCGCTCGCAATTACAGCAAGAGAATTACGTAAAGCGAATTGCGCAGGTTGCTGGTAGGGTATTTGAACAACAAGCTGTATTTGTCAATTCGGGTGACGAAAGGCTCAGCCTGCATGGCTGGGTGCTACCGATGGGCAGTAAAACTGAACCTCAATATACCTACGTCAATGGTCGCATGATGCGTGATAAGCTAATTTTTCATGCAATTCGACAAACATTTGAAGAATATGCGCCAGGTTATGAAATCCCGGGCTTTGTGCTTTACCTAGACATTGAACCAAGACAGGTGGATGTAAATGTGCACCCTGCAAAACATGAAGTGCGTTTTCATCAGGGGCGCTTGGTGCATGATTTTATTGTACAGGCTGTGAGGCAAGCAATTAGCTTTGAGCAACCGTTGATAGAACCTGAATCAAACCACTTAGTCCAGGAAGAAATACAACACGAGTATCCAATACCACAAACTGAAAATGTATTTGAACAGGTCTCATCGGGGCAAGTGCGAGAATCAAGGGGATCCTTCTCAGGGGGCGGAGGGGCTTCTTCTTACCCAAAATCTTCATTAGATTATCAGTCACCTGTTTCAGATATTGCTAAACAGCATTCAGTGAATGCATTTTACCAAGGAATTGCCGATCAAAGTTTATCAGAGCCGAGTGAGAGGGTTGAGCATACATCCGCAACAGAAAATTCCCGTGCTGTATGTTGTGAGTTGTTGCCATTACGCCAAGGTAAAGCTTTGAGAACAGTCAATGGTGAACCACAGTTAATTGACTTAACTCCTGCATTGCCAACCTTATGGCAACAGCAAATTGAACAGTTTGGTCAGCTAGAAAGTAAAAATCTATTGCTGCCTGTTCGAATTAATTTGTCTAGTGACTTAATTGATAAAGTTAAATGCAGCCTTTCTTGGCTAGGGATTTTGGGCTTTGATATTGCAATTAACTCTCAGTTTTTATTGGTAAAAAAATTGCCAGAAGTACTGTATTCAGTCGATGTTAATCATATTTTAGATAATCTTGTAGAAAAGGTTTCCGCTACGAAAGCTGAAGATGAGGTCGGTTTTTGGTTGACTTGGTTACAGCAAATAGTTGAAGCCAAGACGTTAAATTACTCATTAACTAAACAATTAGTCGAGTTAGTAGTAAAAAAGCCTGAATTAATTGCCAGTTTTAAATCGAAAACTGTTAAAATTGACCTAGAAAACAGTCTTTTCGACTAATATAAAACAGTATATCTAGTCACTTTAGCGAACCGAGGAACAGCCTTGCAAGAATTGCCAATTATCTGCTTAATGGGTCCAACCGCATCAGGTAAGACTGATTTAGCTATTAAGCTATGTCAGCATTTAAACACAGAAATAATTAGTGTTGACTCGGCGCTGGTATACAAAGGAATGGATATTGGCTCGGCAAAGCCGAATGCTGAAGAGCTTGCACAGGCACCACATCGATTAATCGATTTAATCGATCCAGCTGATAGTTATTCTGCTGCTGACTTTCGTCGTGATGCGTTGGATAATATTGCCGAGTTACACAGCCAAGGAAAAATCCCTCTCTTGGTTGGCGGTACCATGATGTACTTTAAAGCGTTACTTGAAGGATTATCACCATTACCGAATGCTGATCAAACTGTGCGTGCGCAATTAGAAGTTGAAGCGCACGAAAAGGGGTGGCCTGCTATGCACAGAGAACTGAGTACAGTAGACCCTGTTGCAGCAAGCAAAATTAATGAAAATGATTCGCAAAGAATTAATCGCGCGTTAGAGGTTTTTCGTTTGACTGGCAAACCAATGAGTGAGTTGCAAAAGGTAAAGCCAGAACCCTTGCCATTTAATGTTTTACAATTCGCCATTGCGCCGCAGGAGCGTGCTACTTTACATCAACGAATTGAAAAAAGATTTAAAATAATGCTGGATATGGGGTTTGAAAAAGAAGTATTGACCTTATATAAAAGAAAAGACTTACACCCAGACTTACCTTCAATACGTTGTGTTGGCTATCGTCAGATGTGGGATTATTTGGCTGGTGAGTGTGATTATGATGAAATGATTTTTAAAGGCATTGCTGCGACGCGTCAGCTTGCCAAACGTCAGTTAACTTGGTTGCGTGGCTGGCAAAATATTACTTGGCTAGAATCAGGCGATGAAGAAAACTTGCAACGCGTGTTAAGTTCGCTAAGCTAGTAGAGTGGTGCAGTAAAAATAATTGAATTCGTTAGATTTATCGAATTTTATAAGAACACCTAGAACTAAGGAAAATAACAATGGCAAAAGGCCAATCATTACAAGACCCATTTTTAAACGCGTTACGTCGTGAACGTATTCCTGTTGCAATCTATTTAGTTAACGGTATTAAGCTTCAGGGTAAAATTCAGTCATTTGACCAGTTTGTGATCTTATTAGAAAACACAGTAAACCAAATGGTTTATAAACACGCTATTTCAACTGTTGTTCCTGCTCGTGCGGTTAACTTCCAAGCGACGCAAGGTTCAGAAGACGAGAGCGGTAACTACTAATTAATAGGAGTTTAATGCTTGTTTGACCGTTATGAAGCCGGTGAACAGGCAGTCTTAGTTCATATTGAATTTCCAAATGAAGGTGATCGAGAAGATCTACAAGAATTGGAAATGCTCGTTTCTTCAGCTGGTGTTAATGCATTGACGATTGTGCAAGGCAGTCGTCAATCACCGCATGCCAAGTTTTTTGTTGGTAGTGGTAAAGCAGAAGAAATTGCTGAGATTGTCAAAATCCATGATGCAGATGTAATCATCTTTAATCACGAATTATCCCCCTCACAAGAACGCAACTTAGAGGCGATATGTAAATGTCGTGTGCTTGATAGAACCAGTTTAATTCTTGATATTTTTGCACAAAGAGCGCGTACCCATGAAGGTAAGTTACAAGTAGAGCTTGCGCAATTGCGCCATATTTCTACTCGATTGATCCGGGGGTGGACGCACCTTGAAAGACAAAAAGGTGGTATTGGTTTACGTGGGCCGGGTGAAACCCAGCTTGAAACCGACCGCCGATTAATTCGTGGCAAAATAAAAAATATTCTAAAACGTTTAGAAAAAGTAGCAAAACAACGCGAACAAGGTCGTCGTGCACGAAACCGAAATGAAATTCCAACCGTATCATTAGTTGGTTACACCAATGCGGGGAAATCAACCTTGTTTAATCGCATTACCGACAGCGATGTGTATGCTGCTGATCAGTTGTTTGCAACGCTTGACCCTACGTTAAGAAAAATTGAAGTGCCAGATTTGGGTTCAACAATTCTTGCTGATACCGTGGGATTTATTAGGCATTTACCGCACGATTTAGTTGCTGCGTTTAAATCGACGTTAGCCGAGACACGCGAAGCTGATTTACAGCTCCATGTGGTTGATGTTGCAGATGCGAGGCGTCAGGAGAATATTGAGCAAGTACAAGATGTACTTAGAGAGATCGACGCGGATGACGTGCCGCAATTATTGGTTTACAACAAAATTGACTTAGTGGAAGAGATATCTCCACGCATTGACCGTAATGATGAAGGTCGTCCTATTCGTGTTTGGCTTTCAGCGCAAACAGGTGTTGGCTGCGAACTTTTGCTTCAGGCTATTGGCGAATGCCTTGCGGAACAAATGTTCGATGAAAATATGTGTATTCCACCAAAGCTTGGGCGCTTGCAAGGTGCTTTGTATCGTTTAAATGCGGTACAAAAAGAAAGTTTTGATGAACATGGAAATTGGTTGTTAGATGTAAGGTTGCCAATGTCTGACTGGCAGCGATTGAAAAAAGAGTTTGGTGAACAAATAACAGAATTAGTTGTTTAATCTAATAATATTTGTTTACCGTAAAAATTAGAAAATCCCCTAAGGTTTTGGTAAATTTACCAAAGTTTATTTTTAATTATTGATATTGGAGTGGCGCTATGGCCTGGAACGAGCCGGGTAACAATGGCAACGACAAAGACCCATGGAATAATAACAAGGGCGGTCGAGATCAGGGTCCACCTGATTTAGATGAAGTGTTTCGTAAATATGGTGACCGCTTCGGTGGCCTATTTGGCGGGAAAAAAGGATCAAGCAACGGTGGCTTAAGTGGCCCTGCACTGGTTTTTGTTTTAATTATTGCAGTGACAGTATGGGCTATTAGCGGCTTTTACACAGTGAAAGAAGCTGAGCGTGGTGTGGTATTACGCTTTGGTCAATTTCACGAAGTTGCCTTGCCAGGTCTACGTTGGAAAATGACATTTGTCGACCGTGTAATCCCAGTTGATGTGGAAGCTGTTCGCTCGCTTTCTGCTTCTGGTTTTATGCTAACAGAAGATGAAAACGTGGTTAGCGTAGAGTTTGTTGTTCAATACCGTGTTACTGATGCTTACTTGTATCGTTTTAGTGTCACTGACGCTGATCACAGCTTACAACAAGCACTTGATAGTGCGCTTCGTTATGTAGTTGGTCATGCAAAGATGGATGATGTACTTACCAAAGGCCGTGAGCAAGTACGTCAAGATACATGGCAAGAGCTTGAGAAAATTATCACGCCATACAATTTAGGTATTGTATTAACAGACGTTAACTTTAAAGATGCACGTCCACCTGCAGAGGTGAAAGACGCGTTTGATGATGCAATTGCTGCTCAAGAAGATGAAGAGCGCTTTATTCGTGAAGCTGAAGCATACCAACGTGAAATTGAACCGACAGCACGTGGTCGAGTTACACGTATGACGCAGGAAGCTGAAGCCTATAAAGAGCGAGTAACACTTGAAGCGCAAGGTGAAATTGCACGCTTCGAACGTTTGTTACCTGAATACCAGGCTGCAAAAGAAGTAACGCGTCAGCGTCTTTATATTGAAGCGATGGAAGAAGTACTAGGCAGTACCTCTAAAGTACTTGTTGATGTGAAAGGTGGTAATAATATGATGTATTTACCTCTTGATAAAATTATTCAACAATCGTCATCATTCAACTCACCTGCTAAACAACGAAATGATGTTGACAACCTAAGACAACAACTAGGTACAACACAAAACAGTCAGTTGAACTCTTCAAACGATCGTTATTCAAACGACCGTTATAACTCAGGGAGATACAATCAATGAAGAACTTTGGTTTAGTTATTGCCGTAATTATAGCAATGCTGTCGTTCTCAGCTGTGTTTGTTGTACCTGAAGGCCAAAAAGCCATTGTGTTAGAGTTCAGCAAAGTAAAGAAAGATGGTTCTGATAATGCAGTGGTTTATGAGCCAGGTTTGCAGTTCAAAGTGCCATTTATCTCACAGGTGCGTAAACTCGATTCTCGTATTCAAACACTTGACGGCTCTCCAGATCGCTTTGTAACAAGCGAAAAGAAAGACCTTATTGTTGACTCTTATGTTAAGTGGCGCGTAAAAGACTTTAGTAAGTTTTACCTACGTGCTCGTGGTGATAAGCAATACGCTGAAACACTGCTTAAACAAAAAGTAAATAACGGGTTAAGAACCAACTTTGGTTCGCGCACCATTCGTGAAATTGTATCTGGTGAACGTAGTGCATTGATGCAAGAGGCGTTATCGCAAGCGTCTGAAAGTGCTTCAGAGTTAGGTATCGAGGTACTGGATGTTCGCGTTAAGAAAATAAATTTACCCACAGAAGTAAGTAATTCTATTTTCCAACGTATGCGTGCTGAGCGCTCTGCTGTAGCTAAAGAGCATCGTTCAGAAGGTATGGAAAAAGCAGAAGAAATTCGCGCGGATGTGGATCGTCGTGTAACTGTTATGCTTGCGGATGCTGAGCGTAATGCACGAAGTGTACGTGGTGAAGGTGATGCACTAGCAGCTAAAATCTATGCTGATGCTTACAACAAAGATGCGGAATTCTATAGCTTCTTACGTAGCTTAGACGCCTACAAAGAAACATTTAAAAATAAAGAAGACGTGATGGTATTAAGCCCTGACAGCGACTTCTTTAAGTACATGAAGCAGACTGGTAAATAACTTGAGCTGTTGAATGATTAACTAAGCCCTGCAATTGCAGGGCTTTTTTGTGGAGTAAATCATGAATTTTGATGTGTTGTTTCTCGCAGTTGGATTGTTGTTAATCTTTGAAGGACTTGGGCCAGCATTATTTCCTCAGAAATGGCGTGAATATTTAAGCGAAATGGCACAATTACCCGATTCGCAATTACGGATTATTGGGATTGTGTTAATACTATCTGGTTGGCTGCTTTTTATGTGGCTAAAACCGTAAAATTTTCAAAAATAATTTGGTTATAAAAAATCAAAAATTTTTAGGCAATTATCTTAAAACCTCAGTACTTAGCATGCTTGTATATACCAATTTAATTGCAGTTATTTAGATAAAATGATGAAAAAAGCTGCTAAACGGGGTGATCTTTGCCCCTCTTTTTTGATAGAATCTGCGCCTAATTTTCTTTAAGTGAAGTTACAATGGGTAAAAACGTCGTTGTATTAGGCACCCAATGGGGTGACGAAGGTAAAGGTAAGGTTGTAGACTTACTAACAGATAAAGCGTCTTTAGTAGTACGCTATCAAGGTGGCCACAATGCAGGTCACACACTCGTTATTAATGGTGAAAAAACAGTTCTTCACCTTATCCCATCAGGTGTTTTACGTGACAATGTAAAATGTGTAATCGGTAATGGTGTGGTACTTGCACCAGATGCACTTATGCGTGAAATCGGCATGTTAGAAGAACGTGGTGTACCGGTTAAAGAGCGCTTGTTAATTTCTGAAGCGTGTCCACTAATTCTGCCATACCATGTTGCGTTAGATATGGCACGTGAGAAAGCACGTGGCGCTAAGGCTATTGGTACAACTGGTCGTGGTATCGGTCCAGCTTACGAAGACAAAGTTGCGCGTCGTGGTTTACGTGTTGGCGATTTGTTTAACCCAGAGTTATTCGCTGAAAAGCTAAAAGAAGTTGTTGAGTACCATAACTTCACACTTGTTAACTACTACAAAGTAGACGCTGTTGATTATCAAGAAACACTTGATGCTGCAATGGAAGTTGCTGAGACGCTTAAGTCTATGGTTGTTGACGTGACTGAGCTACTAGATCAAGCACGTACGAGCGGCGAGCACATCTTATTCGAAGGTGCACAAGGTACACTACTTGATATTGATCATGGTACATACCCTTATGTAACATCATCAAATACAACAGCGGGTGGCGTTGCAACAGGTGCTGGTTTTGGTCCGTTAAACCTAGACTATGTACTAGGTATTGTTAAAGCTTACACAACACGAGTTGGCTCTGGTCCATTCCCAACAGAACTTTACGACGGTCAAGACAAGCAAGACCCAGTAGGTAAGCACTTAGGTGACAAAGGTCATGAGTTTGGTGCGACAACTGGTCGTTTACGTCGTACTGGTTGGTTTGATGCTGTGGCTATGCGCCGTGCAATTCAAATCAACTCAATTACGGGTTTCTGTTTAACTAAACTTGACGTTTTAGATGGTTTAGAAACAATTAAAATCTGTACTGGATATAAGCAAGAAGATGGCACTGTTACAAACGTAACCCCACTAGCTGCTGAAGGTTACGAGAAAGTAACACCAGTATATGAAGAGATGCCAGGTTGGAGTGAAAATACTTTTGGTGTGACTACTTATGAAGGTTTACCAGAAGCTGCTCGTAACTACATCAAACGTCTTGAAGAAATTACAGGTGTACCAATTGATATTATTTCGACTGGTCCAGACCGCGTAGAAACAATGATTGTTCGAAACCCATTTGGTGAATAATCTTCGTTTTACAAAAAAAGCTGCATTAAGCAGCTTTTTTTATGCCTGTAATTTACAGATTGGTATATATTTTGTATCAATATTTACTAGCAAATATCGCCTTTACGACCCTTTAAATTGCTTGAGTAGAAATATGAGTTTATTTTTCAAAACACTTAGCCGAACAGTTATAACAACTTGCTTGTTGATAAATACCAGCGAGGTATTTGCTGAAACGTCAGATTTACAAGCTGTTCAGATATATAGCCAAGATGAATTGATTAAGCTGATTAATAAAAATGAGCATTTAACACGTGTAAAATTAGATGATTGCCAGCTTGTGCAAGATATTGAAGCTCGCGCTAGTAAAATGAAAATACCCGCTTATCAATTCTTATATGGTGATATGTTGGCGTATGCAGTGTGTGTTGAGCGCGATGTTGATTTGGGTGTGTATTATATGCGTGAAGCCGCTGATCAAGGATTAGCAGCAGCATTAGAGCAACTTGGGCGTTACTATCAAATTGGCCAACTAGTTCAACGAGATTTGGATAAGGCAATTGTTTATTTACGGGAAGCAGCATCATTGGGTAATCTCAATGCCCAAATTAGGTTGGTAGACATTTTCAACGCAGGTCTAGGAAGCCCAAGAGATTTTGAAGACGCTTATCGCTGGCTTAATAGCGCGTTGATTTATGATAAACAGCAGCACAAAGAAGTGGAGAAAAAACTGGCTTTACTCGCCGAGAAGATGCCACCGAGTGTACTGGCCAGAGCAAAAAAATAAGTTAGGCTTGAGCAAATTGAGCTTTGTTTGGTAGCCAGCGAGTAATGATTTTTTCAGCAAGTTCTTGATGATCTGATATAAACCGTTTAGCAACAGGCCTAACTTGCGTAACGACTGCTTTATCCCTCACTAAATCAGCAATTTTAAACTCAGCTAACCCTGTTTGTTTGGTCCCTAACACTTCGCCAGGGCCACGTATCTCTAAGTCGCGTTCAGCAATTACAAACCCATCATTACTGTCGCGCAGTACACCGAGTCGTTTTTGTCCTGTTGTTGACAGTGGTGGGTGATAGAGTAAAACACAATGAGATGCCACAGCACCACGGCCAACGCGACCTCTAAGTTGGTGCAATTGAGCAAGACCTAAACGTTCTGGATTTTCAATGATGATTAAGCTCGCATTGGGTACGTCTACCCCAACTTCAATTACAGTTGTGGCAACCAGTACATCAATTTTTCCCGCTTTGAACTCAGCCATAATGAATTGTTTTTCAGCGGGCTTCATACGGCCATGTACTAGCTCGATTGACACATCAGGGAGCAAACTGGCGAGTTCTTTCGCTGTATCTTCAGCTGCTTGGCATTGCAATGCCTCCGACTCTTCAATCAGTGTACACACCCAATAAACTTGGCGTTTATCCTGTATTACTGATTGTTCTACTCGATTGATTATATCTTGGCGGCGCGTATCTGGGATAGCAACCGTGGTTATCGGTGTTCTGCCAGGTGGCAATTCATCAATAATCGATGTTTCTAAATCGGCATAAGCTGTCATGGCAAGTGTACGAGGAATAGGCGTAGCTGTCATTACTAACTGATGTGGGTAGCAATTCCCATTTTTACCTTTTTCGCGCAGCTCTAGGCGCTGATGAACGCCAAATCGATGTTGTTCATCAATAATGATTAGGGCCAAATTATTGAAGGTTACTTGTTCTTGAAAAAGGGCATGGGTACCCACCACCATTTGCGCTTCACCCGAAGCAATTTGCGCGAGCGCTAAAGTGCGTTCTTTCCCTTTTGTTTTACCTGCAAGCCACGCTGTGGTAATGCCTAAGGGCTCAAACCATGAACGGAATGCATTCGCATGTTGCTCAGCTAATATTTCCGTAGGCGCCATCAAGGCAACTTGATAGCCTTGGCTAATAGCTGCAAGTGCTGACATGGCGGCAACCAGTGTTTTACCTGATCCTACATCGCCTTGTACAAGTCGCATCATAGGGTAGGGTTTAGTGAGATCTTGCTTTATTTCAGCCACTACGCGTTGTTGAGCATTGGTGGGTGAAAAGGGTAGCTGCGCAAGTAGCTGGGGCTCAAGCTCATTGGTTGGTAACAGAGTAACGGCTTGATGAACTTGCCCCTTAGCACGAAGTTTTAATAAACTTAAATTCTGAGCAAGAATTTCCTCAAACGCCAGACGTTGTTGTGCGGGGTGAAGCCCCTGTTCAAGCAGTAGCGTACTTTCTTCTGGACTTGGTTTGTGTAATGTAAGTAATGCTTGTTTTAAACTATAGCCCTGCGGCTGATATTGCCTTGGAAGCAACTCTTCAATATCGTAGCGCTCAAGCAAATCAACGGCTTGTACACATAATTTACGCAACGAAAGCTGCTTTAAACCTTCCGTAGTTGGGTAGACAGGTGTGAGTGACTCTTCCATTTCAGTCACCCCGCTATTACTGATAATCTTGTATTCTGGGTGAGCCATTTCAAAGCCGTTTCGGCCGCGACGGATCTCCCCAAAACATCGTATTTTACTGCCAACTGCAAGGTTATTTTTTTGTGCTGCGGTAAAAGTGAAAAAACGCAGTGTTAATCGGCCTGTACCATCATTTACTTGGCAATTAAGCATGCGTCTTTTACCCATGCTAATACTGGTATTTTCGATGACAGCTTCGATACTTACATGATAATGTGCTTGCAGTTCGCATATTGGATAGATACGCGTGCGATCTTCATAACGAAGGGGTAAATGAAAGAGTAGATCTTGAACGGTATTAATATGCAGTTTTGCTAAACGTTCTGCTATTTTAGGCCCAGCACCTTTAAGTTCAGTCACTGGGTAAGAGGCAAGATCAATTGCCATAACCATTCCTTTCTATTTACCTTGCTTGGTTTTTAACAGGTTAAATATAAAGTTGCAATAGATAACTGTAAAAATAACCAGTATTTAAGCTTGTTTAGTAAAGCGCAGCGTATTCCAAAAGGTGTCATCAGCAACGATTTCGCCTTCGTCATCTAGCGCAGGATAAGCTAGCCCTTTTTGGCGACATTGCTTAGCGATAATTGGATGGCAACCTTCAAACAACATGGTGTGTTTAGTGTCTTTATCAAGATCGTCATTTGGCTCATACATATTGGCGTTGTGACGTTGACGTTGTACTTCATACAGAATTAGTGCCGCAGCAACGGATACATTGAGAGATTGCACCATGCCTTCCATTGGAATAATAATATGCTGATCAGCATGTGCCAATGCTTTATCAGAGATGCCATCACGTTCTTGTCCGACGATAATCGCAGTTGGTTTGGTGTAATCTATTTCACGAAAATCAACGGCGCTATCAGATAGATTTGTTGCCAGAATTTGAACTCCAGGGATTTGCTCACGAATGGTATTAACGGCTTCATCAATATCATTATGCATATGAGTTTCTACCCAGTTTTTACTACCGCCAGAGGTATTATTCGTTAAGCGGCGTTGTTCTTTTGGCCAAACAGCATGAATATGATGGCAACCTACTGCGTCAGCAGTACGCACAATAGCTGATAAATTATGGTGTTTATGCACTTCATCTAAACAGACCGTAAGGTCGAGTTGTCGTTTATCAAGTACAGTTTTTACGCGTTTAAATCGGTTATCAGCCATGGGTAGTCTCCGGAAAATTCGCGGCGATTATACCTAGCTGAGATGGCTCCCGCAATGATTGTGCTTATGGAGTCACATCGCGATTTATTGGGTTTTGTAATGAGATCAGCGTTTCTGTGGATTGAATAGCGTCAATTGTTTGAATTTTATTAATTAGTACATCTTGGAGATGGTCGATGGAACGGGTGACGACTTTGATGAAAATACTGTAATTACCGGTTGTATAGTATGCTTCAACCACTTCCTCTAGCGCTTGTAAACGCTTGATGCTGTCTGGATAATCTTTTGCATTTTTTAAGTTGATGCCAATAAAGCAGCACACATCATAGCCAAGTTTTTTTTCATTAATCGACACTTTTGTGCCAGTAATAATATTAGCTTGCTTCATTTTTTCAACGCGCACATGGATGGTGCCTGCACTGACATCAAATTTTTTAGCCAACTCAGCATAAGGTACACGTGCATTATCCATTAAGGCATGCAGAATTGATTTATCGAGCTTATCCATTTTGTACTGCGTCATGGCGGTTAGGTTGTTTTAAATTCTAATTCAATTTTATTTTTATCGATACGAGCTGTAAGCGGCGGGTAGCTACGGGCTGTTTTTAGCACTTTATTAAAAATGCGTAGTTCAACATTTGAATGTAATGACTTTTGAACTTCAAGGTAACAGTAATCTCGTAACATATGAATGGCGCGCTCCAGTTTAGCGGCCTTATTTGGAAGTAACTCAATCAACTGTTCATTGACATTTTGCTTATCAGAAATTTCAATTAATAAGCTTTGTTGTTTATCAGCATCTTCCACTGTAAGTGCTTTATCAAACTCACTTTCTAATGCTTCAAGTTGCTGATTACATTGGCGTACTTGTTCAAAAATCTCGTCAGTACGGTTTTTAAGTAATACTGCTGAATGGCCTAAATGCACTTCTGTATGTGCACCTTTATCCGTGCCTACTTCACCACATATCATGGTTTTTGCGTCTAGCACTTTACCACCAATCAATTTACCATCGCCTTTTTCAGGGTTGCCAATCATTAATTCATTTTTTGCCTTAATATGGCAGTGACTGGCTTGTGATTTAATTTTGACTTGGTTACCTGAAAGGTAAGTATATTGGGCATAACTAATCGTTAAGTTACCATCACACACGATCTTATTTGACAGCTCATCATTATCTTTTGTATGGCCTAGGCAGCCTCCTTTAACTTCGATACTGCCTGTTGCATTTAACTCAGCAGACTCGACGCTGCCAAAGACTGTGATATCACCTTTCGCGGTGACTTTCATACCAGGTTCAATATTTTCAGTAATGATTACTGAGCCATCAAACTCAATATGACCAGATTTTACATCAACATTAGGAATGGTAAATACATCATCAACGCGCATGCCATATTTATCATCGACTGGCACGCCTGCAATGGTTGCTACTAGGTATTTATCATCGGTACCGCTTAGCTTGGTGCCATCACCTGCAATGAGTTTTACTTCGTCACCGGGTTTTGCTTTCAGCACTTCACCAATCACATTAAACCCATCGCGACCAAGGGTCGCAAAATGATGGGTCATCAGGGTATCTCCGGGTTTTACGCTAGCGAGTGCGCCAAAATCACGCATATCAACTGAGCCATCTTCACGGCGCTTAGGTTGGCGTACGCGATCGGCAAGTGTTTGAACATTTTTTTCTAAGGAACCATTTTTGCCTGCAACGGGAAATTGGCCTTTAGCGATTACCGATGATACTTGTTTGCCTGGCGGTAACTCAAATTGTTTACCTAATAATGATTCGAGTGATGCTTCATTTAATCCACGGCTAATGTTTGCTTCATTAATTAGTTCAAGAGCACTTGATACTGCCATCAACTCGCCGCCGTAGGCTGATGTTAGTGTCGCGGTTGCTGACATTTTATCGTCAGCAATAGCAATGCTTAAAGTAGCGTCATGTTTTTCTGCAACAATCAGCTCTTCAAAATCGCCAGAGCGAAAGGCTTCTTTTACTTCTTTGCTTAAGACATAGCAGTCGGCAAACTCTGAATTAGCAAGCGCTTGAAAAACGAAGTCTGCACTTGGCGGCATCGGCGTTTGTTCAGAAACCGTTAGTACAACTTGATTGTCGTTATTGAGAGTAAACACCTAAGCTCCTAAGCCATTATGATTAAACCAAACTATATATGTTTTTTTAGCATAAAAAAAAGGGCTTAACAGCCCTTTCTATTTAATTTTTGTTATTATTTTCAATATATAGCAAAAATTAATTAGTTGAAGGTAACTCTAAGATACCATCAATTTCAATTTGTGAGTCTTTCGGCAGCTGCGCAACGCCGATTGCTGCACGTGCTGGGTAAGGTTCGTTAAAGTACTGACTCATTACTTCGTTTACCGTAGCGAAGTTAGAAAGGTCAGTTAAGAAAATATTAACCTTAACCATGTTTTGAATTTCACCGCCAGCTGCTTGGCAAACCGACACAAGGTTTTTGAATACTTGATGTGTCTGCTCTGTGAAGTCATCAGATACCATTTGCATGGTTTCTGGTACCAGTGGAATTTGGCCTGAAAGATAAACTGTTGTGCCTACTTTTACAGCTTGGCTATAAGTGCCAATTGCTGCTGGTGCTTTGTCAGTACTAATAATTGATTTTGTCATAATGTATCTTCTTAATTACTTGCGACGATATACTTTTTGTACATCGGGCATTACTCTAATACGGCGCATTATGTTAGCGACATGGATGCGGTCTTTCACTGTAATACCTAGATCAATTAGGTATAAGTTACTCTCTTTTTCTTCGGTACTTATTTCAACAATGTTTGCCGCTGTCGTTGAGACTAAATTAGTGAGTTTAGCCAGTGCGCCTTGGTGGTTTATAATTTCAACACGAAGTGCTGCAATATATTCTTTTTCAGGGTTGTCTTCCCATTTAACAACAAAATATTTAGAACGCTCTTGCTGCCAGCCGCGAATATTTTTACACTCTTGGCGATGAACCGTAAGCCCTTTTCCTTGGCTAATGTGTGCAACAATCTCATCTCCTGGAACAGGACGGCAGCATTTAGAGTAATTAATTAGCATTCCTTCGGTACCAATTATCGCCGCTTTCTTATCGTGATTTAGTTCGCCAACATCTTCACCTTGTTCTTGTAACAAACGTTTTGCGACAAGTAAGCTTAAAATGTTACCTGAACCAATTTCAATTAATAATTTATCCAGTGAATCTACATTGTGTTCTTCCACGGTGCGAGCAAGCGCTTCTTCGCTTATATCGCTCAAGTGGTGTTCACCTAGTGCTGAATCTAAAAGGCGACGGCCAAGTTGCAGTGCTTCTTCATGTTCTTGCTTTTTGAGATACTTTTGCACTCCCATACGGGCTTTGGCGGTAACAATAAAGTTAAGCCAAGTGGCATTAGGGTGCGCACCAGAGCTCGTAATCACTTCAACTGTTTGACCAGTATCAAGCGCTGCGCTCAAAGGGTAAGGCTTTCTGTTTACTCTTACCCCAACACAAGTATTACCGACATCGGTATGAACCGCATAGGCAAAGTCTACCGCAGTTGCACCCATAGGTAGTTCGATGATTCGACCGTCTGGCGTAAATACGTAAATTTCTTCAGGGAAAAGCTCGGTTTTAACGTTTTCAACAAATTCAAACGACGAACCAGCACTTTGCTGTAATTCAAGCAAACTTTGCATCCATTGGCGAGCTCGCTGCTGTGCTGTGTTGCCAGCACTATCGCCAGCTTTCTTGTAAAGCCAATGGGCTGCAACCCCTTTATCTGCCATTTGATCCATTTCATGGGTACGAATTTGAATTTCGACAGGAATACCGTGCGGGCCAACTAATGAGGTATGCAGTGATTGATAGCCATTCGTTTTAGGTACTGCAATGTAGTCTTTAAAACGTGTTTCAATGGGCTTAAATAAGTTGTGTACTACGCCCAGTACGCGATAACACGTATCCATCGATTTTACTACGATGCGAAATGCGTAAATATCCATAACTTCATTGAACATCAGCTCTTTATTTAGCATTTTTCGATAAATACTATAAAGGTGCTTTTCACGGCCAGAAACTTCAACTTCGATACCCGACTCTTCAATACGCGAGATAATTTCATTTTGAATATTTTGAATAATTTCTTTGCGATTACCACGCGCTTTGGTCACTTCATTTTTTAATGCGCGGTGACGCATAGGGTAGAGTGCTTGGAAACCTAAATCTTCTAACTCATTTTTAATATCATGAATACCAAGGCGGTTAGCGATCGGTGCAAAAATTTCGAGTGTTTCGCGTGCAATGCGACGACGTTTTTCTGGTCGAAGCGCGCCTAGCGTGCGCATATTATGTGTACGGTCTGCTAGTTTGATTAGAATAACGCGAATGTCTTGCGTCATCGCCATAATCATTTTGCGATAGTTTTCTGCTTGGAACTCTTTTTGGTCTTTAAAACTGAGCTTATCGAGCTTAGATACGCCTTCAACAAGTTCTGCGACGGTATCGCCAAAAATTTCAGCAAGGTCTTGTTGACTAAAATCCGTGTCTTCAATGACATCGTGCATCAGTGCAGCCATTAACGTTTCGTGATCTAAACGCATATTGGCTAGAATTTGAGTCACTTCAACAGGGTGTGTAATGTAAGGCTCACCACTTGAACGTGTTTGTCCCTCGTGAGCATCACGCGCTACCACGTAGGCTTTTTGCACAAGTTCAACTTGTTCTTGCGTTAAATAATTTGAGATGTTCTTTTTAAGGCCTTCAAAAAGATACATTTATGCTCCAATACTAGCTATAGAGGGGAATTGATAACAATATACGATGAATTGGGAGGGATTGCCAACGACTGTTACTTAATAAAAAGTCGAACAGTCGCTGGTAAGACTACTCAGTAAAGGATTGTGAGTAGTTAGAAGGTTGCTAGCTTACTGGTGACCACCAACAATAGCTGCAACTGCAGCTAGTTCAGCTGCTTCTTGGTTTTGTTGGTCTTCACGCTCTAGTGAGTCTAATGAATCGCTAGTAATGAAGCCTTTTTCAATTTCACGTAAAGCGATAACTGTAGGCTTGTCATTTTCAGCATCAACCATAGGGTCTTTACCACCAGTTGCGATTTGGCGCGCACGGCGAGCCGCAACTAAAATAAGGTCAAAACGGTTACCAATCTTATCTACTGCATCTTCAACAGTTACTCGAGCCATAAGGCACTCCAAAATTTTATAATTCGCAAAAGCGTAGTTTACTTGATGCGAAGAAAATAGCCAATACTTGGATTAATTTAATCCGCTAATAAGTCTTGTAATAATGATTGATGCTTCAGAGCCTGATTTGCTTGCGCAAGGCGAGATGCAAAGACAATGCTTTCTAACTGATATAGTGCGGTATCAAAGTCATCATTCACAATGAGAAAATCATATTCATTATAATGTGAGGTTTCTGATTGCGCTTTTGCCATGCGGCCTTTGATCACTTCAGCACTATCTTGACCGCGATTGTTAAGGCGTGATTCGAGCTCTTGCTTTGATGGCGGAACGATAAAAATAGTGCGTACATCGTTAACAAGCTCACGAATTTGGCGTGCGCCTTGCCAATCGATGTCTAAAAATACATCAATGCCATTAGCTAATTGTGCCTCGATACTTTGTTTTGAAGTGCCGTAGTAGTTATCAAATACTTGAGCCCACTCTAAAAAGCCATCGTCAGCAATCACTTGTTTGAATTCATCTTGTGTTACAAAATGATAGTGCACACCGTTTTCTTCACCTGGACGAGGTGTGCGAGTGGTGTGAGATACCGATACCTTCATATCGCTATGACGCTCTAAAAGGGCGTTGATTAAGCTTGATTTGCCCGCACCTGATGGTGCCGACAAAATAAATAAATTACCACGAGCTTGGCTCATAATGTTTCCTAAATCTGAAATTTCGCAAACTCACCCACTTGCTAATTGAAGGGGCAGTTAGCACAATGGCGATATTATAAAAACTCGCATCCGATTAAGAAAGTGATAGGCGACTTTTAATTTAATAAGAATTGTACGAAATGAGTGAAAAAAACCAAAAAATTATTATCGGTTCAAAAAATCCTGTCAAAATCAATGCTGTAAAAAACGCATTTTCAGCGATGTTCCCTGACGTTGTGTTTAGTTGTGAAGGCGTATCTGCGCCTTCAGATGTTGCTGACCAGCCAATGACTTCAGAAGAGACCCTGCTCGGCGCAGAAAATCGCGTTACCTATGCAAAAAAGTATTTTCAGGCTGATTGGTATGTTGCTATCGAAGGTGGCGTTGATAACTTTAATTATGGCCCCGCGACATTTGCTTATATTGTGATTGATAATAATCGCCATGTCCAAGTCGGTCGAAGTAGTAACTTACCAATGCCCCAAGTCGTTTACCAAGCACTGTGTGAAGGTGAAGAGTTAGGCCATGTGATGGATAGGTTGTTTAATACGGATAATATTAAACAAAAGGGCGGTGCAATGGCGTTATTAACTAATAATCTCGTGACTCGAGAGAGTGTTTACACCATGGCGTTGACGACAGCACTTGCGCCATTTATAAATGAACAGCTTTTCAATATGAAGGTTGAATAATTAATGAAGTACCAATGGATTGTTTTTGATGCAGATGAAACCTTGTTCCATTTTGATGCGTTTGCGGGCTTAAAACAGCTTTTTTCACATTATAATATCGTGTTTGAAAAGTCAGATTTTGATGAATTTCAAACCGTTAATAAACCACTATGGATTGATTATCAAAATGGCACTATTAGCGCGAAAGAGCTACAAGTTAGGCGCTTTACTGCTTGGGGGGAAAAGCTAGACGTAGATCCTGTGCTGCTAAATCAACAGTTTATTGAAGCGATGGCTGATATTTGTCAGTGCTTACCTGGTGCTCGTAAACTGCTGGAATTACTTCAAGGCAAAGCAAAGCTTGCGATTATTACGAATGGTTTTACTGCGCTGCAAAAAGTTCGTTTGGCGCGAACTGACTTAACCCATTTTTTTGAACATGTGATTATTTCAGAGCAGGTCGGTGTGGCAAAACCAAATATTGCTATTTTTGATCATGCGCTAAGTTTGTTCGGCGACCCTGATAAATCATCGGTGTTAATGGTCGGTGATACCCTGAGTTCTGATATTTTAGGTGGTAAAAATGCCGGCCTAGATACATGCTGGATAAACCATGAAGGGGAAAAAGTGGAAGACACTGTTGGGGCAACATATCAAGTTGGTTGCTTAACAGGGCTTTATAATTTGATTAAGTCATTTGAAACCGAACACGTTTAACGCGCTCGGTTTCAATCACATCGAAGTTAGTGGTTAGACTTCAAATTTAGCAATTTCTTTTTCAAGATTCTCAGTAAACGATTTGATTTGATCGGTTGCACTGTGAGCATCTAATGATAAACGTGCGGTGTTTTCTGCAGTATCTGAAATATGCACAACACGCTGAGCGGTGTCTTCACCAGCTTGCAATTGCTCTTTTGCTGCCACTGAAATTTGATGGCTCATCTCGGTAATAGCTGAAAGCGATTGGGCAATGCGAGCTAGCTCTTCAGCCGCTTTTTGTGACTTAGTCACGGTTTCTTCACTGGTTGAAATACTTTGCGTCACCGATGCTTTGGCATCTTTAGTTGCTGATTGTAACTTGGTGATCATCTGTTGAATTTCTTCTGTGCTTGCCTGTGTGCGCTGTGCAAGCTGGCGTACCTCATCGGCAACCACTGCAAAGCCACGACCTTGATCACCCGCGCGAGCAGCTTCAATTGCTGCATTAAGCGCTAATAGGTTTGTTTGTTCAGCAATGCCTTGAATAACACTCAGTACACTTTCAATGTTATTAACTTCATCATCCAGTGTTTGAATGTTAGTGCCTGCATTTTCAATTTGTTGCTCAAGTAACTCGATAGTTTTAGCGGCTTCTTCCGTAAGAATGTTAGCGCTTTGACCTTGTTCTTCCGCTTCTTTTACCGAATACGCTGCTTGTTCAGCGTGATCTGCAACGGTTGCAGCCGATGCGGTTAATTGGGTGATAGCTGAAGCAACCACTTGTGTTTCTCTGCTCAGCGAATTGGTCAGCTTATCAAGCTCAGTTGAACGGGTTTCTGAAGCGAGTACTTCTTCTTGTAGTGAGTCAGATACATTTTTAATTCCGCCAACTACACCTTGTAATCCGAGTTGCATGTAATTGATAGCACCGGCAACACTTTTCTCGTCAGCGCTTTCAAAATCTCGAATGGTTTTTAAGTTACCTCGTGACGCACGCATTACTGCGGACTGCACTCGGTCAATTTCGCCACCCAAGGATTTGTTTAAATCTAAGCCAAATTTAGCAAGCGCTGCAGAAAGTAAAACAGCAATAACAATCGATAAGGTTAAAAGCCAGCTAGCTGTTTGCCAATAGCGCTCATCGACCTCTTTATAGCTAATACCTGTGCCAATATACCAACCCCAGTCTCGTGTTTTTTGTACTACCGAGGTGAGGTCGACAACTTCGCCATCACGCTCAGAATCCCAATGATAGGTAATAATTTGACCTGTTTTGCTGCCGACAAGTCGTTCTACCATGGCGCCAATACTGGCACCGCTGGCGTCTTTAAAATCGTTAAAACTGGTGCCGTGAAGCTGAGGATCGTGGGGAGTAGCAACAAAATTGAGTTGGTTATCGACTACATAAACGTATTCAGAATCGTGGTATTTATTCTCTCTAAGCATTTGAGTGGCAAGTTGCTTAGCTTGTTCTTCATTCAAGCTGCCATTTCTGCTCGCTAATTCAAATTGAGAAACAATGTTAACTGTACTTTTCATTAACTGGTTAATACGTGCAATATTATCACTCTCACTTGCTTGTCTTAAGGCTTTTAAACCGAGGCCAGCGAGTGAAATTAATGAAAGGAATAAAATAACCGTAAATATGACTATTTTACTTTTTAGGGTCATTGAATGCATAGGCTTTTCCTCACAACTACCTTTGAAGGTGGGGCACTGTTAGTTGTTAGTGATTAAATACTAGGCATAATTAATCATTAACGCCATCTTGTTGTGGTATTCAAGTGAGAGAGGAATTGATTAAATACGGTTTGTATCTTTTATTCTTATTTAATCAATTCTTAGATACCATTCGATTAAACACTAACCGCTCGTTGGTGTTTAATCAAGTGTTAAGCGATGGTTAAATTTCATGTCTCGAAAAGGGGGATTTAGTCGGTAATTGTTGCCACTTCTTCAGCGGTTAACTGGCGGTATTCGCCTGGAGCTAAGTTAGGGTCAAGAGACACAGTGCCAATCTTTTCGCGATGAAGCGCAACGACTCTGTTTTCTACAGCAGCAAGCATACGCTTAACTTGGTGATATTTACCTTCATAAATTGACAAGCGCATTGAGTAGTCAGCAATTTTCTCAACTACAGCAGGTTTAGTTGCATTTTTTTCACCATGCAACATTACACCTTGTTCAAGTTGTTCACACATCTCGTTTGTAATTGGCTGTTCAGTCTCGATTAAATACACTTTGTACTTTTGGTGACGCGGTGAAGTAATCTTATGGCTCCATTCACCGTCAGAAGTAATTAAAACCAGTCCTGTGGTATCGATATCTAATCGTCCAGCAACATGCAGTGAATCCATCATAGGTTCATCAAGTAGATCAAAAACGGTTTGGTGCATTTCATCGCTATTAGCACAAATGTAGTCTTCTGGTTTATTTAGCATGTAGTAACGATCGCCTACAGCAAAAATATCTTCACCATACCAAGTAACTTTATCGCCTTCGTTTACCTGCGTATCTGCTTTTATAACAACATCACCATTTATCGTTGCATGTTTCTTTTTAATGCCAATTTTTGCTTTAGAGCGAGGTACTTCTGCAAAGTGGCTAAGAAACTTATCTAAGCGGTAGGGAAATTTAATGGTCATATGCATGCTTTTTTGACGATGAAAACTCAGTAGCGGGAGTATACGCAGAGATATAAAAAAAGCCAGTAAAGCTTAACTTTACTGGCTTTTAAGCAACAAACATTTGGGAAATGTTAAATTAGAAGCTGTATTGTGCACCTAAATAAACGAAACGACCGCGGCCGCCGCCATAGGCACTGTCATAGTTTCCTCGGCCACCAAGAATATAAGGGCCATTTTCGTCAAACAGGTTATTGATACCACCAAATACGCGTAACTCGCTATTGCTACCAACATCCATGGTGTAAGATGCTGAAATATTGTGAGTTGTTACAGAAGGTAGCTCGCTGCCCCAAAGATTTTCAGGGTTAGCGATACAATCAGCTGAACCTGCTGCACAACGCTCATCGTTAGCAGCCATATCGTCTAACCAAGAGTCATAAGTTGACTGGCTACGGCGAACCGGGCCTTTGTAACGAGTGCTCCAGCGAATACGCAGGTCATCTTTATACCAAGTGAGTGAGGCTGATGCTTTATCTTCAAATAGATCATTTACGAGCACGCCTTCATACGAATCACTAAATTGACCGTCTGGGCCGGTGCTAGTTACTGAGTACTCAATAACATGGGTCCAATCAGCTTTGAAGCGTAAGCGCCCATATTCGCCTAAATCGTAGCGGTATTCTGCAGCAACATCGTAACCCTTAGTGCGGATTTCGTCGGTATTGATTAAACGTTGTTGTACTTCTTCAATCTGACCTTCGGTATTACGAGTAATATCGTTACAGAACTCGTTGTCATTACCGTAAGGTAGCGCTGAGTCATAACAGAAACCAATAATATCTTCGTTTGATAGGGAAGTGATTGCATCATCAATTTGAATGTCGTAGTAATCAACAGCTAGACGGAAATCTTCAATAAATGAAGGCGCCAGCGATACACCAAACGTAAAGGTATCCGCTGTTTCTTCTTTCAGCTCACTGTTACCAACGTTTGGAGAGTAACCGTTGTTATCATCTTCAAATTCACCATCAGCTGCAATTGTTGCTGCGATGCCTGGCTCTTGACGACAGTTATCGTGGCCGGCATCGGTAGACGTTGCTGTCACACCATCACAAATGTCATTAAATGAGTCGTAATCTCCGCGAGGAGGTGACATTAAGTCAGTGATAGTTGGTGCACGTTGTGCGCGAGCCCAATTAGCACGAACCATATAACCATCTGTTGGCACGTAAATTAAGCCTGTTTTATAACTTTGGATTAAACCAGTAGATGACCATGAGTAATCAGCAAAACGAGCTGATACTTCTAAGTCTAAGCTTTGCGCACCAGTTACATTTCGTAAAAGAGGTAATGCTGCTTCACCAAAAGCTTCATAAACGCTTACATCACCTTTGAAGTCAGGTACATAGTTAAAGGTTACACCACCTTCAGGTACGTTTGTTGAAACGCTTTGCTCATCTTTTCGATACTCAAAACCAAACGCTGAAGACACTGCACCTGCAGGCATATCGAATAAATCACCAGCAACAAAGCCCATTACTGTGGTTTGCTCGATGTTAGATGTGATTTCTGTATTTGCACGAATATAATCTGCCGCTTCTGGCGTAATAGAACCTTCACCGAATAGGTTTAATGGCACACAACCTTCAGCGCGCGCGTCCGCGTCTTTACACTGAATAGTGCCATCAGCGAGTACTTCTGCATTTAATGCATTACGCACATTGGCAACGAATAACTCGTTTGAACGTTCTTGCTCTTGCTTAAATTTACCGTAGCTTACAGATAAATCCCAATCCCAATCATTCCAGATGGTGCCGCGTGCGCCAGCCCAAGTACGTAAAGTGTCACGAGTGTTTTTATTTAAGATTTGACCAACTTCAATAAAGTTACGGTCCCATTTCACGCCGCGCGAACTCGCTTGATCACGAATTTCTTCTGGCATGTAAGGGTTATCATAAGGAATGCGACCAATACAGTCTGAACCAAATACGCCGGTTGCTGTATCATGGGTAATGATTGCATCACACTCATCTTCACTTTCTGGTGACTTTAAGTTTTCAGAAGTGTTACGGCTAAATTGAGCTTGGAAATACACTTCCACATCGTCGTTTACTTCAAATTCTGTTTTACCCGCAATCGCAAGTGCTTTATCTGGCACTTTAAGCATAGTGTATTGGTTAAAATCGATGCCATAGCGTTCTTCATGCCAATCATCACGCAGTGTTTGACCGTCATACCAAAAACCTGCATCTGGGCGAGTTGAGCTTTTCTCGTCAAATACACCGCCTGGGATCGAGTCACTTAAACTGCGCCAATCTGCGCGCGAAATATCACGCATACATTGGTAGCCAGACTCAGTTAGCATGGCATTACACATTTTGTCATCGTCGTAAGTCCACGAATCCATTTGCTGTGCGCGATCACGATCCCAGTAGCTCAGACCTTTTTGCTCGTCATAAGTTAAACTCAGGAATGCATAACCACGGTCATCAGCATAGGTAGTACCAAAGTCTGAATCAATAGTGAATTCTTTGGCGCCACCTTCTGTGCTTTCACCACCACGGGCTTTAATACTAAACCCTTCTTTGTCTTGTTGGGTGATAATGTTTACAACACCTGCAATGGCGTCAGAGCCGTATGCGGCTGATGCACCACCTGTGATAATTTCAACACGTTCAACCATGCTGGTTGGAATGGTGTTTAAACTGACGTAGTTGCCTGAGTAAGAGTTTGAAACAACACGACGGCCATCAATTAACGTAAGCGTACGGTTTGTACCAAGCTCACGTAAATCGATTGTAGAAAGACCTGTGTTTTGCACGCTTGATTGAGAGTTGGTATTACTCGAACCCTCAGACACTTGAGGTAACTCATTCACAAGAATTTCTGATAACGAACCAAGACCTGTGTCATCAATAGCGTTACGGTCCATGGTTGCAATTGGTGTTGCAACTGAGAAGCTGTCACGTTTGATACGAGAACCAGTTACAGTGATTTTCTCTGGCGCTTCTTTTTTTGCTGCTTGCTCTGACACATTTTGTGATTGTGCAACTTCTTGGCGTTCTACTTCGGCATCAGCCCATGCATTACCAGAAATGGCTAATGCAATTGCTGCAGCAATTGCACATTTATTAGTATTCATTCCCACGTTGATTTCCCTTTAAGGATTTTGTTACTTTGTTTGCCAAAGCAACGATTTTAGTTATTGTTAAAATTCACTAGTAACAGGAAGCAATAACAGAGTTAATGGTTCGCTGTTACTAGTAAGCTCTATTCATGTGCGCTACAAAATGAATAGAGTTGGCCAGGGAGGCCTTCCGTGGTTTTAAAGTAGCGTTGCAAGTAGCTCAACACTCAAGCTCTCTATTCTTCCACTTTTTAATATCTATTTAACATCTATTGCTATATTTTCATTTAATATCAGTTGCTTATTTTTTTGTTGGTGTTGTGTTGTTTTTGGGTAAAAAACAAAAATAGATGTTTTCAACGCAATATTTTTGCAACTAAATAGCATAATTAGGTAAGCTTGTAGCCAGAAAAATAAATCAACAATTAATGATGAATAGCGCTGCGTCATATTATTTAGGGCGGGTAGAAGTTAACCCGTTAGAACATACTTTAGTGTGTGATGAAGTCTCCATTTCATTGCAGCCCAAATTTATTGAATTATTGTGTTATCTGGCAGAGCAGCAGCCAGAGCTGTTAACGCGCCAACAAATTATTGATCATGTTTGGGATGGTAATAGCTATGTCGGTGAGAAGGCGCTTACCAATGCGATTTGGCATCTTCGTAAAGCCTTTAAAGAATTAGATAGCGAACAGGAATATATCGAAACTGTGCGTAAGTCAGGTTATCGATTATTAGTTGAGCCAGTATATAACGAACCGTCATCTCAAATCTTTTTGCAAATTTCATCACGCCAGCTGTTGTGGTTTAGCCTTATTTTCTGTGCTTTATTAGCGCTTACATTGGGTTGGTACTTTTGGCCAACGCCACAGGAAAAAGTGTATCAATCCCCTGAACTTATCACTCAGTATCCTGGGCGTGAATTGTTTCCAAGCATTTCAAATGATGGACGCTACCTGGTGTATTCATGGCGACAAATGGACAGGCAAGTTGATTTGTACCGCAAGGATTTATTTCAGCCAGACCTTAAGCATACGAAATTGACACATACGCCTGGTAGTGAGTCCCGTTCTGTTTGGGCTCATGATGATTCTAAATTATTTTATTACCGACGCATTGGTTCTCGTTGTGAAGTGGTGGGGGTTAATTTGAACGACTTCCACATCACCAAAGTCGGTGAGTGTGCGAGTAATGCCCCGAGTGATGTTGCTGTATCTCCTGATGGGAAATTGTTGGCGTACATTGGTGTTGACCCCGAAAACCCCATACGCGGTGTTTACCTTAAAAAGCTGGACAGCGAGCAGCCAGCTAAGCGAATTCGCTGCAATAATTGTGAACCGGGTGAGAGCGAAGCGGTGACATTCGGACCAAAAGGTCGTCGCTTGGCTATTTCACGTAATTTGAATCATGGTAATGAAGATATTTTTATCTATGATTTACAAAGCCAAACTGAACAGCGCGTGGTGACTGGGCTACCAGATATACGTGGCCTTGCGTGGCAGCCAAACTCAGAGAAAATAGTTTTTTCAACTGTGATGCATGGTAACCGTCATGGTTATGAACTCGATTTACAAACAAATGAACAAGTAAATTTAAATGTCGAGGGCTTTAGTTACCCTGCATTTGACGTAAATGGTAACCTCTATTATCACGATTGGAAAATAGACACATCGATAATGCGTTTAGAGTTAGACAGTGATGTCGCAGCGTCGCCGTTTCCACTTATTCAATCTGAATTTAACTTTCGTTTTCCTGACTATTCTGAGGCTGCTGAAAAGTTGGCATTTATTTCAAATGAATCAGGATTTGATGAAATTTGGGTTGCTGGATTGGATGGTACCGAACGAAGACAGTTAACCCAATTGCAGTTTCATGCACACAACCCTGTTTGGTCACTTGATGGCAAAAAAATCGCATTTACGGCTAATAATGGACAAGAAAGCCGCTTATATGTGCTCGATGTGTTAACCAGTCAATTAACGCAAGTTAACTCTGAGCTAAATTACTATGGTAAGGCGCGCTGGTCACAAGACAATAAAGCATTATATTCGGTTTCTTCGGGCGACGTTTACCGAATCGACATTGCTTCTGGAGCAACTAGGCGCATTACTAATGGTTCGCATGCGGTTGAGATAGCACATAATCAGTTGATTGTTTATAAACGAGGAAGCGGATTTTGGCAGGTTAATCTTAACGGTGAAGTTGTAGACGAAGCACTCTTAATTGAAGATTTAGCACTTGCAAATAGCACTGGATGGCACGTAACAAACGAAGGCATTTACTATTTTAAAGTGCGCGGATATGACTATCGTTTGAGTTTTTATGACTTTAATAACAAACAAGATAAAGACGTATTGAGGGTACCTGAACGCGCCTTTTCACGCTCTCGGGGCATGAGCTTTGTGCCAAGTAAACAATGGCTTTTATTTACTGGCTATGAGTCGCCACAAGTTGATATCAAGCGCATGCGAAAAGATTTCAACTAATTGATAAAAAAGGAGCCTGAAGCTCCTTTTTTAATTTAAAAACGGTACATTACGCCCAAGTTAAATTGAAATTGATTGAGTACCTCTCCATCAAAGTACCAGTCGCACTGGGTGCCGTCAGGCCCACCTTCGCAGATTGTCGTCGAATCATTTTTAAGAATTGTTGCTAGCCAACGGACTTCACCAAGTGCTAAAAAGTCTTTAGTTATTTCATACTCCAAACCACCATACAAACCTGTAGCAAAAAAAGTATCAGAATCAGAGAAGTTTGGAGAAATACGGTTTACACCGAGTTGAGCACCTAAATAGCTCGAAAGCCCATCAGATACGGGAAGTACCACCGCACTTTGAAATAATAAATAATTAAGGTCCAGCTCGTAATCTGACGCATTTCGCTGGGTACTCGACATATGCGAGTAGTATAGGCCGTATTTAGAGATACCATCATGCTTATCAAGACTCACTCCGAGGTTTGTGTCGTCTTTAATATCGATCTTAGTGCCATTCTCTGTCACTAACGATTGGTTTAATGATTGGCCGTAATAACCTGTAAAGGCGATATCCGCGGCACTTGAAAAGCTAACAGCGAATAACGCTGTGGTAAGTAGGCGTGTTGTGCGCATGTGATTTCCTATTCAAAAATGCTTAACATTATGAAGAGTAAACGCTTTTGAATAAAATTTCAGCCCGTTTGTCGGAAAAGGTTTATTTTAACCCGAGGGCTAGATTAATATGATTCATTCGGTTTAATAAGTTTGTAGATTATGGTTTCTGGATTAAAAAGCACCTTGCTCAATTTAGTTAAAACGCAGCCACTGTTAGATGAAGGCACTGAGGCGTGGATACTCGATACATTTTTATGGGCATACCAAGAATTTGATGGTGATGCACTCCTTAACGAGATGCGCTTTATTTTGCCTAATGGTGAGTTTTTCCCTGAACAAGTCAATAGCATAGAGCAAATGGCAAGCTACGTATTCACGCAAGTTAAAGGCTATGCGGGAATGCAAGCGTGGCCAATACAGCTGGTGGCACCAAATCAAATTTCAGAACAAAGTTTTCCATTATTAGAGTTTTCAGGGGTTAAGCGGGGTGATAACGCCGAGCTTGTTTCTGCAAGTGGTTCATTGCAAATATCATTTAACCCAAATCAAATAAACCAACCACAAGACTTAATAGCTTCATTTTCTCAATCCTTGGCGCATATCAATGTGTTACACAATCGTAGCTTACCACCGGGTGGACAAGAGCTGGTGCCACAGGCAGTCGATCTGCTGGCATGTTTTATGGGATTCGGTGTGATGATGGCAAATACAGCGTATCAGTTTCGCGGTGGTTGTGGTTCGTGTTACAACCCTTACGCAAACCGCAGTGCAACATTAGCTGAGCCGGAATTAATATACATTCTTGCGTTATTACTTAAGGCGAAAAATTTACCACTATCGCATATTTCATCGCACTTAAAACCACATTTACGTTCGTTGTTAAAGCGCGCGAATAAGCAACTTGAAAACACCATATCGCAATCAGCTAATCCTATGCTAATCGCATTAACGGAGGCGAAGTGAGTTATCTTGATGAGTTTTTATTAATCGCAATTAGTCATTTTTTTGCAGTTGCCAGTCCAGGGCCTGACTTTGCGTTAGTACTAAAACAAAGCATTCAAAAAGGACGCAATAACGCTCTAGTAACCAGTGCTGGTATTGCTACAGGTATCTTGGTGCATGTGAGCTATTGTGTACTTGGAGTAGCGATCGTTATTTCGCAGTCACCTACCTTATTTGCTGTTTTAAAATACCTTGCAGCAGCCTATCTCGCTTATATTGGTGTTATGGCATTGCGATCAAAACCCGCTTCGCATCAAAGTGAACAGGTATTAGCACAAACAGAGTCTGAATCTATGGTAAAAGCGTTTAGCCGAGGGTTTTTGGTCAATGCGCTTAACCCGAAAGCAACACTGTTCTTTTTGAGTTTATTCACCTTAGTGATCAGTGTTGATACGCCAATTTTGATCCAAGCTGGTTATGGTATGTATATGGCAGTAGCAACGCTTGTGTGGTTTAGCTTTCTATCGCTTGTATTAAGTCGAGAAAAGGTACGTGCATTCTTTTTGAAGGCAGGGCATTGGTTTGATAGGGGGATTGGTGTAGTGCTGATTGCTCTTGCTGTGAGGGTGGTATTGGTATGATTTATTACAACTTAGCATATGGGTCAAATATGTCATTAAATCGATTACTTGCGCGCTTACCCAATGCAAAGCGTATTGGTGTTGCGACCGTGCCAGGGTTTAGATTAACCTTTGATAAGCAAGGATTTGATAACTCAGGTAAGTGCAATGCGCTTGCAACACATAATCAAGATGACTTGTTGTATGGTGTGCTCTATAAAATAACTCAAGATGAAAAACACATTTTGGATGAAATTGAAGGGCCGCGCTACGATAACCAAGAAATAATGGTTACCAATGAATGTGGTAATCAGTTTGCTGCCTACTGTTATGTTGCAAATACTCTATGCCAACAGCAACTCCCTTTTGATTGGTACATAAAACATGTACTCACAGGTGCCTTAGAGGCCAATTTACCTCATCACTATATTCATCAAATTCGCTCGCAACAAACACAAGTCGATCACGATAGTGCCCGTGCTGAGCGTGAGTTTTCAATTTATAAGTAAGTAAATTATGAAGAAATTAGTCAGTAAAATTACTCTCGCACTTGGCGTTTTGGCGTCAAGCCAACTGTATGCCTCAATTGACACTAAACAGCTAGAACAAACCATTGAACATTCAATGTCACGCTTTGATGTACCGGGGATGGCTGTTGCGGTTGTGGAAAATGGTGAAGTGGTCTTTTCAAAAGGCTTCGGTGTTAGGCACTTAGAGACGGGTGAAAAGGTAAACAAACATACCTTATTTGGTATTGCGTCAAATTCCAAAGCATTTACTGCAGCAGCACTTGCGATGCTGGTTGATCAAGGCAAGCTTAATTGGAATGACAAAGTAATTGATCACTTACCTGAATTTCGCATGTTTGATGCTTATGCTACGCGTGAAGTGACAATTCGCGACTTACTTAGTCATCGTGCCGGCCTTGGTTTAGGCGCTGGTGATTTAACAATTTGGCCGGATACGGATAAATCGGTTGAAGAAGTGATTCATGGCATCCGCTATTTAAAACCAGTATCAAGCTTTCGTAGTCAATATACTTATAATAATTTAATGTTTGTTACTGCCGGTGAAGTGGTTGCTCGCGTATCAGGGAAATCTTGGCAGGAATTTATCGAACAAGATATGTTAAAGCCGCTAGGTATGACTTTGTCAAAAGCGGGCTTTTCACGTATTCCAAAAAGCAATAACAACTGGGCGACAGGCCACATTCCAATGGATGGTAAGTTACATCCTTTCTTTGTTAATTACCTTGAAGATTTCCGCGGCGCAGGGGCTATTGCATCAAATGTAGATGAAATGGCTAACTGGCTCAAAACACAGCTTGCGGGTGGCAAATTACCCAGTGGTGAAGTGCTGTTTAGTGAAAAGCAACAAGCACAGATGTGGCATCCACATATTACCAGTATGACATCTAAAAGTGCCTTTAATGATTATCGTCAGCAGTTTCGTGGTTATGGCCTTGGGTGGTCGATAGAAGATTATCAAGGGTATAAAAAATTGGGTCATGGTGGTGGTATTCTTGGCATGGTATCGCAAGTCACCCTTGTTCCTGAAAAACAGCTAGGTATTGTCGTGTTATCTAATCAGCAGGCATTTAGTGCGCTGAGTGCAATTACTCATGAAGTACTCGAAGATGCGCTTGAATTACCAAATAAAGATTGGGTAGAAATGCTGGCAAAGAAACATTTCGAACGTAAAAATAAAGCGTATGAAAAAGCGGTAGTTGAAAAGCCAAAACACCTACAGAAAGCATTACCCTTATCAACCTACGCAGCGCGTTACAATGACGCTTGGTATGGCGATATTGTAATTGCTGAAAAAGATAGCAAACTAACTATCGATTTCACACATTCTGCACGTTTAAAAGGCACCTTAGAGCATTTTAATGGCAACACCTTTATTGTTCGTTGGCACGAAAAGTTGCTTGAAGCTGATGCCTTTATTGAATTTGAAATGAGTCCAAACAATCAAGTTCGCGCGGCAAAAATGCGAGCGGTTGCCCCAAGTGTGACTGACTTTAGTTTTGATTTTCATAACCTTAATTTGATCCCAATCAAATCTGACGCACCTTAACCGACCAAAGTAGCAAAGTCGGTACTTACTGACTTTGCTAGACTGGTGTTTAATTCAGCGATTGGAGAGCGGTATGCGAACAGCGATTATTTCACACACGGACTGTCGAAAGCACAGAATGATCCCAGATCACCCTGAATGTCCTTCGCGCCTTGATGCAATTAATGACCGCATGCTTGCCGCAGGTCTCGATATCGCACTGACTCACCTTGACGCACCGTTAGCAGAGCGTGAACAATTATTATTAGCTCACTCTGAAAGCTTAGTTAAGAAGGTTGAAAGCAACATACCCCACGAAGGACTCACTGATTTAGATGGTGACACTTGGCTGTGTCCTGACAGTTTAACTGCGGCCAAACGTGCAGCGGGATCTGGTTTGTTGGCAGTTGATAAAATTTTAGCGGGGGAGCTTGATGCCGCTTTTTGTGCCGTGCGTCCGCCCGGGCATCATGCCAACAAAGACACTTCTTCTGGTTTTTGTATCTTTAACAATGTTGCCATTGCGGCACGCTATGCGCAGCAGCAAGGTATCAAGCGCATCGCTATATTGGATATCGATGTACATCATGGAAATGGTACACAAGACATTTTTGTTGATGACCTTGATGTATTATTTTGTTCTATCTTCCAGCACCCTTTCTATCCTAATACAGCCATTGAGAGCAATGAGCATATCATTAATACGCCGATGACCGCAGGCATGGCTGGTGATGACTTTGAACGAGCCTTACTCGACACTTGGTTTCCTAAACTAAAGCAGTTTCAACCAGAGTTGATCTTTATTAGTGCGGGTTTTGATGCTCACTATGAAGATGATATGGGAGGCTTACAGTTAGTTGAAGCAGATTATTTATGGTTTACCGAGCAAGTTGTTTCACTCTGCGAACAAGTAGACTGTAAAGGCATTATCTCGATGCTTGAAGGTGGCTACAATAACTCCGCACTTGGCCGTTCTGTTGCAACACATTTAAAAGCGTTAACTGGCCTTTAATTTATTTGTTATCACTTTAGGTAAAGTTGTTAACTTTAATTTGAATTCCAAGATTAATTGTTCTGCATCAATTTTCACTATTGCAATTATACGTAGAATTCTTTTACCCGACGGTCTTTAAAAGGTTACTCATATGGCTCAATCAAGTAAAAAGCTGCGTGTTGAAGATGTTATGTCTACCGAGCTTTTAGTCTGCTCACCTGAGCAAAGTTTAGCTGATTGTGCGTGCCTTATGCGTAATGAAAACGTGAGCTCTATCTTTATCAAGCGAGATGGCCAGATCATTGGGGTCTGGACTGAGGGGGATTGCGCCAAAGTTGATTTTGCAGATCCTGAAGTATTTCATCAGCCTGTGGTGAACTACATGACATCACCTGTCAAAACCGTTGATCATCTTACCCAGTTATCTGAAGTCACCGTATTGTTCCATAGTTATGGTTTTCGCCATTTATTGGTGACAAAAGGGGATGATGGCGAACCTGCTGGTGTTATTAGTTTAAGTGATGTAGTTCGCAGTCAGGGGCTTGAGCATTATTTGCATTTTAAAACGATTGAAAGTAGCTATGTTGCCGAAGTACCCATTACTCAAGGTAATATTTCTGTAGCCAGTATCAGTGAAATAATGCGTCAAAGGCGATCGAATTTTGTCCTAATCGATAATCCAGATGTTGGTCAAACGGGTATTATCACGGAGCGTGATTTACTGACGATGTTAAGTCGCCAGAAAGTCGATAAACCGGCATGGCAATATGCCAGCTGGCCACTTTTAACTGTGCACTATACAACTAGCTTGTTTAAGGCATATCAAATTCTCAAGTTAAAGCAGATCCGTCATTTAATCGTTGAAGGTGATGACGGTGAAATCCTTGGCGTATTAGCACTTAGAAATATTCTCAGTGAAATTGAGTCTGCTTACATGCAAGAGCTTGAAACGGTTTTGCATCAGCGAGATCGCGCGTTAAAGAAATCCCAAAAGAACTTATATTTAGCAGAGCAAATTATCAATGCGTCGCCAGACGGGATTATGATAACGGATTCACGTAATACAATTATGCAAGTTAATCCGGCATTTACTCAGCTAACCGGTTATGGCGAACAAGAAGTGCTTGGCCAGAAGCCGTCAATGCTGAGCTCGGGTCGTCATGATAAACACTTCTATGACAAAATGTGGACCGAGCTTAGGCATAAAGGGGTATGGCAGGGAGAAATATATAACCGCAAACGCAATGGTGAGATTTTTCTTGAGTGGCTGACCATTATATGTATTCGTGAAAGTGCTGAAGAAGAAGCGCTGTATGCCGCAATCTTTAGTGATATCACTGAACGAAAGCGTAATGAAAAGCGCATTAAAACGCTTGCTTATTTTGATGAATTAACCCATTTACCGAATCGTCGTTTATTTAATGATCGCTTAGAAATGGCGTTAGCAACAGCGCATCGCGACAAAACAAAAATTGCGGTCATGTTTCTCGACTTAGATCACTTTAAACAAGTCAACGATACCTTAGGTCATAGCGCGGGAGATGCACTTTTAAAGCAAGTCGCAAAGCGTTTGCAGCACTGCATGCATGAAGGGGATACATTAGCGCGCTTAGGGGGCGATGAGTTTACGCTGTTATTGACCGAAATTGATGAGGTTAAAAATATCCACCGTTACGCAACAAGTTTAATTGAGGCGCTGCGTGAGCCAATTAAAATCGGCAACACAGAAATCGTCATAACAACTTCGATTGGTGGTGCAATTTACCCTGATGATGGCGAAGATGCTGAAACGTTATTAAAACATGCCGACATTGCGATGTATCGTTCGAAAGAGATTGGACGCAATTCATTTCAATTATATAAACCAGCTATGAATGCGCGTTCTCTGGAGCGTATGGCGATTGAAAATAAGCTTAAACAAGCGTTAAAAAATAATGAGTTTAGCCTTTATTACCAGCCCAAAATTGATAGCTTCACACATCAAATTGTCGGTGCAGAAGCGCTACTGCGTTGGCATGATAGTGAATTAGGTTTTATCTCACCTGCTAACTTTATTCCGCTTGCAGAAGAACTTGGATTAATTGTTGATATTGATATTTGGGTAATTAATGCGGTATGTAAGCAAATTCAGCAATGGCAAAACAAGGGGATATTTGATAGACGCATTTCAGCCAATGTGTCAGCGCTTCATTTTACCCAAGGAAACTTGGCTCAAAGCGTAGAGAATGCGTTAAATATTTGGCAAGTTGACGGCCGACTTCTTGAAATTGAAATTACTGAAAGTAGTTTCATTCGATCACTCGAAGATGCAAAGAAAGTACTTAAGGCGCTTAAACAATTAGGTGTTAGTTTATCGTTAGATGACTTTGGTACAGGTTATTCAGCGTTAAGTTACCTTGCACGGCTTCCGATTGACACACTGAAAATTGATGCCAGTTTTGTAGCCAAAGTGCCCGATGAATATGGCAATAGCCAAATAGTAAAAGCAATTGCAGCGATGGCCCATAGCCTTGAATTAAATTTAGTGGCTGAAGGTGTTGAGCAGGCGCATCAGTTGGCTTTTTTACAAGAACTAGATTGCCATGCCATCCAAGGTTACTTTTTTAGTAAACCCTTGAGTGTTGAACAGTTTGAGTTATTTTGCGAGGCACATCGCCCCGCAAAAATAGCGCTATCGGTTAGTAGCTAACTGTCACTTCGTAGGAGGTGAATTTACGAATATTAATCACACCACTATCAAAAATAAGATATTGGCCTTTTATACCTTGTAAAACGCCAGAAACCTCAGGGTTTTTATCGAAATTAAAGGAGCTTATTTTGGTTGGAAATTCTGAAACAGGGAAATCTAATTCGACAACTTCTTCATCTAATTCAGTAATCGCTGTAGCACCAAATAACTCACTTAGCTCGGTCAATTTAGGGCGAATTTGTTCAATTAACTCGGCACCGTGACGTTTTAAATCGATTGTTTCGCCATTACCTTTAAGCATGTTGCGCCAGTTTGTTTTATCGGCGATAAATTCTGCTAAAGCAACTTCTAACAATCCAGATTGATGGCGTGTAGCAACTTTAAAAATAGGCAATGCCTGAGTTGCACCTTGGTCAATCCAACGGGTTGGGATTTGTGTATGGCGAGTGATCCCAACTTTAATGGCGGTGGTATTTGCGAGGTACACGTAGTGTGGGATCATGCAATTTTCTTCGCCCCACTGAGGTTCACGGCAGGTACCTTGCTCAAAGTGACAAGTTTCAGGTTTCATAATGCACATATCGCAGCTTGCAAGTTTGCGCATACAGACAAAACAATGCCCTTGCGAATAGCTCTTTTTGGTTTTTTTACCACAGCTACTACAAAAGATATTACCATTAAAAGTCAGAGTAAGTTGCTTGCCAATCAACTCATTTAAAGCGACAAGACTTTCACCGACAGGTAACTGGTAGCTAATTGGTGATGTGTGGCTTGCTTGCATTTTTCGCAAAGTACCAGTGTGTTGTGTTGCTTGCATTTTGAGCCCCTAATCAAGCAAAAAAGGCTATCCTATCAAAGCTCGCTGAGATTACCAATGCGAGATTGTTGTGCTAGTAAAAATGAGTTAAGAATTCGATAGTTCATGGTAGGTGCAAGCAGTTCACCTTGCATAAAGTCACACTGACATTGATTTACAATATCTGCGAACTCTTGGTTATCTACACTGATGGCGGTAACCGTTAAATCAAGTCCTTTAGCCACATCGACCATGGCGCTTAATAGAAGCGTTAGCTTATGGCCTTGAATATTACTTTTAGTAAATAAATGGCCGATGCGCACATCACTAAAACCGCATTCTCGGGCTTCAAATAACCGGTCGAGGTCGCCATGGAAATTATCTAAACCAAAATTAAAACCAAGGTCGAGCAGCTTTTGCAATGTTTCTTGCATTTGGTTTTGCTCATCAAGTGCCGGATGTTGGGTATAAAGGGTGATATTATCGGTGTCAAAATGGGTTACTTGCTCTGATAGCCAGCTAATAAAACCACTATGATTTAATTGATTAAGTGACAAGGTCAGTGAAAACTGACCGTTGAAGTGGTTCTCTTTTAATGTGTTGATAGTTTTAAATAACTCAGAGAATAACCAGCGATTAAGTTGTACATTGAGTCCTGTATCAATCGCAAGCTTAATTATTTCTTGCTGTGTAATCTCGCCAAACTCTGGATGTGGCCATGAGAATTGGCAAGTAATTGAAATTAGTTTTTTATTCTTAACGTGATAAACCGGAGTATAGCTAAGCACTAATTGCTTTTGTTCGATTGCACTGTGTAGCTCAGAAGCAAGATTAAATTGTTGACCAATATCATCACCGCTTTCTTTTTTATAATGCAGTAGTGAAACGCCTTCTTGCTTTGCTTGAAATAAGGTTTGCCAAGTTTTTCGCAGCAATAAACCGCTTCGCTGATTGCAATAAATACTCGAGCAGGTGGCAATATGACTTGATAGGTTAAGTAAAATGCCATCAATTAATAATGAGGTAGGAATATGAGCTTGCAAGTTAAGTAATAACTTATTAAGTGATTCGCGATTGGTACCATGATTCACCAGCAGCGCAAATACTCCATCTCTTAAGTAGGCAAGTTTAACCGTATTTAGACCTTGCTCCTCAATCATAATGATTTGTGATTGATTCATTAAAACAGGCTGCAGTGACGCATAGACCTGGTTAACTAAATCTTTTTTAGCTTTTGGAGGCATATAAGGTATGAATTGCCCAAAGTTTTTCAATTCAATAAAGCAGGCGATAAAGTTATGTTGTTGCTCAAGCAGTTGAGTAATTTTGTACTTATATAAGGTTTCATTTGGTAGCTGAGAACTCGAGTCATGGGTTGCTTTGAAATAGCTCTCTCGTTGCTGGTGCGAAAACTTATCCGCAAGAGCCATTGCCATAAGCAATACTTCGAGTAGAACACCAATTAAAAAGGCATGGCGCGTGAGGAAGGTGTGTTCAAATACACCCACGAGCACAAGGGGTTGTATTGCTCCACTAATAATCAGTGGTAACCACGAAAAAAAGTAATATTTAGCCCAAACAAAGTCGGTGAGTAAGCGATTAAATACAATCAGTAAAATTGTTATATAAAGAGGCACCATACACACGAAAAAGACCGGAGCTGCGTAGTATTCGGGTAATAAAAAGCTGCTAAATGCACCTATTAGTAAAATTGCTAAGGTGGCTTTTATAAGGGTATTTAGTTTTGTTTTAATTGAGGCATAGCGTAAAAATAACGAGCCAAAAATAAGCGCGCAGATTGCGACACTAAAATTAGTAGACACAACATAAACTTGTAACCAATTTTGCATTGGTGTTGGCCAAATATAATAACCAAAGCCAAGTACTGAGCCCATCATCATCAAGGTTGAAAGGATATAACCAATATACGCTAAATAAACAGTTTCTCGAATACTGATGAATAAGATCATATTGTAGAGAGCAATCATCACGGTGACGCCAATGAAAAGTCCCCATATTAAGAAACTAAACTTTTTCACATCATTAAAGTTGTCGCTTTGATAAATGGTTAACGGTGTTTTAGAAATCCCCGTGGTTTTGATGCGTGCAACTAAAACATTGCTGTCCTTTGCATTGAGTTGAAAACTAAAGTGTGGAAATGCCTGCTCATGGATATTAAGGTTCGGCAAGGTATCGCCAAGTTGTTTATGTTTAACAATATTATTTTCTGCATCGAGTAGCCATACTTCAAGCTGATCAAGCATCGGATTATCAAAATGCGCAGTCAGATTCTCGATAAACTCTGTACGATTGGTAACGCTTACTTTAAGCCAGTAGGTTTGGTTGCCAAATTGCCATGGGATTTTGGTTATTTCAGCATTTTGGAAATCTTGCTCCAACGCGTCAGTTAAACTCGCGGTACTTTGTTCATCAACCCAATAGGATGGTTTTAAATAAATGGCGTGGGTACGTTCGATAGAGTTAGTAGTTGGATCGCCAATATTGAAAACTAAAGACGCTATTATTAAAGCTAGGGCCGCAAACAGCATGCAAGCAATAAATAAATAGACAGACTTTAACTGGTTCATGAACTTCCTTGATATTTAGCGGCTTCTAAAGGTTAGATGAAAAACGACGAAATAGGTAGCCTATAATACTAATTTAGCACTGGTTTTATATTTATTAAGAGGCAAAAAAAATCAACCTACATGAGGTAGGTTGATTTTAAAAGTGATTAATAATAACGCTTAGCTATTATTTTCGCGCGCAATAGCGCGATAAGCGATATCGGTGCGGAACTCAACACCTTGCCAATTGATTTCATCAACCAGTTTATAAGCGTTTTGCTGTGCTTCAGTTACTGTGTTTCCAAGTGCTGTTGCACATAATACGCGACCACCTGCGGTTACAACATTGTCACCATCTTGCTTGGTGCCTGCATGGAATACTTTTGTACCTTCAGCATAATCAACGCGTAAACCTGAGATAGCATCACCCTTAGGGTAAGAACCTGGGTAGCCTGCTGCCGCTAGTACAACACCTACAGCTGCTCGTGAATCAAACTGAATATCAGTTTTATCAAGTTCAACACGGTTAGCCGCTTCAATTAACTCAACTAAACCTGACTGCAAGCGAAGCATAATTGGTTGTGTTTCAGGATCGCCAAAACGGCAGTTATATTCAATTACTTTCGGTGTGCCATCAGCAGTAATCATTAAACCTGCGTATAAGAAACCTGTGTAAGGGTGACCTTCATCACTCATGCCTTTTACAGTTGGGTAGATTACTTCGTCCATTATGCGCTGGTGGATTTCAGCGGTAACCACTGGAGCTGGTGAATATGCACCCATACCACCTGTATTCGGTCCTTTATCTTCGTTATAAGCACGTTTATGATCTTGAGAAGTAGCAAACGGAAGTACGTTTTCACCATCTACCATTACGATAAATGACGCTTCTTCACCTTCTAAGAACTCTTCAATAACAACACGGCTACCTGCGTCGCCAAACGCATTGCCAGCAAGCATGTCGCGAATAGCGTCTTCTGCTTCTTGCTCTGTCATAGCAACAATCACACCTTTACCTGCTGCTAAGCCATCAGCTTTAACAACAATTGGCGCGCCTTTTTCTTTAAGGTATGCAAGTGCTGGGTCGATTTGTTCAAACGTTTGATAATCCGCTGTTGGGATTTTATGACGTGCTAAGAAATCTTTAGTGAATGACTTTGAACCTTCAAGTTGCGCCGCAGCCGCTGTTGGGCCAAAAATCGCTAAACCTTCTTCACGGAATTTATCAACGACACCAATAACAAGCGGGGCTTCAGGACCAACAATCGTTAACTCAACATTATTTTCTTTTGCGAAGCTAACAAGTGCTGCAATGTCTTCAACGCCAATTGCTACATTTTCAAGCTTAGGCTCAAGGGCTGTGCCTGCATTGCCTGGAGCAACAAATACTTTTTCAACTTTTGCTGATTGTGCCGCTTTAAACGCCAATGCGTGCTCGCGACCACCACTACCAATTACTAATACATTCATTGGAATTCCTTTACCTATTCAGGTTTTCTAAACTTTAATGTCATACGATCACTTTCACCAATCGCTTTATATTTGGTGATATCTTTTTCACCAAGTGCTAAACGCGGAGGTAAGGTCCAAACACCTTTTTCATGATCGGCTGTGTCTAATGGATTGGCGTTAACTTCGCTAACAGCTTCTAAAATAAATCCTGCTTTTTCCGCGTGTTCAATCACCCAGCTTTGCTTTACATAACCAGAGCGTTTCGCTTTGGCGCTATCACGGTTTTCTGGTAGACGGTGATCTACTACACCTAGCACGCCGCCAGGCTTAAGAGCAGTAAAAAACGCTTTAAAGGCTTCATTGATACCCTCAATGTCTTTTTGCATATACCAGTTATGTAAATTGCGGAATGTGAGCACCATATCAGCACTGCCTGCTGGCGCGATATTATGGTGTGTGCCTGGGTAAAACTCAGAAAGTGTGACATTCTCGTATAAACTATCGTTAGCCAATTTATCTTGAAATTGGTTAAGAGAACGTTGGTAATATTTTACTTCTGAGTCAGAAGGAAAATGAGCTGCAAAATATTGGCCGTCACGTTTTAACACAGGTGCCAAAATTTCAGTATACCAACCGCCGCCAGGCCAAATTTCAACAACTGTCATATTTGGCTGAAGGCCAAAAAATGCCAAAGTTTCTTTCGGGTGACGGTACTGATCACGTGCTTTATTTTCGCTTGAGCGGTTATCAGCAGTTGCAGTTTTGGTAAGCAATGTATCGATATCGGTCGATGCACATCCAGCTAAAGTAAGCGACAGGGCAGTTACGATGGCTTTTACTGTGAGTTTCATTTTCTTCCTAGTTTTTATTTTTATTAAGCAACATATAGCAAAGTTAACAGTTTAGTGCGAGCGAACAAAGAGCTCGCACTAACAAGTTTGCAAGCAAATATTAATGGCGGAAATGACGCATGCCAGTAAATACCATTGCCATGCCGTGCTCGTCTGCGGCAGCGATAACTTCTTCATCGCGCATTGAGCCACCCGGTTGAATCACTGCAGTAATACCGGCTTCTGCTGCTGCATCGATGCCATCACGGAATGGGAAGAAAGCATCTGATGCCATGACTGAGCCAGCTACTTCTAGGTTTTCATCAGCGGCTTTAATACCAGCGATTTTTGCTGAGTAAACGCGGCTCATTTGACCTGCGCCTACACCAATTGTCATGCCGTCTTTTGCATAAACAATTGCGTTTGATTTAACAAACTTAGCTACTTTCCAGCAGAACATTAAGTCTTTTAATTCTTGTTCAGTTGGTTGTTTTTTAGATACTACGCGTAGGTCGCCCATATCAACCATGCCTTGGTCACGGTCTTGCACTAAGATGCCACCGTTAACACGCTTGATGTCAACGCCAGTAGTTTGGGTATTCCACTGACCACACTCAAGTAAACGTACATTTTGTTTCGCTGATACAATTTGTGCTGCTGCGTCAGATACGCTTGGCGCAATAATTACTTCAACAAATTGACGTGAAACAATTGCTTCAGCTGTGTCTGCATCGAGTTCGCGGTTAAATGCAATGATGCCGCCAAACGCTGATGTAGGGTCAGTTTTGAAGGCGCGGTCGTATGCGTCAAGAATGTTGTCACCAATTGACACGCCACATGGGTTTGCGTGTTTAACGATTACACATGCAGGTGCGTCGAATTCTTTTACACACTCAAGCGCTGCGTCGGTGTCTGCAATGTTATTGTACGAAAGGGCTTTGCCTTGTAACTGTTTTGCCGTTGCAACAGACGCTTCTTCAATGTTGTTTTCAACATAGAATGCGGCATCTTGGTGTGAGTTTTCACCGTAGCGCATATCTTGCTTTTTAGTGAATTGGAAATTGATTGTGCGTGGGAATTTAGTTTCAACAGCAGCTTCTTCAGTGTAATCAGGAACCATTTTACCGAAGTAGCTAGCAATCATACCATCGTACTGTGCAGTATGCTCAAATGCAGCAATTGCTAGGTCAAAACGCGTTTCATACGTTGTTGCGCCATCGTTTGCATTCATTTCAGCAATAACACGGTCGTAGTCGCCTGCGTTTACAATAATGGTTACGTCTTTGTTGTTTTTAGCAGCAGCACGCACCATTGTTGGACCACCGATATCGATGTTTTCAATCGCGTCTTCCAGTGAGCAACCTTCTTTTGCAACAGTTTGTGCAAATGGGTATAGATTAACAACTACCATGTCGATTGCAGAAATGTTGTTTGCTTCCATTACACCTTCGTCTGTACCGCGGCGCGCTAAAATACCACCGTGGATTTTTGGGTGTAATGTCTTTACACGACCATCCATGATCTCAGGGTGACCTGTGTGGTCAGATACTTCTGTTACTGCGATGCCGTTGTCTGCAAGCAGCTTACATGTACCTCCAGTTGAAAGCAGTTCAACGCCTTTCTCAGAAAGCGCGCGAGCAAATTCTACAATACCGGTTTTGTCTGAAACGCTTAATAACGCGCGACGAATTGGACGTAATGTATCCATGGTAGTTTTGATTACCTCAAAATTTGATTGATAGTGCGAGAAAACACTTAATTTAAACGAATATTTTAACTTACTTTTGCTTATAACTCGACGACCATTTGTCGCTTTTATAAACAAGATCTGTAGCGCTGGTCTTTACCTAAATTAAATTTGAACGTGAATTTAATTTAGTGTGTTTTTCGGGGTTAGAAAAACAAAAAAGCACCCGAGGATTCCCAAGGGTGCTTTTTATTGCACCGTTAGGTGCTAATTAGTTCATGCCGTACTTTTTAAGCTTCTTACGAAGTGTACCGCGGTTGATACCTAGTAAGATTGCTGCGCGAGTTTGGTTACCGCGAGTGTAGGTCATTACTTCTTCAAGTAACGGCGCTTCAAGTTCTGAAAGAACTAGCTCGTAAACATCTTGTACATCTTGACCATTAAGTTGCTTTAAGTAGTTGTGAACTGCTTTTTTACAAGCATCGCGTAATGGCTGTGGTTTCTCTTGAGACTGAACGTGTGCGTTAGTAATAAATGGAGAAGTCACGTTTTGTTCGAACATCGTCTTTCTTACTCTTTGTTAATTATCTGCTAGTGTTTCAAAGTACTTTTCTAACGTATCAATTTGCTCTTGCTGAGCGTCGATAGCGTTAAATACTCGCCTAAATTGACCTTCACGGTCATGAGCCTGCAAATACCATGAGACATGCTTACGCGCTATTCGCACACCCATTACATCACCATAAAATGCGTGAAGATTTACCAAGTGTTCCATAAGAATACTCTGTACCTCGTCCAAAGCTGGCTCCGGTAGTAATTCTCCAGTGGTGAGATAATGGTTTATCTCCCTAAAAATCCAAGGGCGACCTTGTGCTGCACGGCCTATCATCAAAGCATCTGCGCCCGTATATTCCAAAACCTGTTTTGCTTTTTGTGGCGATGTAATATCACCGTTCGCTACGACAGGAATGGAGACTGAACTCTTAATGTCCTTAATTGTTTGGTATTCAGCTTCACCCTTGTACATACAAGAACGTGTACGGCCATGAACCGCCAGCGACTGAATCCCATTTTGTTCAGCGATGCGCGCAATCTCTACACCATTTCGATTATCAGTATCCCACCCTGTACGGATTTTTAACGTCACTGGCACATCAACTGCATTTACTACAGCTTTAACGATGTCAGTAACGAGTTCGGGGTACTGCAAAAGGGCAGAGCCTGCGAGCTTTTTATTCACTTTTTTTGCTGGACAACCCATATTGATATCCACAATTTGTGCGCCATTTTTGACATTAAATTGGGCTGCTTCCGCCATCAGTTGTGGGTCAGCACCTGCAATTTGCACACTGCGAATACCAGACTCGCCGGAGTGATCCATACGAGACATTGATTTTTCGGTTTTCCAAACCTTAGGATTGGATGACAACATTTCAGATACAGCAAGACCTGCACCGAGTCGACGGCATAGCTGTCTAAACGGTCTATCTGTTACTCCAGCCATAGGAGCAACCATTAAGTTATTTTCTAACTGATAAGGGCCTATCTGCACAATAAATCTGGGTCACCAATCAAGGGGCGCTAAGTTTACGGTTTTTTTTGCAAAAATCAAAGCCTATTATTTATACAAAAGTGGTTTTTTTTTAAACTTTTGATATTGACTTTTTGTAACTGGCTATAGAAGGAAAAAAATGGAAGATTTTTGTTAGCAAAAATAACAAATCCTTAACTCAAGAGGGCTTGAGCTAAGGATTTTAAAGGAAGACGTGTCAAAGACTTCTTAGTGTTTTTGACCTGCAACACGCATCCATTCACCATCTTGCAGACTGGTTTCAAGGTTAGCGTATTGGCTGTAGATATCTTCTACCGAAGCAACTTGCTCTTCAAGAATTCCTGACAGTGCAAATTGACCACCTGATTTAAGTAAACCCAGAATAACTTGGTGTAACTCTCTAAGAGGCTGAGCCAAAATATTAGCAACCAAGATATCGGCTTCAAATTCCGGTTGATCTTCAGGTAGGTATACTTCAAGTAAATCGGCCACACCGTTACGCTCTGCATTATCACGACTGGCTTCTAATGCTTGTGGATCAATATCGATACCAATTACACGTTCTGCCCCCAGTTTTAGTGCAGCAATACCTAAAATGCCTGAGCCACAACCAAAATCGACCACTGTTTTACCTGTTAGATCTAAGCTGTCTAACCAACGTAAGCATAATGCTGTGGTGTTGTGAGTACCGGTACCAAATGCAAGGCCTGGATCAAGTAATACATTTACTGCATTAGGATCGGGAATGTCACGCCAACTCGGGCAAATCCACAATCTCTCACCAAATTGAATCGGGTGGAAATTATCCATCCACTCGCGTTCCCAGTCTTTGTCTTCAAGTTGCTCAACTTTAAAAACGAATTGTTCTTGCAGAGCGGGTAATGTCGCAAGTTGATCAGTAATAGCTTGCATATCAACGCTGGCATCAAATAAACCGATCACGGTCGTGTCTGCCCAAAGGGTTACCTCACCCAGTTTAGGTTCGTAAATTGGGGTGTCTTTTGCATCAACGAAAGTAACTGAAGGGCAGCCTAGCTCCATCAGCTCATCGCTAATGAGTTCAGCATTTTCTTTGGTGCTATTTATGCGGATTTGTACCCACGCCATAGTATTTATCCTATAAGAAAAAAGGCCGCAATGTGCGGCCTTTTAGTGTAACTGTTTACTTAGCCTTTAAAGTCTAAGAAGCTTTTCAGTAAGTCTGAACGAGAAGGGTGACGAAGCTTGCGAAGTGCTTTTGCTTCGATTTGACGAATACGCTCACGGGTTACGTCAAACTGTTTACCTACTTCTTCTAGTGTATGGTCAGTATTCATGTCGATACCGAAACGCATACGAAGTACTTTTGCTTCACGCGCTGTAAGACCTGCAAGTACATCATGCGTTGCATTTTTGAGGCTTTCCATTGTTGCCGAATCAACCGGCGATTCAATGGTGCTATCCTCAATGAAATCACCTAAGTGCGAATCTTCATCGTCACCGATTGGCGTCTCCATTGAAATTGGCTCTTTTGCAATTTTCAGTACTTTACGGATTTTATCTTCCGGCATTACCATGCGCTCTGCGAGTTCTTCAGGCGATGGCTCACGACCCATTTCTTGTAACATTTGACGTGAAATACGATTTAGTTTGTTAATCGTTTCAATCATGTGCACAGGAATACGGATTGTACGCGCTTGGTCAGCAATTGAACGTGTAATTGCCTGACGGATCCACCATGTAGCATAAGTTGAGAACTTATAACCGCGGCGGTATTCAAACTTATCAACTGCTTTCATAAGACCAATGTTACCTTCTTGGATTAAGTCCAAGAATTGTAAACCACGGTTGGTGTATTTCTTCGCAATTGAAATTACAAGACGTAAGTTTGCTTCAACCATCTCTTTTTTCGCGCGGCGAGCTTTTGCTTCACCGATTGACATACGACGGTTGATATCTTTAATGCGTTCTAGGTTAAGGCCTGTGCTTTCTTCCATAAGACGAAGCTTGTTGATACAACGTTCAACTTCAGGTTTAACTTCTGCAAGTTTATTCGAGTAAAGCTCGCCTGCAGCGATTTCTTTGTCTAACCAAGCAGCATCGGTTTCGTTGTTTGCAAAGTTTTTAACAAAGGTTTTCTTTGGCATTTTCGCAATTTGAACAACTTGCTTCATGATGATGCGTTCCTGAACACGGATACGATCCATCATGTCACGCATATTTTTAACCATGCGGTCAAATTGCTTGGGCATTAGTTTGAATGTGCGGAAGTGCTCACCGATTTCAGCAATAATTGCGACTGCATCTGGGTGAGAGCGGCCTTTTTCTTCAAAAATTGCACGCGCTTTATTGTATAGATCACGCAATTTTTCAAAATTTTCTGCAGCTTCTTCTGGGCAAGGACCTGTATCTGCTTCTTCCTCGTCCTCATCGTCATCATCGCTTTCAAGATCTGAATCTTCATCATCCAGTTGATCTTCTGATAGCTCAGAACCGATGTGCGTTGCAGAGATCATGGTTTCATCTGCGTCTGGATCGTAGAAGCCGCTAATAATGTCACTGAGGCGAACATCTTCAGCAAGATAGTTGTCCCACTGCTCAAGTAAATAGTTGATTGCTTCTGGATATTCAGCAACAGATACTTGTACTTGGTTGATACCGTCTTCAATACGCTTAGCGATGTCGATTTCGCCTTCACGCGTAAGTAGTTCAACAGTACCCATTTCACGCATATACATGCGCACCGGGTCTGTAGTGCGACCGATTTCTTTTTCTACCGTTGCAAGTGCTGCCGCTGCTGCTTCTGCAGCATCTTCATCGGTAGTTGTTTCTTGCATCATAAGCTCATCGGCATCAGGTGCATTTTCTACAACCTGAATACCCATGTCGTTGATCATGCCGATAATGTCTTCAACTTGTTCCGAATCTATGATGTCTTGTGGAAGGTGGTCGTTAACTTCGGCAAATGTAAGGTAACCTTGCTCTTTACCTTTTTGAATGAGGAGTTTTAGCTGTGACTGAGGAGTTTGCTCCATAGAGGTATTCTCTTCCACTCTGATAAGTTGATACAACGGGCGCCTTAAACAACTTGATACAAGACGCAGTGAATAGGCGATTATAACACTAAAGGTTGAATCTCGCTAGCAGTTATTTGCCTTTTAACGCAAGTGTTAGCAATGAATATTCTTGTTTTTCAGCTTTGCTTAATCCTTGCGTTTTCTCCTTAATTAATAGGGATTCAAGACGCAAATTTAAACACTGATCTTCAATAAAATTAAAAGTACTTTTAAATTCACCGACTAATGACTCACTATTAACTTGATGCTGCCAAGTTGCGAGCTTAGCTAATGGGGCATATTCAGGCGTTTCTCTAAATTGCTCTAAAAGTTGTGCGGTTGTTATTTGTTTGTTTAATGCGCTTTGTTGCAGCTGAATAAAGAGCTTAATGCCAGGCACATCCATTTGGCCAAGCTCCGGTTGAAAAGGCACTTCAGTGGCAAGTTCTGGATGCTGTAAAAGTAGGCCAATGGCTCTACGCATAGGGGTAACTTTGAACTTCTTAGCAAGACCCTGTTGCTGTTTGGGGGTGTTTATTTTTTTCTGTAACTGCGCTCGGGTGCGACCAATTAAACGTGCTAATTTTTCTAATAAGTTCTCTTGATAAAAGTCACTGGGCACTTTTTCAATTAAGGGCAGCGCTTGTTGTAGTAATTTTGATTTGCCAGCATCGGTAGTGAGGTTAATTTCTTGAGCGAGGCGATCAAATAAATACGCAGAAAAATCAGTTGCATCATCATAACGCAATTCAAATGCTTCACGGCCTTCTTTTTGCACTAATGAGTCTGGGTCTTCACCGTCAGGTAAAAAGACAAATTCTAGCGCCTTTCCGTGATTTAAATAGGGCAGTGCGTTTTCCAGTGCGCGCCACGCAGCATCTCGACCGGCACGATCGCCATCGTAACAACAAATTATGCGGTCTGTTGTTCTAAATAAAGTATGAATATGTTCTGGTGTAGTTGCTGTACCAAGCGCTGCAACAGCGTAGTTAATGCCTTTTTCAGCTAATGCCACTACATCCATATAGCCTTCAACTACTAGGATTTGATCAAGCTTTTTGTTGGCTTGTTTTGCTTCATACAAACCATAAAGTTCAAAGCCCTTATGAAAAATGCGAGTTTCAGGCGAGTTCAGATATTTTGGGCCATTGTCATCGCTATTCATCACTCGTCCACCAAAGGCGATAACGCGTCCACGTTTATCACGAATTGGAAACATTAAACGGTCGCGGAAAAAGTCAAATTGGCGTCCTGCTGTTTTCTCACTGGCGAGTTTTAGTTCGAGTAATTGCTTTTTGCTGTCTTGGTTTTTAGCGAAGGTTTTACAAACGCTATCCCATTCACTGGGGGCGTAGCCAATCATAAACTGTTTTGCCGTTTCACCAGAAAGACCGCGGCCTTTTAAGTATTCGATTACTTGAGATGATTTAGCATGGTGTTTTAATTGATGCTGATAGAACTTGGCTACATGCATCATTAATTCATAATCTGAACGTTTTTGCTCAGTACTGACTTGTGGCCCTTGATTAGAAGCATTTTCGCGAGGAACATCAAGGTTGAGCATGCCAGCAAGTTCTTCAATGGCATCAACAAACTCGAGTTTTTCAAATTCCATCATAAATGAAATTGCATTGCCATGTGCACCACAACCAAAACAGTGATAAAACTGCTTATCTTGTGAGACCGTAAAAGACGGTGATTTCTCATTGTGGAAAGGACAACATGCCTGATAGTCCTTGCCTGCTTTTTTTAATCCTACTTTACCATCGATAAGATCAACAATATCGGTTCTGGCTAATAGATCGTCTATAAAGCTACGAGGGATTTTTCCGGCCATGGTCAGTTGTAAAATGTTTCTTGTGGTGTGAGGTAGAGACGTAGCATACCCAAAAATGCATGCTTATGCTAGACGTTATAATGGCTCAGAAATGAAGAAACCGAGCATAAGCTCGGTTTCTAAAGCTGTTAAGGCCAGCAGTTATTGACTTGAGAAAGTCAGCCTTTAAAACTTTGAGTTAAGCACTCAGTTTTTGCTTAATTAAACCTGAAAGTTTGCCCATATCTGCGCGACCTTCAGCTTTCGCTTTAAGCAAGCCCATCACTTTACCCATATCTTGCATGCCTGATGCACCACTTGCAGCGATACATTCATCGATTAAAGTTAGAATCTCTTCTTCTGTAAGCGGTTTTGGTAAAAACGCTTCCAATTCTTTAATTTCGTTAGCTTCAACTTCAGCTAAGTCCTCGCGGCCAGCATCGCGATACTGAGATTCAGAATCTTTACGTTGCTTGACAAGTTTAACTAGAATTGACGTGATTTCCGCGTCGCCTAAAGTTACTTGTTCGTCGATTTCTTTTTGCTTAATCGCTGCCAAAACCATACGAATTGCACCAAGACGTAGTTTGTCTTTAGCGCGCATTGCATCTTTTTGTGCATCTTTAAGTTGTGCTAAAAGGCTCATTTACAAGACCTAATCTAGATTAGTAAAGTTTTACGCGACGAGCGTTTTCGCGAGAAAGCTTCTTCATGTGACGCTTTACCGCAGCTGCTTTTTTGCGCTTACGCTCAGCTGTTGGCTTTTCATAGTGCTCGCGACGACGAACTTCTGAAAGGATACCTGCTTTTTCACATGAACGCTTAAAACGGCGAAGAGCAACGTCAAACGGCTCGTTTTCTCTAACTTTAATAACTGGCATTAAAAAATCACCTACTTAGTAATATGTTTCTACTTAAATGAGTTTTATTAGCTAAAACTTTAGCTAGTGCCACTCACCTCGGTTAAGATTTAACCGACTAGTTCAAAAATGGTGCGGCATTGTAATCTGAAGCACCACGCAATGTAAAGAATAATTATACCAAAGATGGTAAAAAGCTGACAAAAAATCTTAAAGCTTGTAAAATCGGCATCTTGGCTTAATTGAACGAGCTTTAATTATCATTTTAGGAGAGAAAGTTGCGTATTTTGGGTATTGAATCGTCATGTGATGAGACGGGGATCGCTATTTATGACGATGAACAAGGTTTATTGGCGCATCAGTTGTATTCTCAAGTTAAAGTACATGCTGATTATGGTGGTGTCGTCCCCGAGCTGGCATCGCGTGACCATGTACGCAAAACGATTCCTTTAATAGAAGATGCATTTAAACAAGCTGATTGTGGACCAGAAGATTTAGATGGTGTTGCTTATACGGCAGGGCCTGGTTTGGTAGGAGCCCTACTAGTAGGTTCATCTATTGGTCGCTCACTCGCCTATGGCTGGAATGTTCCCGCTGTTGCTGTTCATCACATGGAAGGGCACTTACTTGCACCTATGCTTGATGAGGATGTACCTGAATTTCCATTTATCGCGTTATTGGTTTCAGGTGGCCACAGTATGATCGTTAAGGTTGATGGTATTGGGCAATACACAATCTTAGGCGAATCAATTGATGATGCAGCAGGCGAAGCGTTTGATAAAACAGCTAAATTGCTAGGTCTTGATTACCCAGGTGGCCCTCTACTTGCAAAACTTGCAGAAAAAGGTGAGCCAGAAGTGTATCGTTTCCCGCGCCCAATGACTGACAGACCAGGTCTTGATATGAGCTTTAGTGGGTTAAAAACATTTGCTGCCAATACCATTAATAGTGAAAAAGATGAAAATGGTGAAATTTCAGAACAGGTGAAAGCTAATATTGCCCATGCGTTTCAAACAGCGGTTATTGATACCTTAGTAATCAAGTGCAAGAGAGCATTAAAAGAACATAATATTAAGCGTTTAGTGATTGCTGGCGGTGTAAGTGCGAACGTGTATTTACGCGAGACTTTGCAAAAAGTGATGACAGGTATGCAAGGGCGTGTTTATTACCCGCGCACTGAGTTTTGTACTGATAATGGTGCAATGATTGCCTATGCTGGAATGCAGCGTTTAAAAGCAAAACAATATGCACCAATGGATATGCGCGCTAAACCGCGTTGGCCATTGGATGAGCTTGAAGCGATTTAAAAACGACTTAAGCATCAAAAAAGCCGAATTTATTCGGCTTTTTTTTGTTTTACTTTTGGTTCAGTGCCTTGCAGCAAGCGCACAATATTGGCACGATGGCGAAATACAATCAGTGCTGCGAGCATGGTTACGGGTAGTACATATAAAGGTTTAATAAACCACGTGAAAAGGGGAGCGAGGCTCACTGTAATAATGGCAGCTAGCGAAGAGTAGCCTGTTAACCAAATTAACCCCGCCCAAGTCACAATTAATAAACCTGCAAGGGTAAATCCAATTGGCAGTAAACTGCCAAAGGCTGTAGCAACGGCTTTACCACCTTTAAAGCCAAAAAAGATTGGGTAGATGTGGCCAAGACAAGCTGCGATTGCAATAAAGCCAAGGTACAAGGGCTCAATTTTTAAGAAATAAGCACCATAAACTGGGATTGTGCCTTTAAAAATGTCAAAAACGAGTACCAGTACCGCTGGCGTTTTTCCACCAATACGATACACATTGGTTGCGCCAGGATTATTAGAACCAGCGGTTCTAGGATCGGGTAAGCGAAACAGTTTGCTTATGAGCACTGCAGAAGAAATAGAGCCAAACAGATAGGCAAAGACAATCATTAAGCTTGCTAACACAGTGTTCCTTATTTTTTCTTTAGCAAATATAGGCTATCATCTGCCGCTAATTAAGTTTTAGCGGATTTACCCATAAGAGTACCTATTTTTTTCTCTGATTGGTATCCGACCACAGTATATTCGGGGTGAATACGGGTGCAAGATAAGGTTTTTATCCGTCAATTACAGGTCAATACGATTATTGGTGTGTTTGATTTTGAAAAACAAGCGAAGCAGCCATTGTTTTTTGATGTGGACATGTTGACCGACTTTGCCAAGGCTGCGCAATCAGATAATGTTGATGATGTGGTTGATTACGCTAAAGTATCTGCGCGTATTATTGCTCATTGTGAAGCAACACAAGTTGAGCTATTAGAGACGCTGGCTGAGCAATTAGCGACGATTATTTTAAGTGAATTTGCCGTTTCGCAAGTCATATTGAGAATATCAAAACCACAGGCTGTGCTTGAAGCACAAACAGTGGGCATTGAAATTATGCGCAAAAAGCAAAGCTGATGGCTCAAATATTTATTAGTATTGGCTCTAATGTTGATAAAGAGCACTACATCAAAGCCGCATTGGCAATAATACCAATGCATTTTGATAACGTAATTTATTCGAGTATTTTTGAGAGTGAATCCGTTGGCTTTGAAGGTAATAACTTTTATAACTTAGTTGCCGCAGCGACTACAGAACTCCCTCTTGCTGAAGTGTGTGCCTTGCTAAAAAGAATTGAGCAAGAGCATGGTCGAACACCTTCTGATAAAAAATTTAGTCCGCGCACGCTCGATCTAGATCTACTATTTTTCGATGATGTTATTTGTGACACTCCAGCACAATTACCGCGTGATGAAATTACCAAGAATGCCTTTGTACTATGGCCTTTAGCAGAAGTTGCCAGTGAGTTTGCACACCCCGAAGAAAATAAAACAGTAGGCCAGCTTTGGCACGAATACGATAAAACCAAACAAAAATTATGGAAAGTGGAGATATAACTTAAATGGGACTGATTGAAATTATCGTACTGGCAGTAATCCAGGGACTGACAGAATTTTTGCCTATTTCCAGTTCAGGCCATCTTATTTTACCAAGCCAGCTACTAGGTTGGGAAGATCAGGGACAAGCGTTTGATATTGCAGTGCATGTGGGTACCTTGTTTGCTGTACTTATTTATTTTCGTAAAGATGTCGTAGAAATTTTATCTGCATGGTTTAAGTCATGTGCTGGCAAAGGTCATACAGCGGAAAGCAAGCTAGGCTGGTACATTATTTTAGCTACGATCCCTGCGGGGTTAGTTGCAGGTCTTGCGAAAGATTTTATTGAGGCTAACACACGTGGTGCAGCGGTGATTGCTACTACGACCATAGTGTTTGGTTTAGCGCTTTGGTATGCCGATATCAAAGCAAAAGAAAACAAGAATATATTCGATATTAAATGGAAAGCAGCGTTACTTATTGGTCTTGCTCAAGCGGTTGCATTAATTCCAGGGACATCTCGTTCAGGCATAACCATTACTGCCGGTTTATTATTGGGGCTTGATAAAAAAAGTGCTGCGCGTTTTTCGTTTTTGATGTCTATTCCAGTAATTGGTGGCTTAGGCTTGGTGATGATCATTAAGCTGATTTTAGATAACACAGCGGTTGACTGGAATGCATTGATTTTAGGTACTGTATTGTCGTTTGTTTCAGCTTATACCTGCATTTTCTTATTCTTAAAGTTTATTGAGCGTATGGGCATGTTGCCATTTGTTATTTACCGACTAATTTTAGGTGTTGGTTTATTTGCCCTTATTGGATTTGGCTATATCAGCGCTTAAATTGCTCACATTGAATTTGATATTAACACTAGGCTAAGAAGCGATTCTTAGCCTTTTTTTTACAATTAGTAATATGCCAATCTGTGATTCGAACTATGCCTTCAAATCAAAAAAATTTTATCTAAGTTAGTCAGCTTTTATCTATATAACTACTTCATTTGGTTAACATAACTTGATAATTTAGATTTGTTTTAACTATGGGTACAATTAATTTGCGTCTGCTAAGCACTATGCTGTTTCTTGTTGTCTCTTATTATTTAAGCGCAACGCCAGAGATTAAGAAAAATCAATTTTCGCAATTAACAGCGAAACAAGTACAACCAATTGTTTGGCAAGATATCGCTATGTTGAATTTGCCAACAGGCCATCCCAAACTTAAAAAATCACACCATGTAAACTTGGATGCTGCTCTCCCTATTAAATGGCAATTATTAAATGATGCGGTTGTAGAACAAAAAAGTTTTGCGCAAAAAAATGTATCTAAAGCGCATTTTAAGGTTGTTGAAAAGCAAAGCGTAATGCCGAAATGGCAAACTGTTAAGCCATTACAATATGAGCTAGATACGCTATCTGATATTCGACACTTCTCCATGCGACAAGGTTTACCAACAGGTACGGTTTATCAAACCTTTCAGGATGCGAAAGGGGTACTATGGTTGGCGACAAATGGCGAAGGCGCTTGCCAATATACGGCTAATTCATTTCGGTGCTTTAAAAAAACACATGGGCTGAGTAATAACCGAGTTTGGCGAATAGCCGCAGGACTAAAGGGAGAGTTGTTGTTTGCGACTGATAAGGGGGTAAATAGTTTTGATGGCAAGGTATTTCGTACTCTTCACATTAATGGTCAACCATTTTCAGATAAGATAAATGATATTGCTGTTTTTAATCAGGCGATATTTTTCATTACTGATAAAGATATGTATCGCTATGAAAACGGCGAGGTCTCAGTTGTTAGTGTTTTTTCGAATAGCCAATTAAACCGCCTTATGGCATTTTCGCAATCGTTGTGGCTAGCATCAAATAATGGGTTATTTTCATTAGCTAACAACCGTATTACGCAATTCTCAATACGCGACCAAGCGTGTCAAGGAGCGGTTACCTCACTTACAAGTGAAAAGCAAAAAGTCACCTTTGCAGTAAAAGGCAAGGGGGTATGCCGCGTAAACTTAGATAATGACACTGTGGCTAAACTTGTTGGTATTAAAGCGCCGAATATAACAGCATTATTGTTTGACGAAGAAAATAGCGCATTGTGGGTTGGTGATGATAGTAAAGGTGTTTTTAAAATTCAAAGTGAGTCAGCATACCGCTTTAATAAAAGTAATGGTATGAGTGCAGACCACATTCGTGGGTTGATGAAAGATGACCAAGGGCATATATGGGTGTCATCCTATAGTAATGGGATAAATCGGGTTAAAGAACATGGTTTCTCATTATTAAACAAGCGCAGCGGGATTAAAAATGAACGTGTCAGTGCGTTATCTAGCATCAATAATCAGTTATGGCTTGGCGAATACGGCGGGGGAATTCAAATACGCGCCGGTGGACAGTGGTATGAATTAGAAGAGTCTCTTAATAACCCTTATATCCATTCGATTTTACAAGATAAAACAGGCCGTATTTGGGTGGGTACACGCCAAGGAATAGTGGTTTTTGGTGCAAGTGGCGTTACTCATATCGGTAAAGAACAAGGTTTAACGGCCAATATTATTCATAAAGTAATTGAGGCACCAAATGGCTGTATTTATTTTGCGTCGTCCAACGGGGTATATCGCAGCTGCCAGAATCACCTTGAAAAGCTAAACCTAGAAAATGAACAGTACGTTATCAGTGTAATTACTGATACTAAAAACCGTATTTGGTTTGTTACTAATGGGGGAGGTACATATTATTTAACTGAACAGCACGTCTATCGCTTTACAGAAAAAGACGGCCTTTCAAGTAATTGGGCATACAGTTTAGAAGATGATGGCACTTACCTATATATTGGTACACGAAATGGGATTTTCGTGCTTAATGAGCAAAATAAGACCTGGCAAGGCCAGTTAATTGGTACTGAAAATGGCCTTGCAAGTAGTATTGTTATGGCATTGAAAGCCCATAAAGACTATCTTTGGGTTGGTACTGAAGGGGGGTTAAACCGTGTTGCAATTGAGTCATTGTTTAATAATGCAAAAACGCCCATTGCAATACCATTTACCTACGATAATGGGTATCTGGCTGTAGATTCAACCTTAAATAGCGCTGTTATCACAGCAGAAAATATCTATTGGGGTTCGGCCAACGGTTTAACTTATTTCAACCCAGATAAAATCAATTTAAAGTCACGTTTGGCAAGTCGTATTCTTGAAGTATATTCACTTGGCGAGGATGGTAAATACTATTACTTGTCGGATATCGAAGACCAGGATGCCGCAGCAGAGTTTTCACCAGATACGGTTCAAATTACCTTGAAATATGCACACAGTGATTGGGCTTCACCTGAGCGCATTATGTATCAAACGCGCTTAAAAGGGAGTAGCGAAACTTGGAGTGAGCCTACAATATTAGATCAAGTGACCTACAATAATTTGCGCCCTGCAAGTTATGAATTTCAAATAAGAGCAATCAATGGTGATCAAATAGGTCAGCCAATTAGCTACCGCTTTGATTTATTACCACCATGGTGGCAAACCTGGTGGGCATATACGCTATTTTTGTGTTTATTAATCATGAGTATTTATTTGATTATAAAGTGGCAGTTTGAAGCAATGAGAAAGCAGCAACGAATTAAAGATCGCGCTGAGTTTTCAGAAGCCTTGTTGGCACGAAAGAAACAGTTACTAGCAGAAGTCTCTCATGAAATAAGAACACCGCTGAGTGTACTTAAAATGCAAGTTGAAGGGCTTGAATACAACATTGTTGATAATAATGAAAAAACATATGAAGTATTACATCGCCGCATCGCTGATATTAATACCTTAATTGCCGATATTGATCAGTTGGCAAATGCTGAATTACAGGAGTTGTCGCTGAATCTGACAACACTGCTTGTAAAACCTTGGCTTGAAATATGGTGCAACGATGCGCAAACTCGTATCGGACAAAGTGAAGCGAGACATTTTTCTTTTCGCATCGACATACCTGAAAACTTAACACTTGAAGCGGATAAGAAAAGGTTGACGCAAGTACTTACAAACCTGTTATCTAACAGTATTCGATATACAAAAGCCCCAGCACGTATTGAATTAGCCGCTTATGTAGAAGAAGGGATGTGTATTATTTCTTTGTCAGACAGTTCGCCTGGAGTTTCAAATTGTGAACTGGAAACGATATTTCAGCGCATGTATCAAAGTGAAGATAATAAAGGCTTATATAAAGGTGGCACCGGTTTGGGGTTAGCAATTTGCAAAGATCTAATAACGCGTCATCAAGGGCACATTTTTGCTGAGCACAGTGAACTCGGTGGCGTGACAGTGACGATTAAATTAAAGGCAAGTGAGTAAGCGGCTTTCGCTTCACTTACCTTTATAATATGCGGTTAGGCAAACTCTTCTGCTATTGCTGTGTGCCTTGCAATATCGAGCTGTTGTTTTATTTCCGCACCTTTAAAACCTTGTTTTATGATGACTTGCACATCAACCATTGTGGCTTTCTTTGCCGCATTTTTCAGTTTTTTTGCAAAAGCTGCATGCTCTTTACTTAATACTGAAAAAGTTTCGATAAATAAGTTTAGGCGCTCTGGTCGGCGCCAAACATCGGCTTGATTGAATAGTGCAAGAACCTGTTCTTCGGTTGCCAGATTACGCTTAAAGGTAGGGTAAAAGGTCGTAAATAAATTGAGTGCATCAATATAGTTATTGGGTAAACGTAAACTTTCTGACAATGCTTTTATTTCCGTAGGCTTAATTTCTTTTAACCACAAACAAAAGGCTATAAGTTGTTGGTTTTCGCCATCTAGGTTAGTCAAAAGCATTGCTAGCTGTTGGCTGTGTTGAGCTGACCAATGATTTGTCAGTGGCGGCAAAATAATTGGTAACGCGTTAATCTCAGCAAGTACATCGGTGAATACATTAATCGCACCATCCTCTAAAGATTTTTCAATCTCCAGCCATATACGTTCTTTAGTGAGAGTGTTTATTTCCCCTTGGGCAACCATTTCTTGCATTAATAACATGGTTTCAGCTGCAATACTGAATCCTAGATAATGGTAGCGAGCGGCAAAACGTGCGACTCTTAAAATACGCAGCGGATCTTCAGAAAAAGCGTCGCTAACATGACGTAATAACTTATTGTCTAAGTCGGCTTTACCGTTAAAGGGATCAATGATGTTGCCGTTTTCATCTTCAGCCATGGCGTTGACAGTTAAGTCGCGGCGCACTAAGTCTTCTTCTAGTGTAACCGTAGGCGTAAAGTCACAAATAAAACCAGTGTAACCTTGCCCTGATTTGCGTTCTGTTCTGGCGAGGGCATATTCATCTTTTGTTATCGGGTGTAAAAAAACAGGGAAGTCATTCCCAACTTGTTGGTAACCAAGAGAAATTAGCTCAGAAGGAGTGCTTCCTACAACAACATAATCACATTCTTTGATGGTGCGCTTAAGTAGCTTATCGCGAACAGCACCACCTACTAAATATACTTTCATCGGGATAAATCGAAACGAATCATGGATAAAGGTTATCATAATTTGGAATTCGGTGGTGAATTGGTATGATAGGCTCAGTTTTTATTCAGTTTATGTAAGCACGTGTATTTAGACTATTTTGGTTTAACAGATCAGCCGTTCTCTATTGCTCCAAATCCAGATTATTTATTTCTTAGTGAGCGTCATAAAGAAGCACTTGCGCATTTGACCTATGGTTTAGGTGATGCTGGGGGCTTTGTACTTCTCACGGGGGAAGTGGGGACAGGGAAAACGACCGTGACTCGCTGTATGCTGGAAAGTTTAGGTGACGATACGCAAGTAGCATTTGTACTTAATCCATCATTGTCAGAACTGGAGTTATTAGCCAGCATTTGTGATGAACTGCGTATTCGTTACAAAAAATCCGATGCCACACTGAAAAACTTAACGGATAAAATTAAAAATCGCCTGCTTAAGAATCACAGTCAAAATAAACGCACTATGTTGATTATTGACGAAGCACAGCATTTAAGTGGCGCTGTACTTGAGCAGTTGCGCTTGTTAACCAACTTAGAAACCAATCAACGCAAGCTTTTGCAAATTATTTTAGTCGGTCAGCCTGAATTACAAACGCTTTTAAAGCGAAATGATTTAAGGCAATTAGCACAACGCATTACAGCGCGCTATCACTTAATGCCACTCAACGAATCAGAGGTGTTTGCCTACATTAAGCACCGTTTGCATGTGGCTGGTTGTGATCAGATGTTATTCGAAAATACGGCGATAAAACGTATCCACCAACTTACTGGTGGTATCCCGCGACTAATCAATTTACTATGTGAGCGTTCTTTGATGGGCGCTTTCGCAAATAGTCGCAATTTGGTCAATAAAACCATGATTGCGAGTGCTGCAACAGAAATTTTACCGTTAGAAGCAAATGCAACATCAACAAACAATGCCCATTATACAATGTGGATGTATGCTTGCTTTGCAATTTTAGCCTTGTTTATCGGCATTGGTTTGTCATTTATTTTATAAATAGAAGTGTTTATGTCTTATATTCTCGATGCGTTAAAGCAAAACGAATCTGCAAGTAAAGGTGCGATCACGATGCAAGGTGATTACCAACAAGAGTATGTACTAAACCAGAAACTACGTTTTTATCGTAACTTAGCGCTGTTTCTGGGCGTTTTATTAGCGCTTACAGTTGGCTTCTTTATTGGCAAAGGCCTGCAACCTGAAAAACAAGAAAATATAGCTCAAGAACAAGTTGTGCCAGCAACTGATAATCAGTCTGTGAAGCAAGCCGTCCCTCAAACTGTTGTTGCAAACCAAACACACCCGCAAATTCAGTATCAGTTGGTTCCTGTTCCTGTCTATACGCAGCCAGTTTCGTCAATTCCTGCTCAACCAAATGTAACTATTCAACAGTCAGATACTAATAACCCACCTCAACCTGTAGCCGAGGTGGCTACTGAAAGTGATGAAGTCGATTTATCAGACTATAAAGTCGTTGGCTATCAGAACAATCAAAGAGAAGAGACCAATGCCCTCATTGATGCGTTTAGTGAAGCATTCGAAAAAGCGCAAAATGAGCCCCTTGAGCAAGATGTGATTACTGCTTCCTCTTCTTCAGCGAAAGTGCCCCCCATTGAAAATTTACCTGAGGCGTTTCGTGTACGTATTCCTGCAATGCGCTATCAAGCGCATGTTTTCGCTTCAGAGCCAAGCCGTAGCTGGATTAAAATTAATGATCGCGAACTGAAAGTAGGCGACAACATCAATGGCGTATACATTATTGAAATTGCCGCAGAACAAACATTAATGCAGTTTGAAGGGGTGGAGTTTAGTTTAGCTTCAATGGAAGACTGGCAGTTCTAATGCTAAATGCCGTCCTCTGTGACTAAATCTGCGATATCGAGATCGTAGCGCTGTGCTTTGGCACTGCCTTCGATACTGTCGTCGGACTCTGCTAGATTAATAATTCGTACGGCTATGTGGTGATTAAAGTCTCCGTTATAAAATACTTTAACACGTGGTTTTGTGAGTTGAGATTGATTTTCAATGACCATAGCGATGCGTCCAGACGCAAGCTTTACTAAGGTGCCTGCTGGGTAAAGCCCAATAGCCTGTATAAATGCCTGTAACAGATCAGGGTCATAATGTGATGGTGAGTGTTCCATTAATTCGCGAAATGCCGCGGTACTGCCAATGGATTTGCTATGATCAAAGCCAAACATTAAGCCATCAAAAGCAATAGCAATACTTAAAATACGTTGTGCAGAGTTAAGCTTATCAATGTCTAATTGATTTGGATAACCAGAACCATCGAGCAATTCATTTTGCTCAGTTAGTAAACGTAAAACTTGTGGACTGGGTTGGCCACTTAAATCCAATAGTTTTAGAAGCAGAGTGATATGGTGCTGCTTTTTTTGTTGTAATATAGCGGCTAACTTTTCATTCGGTAAGCGTAGATTATCAGGCAGTAATTGGTAGCCTAATCGGGATAATAACCCTGAGAGTACTAAATTTTGGCTCGCTTGCGCTTGGTATTGCTGTGTGTGGCAAAATTGCGCTAGGCTCAGCGCTACTCTTACTAAATGGCTAATAAGCAAATTGTTCGCCATTTTACACCTTACAATCAGAGCTAATGCATCTTTATTTTGTTTAGTTAACTCAAGTGCATCAATAACGAGCTTTTCAAGGCTAAAAAGGTCAATTGGTAAATGAGATTTAGCACGAGAGAGCGTTTCTTCAAGCAAAATATGGGCTCTATCTTGCCAGTGTAATGATGCTTCAATAAGGCGTTCTAATTTTACGCTTTTACTGTGCGATACCTGTTCGATTGTGATTGATTTGTTTGAACGGTTTGTATCGACAAGAACTTCAATCACCCCTTTTTTCTTGAGCGCTTGCAGCGCAAAGTAATTTCGAACAATACCAGTTTGCACAACTTTGACATCGCCAAGCTGTTTTGTGACTTCTTCAACAAAATCACCCACCTCAAGCTTGGTTATAGGAACACGTATTTTACCGTTTTTATCTGGAGTCATGTGGCGTTAGTCAAAAAATGCATTGCGGAAAAATTTCATCAAATCAATGCCAAAGTCTTCAGGTTTTATTGACGACTCAAGTTCATCGTCAACACGTTTACTGGCTAAATTTAAATCCTGAACTTCGGTGTAGTGTTGATGTTTTGCGCTGTAAAATACTTTCACCATTGGCTGTAAAGGTTGTTCAAAATTACTTTGTGACACTATGCCTAACTTTTGGCTTTTTAATTTAACGAGTGTGCCAACAGGGTGAATACCAATACATTGAATAAATCGCGCCACTAAATCACTATCAAAACTATTGGGGCAATCACTGCGTAAAATTTTAAATGCTTGAATTGGGTTCATCCCATCTTTATAAACGCGTTTAGCGGTTAGGGCATCATACACATCAACGATGGATATCATACGGATGTACTGATTGATTTCATCCCCTTTTAATCCAAATGGATAGCCTTTGCCATCTAAGCGTTCATGATGAAAACCGGCCACTTGAACGGCGATGTCACTGAGTCCTGACTCTTCTAGTATTTCTTTGCTGTAAAGTGCATGACGTTTAATTTCGTCAAATTCAGCATCCGTAAGTTTACCTGGCTTATTGAGGATTTGATCGGGCACTTTGACTTTGCCAATATCATGTAACAATGCACCGGTTGCTAATTCTTCAATAACTTCGCGCTCAAATCCCATATGTTTGGCAAAGATACTCATTAGCACAGAAACATTAATAGAATGCTCGAGTAAATAGGCGTCTTTGTCGCGGATGCGAGTCATGCATGCGAGGGCGTCCTGGTTACGAAAAACCGAGTCGATAAAGCCGTTAGCAACTTGTTTAAAAGGGTCAACGTCAATTTTTCGACCTGCGCGAATATCGTCAAATGCTTTTGATTGTAATTGCTTTGCTTCGCTGTAAAGCTTTTTAGCTTTTGTTGCTTCGCTGGAAAAACTCGCGGTCGCTTTGGTAGGATCAAACTTTGGCGCTTCGCTTTCTTTCTTGTCGGAATCATTCTTTTTATCTGGATTCACATCAATAAACTTATCTGGATCAATAGATACTTCTAAAATGCCAGAGGTAGCTAATTTATTGATGGCAGCTTGTGTCCTTACCCAGCCTTCTGACTTTACTTTTACACTACCTTGTTGTTTTACAACCCCTTGCACATACATGCCGGGTTTAAGGTCAGATATTAAAATGGTTTTTAACATAGGCAGTAAGATTTTGAATTTTGCTTATCTTTAAAATTAGCAAACATTATGCTGAAAATTAAGCAGAAGACAAAAGAAAAGGGCTGAAGTTTACACTTAGCCCTTTTATTTTTGCTTAACAAGCCGGTTTCCCGAGCTTTAGATTAATCTTCGTCAGTTAGCGTCATAAGCGACGTGTTACCGCCGGATGCAGTCGTATCAATACTTACTGTTTTTTCAGTGACAAGACGGTTGATTAGCGTGTCGTAATACTGTGCACTAATCACTGGTAAAATAGCACCAGAGCGTGCAGCTAACTTCTCATTGACATGCGCTTTACGCTCACAACCACTGCCAATTACAGCACCAGCTACATGTGGGTGAGCGAGGGCAGCGTTTAGTTCAGATAGCTTCGCTACTTGTAATACACCTTCTGCAACACCACATGCAATTAGTTTTTCACGGAATGCTAACGCTTCTTCGTGGAATAAATCAGAAACAACAGTGATTACTGTATTGCCCGCTGCAATCGCCGTTACGATTGATAATACCCAGAAGTTAAACGAGGTATCTTTGTCTGCATAACAAACGACACAACCACGTGGCTCTAGGTAAATTGTATTTGATTCGCCTGTAGGACCCGGCAGTACAGTGCCTTTCGCTAAACGTTTTTCAATACGGTCTAACTGGCTTCTCGCGTCGGCAATTGTTTGCGTTAAGTCATCAGCAAGTTTATCCATGATTTCAACTTGTGCGATTTTCGCAAGCATTTGACGGCATACTGAAATACGGTCATTTAAGCTGGTCGCACGCCATGTTTTTTCATCACGAATTGAGTTAACCATAAGTTGATTAACGCGCTCAACTGCATGGCTGTCATCTGCAATTACTTCACCGTCAAGGTTGATATTGGTTGCTTGAACATTTTCAGGTGCGGCATTTTCTTTTACTAGACGTGTTAAATATGTTGGGCCACCTGCTTTAGGGCCAGTACCCGAAAGACCGCGTCCACCAAATGGTTGCACACCTACTACAGCACCAATCATATTACGGTTTACGTAAATGTTACCTGCACGAGATTGTTTCGCTAGGTACTCAGCGCGCTCTTCGATACGGGTATGAATACCCATAGTTAAACCGAAACCAGTGCTGTTTACTTGGTTGATAACATTATCAATTTCAGTACCTTTAAAGCGGATCACGTGAACACATGGACCAAATACTTCTTTGGTAAGTACTGATAAGTCACTGATTTCATATAAGCGTGGTGCAAAGAAGAAGTGACCATCTTCATTGTCAGCCGGAATAGGGCATTCAAAATGAAGTGTCGCTTTGTCTTTTAAGTACTCAACGTGCTCGTTCAGCGCATCAAGCGCTTTTTGGTCAATTACAGGACCAACATCTGTTGATAAGTAAGCAGGATCACCGACATGCAATTCCTTCATTGCACCTTTGATCATCTTTATTACTTTGTCTGCGATTTCTTCTTGTACAAAAAGCACACGAAGTGCCGAGCAGCGTTGACCTGCCGATTGGAAACCTGAAGAAACAACATCGTCAACCACTTGCTCTGGTAGTGCAGTTGAGTCAACGATCATACAGTTTTGACCGCCAGTTTCTGCAATCAGAGGTACTTGGTCGCCACCACGTTCAGCAAGCGTTTGCGCAATACGCGTACCTGTTTCAGTTGAACCTGTAAACATTACCGCTTGTACACGCTGGTCTGGAATGATCACCTGACCTACTTTGCTACCGCGCGCAATCACCGGCTGTACCACATTTTCAGGTAAACCAACTTCACGCATTAATTCAATGGTACGAAGTGCAACAAGTGATGTTTGCTCTGCTGGTTTTGCAATTACTGAGTTACCCGTAGCGATAGCCGCTGCTACTTGACCTAGGAAAATCGCAAGCGGGAAGTTCCACGGACTGATACATAAAATCACACCACGAGGAGAGAAACGGCTATCAGCTGCAAGTTCTTCGGCGCGTGCTGCGTAGTAACGACAAAAATCTACTGCTTCACGTACTTCATCTACGCCGTCTTGTGCAACTTTACCTGCTTCTTTAATACACAGCGCGATTAGTTCATCGCGGTGACGCTCTAAAATGTCTGCGGTGCGACGTAAAATATCAGCGCGCTCAGCAACCGGTGTTTGTGACCAAGATTGGAAAGCGGCTTCTGCTGTATCTACTAACGCTTTCATTTCTGCTTCGTCTTGGTGACGAATAGAACCAAGCACTTCAGCGTGATTAGCTGGGTTAATAACCGCTTCATGACCTGCAGGCACATCCGCATGGGTCATTAGGTTTTCAGCAACCCACTTATCTAAGTTTGCCTTAAATGGCGTGATATGGTTGATGTTGGTTAAATCTAGCCCTTTCGAGTTTTGACGCTCGCTACCGTATAAATCTTTTGGTAATACAATTTGCGGGTTACGCTTGTTGCGTACGCGCTGAATTTTTTCAACGGGATCTTCAAGCAGTGATTCTACTGGTTGCGACTCATCTACAATCGCGTTTACGAATGACGAGTTAGCACCGTTTTCAAGTAAACGACGCACTAGGTAAGCAAGTAAGTCTTCATGGTGACCAACTGGCGCATAAACACGGCACTGTACACGATCTTCAGTTACAACTTGGTCATAAAGCGACTCACCCATACCGTGTAGACGCTGGAATTCGAAGTTAGAGTAGTTGCCATCAGCTAGCTCTAAAATTGTGGCAGCAGAGTATGCGTTGTGTGTTGCGAACTGTGGGAAAATTACATCACGTGCTTTCATTAATTTAATCGCACACGCTTTGTAAGAAACGTCAGTTGTCGCTTTACGAGTAAATACTGGGTAGTCTTCTAAGCCATCTGCTTGTGAAAGTTTTACTTCGGTATCCCAGTAAGCACCTTTTACAAGGCGAACCATCATCTTACGGTTTACACGACGACAAAGCGCTTCTAACCAATCAATTACAAAGATAGCGCGCTTTTGGTATGCCTGAACCGCCAGACCGAAACCAGCCCAGTTACCTAAAGCGTCATCTGAGAATACGGCTTCAATAATATCGAGTGAGATATCTAAACGGTCAGCTTCTTCCGCATCAACTGTAAAGTTAATGTCGTACTGCTTTGCTGTTAGCGCTAGCTCTTTTAGTTTTGGTACTAGCTCTTCCATTACGCGCTCGCGGTGTGTGAACTCGTAACGAGGGTGAATAGCTGAAAGTTTTACTGAAATACCCGGGCTCTTAATAGGACCACGGCCATTAGCAGCTTTACCAATAACATGAATTGCCATTTTGTAGCTATTGAAATAACGTTCAGCATCTTCCATGGTGCGCGCGCCTTCACCTAACATATCGTAAGAATATGCATAGCCTTTGGCTTCTTTATCTTTTGCACGCTCAACAGCTTCTTCAATGGTAGTACCCATTACAAACTGCTTACCCATGATCTTCATGGCATATTGCACTGATTTACGAATCGCTGGTTCACCAATACGACCCATAGTGCGCTTTAATAAACCAAACTGCTCTTCTTTATTTTTGTCAGCATAGTTAACCATTTTACCGGTTAAAAGAAGACCCCAGCTTGATGCGTTTACAAAGAGTGAATCACTGTTTCCTAAGTGAGCGCTCCAGTCGCCGTTTGCTAGCTTGTCGCGAATTAGGCTTTCTTGGGTTTCTTTATCTGGCACGCGAAGAAGAGCTTCGGCTAGGCACATTAATACCACACCTTCTTCCGAAGACAGTGAATATTCGTTAAGCAGTGCATCAACGCCACCTTGACCTTCTTGGTCATTACGAATATTTAAAACCATTTGACGCGCACGTTCCCATGCGCGGCTACGTGCACTTACGCCCACTTCTGCAAGTGGCAGAATATGGTCTATAACTTGGTCTTCATCAATACGGTAAAAGTCACGGATCTGCTGACGGATCGGACATTTGGTTGTTAAGTCACCATTGTAAAGCATAAAGAAACCCTCAAAATAAAATAGGTTAAATTTATAAAATAGAGGGGTAGTGTAAAATCTTTTCAGCAGAATGTGCTGGCGTATTTTGGCTATATCCGGTAATTTACAGGGTATAGTGTAAAAGATGCCAAATATTATTCTGTATGACCACCTCAATAAAGACTCGCGTACTCGATCGAATCGATTTAGCAATTTTAGATGCTTTACAAAAAAATGGCCGAATTTCGAATGTAAATTTAGCAAAACAAGTTAACTTAAGTCCAAGCCCTTGCTTGGAGCGTGTTAAAAAGTTAGAAGAAGAAGGCTATATAGAGGGGTATGGTGCGCGTTTAAATGCCACCAAATTAAAACAAAATGTAGTGGCTCATGTTGAAGTGACATTAAAAGAGTCAACTGAAGCGGCATTTGAAATCTTCAAACAGCATATTCTCCTGATTGGGCAAGTAGTTTCCTGTGACATGGTGGCTGGTGGCTATGATTACCTATTAAAAATACGTGTAGGCGACATGATTGAATATCGTGAAGTGCTGGGTAAAATTGTCGATATTCCCGGAGTAGGCACCAACCGTACTTACATGGTGATAGAACATGTAAAACAAGATAAAGGATTAACCGTCAAAATAGACGAATAAAAAAAGCGCTTATAAAGCGCTTTTTTTATTAAATAAGGGGTTATGCCCAACCGTCGTAACGTTTGCGACGAGACAACACTAAGGTAATGATAATACCCATTAAAATACCGATAAATGCAATACCACCACCATAGATTAATAACTGCTTTTGTTGCTTTTCAGATGATTGTTGTTTTTGATTGCGAGATTGGGCAATTTGCGCGTTTAAGTTTTCTATTTCGGCACTTAACTCACGGTTCTTAATTTCGAGCTCGCTGGTTGATTGACGTAACACAGGCATATCGCGTTGTGCAGCATTAAGCTCAGATTGTAAATCGGCTAATTGGCTTTTTAACTGCGAATTTTGTTGTGCCAATCCAGGGCGTTTACTGATATTACGTTTATCAATCCAACCAGTACGACCACGGTTATCTTTTACTTGGCTGTAGCCTGACTCTTTATTCTCATCAAGCAGTTGTAATTCAGTTCCCGCTTGTATTGAACCTAAAATACGATAGTTTTTACCTGGACCTGAATGCATGTAAACAAATAAGTTATCGGTGATATAGGCAGTCGACGAAACTGTTGATTCTGTTGTTTGTACTTCGAGTATTTCAGCTGCCTGCTCGCTATTAGTTTGCGTTTCGGCATGGATGGCTGTGCTTAAACTTGCTAATAAAAGAAACCCAGCAATCGATTTAAACATGGGAAGATCCTGTTTTAATTGTTATTGTCCAGTTTGTGAGGCTTCATAGTATGGATTTAACACACTAATAGCAAGTCGAGAGCAGTAATTACAGTGGGCGACTAGACGATTAAATAGTGTTGTGCGGTTTACAATGAGTGACTAAAAAGGTTGCATTCAAACACAGATTTCGTTTTACTTAGGTTTTGCATATAAAATAGGTCAACCCTCCAGCTAATGGATACTGAAATAGAGCTGAAATTTTTAGTTTCAGAACACGTTATTTCTCAACTGCCAGCACTGATTACTCAGTTTTCAAAAAAAGTCAGTAATAAAGCTTCACGTAATTTACAAAATGCCTACTTTGATACGCCTAGTCGCGAACTAAGAGCGCTTGATATTGGTTTGCGTACGCGTTGTGTGGATGGTGAATGTGAGCAAACCGTTAAACTTGCGGGTAAAGTAGTGGGTGGCTTTCACCAACGTCCTGAATACAATATGCCAATTAGTAGCTCGCGTCCCAATATTGCGTTATTCGACAGTACAATTTGGCCTGCTGGTATTGAACCTAACGCAATTAGTAGCAATCTTTTTTCAATATTTAATACCAATTTTATTCGTCGCACTTGGCTCCTTGAAACTGAATCGGGTACTGAAATTGAGTTAGTATTAGATAAAGGTGATATTTCAGTTTCAGGTCAGAGTGTGCCTATTTGCGAAGTTGAAATGGAATTAATTAGCGGCGACAGAAGCGAATTGTTTGAGCTTGCAAACAAGCTAATTAGTTGCAGCGAAGTGCGCTTAGGTTTATACAGCAAAGCTGCGCGCGGTTATCGTTTAGCGGATGATATGCCATTAGTGGCAGACGCATTCTTAGGCTATGTTCAGCTTGATGAAACGGCAACGCAAGAACGAGCACTCGAGAAATGTTTGCAGTATGGTATTGAGTTTGTGCAAAAGCATGAGCAGTGTTACATCGATGCGCCAAAACTAAAGACCTTAAAACGCATTGTTGATGGTGTGAGTTTAATTCGCCATAGTTTTTGGCTGTTTGAACAAGTGGCTGACAAACAAGTTACGAAATCGCTTCGTAAAGAGTTGAAATGGCTATTAGAAACGTTTTCGTGGGTAGAAACAGCCATTCAATTACGCATGTTTACGTCAAAAAAACATGCTTTTCATAAGCGTATTTCTGCCGCACCAGAGCTTGAGCAGGTTATTGACAAGCTTAAATCGGAACAACCTTCTCGTGAGAGTTTATTGGCCATTTTCCACAGTTCTCGATACAACCAATTAATTTTGGACTTAACACGCTTTTTAATTGAAAAGCGATGGCGAGAAAGCTGGGACCAAGAGCAGGTTGTTGCAGCCAGTAAGCCAGTTAAAGAAATAGCTGCAAAGCTATTTGAAAATGATTGGCAAGAAATGCAACATTTGCTACCACATGATGTGGTTAGCGCTGAAAGTTACATTGCAAAACGGCAAAAACTGCACCGCAATTTATTGAGTGGCTGTTGTTTAGGTCAATTGTTTGAAGGCGCATTACGCGATGAGTTTAGAGGTCCTTGGCTCGATATTATCCATGGAATGGACGAACTTGCGACTTACGATTATTTAAAACAATTGTGCGAATCACAACAAGAGCCTGACCGATTTAAGAGTATTTTACTTTGGTTAGGGCAAAAAAATGATGGCTTGCTTGCGGCGATGGAGCACAGCCGTCTTGCTAGTCAAAAATTGGAGCCATACTGGCAATAATATGCGCCTTTTGCTGTTGTTGACACTTGTTTGTGCATCGAGTCATGCATTCGAGTGGCAACAAGATAAAAACAAACAAGGGATTGAAGTTTACCAGCAAGCACTTGGTAATGGGCTGCTAAAACTTAAAGCCATCACAGTAACCGAAGGGTGTTTAGCATCCTTCGAATCCCTTCTATTTGATACACAAAACGCAAATAAATGGCTTAGTAATGTTGAAAAGGTGACGGTATTAAAGTCGCCATCACCAAATGAGCATATTGTGTATACCCAATTTAATGCGCCTTGGCCGATTAAAAATCGCGATATGGTGACTTACTCACGTATTTATCGAACGTCCAAGTCACAGACGCAAATAGGCATTCAAGCGGCACCCAATGTGTATCCAAAGCAAAGTAATTATATTCGTATTGAGCATGTGGAAGCGAGCTGGGTGATTAATCAACTTAGTCAAAATAAGATTTCGATTGAGTACCAAGCGATTGCAGATCCCGCGGGTAAAATTCCACTTTGGTTAGGAAATTCAGTCGCAAAATCGAATGTCTTTAATACCTTCAAAAAAATGAGAGCGCGGCTGAAACTATATACTTGCAATTAATCCCGTCGAGGTTAGGTAACTTAATTGGTTTATAAGTGTGTTTGCTGCCCTTAAATAGATTAGTTTTATTAGCGAATTTCACCACCACTGAGTGGATAGTGGTTACCAAAGTGTGATGCAAGCTCTGAAAAACCAAGCACATGTGCCCGTTGTTTTTTATCGTTGTCAAAAACGATTAAATCCGCACTCATTAGCGGACGCGAGATATTATCATCGAGGATTTTATATACCACATAATTTTGATTATCAACGGCAACGAGTTTTAGTTGATAGGTCAGGTTGGTTTGCGGGTTTATGACGTTTGATATCAGTGAGAGCTCTTGTGGCAACTGCTCAAACTCTACCACCACTAACTTTTCAGTGAAATTAATCGACAATTGATTTGCAGTGAATTTACGTTTTGCTACTTGGTTAATTTTACAAATGGAGCCATTTATTGGGTGCTCTGCTAGGGTTAAGACTACATTTGTGTTTTCTGTAATTACCGCAGGGATTACTTGCTCATTTAAAATGGCTATTTTAAGTTGGTTAGACGCTAAATTTTCGTCTTCTAATACACGGATCATCGCTTTTTCACCGTTTTCACAAAGGCTTAAGTAACCAAACTCAAAAGTATGCATTCGTGAGTAATTAGGGGCTGTTATGATAAAGGTTTTTGCCACTTGATAATCTTGCCAATAATTAAATAAAGACGATTGTGCTAGCGCAATATCAGATTGTTCTGACTTTGCCTTTATATCATCAAGGTGTGATAAAAACTGCTTGCGCTGCCATGTATTAATGCCCACCAAATGCATCGCTATCAAATACGTAATCAATAAACCGGCTTTTAAAATAAAAGGATGCAGCTGTTGCACACTGGTTGTGTCTATCATGATAAGGGCTACCAAGACGACACTATGGATAACGTAAACAATTGCTGGAGTTGTAAGGTAAGGTTTGGCAAGGCGCGTTATTCTTTGTGGGTCACTATGCTTGGTTATTTCAGGGTAATGATTGATTGAAAGGTACATAACGTCACCGTGTTGTTTCTTAGAGCGATTATCTTACCAAGCAACTGAATTTCAGGCATAAAAAAAAGCGCCAATGGCGCTTTTTCTCAATCAGACGGTTATTATAAACCAGCAGCGGCGCGAAGTGCGTCTGCTTTGTCTGTTTTTTCCCAGCTGAATGCTGTGAATGTATCTTCACCTACCGTCATTTCGAACGGTTCACGACCGAAGTGACCATATGCAGCAGTCATTTGGTACATTGGGTGAAGTAGGTCAAGCATCTTAGTGATACCGTAAGGACGTAAGTCGAAGTGCTCACGTACTAGCTCTACTAATTTCTCTTCAGAGATTTTACCTGTGCCGAATGTATCAACTGTGATTGACGTTGGCTCAGCAACACCAATAGCGTAAGAAACTTGGATTTCACACTTATCAGCAAGGCCAGCTGCAACAATGTTCTTAGCAACATAACGACCCGCGTATGCAGCAGAGCGGTCAACTTTTGATGGATCTTTACCAGAGAAAGCACCACCACCGTGACGTGCCATACCACCGTAAGTATCTACGATGATTTTACGACCTGTAAGACCACAGTCACCAACAGGGCCACCGATTACGAAGCGGCCAGTTGGGTTAATGAAGTATTTAGTATCTTCAGTTAATAGCTCTGCAGGTAGCGTGTGCTTGATAATGTTTTCCATTACAGCATCAACAAGTGCATCTTGCTCGATGTCTGGATTGTGCTGAGTTGAAAGTACAACAGCATCAATTGCAACAGGCTTACCATCTTCATATACAAACGTTACCTGAGATTTTGCATCAGGACGTAACCAAGGAAGAATACCAGACTTACGTGCTTGTGCTTGACGCTCAACAAGTAGGTGCGAGTAATAAAGTGGTGCAGGCATTAAAGTTGGTGTTTCGTTCGTTGCGTAACCGAACATTAAACCTTGGTCACCTGCGCCTTGTTCTTCAGGCTTAGTACGGTCAACACCTTGCGCAATTTCAGGTGATTGTTGACCAATTAAGTTCATGATGCCACATGTGTCACCGTCAAAACCTACGTCAGATGATGTGTAACCGATATCTGTGATTACTTTACGTGTGATTGACTCTAGGTCTACCCACGCATCTGTTGAAATTTCACCAGAGATAATTGCAACACCTGTTTTAACCATTGTTTCACAGGCAACACGCGCATGCTTATCTTGTGTGATAATTGCGTCTAAAACCGCATCAGAAATTTGGTCAGCGATTTTATCCGGATGACCCTCAGATACTGACTCAGAAGTAAATAAAGTTCTTGCCATGGTATTTCTACTCACTCACAAAAAATGCGCGTTGCCACATGGATTTGCGCAGGTTCAATTAAATGGTCGCGTATTCTATCGAATATCGACGCTGCAAACAATAACTTTACGCCTAGACGTCTAAAAAAAATTAAAAGTGAAATTTCTTCACTGTTACTAGGCTGTTTTGTGCATAAAGAAGCTAGATTATAGTCGGTTTTCCATTGCTCCGCGTGTGCTTATAGGTAAGAATAGGGCTGCGTGGGTACATTGACCAATAAGTAGCTCCTTTTGGTGAGTGCTTATTGGCCAATGTATCCAAATTATGACAGCAAACAAATAATGAGGTAGGAAAATCCATGCCGTCACGTAAAGAACTAGCAAATGCTATTCGCGTTCTATCTATGGACGCTGTGCAACAGGCCAAGTCTGGCCACCCTGGTGCCCCTATGGGTATGGCAGACATTGCTGAAGTGCTATGGCGCGACTATTTAAACCACAATCCAGCAAACCCTGATTGGGCTGATCGCGACCGATTTATTCTGTCAAATGGTCACGGCTCAATGCTAATTTATTCTTTACTGCATTTATCTGGCTATGATCTTCCAATTGAGGAAATTAAAAACTTCCGTCAAATGCACTCTAAAACACCGGGTCACCCTGAATACGGTTATGCACCGGGTGTTGAAACAACGACAGGCCCGCTAGGGCAAGGTATTACTAACGCGGTTGGTATGGCTGTTGCTGAAAAAGCACTTGCGCACCAGTTTAACCGCGAAGGTCACGATATTGTTGATCACTTCACCTACTGTTTCTTAGGCGATGGCTGCTTAATGGAAGGTATCTCACACGAAGCGTGTTCATTGGCAGGTACATTAGGCCTAGGTAAACTTGTTGCGTTTTGGGATGACAATGGTATTTCAATCGACGGTGAAGTAGAGGGTTGGTTCACTGATGATACAGCTGCACGCTTTGAGTCTTACGGTTGGCATGTAGTTCGTAACGTAGATGGTCACGATAGCGAAGCCATTCGTGCGGCAATCGATGAAGCACGTGCTGAAACGGGTAAGCCAACACTAATCTGTTGTAAAACAGTGATTGGTTACGGTTCACCAAATAAATCAGGCAGTCACGACTGTCACGGTGCACCATTAGGTGATGCTGAAATTCAAGCTGCACGTGAATTCTTGAACTGGGAACACGGTGCTTTTGATATTCCAGCTGATATTTATGCTGATTGGAATGCAGTTGAAGCGGGTACAGCAAAAGAAGCATCTTGGGCTGAAAAGTTTGATGCGTACAAAGCGGCTTTCCCTGAACTAGCGGCAGAATTTGAACGTCGTCAAAAAGGTGAATTACCAGCAGATTGGGCTGAAAAGTCACAAGCCTATATTGAAAGCTTACAGGCAAACCCTGAAAACCCAGCAACCCGTAAAGCATCACAAAATGCACTAAACGCATTTGGTCCATTGTTACCTGAGTTTATGGGCGGTTCTGCTGACCTTGCAGGTTCAAACCTTACACTTTGGGAAGGTTCAAAAGGCTTAACAGCTAATGACGCATCAGGTAACTACATCTTCTATGGTGTACGTGAATTTGGTATGTCAGCAATTATGAATGGTATTGCGCTGCATAAAGGTTTTATTCCTTACGGTGCGACGTTCTTGATGTTTATGGAATATGCGCGTAACGCAGTTCGTATGGCGGCGCTTATGAAGCAGCCTTCAATCTTTGTGTACACCCACGATTCAATCGGTCTAGGCGAAGATGGTCCTACGCACCAACCAGTTGAGCAGCTAGCAAGCATGCGTTTAACGCCTAACCTAGTTAACTGGCGCCCGTGTGACCAAGTTGAGTCTGCAATTGCATGGCAAGATGCGATTGAGCGTAAAGACGGTCCAACATCACTGGTATTTACTCGCCAAGGCTTACAACAGCAAGCACGTACTGCTGAGCAATTAGCAAATGTGCGTAAAGGTGGTTACGTATTAAGCTGTGATGGCGTGCCAGAGATTATTCTTATCGCAACGGGTTCTGAAGTTGAGCTTTCAATGCAAGCAGCAGCTGAACTTCGCGCTCAAGGTAAAAAAGTACGTGTTGTTTCAATGCCATCAACTGATTTATTTGATGCTCAAGATGCAGCTTATAAAGAGTCAGTACTGCCAAGCGCAGTAACTAAACGTGTTGCTGTTGAAGCAGGTATTGAAGATTACTGGTACAAGTACGTTGGCCTAAATGGTGCTGTTGTTGGTATGACAACATTTGGTGAGTCAGCGCCTGCAAATGAGCTATTTGAGCACTTTGGCTTCACAGTTGAAAATATCGTAGCGAAAGCAAATCAACTGTAATAATTGCAAAAAAGCTATATTAATCAAAAGCGATGTCTAGGCATCGCTTTTTTGATCTAGCGCAATAGATTCCTCTTTGATAACAATTCTTAATTATAAAAACTGATTTAGATCAAACTCCCCAAAGCAATCCTCTTGCTAAAATTTGAGCAACTTTTGATAGGTAAAAAACGAGGAAAGGGAGATGGTTACCTCTGAACAAAATGCACCTGAACTTGTTTGTGGTGCAGATCCCGTACAAGCAAATATTACCTCTTTTGCGCAGCGTGCACATGAAAAAGCACTGACAGAACAGCTTATTCAGCAGAAAAAGTTGTTGTTAGAAAAGCAGCAGCAATTTGAGCAATTACAAAATGATCATGAAATGATCATTAAACATGTTCAAATTATTGAACGTGAGTGGGAAAACTCAAATGCGATGCTAGAAACATTAATGGAACAGTTAGCTGACGCTAAGAAAAAACCAAGCGATGAACTGACAGCTCAGCTACATGATTTACAGCAACAGGTTGAAGAAGCCAATATGAGCAAATCGGTAATGAAACATCATTGTCGAGAGCTCAATGAGCGTAATGAAGAACTAAACGCGCTAATTAAAGATTCACTTCATAGTGTGGAAGATTTAAAAAACAAAGCACAGCAGCAAGCGGATGTCATTAATCAACTACGTGCTGAGAATGTGGCTTTAAAACAGCAAAATATCTCACAAGCTGAAAAACTAAAACGCCAAGAAGGGCAGCTAACCGAAGCGCTTCATGGTTACTACAGTGATGTAATGAATAAACACAAAAAGTTAAGCAAAAATCTGCCAAGATAATTTCATTTGTTACCCAGCCCAAAATGGCGCCTTTGGCGCCATTTTTTATTGCTTTTATATAGTTTATATACGTATTATATATAAACTATATATTTAAAGTGTCTCAACGTTATGGGTATCGTGAAAATTTCCGATCAATTACATGATGAAATCCGCCATGCAAGCCGCGTTATGGAGCGTTCTATCAACTCACAAGCTGAATTTTGGATAAAAGTAGGCCGTCTTGCGGAACGAAATCCTAACCTCACCTTTGCTGATATTATGGAAAAAGAGTTGCTGCGAGAAAAGCAGATACAAGGAGCTGTGAGTGACTGATATAATCATTAAATCCCCTGATGAAATTGCACTAATGAGAACGTCTGGGCAATTACTTGCTCAGGTATTCAATGCGCTTGACGACTATATTGCTGTTGGTCAATCGACCTTAGAGATCAATAACTTTGTTGAAGACTATATTACCAATACGCTAAATGCGCGTCCCGCAAGTAAAGGGCAATATGGTTTTGCCTATGTGCTTAACCCTTCAATAAATGACGTTGTTTGTCATGGTGTGCCAAGTAGCACGCAAAAACTTAAAAATGGCGATATCATCAATATCGATATTACATTAGAAAAAAATGGCTATATCGCAGATAGCAGCAAAATGTATTGTATCGGTGATGTATCCCCACTAGCCAAACGTTTGGTAGATAAAACTTATCAGGCACTTTGGCTCGGTATTAAAGAAGTTAAACCCGGCGCTAAATTAGGTGATATAGGTTTTGCAATCCAACAATTTTCTGAAAAGCAAGGTTATACCGTTGTGAGGGAGTATTGTGGTCATGGAATTGGTAAACAAATGCATGAATCACCAGAGGTCTTGCATTATGGTACGAAAAATACGGGTGCAACGCTGCAAGAAGGTATGATTTTTACCATTGAACCAATGATTAACCAGGGCACAGCTAAAACAAAAATGAAACCGGATGGCTGGACAGTGGTTACGCGCGATAAAAAACTTTCAGCGCAATGGGAGCATACAGTACTGGTAACCAAAGATGGCTATGAGGTGCTGACTTTAAGACAGGAAGAAAGACTTTCTTGAAGGCGAGGGCAGTAAACGTTTGTTACTGCCATGGTTTAAAGGCTTAATTTATATTACCACCAACAGGCAGCCCGCTAGGAACACGCTCTGGAATATGATTGTATACAGGTGAACTTAAGGTACGTAAAAACACTTCAATATCATTAAAATCACCTTCGTTAATATTCACACCTAAATCTTCTCGGTCTTCATAGAGTGAGATTGCATCGTTTAAGGTCGCTTGCGAGCCATCCTGCATATAAGGTGCAGTCTGACTGATGTTACGTAAGCTTGGTGTACGAACAGCGTCAAGCGTTTCAATTACCTTTTCATCTTGTCTTATTTGATTATCTGAAAGTAAGGGACCGTTATGACAGTCAGCACAGCCGACATCAATAAATTTGTTTAAGCCAATGAGCTCACCTTCAGAAAGCGCGCTAATATCACCTCTTAAAAATAGATCAAACCGTGAGTTATTAGCGATTACTTTTCTTTGAAAAGTCGCGAGTGCTTTTGCAATATTGGTTTCAGTAATAACGTCATCTCCCTCAAAAGCAGCACTAAACAAATCAATGTACTCCGGAATAGTTGTTAACCTATATTTGATTTCATCAAAAATTTCAGCCTCAGAATAATGATAACCTAACATTTCAACGGGATTTTTTATGGGGCCAATAGCTTGTTCTTCTAACGTAGTTGCACGCAAATCCCAAAAATAAGGACCAGAAACAAACTCATTCAATTGTGTATCCATTGTGAGTCCTGTAAACGCCATATTAACGATCGATGGAGAGTGTATTGGTGTTGTTTCATTACCGTAACGCTGAGGTCCAAGCCCAACGCCATCAGAGCCAATGGAAAAAGCGCGCCCATCAGCCCAACCAAAATTTGGGTGGTGGCAAGATGCGCAAGCAACATTTTGTGCGCCTGATAGAACAGGATCCCAGAACAGTAACTCTCCAAGTATTTCTTTTTCTTTTGAATATGGATTATCAGTAGGGTAGATAATTTGTTCAGGTAAAGCGGAAAATAAATTTGTATAGTCGCGCGTTTGGTTATCTGTTGAAGTTTGCTGATTTTCTTCACAGCCTGTTAAGGAAAATAAAGAACAAGTTATCAATAAAATGGATATGTATTTACGCATTTGTACAACTCAATTAAACAGTTAATTTGCATAAATAAGTGTAAGGAAACCGGTGTCAAAAAAAGGTCTAATCCCGATTTTAAATTGTAATCTAAATCTTTGCGAAACAATTGAAATTACTGGATCCCTTGATATACCTAGGAAGTAACCGGTGTCATTATATTTGCTAATCCAAGAATAAAATTTTTTCACTATCGAAATGAAATTCTTTGCTTTAGAATACTCGCCCATAACCCTCTCACCATTTGTGAAAAGTGCATCGCACTGTTAGGAAAAACAACTTAATGGCAATCAAAATTGCAATTAATGGTTTTGGCCGAATCGGACGAAATATCGTAAGAGCTTTATATGAAGCTGGTCGTACTAACGACATTCAAATTGTCGCAATCAACGAATTAGCAGACGCTAAAGGCATCGCGCATTTATTAAAATACGACACCTCTCATGGTCGTTTTAAGTTTCCTGTGCAATTACAGCAAGATGCCATCACCGTAAATGGTGACTTAATCCAATTATTTGCAGAAGAAAACCCAAGTGAATTACCTTGGGGATTATTAGATGTCGACGTGGTGCTTGAATGCACAGGTGTTTATCACTCTCGTGAACATGCAGAACTGCATTTGAATGCCGGCGCGAAAAAAGTCCTATTCTCGCAACCTGCCGATGCGGATATGGATGCCACCATTGTTTTTGGTATAAACGACAGTGAATTAAACCTTGATCACACCATAGTTTCGAATGGTTCATGTACCACTAACTGTATCGTGCCTGTGATTAAGGTACTGGACGATGCCTTTGGCATTGAGTCAGGTGCAATTACGACCATTCACGCATCAATGCATGACCAGCAAGTAATTGACGCCTATCACAGTGATCTTCGTCGTACCCGTGCTGCAAGCCAATCGATTATTCCGGTTGATACTAAATTAGCGCGTGGTATCGAACGTATTTTGCCTAAATTTAAAAGCCGTTTTGAAGCCATTGCGGTACGTGTACCTACCATCAATGTGACGGCAATGGACTTAAGTGTCACCCTTAATACTGATGTAACAATTGAAACGGTTAATAAAGTACTTTCAGATGCCGAACATCAACACTTAGCCGGTATTATTAGTTATACAGAAGAACCACTGGTATCGGTTGATTTTAATCACGATAGCCATTCGTCGATTATCGATGGTACGCAAACCCGTGTAAGCCACAAGCGTTTAGTAAAAATCTTAGCTTGGTGCGATAACGAATGGGGTTTTGCAAACCGTATGCTAGATACTGCCGAGGCGATGGCACTAAAAAGTTAGATTTAGATAACCGTGAGTTTGCCAACAAGTTTGCGGTTTTTTTATGTTAAAGGAGAGCTCAAATGTCTGTCATTAAAATGGCTGATTTAGATTTACAAGGTAAGCGCGTGCTTATTCGTGAAGACCTAAACGTTCCAGTAAAAGACGGTAAAGTAACCAGTGATGCGCGTATTCGTGCATCGTTACCAACCATTAAATTAGCCTTAGAAAAAGGCGCAAAAGTAATGGTTATGTCGCATTTAGGTCGCCCTACAGAAGGTGAATACGATGAAGCATTCTCAATGCAGCCTGTTGTTAACTATTTAAATGACGTATTAGAGCAAACTGTTCGCCTAGAAAAAGATTACCTTGATGGTGTTGAGGTTGCGGACAACGAAGTGGTTGTGTTTGAAAACGTACGCTTCAACAAAGGCGAGAAAAAAGACGAAGAAGCTTTAGCTAAAAAATTGGCTGCACTGTGTGATGTATATGTAATGGATGCATTTGGCACTGCGCACCGCGCACAAGCGTCTACTCACGGTGTTGGTTTATATGCTGATGTTGCTTGTGCAGGTCCATTACTTGCGGCTGAACTTGATGCACTTGGTAAAGCACTTGATAACCCAGCACGCCCGCTTGTAGCGATTGTAGGTGGTTCAAAAGTATCAACTAAATTGACTGTACTTGAGTCGCTTTCAAGTGTTGTTGATCAGCTAGTATGTGGTGGTGGTATTGCAAATACCTTTATCGCAGCTGCGGGTAATAACGTAGGTAAATCACTTTATGAAGCTGATTTAATTGATGAAGCAAACAAGTTAACTAACGCAGCAAAAGCAGCGGGTGGTGATATTCCTGTACCAACTGATGTAGTCGTTGGTAAAGAATTCTCTGAAACAGCTGTAGCAACATTAAAATCAGTTGCAGATGTTGACTCAGACGACATGATTTTTGATATCGGTCCAAATTCAGCAGAGGCACTTGCAGAAATTATTAAAAATGCCGGTACGGTTGTTTGGAATGGCCCGGTAGGTGTATTTGAATTTGACCAATTTGGTGAAGGTACCAAAGCACTTGCACATGCGATTGCAGACTCAAATGCATTCTCAATTGCTGGTGGCGGTGACACCCTTGCGGCGATTGATAAATATGAAGTAGCAGACAAAATTTCATACATTTCAACCGGTGGTGGTGCTTTCTTAGAATTCTTAGAAGGCAAACAGTTACCGGCTGTAGCAATGTTAGAAGCGCGCGCGAAATAATTTGTGCACGCTATACTTAGGTTAATTGAATTAAATCTAAGTAACTGAATAAAAAGCCAAGTAACCATCATCTCTCTCAAAATCTGTGGTTACTTGGCAATAAACAAATCTATCCGTTCAAACTCGATGGCGTTAGGTGCCATCAAAAATTGGAGAAAGCAAAATGGCTTTAATCAGTATGCGTCAGCTATTAGACCATGCGGCAGAAAATGGTTATGGTGTTCCAGCGTTTAATGTGAATAACCAAGAGCAAATGCGTGCAATTATGGAAGCAGCAGACAAGACAAACAGTCCTGTTATCGTTCAAGGTTCAGCAGGTGCGCGTGCATACGCCGGTGCGCCGTTTATACGCCATATGATTTTAGCGGCAATTGAAGAATGGCCTCACATTCCAGTAGTTATGCACCAAGATCACGGTACATCACCAGCAGTTTGCCAACGCTCAATCCAATTAGGCTTTTCATCAGTAATGATGGATGGCTCATTACTTGAAGATGGTAAAACCCCTTCAAGCTACGAGTATAACGTTGATGTAACACGTCGCACCGTTGAAATGGCGCACGCGTGTGGTGTTTCAGTTGAGGGTGAGCTAGGTGTACTTGGTTCATTAGAAACGGGTGAAGCAGGCGAAGAAGACGGTATTGGTGCAGAAGGTAAGCTAACTGAAGATCAACTATTAACTGATCCTGAAGAAGCAGCTGACTTTGTTAAGCAAACAGGTGTAGATGCACTTGCGATTGCATGTGGTACTTCACACGGTGCGTATAAGTTTACACGTCCACCAACGGGCGACATCCTTGCAATTAACCGCATCAAAGAAATTCACGCACGTATTCCAAATACTCACTTAGTAATGCACGGTTCGTCATCAGTACCGCAAGAGTGGCTAGCTGTGATCAACGAGTTTGGTGGTGAGATCCCTGAAACTTACGGTGTGCCAGTTGAGCAGATCGTTGAAGGTATTAAGCACGGCGTTCGTAAAGTAAATATCGACACTGACTTACGTTTAGCATCAACCGGTGCAATTCGTCGTCACCTTGCACACAACCCTGCAAACTTTGACCCGCGTAAGTTCTTAGCTGAAGCAACAAAAGCAATGACTGAAATTTGTGTTGCGCGTTACGAAGCATTTGGTACAGCTGGTCAAGCAGCTAAAATCAAACCAATTTCACTTGATGCAATGCATGAAAAATACCTTGCTGGTGAGTTAAACCAACAAGTTAAATAACATCAAGTTATACAACTTCCTTTAACAAGCAAAGCGTTTATATAACTCATATAAACGCTTTTTTTGTGCAATAAAAACATCAAACAGCTGTCACAGCTTATTCATCTTTCTCTTGCCTAATAATTGGTTAATTTGTATCACAACTATTTTAGGAAAATAAAAATGATTAAACGATCGTTGCTAGCGATTACAGTATTGGCTGCATTATCTGGTTGTTCATTGGATGGCGATGACGGAAAAGACGGAGCTACAGGTGCCCAAGGAACAAATGGCGCAGATGGCAGCAATGGCGTTGATGGTTTAAATGCAACAAACTTACTCGACATAAAGTTAGTTGGACGCGCAGTACTTAATGCACAATCGCCTGAAGGTGCAGCAGAGATTGTCGCTTTTCATAAAGCGTCACAAACTATTTTTGCAATAAATAGCTCAGGTGCTGAAGCTGTTGTTGATTTAATCAAAATTGAAGCCATAGATGCGAGTGGTTTACTTCAAAACAATGAAGGTGTCGTTACCAATACAAACCTGACTTCATTTAGCCAAATTAAATTAAATGAACACACCAGCGGTGATGCAAATAGTATTGCGATTTCGCCCGATCAAAGTTTGCTTGCGGTAGCAATGGCCGCTCCGAGCAAAGCTGAAAAGGGTAATGTTGCTATTTATAGCTTAACTGGCGCTACACCAAGCTTTGTTAAAAACGTACCAGTGGGTTATTTACCTGACATGCTTACGTTTACCCCAGATGGCACAAAAATACTGGTGGCCAATGAAGGTGAACCTCTAAGTGATTATTCATTTGATGGTGAAGGCAGCATCTCAATCATTAGTGTTTCAAATGGTGAAGTGGCAAACACGGCAACTGAAATTTCACTGACGGCATATAATGGTAAGCAAGCTGAGCTTGAAGCTGACGGCGTTGTATTTGCTAATCCTAAAGGACAAACCATTAAAGGCAAATTAATTAACACCACAGTAGCTGTAGATTTAGAGCCTGAATACATTACAGTAAGTGCAGATAGCAAGATGGCTTATATTAGCCTGCAAGAGAATAACGCAATTGCATTTTTAGATTTAACAAGCAATAGCATTGAAGTAAAAGGGCTAGGTTTTAAAGATTGGTCAAACCTCGATTTTGATGCATCCGATAAAGACGGTGGTATTAACTTTAAACATTACAATGATTTATTTGGTATGTATCAACCTGATACCATTGCTTCTTATACCTGGCAAGGTGCCTCATTTATTGTTTCTGCCAATGAAGGTGATGGCCGAGAATATTTCTTTGATGCTGCAAATGAAGCTGAATGTATTGCAAACGGTGGCCTTGATTATGACGAAGATGATGGTTGCTTAGCTTATACCGATGAATCTCGTGTAAAGGATCTCAATTTAGCGGCAAACTTCAGCCATTTAAATAATGATAATGATGATATTGGTCGTTTAAAAGTAACCACTGAGTACGGCGATGCAGATCAAGACGGGCTATATGAGAAGTTGTATACCTATGGTGCGCGATCATTCTCGATTTGGGATCAAAATGGCTTGTTGGTGTTTGACTCAGGTGATCAGGTTGACCGAATTACAGCGTCTATTCATGGTGAAGCATTTAATAATGACGAAGATGCAAATGAAGGCGATACGCGATCGGATGCTAAAGGGGCTGAACCTGAAGCGTTAGCCATTGGCCAAATCGGCGAGCAAAGCTATGCCTTTTTAGGTTTAGAGCGCATGGGCGGAATAATGGTCTTTAATATTACTAACCCATATAACGTTGAATTTGTTGACTACTTTATTAATCGTGGTGTTGAAGAAGGAGCTGAAATCAGTGGTGATTTAGCGCCTGAAGGAATGTCGTTTATTTCCTCTGAAAATAGCCCAACAGGTAAACCATTATTGGTTATCGGTAATGAAATCTCTGGTTCGGTGAGTGTGTGGCAGATTGCTGAGCAAAAAACGAACTAACTAATAGAAAGTGATCTCAAATACATGTTTGGGATCACTTTCTTACTAACAAGATCCCGTTTTCACCTTCAGGGATCACGATCCTACTAACCTAACCACATTTTTCCCACCATTTTTCTTAAAATTGAGAGCTAACTTCTTGAAATTGGATCTATTTACGCCTCGATCTTAGTAAGTTTTTGATCTCAACTAGCGGGTTTGCAAGTTAACTAAGTATAAATCTGATCCAATTAGTAAAATATTGATCTCGCTACATTGCCATCATCATAAAATGTACTAGAGTAAATAGTGATAATACGAATTAACAAATAAGTAAATAAAGCGAAACTCATTGTTTTTTATACTCTCTGCTTAAGGAATTCATCATGATAAAACAACTGTTACTAGCAAGCAGTATAGGTTTGATGCTGTTACCTATGGAGGTGATCGCAGACACTGAGGCCAAGGTTTACGGTCGTGCTCATCTTGGCTTGCGCTATGTTGATATTGATAATCAAGATAGCTCTACAGAAGTCGATTCTTATGCTTCTCGTTTTGGAATTAAAGCGAGTCATGGTATTTCAGATGATCTTTCGGTACTTACTAAACTTGAATGGGAAGTAAACATCTCTGAGCAAGATGGCGGGAATGGCAGTGATGACAACATCAAATCACGTGATCAATACCTTGGGTTAAAGAGTAAAACGTTTGGCCAGATCTTAATTGGACGAAAAGATACAGCCTTAAAAAAATCACAAAATAAAATCGATATGATGAATGATTTTATTGGTGATATAAAATACCTCGCAACAGGTGAAAATCGTTTAGGTGATATGGTTAACTATAAATCCCCTAAATTTGGCCAATTGCAATTTGAGCTTACTTATGTAGCGGAAGAAAATACAAAGCAAAGCGATGGGGCGGGAGTTTCTGCGGCGATAGGCTATGGTGATAAAGCCCTTAAGAAAACCCCTTTTTATGTTTCTTATGCTCATGATGAAGACGTTGCTGGATACAATATTGACCGCGTATCAGCGCAAGGTAAACTAGGTGACTTTACCATCAATGGTATGTACCAAAACAGCGAAAAAGTGTCATCGGGCGATGATGGTGACACCTTTGTTGTAAGTGCATCATACAAAATTGAAAACTATAAAATCTTACTGCAGTACCAAGACGATGAAACGGGATTTGGTAAATTAAAAGACAGTGGAACAGCCAGTTCGGTAGGTGTTGAACGAAAGTTGGGTAAACAAGCGAAAGCCTATATTTGGTATACCCAGCGAGAGTTAGATAACAGTGATGATGAAGGGCATTTAGCAGTTACATTGCGTTATGATTTTTAAATGAAATAAAATCGTGACATTTTGGTTAATTTTTAAAGCCCCTTTTAGGGGCTTTTTATTATAAATTTAGGCTAATAAAAACAGTTTATCTTTATGATAGATAATTGGTTTTTGAATATATTAAAGGTTGGTTAAGTTATCACTACACATTAACAACAGTTTATTTATGATATTTTTATGTTTATATTCATAAAAGTGTCACACTTTACTTTGATAATGAAGCCAGTTGATAACTAAGAGAATTATTTCATGTCGCGTAAGATACTAGTGGTTGATGACGAAGCACCAATTCGTGAAATGTTGGTGTTCGTACTTGAACAAAATGGATTTCAGGCTATTGAAGCTCAGGACTATGATTCAGCAATGGATGCCCTAGTTGAGCCTTATCCAGATATGATTTTATTAGACTGGATGCTGCCTGGCACAAGCGGTGTTCAAATTGCTAAGAAAATTAAAAATAGCGATTACACTCGCCATATTCCAATAATTATGTTGACTGCCCGCGGTGAAGAAGAAGACAAAATTAAGGGTCTTGAAGTCGGCGCAGATGATTATGTGACTAAGCCATTTTCACCAAAAGAGCTTATGGCACGTATCAAAGCAGTCTTTCGTCGTGTTTCACCGACTTCTCTTGAAGAAGCCATTGAAGTACATGGTCTTCGCTTAGATCCAATCTCTCACCGTGTTACCTCAGCGGGTAATGAACTTGATATGGGTCCGACAGAATTTAAATTGCTTCATTTCTTTATGACTCACCCTGAACGTGTTTACAGCCGTGAACAACTACTTGATAATGTTTGGGGTACAAATGTGTATGTAGAAGACCGTACTGTTGACGTTCATATTCGTCGCTTACGCAAAGCAATCGCACCGATGGGGCACGATAAACTAGTGCAAACAGTACGTGGTGCAGGCTATCGTTTTTCGAGCAAAATCTAATAACTAAGAGAATTCTATGCTACGAATTGTGAGTAAGCAGGAATTAGTAAAACGCCTTTTTGGTTACTTTATTCCACTTACATTAATAGGAGTCCTGTTAGGGGCTCCTTTTTTACTTTTATGGCTAGGTACGTTATCGCTTTTAGTGTGGAACTATCGTCAATTATTCCGCTTAAGTGATTGGCTTACAGAGCAGCGAAAGTACTACCCACCAGAAGGGGAAGGAGTCTGGGAGCAGGTTTTTGAAGGGATCTACCGTCTTCAGCAACGCAATCGTCGCAAGCGCAACGAATTAGCTGATGTAATACGTCGTTTTCGTGAGGGTGCTGAAGCAGTGCCAGATGGCGTTTTAGTACTTCAAGATGATCTAGCGATCGTTTGGTGTAACAAAGAATCGATCGCGTTGCTTGGTTTACAGTGGCCGCTCGATCATGGACAACGCTTAGATAATTTAATTCGTCGTCCTGATTTTATAAATTATATGCGTTCTAAAGAGTATCTTGAGCCGCTTGAACTGCAATCGCCAATTGACGCGCATAGTGTGTTAGAGGTGAGGGTCACCCCTTACGCAGCATCACAATTGATGATGGTGGTGCGCGATGTGACCTTAATTAAGCAACTTGAAGAAATGCGACGAGATTTTATTGCTAACGTATCCCATGAATTACGTACGCCGTTGACTGTGATGTCGGGTTATCTTGAAATGTTTGATCCTGATATGGCGCCACCACCGGCAATGTGGGGCAAAGCACAGCAAACTATGCTTGAGCAATGTAAACGCATGGCGAGCTTAGTAGAGCAATTATTAGCACTCGCGCGGATTGAAAATTCCGACAAGCCGGACTTTGAAGAAGAAGTTGATATCAGTGATATGTTAATGAATATCTATCGTGAGGCTGAGCAACTTAACCAAGAAAAGCACCATTCTATTGAGCTCAATGTTGATGAAAGCATTAACATTATTGGTAAAGAACAAGAACTGCGTAGTGCATTTTCAAACCTTGTTTTTAATGCAATTCGTTATACACCAGAGGGTGGTGAGATCATTATTACTTGGCAAAAAAATGGCCGAGGTGTTGAGTTTAGTGTGGAAGACAATGGTGATGGCATTGCGCCGGAACATATTCATCGTTTAACTGAGCGCTTTTATCGTGTTGATCAAGCGCGCTCAAGAGACACTGGTGGCTCAGGCTTGGGTCTGGCCATCACCAAACATGTGTTAAGTCGTCATGATTCTCACTTAAATATTTCATCAAAAGTTGGTGAAGGTTCAGTGTTTAGTTTTTCTTTCTCTAACGAACGTATAAAAAACAAGAAGTTAGAAACGGAATTTTAATAATTTTCGGTGTTAATAAATTTGTCATATTTTAGTCATGTTACTGTCATGGAAAAGGCTAAAAATAGTCGCATCATCAAAACGGGATAATCAATTGGAGTTACCCAATGAAACTTAAAAACTTAGTGGCTACAATGGGCCTAACTGTTACAGCAATGTTTGCTGGTAACGCGATTGCTGTAGATAACAAATTAGCAGATTACGAAAAAACAACTGGTATTTCTGGTAATTTCTCATCAACTGGCTCTGACACATTAGCAAACATGATGACTTTCTGGGCTGAAGAATATAAGCGTCAATACCCTAACGTGAATATTCAAATTCAAGCAGCTGGTTCATCTACTGCGCCACCGGCACTAACAGAAGGTACTTCAAACTTTGGTCCTATGAGCCGTAAAATGAAGTCAAAAGAAATTGAAGCTTTTGAGAAAAAGTACGGTTATAAGCCAACTGAAGTTCGTGTAGCAATTGATGCCCTTGCAGTATTTGTTCACAAAGATAACCCAATTGAAGGTCTAACAATCAAAGAAGTAGATTCAGTATTCTCATCAACACGTAAATGTGGTGCTGATAAAGAAGCAACTCGCTGGAGCGATATTGGTTTAGAAGGTACTTGGGCTGGTAAAGACATCCAGTTATACGGTCGTAACTCAGTATCAGGTACTTACGGTTACTTTAAGAAAAAAGCACTTTGTAAAGGTGACTTTAAAAACAACGTAAATGAGCAACCAGGTTCTGCATCTGTAGTACAGTCTATTTCATCTTCACTTAATGCAATCGGTTACTCAGGTATTGGTTATAAGACATCAGGTGTTCGTACAGTTCCTCTAGCGAAGAAAGGTACTAAGTTTGTAGACGCAACTCTAGAAAACGTAGCAACTGGTAAATACCCACTGTCTCGTTTCCTATATGTTTACGTGAACAAGCACCCTAACAAACCACTTTCACCAATTGAAGCTGAGTTCCTTAAGATGGTTCTTTCTAAAGACGGTCAAAAGATTGTTGAGAAAGACGGTTATGTACCACTTACTTCAGGTATGGCTAGCAAAGAACTTAAGAAGCTAGGTCTTCTATAAGTTAAACGCTTAAGTCATTAAAAAAGCCGCTATATAGCGGCTTTTTTGTGTTTAAAAGAACGTTTATACCAATTTTAATAAGTCGGTAATCAACTACTTAAATGAAATGGTATTAACTAATCTGAATTTAGGTTAGTTAATAAATTCTGGGCCTAGCTGTGCCTTGCACGCATTATGTTGATCAATACACTGACGCATACATACGCCATTTGCCATGTTATCGCGCATATTGGTGTTTTCACATGAAGACTCACACTGGAAGTTTTGCTGCGCACAACTATTGAGTACTTCTTTTTGCGCAGGAGTTAAGTCTTTATTTGCGCTACATGCAGCCAATAAAGCTACTAAGGCGATGGTGATTAACTTTTTCATTATCCTTAATCCTTATAATTTTTAATTGAGTAGCGAGCGAGGTTAGGCTGTTGTAACTTGTAAGTTATCAATTAAACGCACATTTGCCAAAAATGCAGCAACCAGAATCACTAAATTTGTATCATCATTTGTCGCCGGTTGTAAGGTGTTGGCGTTACAAATATTAAAATAGTCGAGTTTAAAACCGTGTTGTACAATCGCTAAATGTGCTTGCTCGGTGATTTCAGCAATACTCAATTCACCGTCTTTTAGCGCACTTTCAGCATTTTTCATAATCTGATAAAGCGCACAAGCTTGCTGTTTTTCTTCATCTGATAAATAACCATTACGCGAGCTCATCGCTAAACCTGATTCTTCACGTTTAGTTGCTACACCAATGATTTCTATTGGCATTGATAAGTCTTCAACCATGGTTTTAATAACGGCAAGTTGTTGAAAATCTTTTTCACCAAAACAGGCAATATCAGGCTGTACTAAATTGAAAAGCTTATTAACAATAGTTGCAACACCACGGAAATGACCGGGACGACTTGCACCACAGTGACCTTCTGAAACTCCAGGTACATCAATGTAACTTTGCGCTTCTAAGCCTTTCGGATAGATAGTTTCTACCGTTGGTGTAAAGAGTAAATCAGCACCGTGCTCGATAAGACCATTTTGGTCATCAACTAGGGTTCTTGGGTACTTATCTAAATCTTCATTTTTGCCAAATTGCATAGGATTAACAAAAATACTCACAACCACTTTATCGGCTATCTGTTTAGCTTTATCTACTAAAGAAAAGTGACCCGCATGTAAGTTGCCCATGGTAGGCACAAAAGCCACTGTTAAACCTTGTTGCTTCCAGCTTTTAATTTTGCTGCGTAATTGAGAAACGTTAGAAACCGTTTGCATAAAAGTAACTACTTAATACGTAAAATTAATTGAATTCATGCTCAGGGGCAGGGAACTGACCACTTTGCACATCATCGATATATTTTTTAACTGCTTCTGGCATGCTGCCAGCTTCAAGTAAAAAGTTCTTTGAAAATTTAGGAATATAACCAGCAGAAATGCCAACTAAATCGTGCATTACTAAGATTTGGCCGTCAGTATCTTTACCGGCACCAATACCAATAGTTGGAATAGACACAGCTTCAGTAATCGCTTTAGCAAGCTCAGATGGAATACATTCAAGCACTAATAATTGCGCGCCAGCGGCTTCAAGCGCTTTCGCATCATGAATCATTTTCTCAGCCGCCTCATTTGTACGACCTTGAATTTTAAAACCGCCAAAGACATGAACTGACTGAGGTGTTAACCCTAAATGGCCACACACAGGAATGCCTTGCTGAGTAAGTGATTCAATCGCAGGATAAAGCCATTCTCCACCTTCTAATTTCACCATGTTGGCACCTGCACGCATAAGCTCTGCGGCATTATGACAGGCATCAGCTGGGTTTGAGTACGTCATAAATGGCATATCGGCAATGACAAAAGTGTCTTTTGCACCAGCGCGTACACAGCGAGTGTGGTATGCAATATCTTGATTGGTTACTGCCAGAGTATCACTACCACCTTGTAAAACCATGCCCATAGAATCGCCTACCAATAAAGCGTGGATACCTTGCTGTTCAAAAAGGCTAGAAAAGCTCGCATCATAAGCGGTCAGTGATGTTATCTTTTCGCCTTCTTGTTTCATCTTCTTTAATTTTGAAACAGTTATCTTAGCCATATGTCTCTCGATTATTTGTTGTTATTAGCTTGTCGCCAAAATGGTTAAGCCATTCTTATCAATGGTTTTAAGTAATTCAGTTAACTCTGTGCCACACGGCAGGCATAATTCGGGCGCCACTTCGTGTAATGGATAGAGCACAAACTCACGTGTTTTCATTCCATAATGCGGTACAGTAAGCCGCTCATTATCAATTTTCTGATCTTTAAACAGAATAATGTCTATGTCGAGTGTGCGCGGTCCCCAGCGATTTTCTTTACGAACACGGCCAAAGTCTAGTTCTATTTTTTGCGTAATATCTAAAAGTGCCAAAGGCGATAAATTTGTTTCAATAGCCACAACTGAATTTACATAGTCAGGCTGATCTTGCGGTCCCATCGGTTTACTGCCGTAGAGCGAGGAACTTGCAACTAAATTAATTTCAGCATGCTCTGATAGCGCGTTTGTGGCCTTTCGAATTTGTTCTAAAGGCGCATTTAAATTTGCGCCTAAACCCAAAAATGCCAACTCAGAGTGTTGTTTAGTCATGGCGCTTGTTACTACTATTTTTAGGTTTTCTTGGTCTGCGTCGACGATAATTACCGCCACTCTTTGAGCCTTTGTTGAGTTCACTTACCATGCGTTTCTGACTGCCAGCATCTTGTTCTGTGTAGTTATCCCACCATGTAGCAAGTTCTGTTAACTCAGGTTCAAATTGAGCACGCAGACAGAAGAAGTCTTTTGCAGCACGAAAACGAGGCTGTTGTGTTAAACGAAATGCACGTTGACCGCCTCGTTTATCAAAACGGTGCTGCAATTGCCAAATTTCACGCGCACCAATGGTAAAGCGTTTTGGTACAGCAATGGCTTTTGCGCTATCAGATAAGATTTGATTCATTGCAATGTTAAATGCATTAAACGGTGTCTCACCCTGAGCTGTGATACGCTTAGCTTGTGCTTGCAGTGGGTACCAAAGGAATGCCGCAATAAGGTAAGCTGGCGTTACTTTTTTACCTGCATTGATGCGTTTGTCGGTATTGCTTAGTACTTGTTTTATTAGTGCTAATTCAGGCCCATCTGGTTGCTTATTTAATAAGGAGTCAAGGGCAGGGAAGAGGTAAGTGAAAAGCCCATAATGGCGCAATAGGTCAAAATTAGCTTCGGCTTTGCCATTTAAGAACAGCTTCAGCATTTCTTCAAACAAACGGGCTGCCGGGATATTTCCCAGTAACGATGCTAACTTGAACATCGGCTTTTCGGTTGCCGGCGCAATGGTCATATCGAGCTTAGTTGCAAAACGCACTGCACGCAGCATACGAACAGGATCTTCACGATAGCGCGTTTCAGGATCGCCAATCAGTTCGATGCGGCGGTTTTTGATTGCTTCGATACCGCCAGCAAAATCATGAATACTAAAATCGTTAATTGAATAATAAAGCGCATTAATTGAGAAATCACGGCGTTCTGCGTCTTCATCAATTGTGCCATACACGTTATCGCGAAGTAGCTGGCCTTGATCGCTTGCTTGGCTTTTATTTTTTTCTTCTTGTTCAACGCTATGGTGACCGCGCATGGTCGCAACTTCGATTATTTCGCGGCCAAACATAATATGCGCTAAGCGAAAGCGTCGTCCTATCAGGCGGCAGTTGCGAAACTGTTTTTTGATTTGTTCTGGAGTGGCATTAGTTACAACGTCAAAGTCTTTAGGTTCTAGGCCAAGTAAAATATCACGAATGCAACCACCAACAAGATAAGCGTCATAGCCAGCATCCTTTAAACGATACAGTACCTTGAGGGCATTTGGGCTGAGTTGTTTACGTGAAACCACATGATGTTCTCTGGTAACAACTAGCGGCTTTGAAAAACTCGCAGCAGTGTGTGGCTCTTGACTTTGTTCTGACCCAGATAAGATATCTCGGCAGATTTTTACAAGCTTAGAAATAATGGGACAGCTCCAGAATTCATACAGGGAAAATTAACCGCGTAATAATATACTAATCACAGTGTTAATGCTATCGCTAGCAAGGTGGAATGGGGCGTTATTTAATCAATGGTCAGCCTGAATATTAGGCAAAATTAGAGTGCTCTAAAAGTGAAACTGTTTTCGTTTTGTATCAGCTGAATTTCATCATTCGCTGGCACGATTTCACGTCGCCATGCTGATACAGCCCAGTTGATAATATCGTCTACAGTTGCATTATAAAGTTGTTTTTCAGGGCTATAACCAAGAAAATTAAGCCCAGCAAGCAATGTTTTTTGCGGGTTATTCATATCAATGGCTGCAGCATAGTTCTGCTTAGACAGTTTAAATCCAGGCTCTGCAACTGCGAGAGGTAAATGACCAAATTGTGGTACATCTGCCCCAAGTAATTTATACAAGCTTATTTGGCGTACTGTTGGAAACAATAAATCAGCACCGCGCACAATATGTGAAATTTGCTGCGCTATATCATCTAACACCACTACCAGTTGGTAGGCGAACAAACCATCACGGCGTTTGATAATATAATCTTCTTCGGCAAATTTACTATCAACTGAAATAGTACCCTTGAATAAGTCATTGAATTGATATGAGGGATTCGATTGTTTTAGTCGTAATGCTTGTTGCTCAAAAGCTAGGTTTAGCGCTCGACAATGACCTGTGTAAAACCCACCATGCTGTTTAATTTCTTTGCGGGTACATTTACACGCGTAGACATGATTTGCATCCGCAAGTGTGTTGAGCACAGTTTGGTAATGGTCTAAGCATTCACTTTGGTAACGAACTGATTCGTCCCAATAAAGGCCGTAGTTTTCGAGCGTTTTTAAGATTAGGGTGTCACTACCCGAAACAACGCGGGGGGTATCGATGTCTTCAATACGAACAAGCCAACTACCGTTATGGGCTTTGGCGTCAAGATAACTGCCGAGCGCGGCTACGAGCGAGCCAAAATGTAGTGGCCCAGAAGGAGAGGGGGCAAACCGACCACGATATGCCCCAAAATCTGATATGTTTGCCAACATTTAAGCCAAATTAACGGCCTGACTGTTTTTCTTTTATTTCAGAAAGTGTTTTACAATCGATGCATTGATCTGCTGTTGGGCGAGCTTCTAAACGACGAATGCCGATTTCGATGCCGCATGTAACACAGTAACCAAAATCTTCATCTTCGATTAGTTGCAGTGTTTTCTCGATTTTTTTAATTAGTTTACGCTCACGGTCACGCGTACGTAATTCTAATGCAAACTCTTCTTCTTGTGCTGCACGATCAACTGGATCAGGGAAGTTTGCTGCTTCATCCTGCATATGGTTTTTTGTGCGATCTACTTCTTCACGTAAGTTGTTACGCCATGTCTCAAGAATGGTTTTAAAGTGCGCTAATTGTGCGTCACTCATGTATTCTTCGCCAGGTTTTTCTGTATACGGCGCTAGGCCTGCTTGAGCCAGTAAACTCAAATTATTTTGTGATGGCATAACTGTCTCCTAATTCTTCTATGAATAGAGTCCCAATAAAAGTCGGCGGCTATAAATAGCAGAATAAAAAATTAAGTGCAATTAATTTTTACCAATTAAAATATTTAGACAAGCCTAATTAACAATAATTTATGCGGTAAAATGTTTGAACTCGTTAACTATTCACTGTGGTGCGACAAAGGGAATGGTTGTATCTATTACTATTTGTTCCGAGCTTATGTTGGTACGGTAACACAAAATTTCAACCCCTGCGGCTAATGCTTTTTTAATTTCAATTGCATAATTTGCGTCAATATGTGCAGCGGGTGCCACAGACTTTATGCCAGTATGTTGAATTAAAAAGAATAATACTGCGCGATGGCCTTGTTGCTTCATTGTCACTAATTCGCGCAAATGTTTGCTACCACGAGCGGTGACGGCATCAGGAAAATAACCTTGCCCGTTTTCCTCTAACAAGGTGACTGATTTTACTTCGATATAACACGCTGGCTTTTCAGCATCACTCAATAAAATATCAATGCGACTGTTTTCGTCACCATACTTTACTTCTTGTGTTAGGGTTTCGTAATTTATTAGCTCTGGTATTTGTTGCTTAGCGATCGCCTCAGCAACCACGTGATTCGCCATGCTGGTATTAACGCAGATTAGATCACCCGCTTGGTTTTGCGTTAGTTCGAGAGAATGAGGGTATTTACGCTTGGCATTACTCGATGTTGAGTAATATGCAGTAAAGCCTGAATCAGCGCAGCCTGTCATTCTACCTGTATTAGCACAATGAATGGTGAGTTCGCCTTGCGCAGTGTCAATATCGACTAAAAATCGTTTGTAGCGTTTGAGTAATTTGGCTTGTTTTAATTCAGATTGAAATTGCATCGCTTGGTCGCAAATTATTGGGCTATTAATGCCACTAGTGTACACTGATGGCACGCAATTATGTGAACACACAAGAGAAAAATATGTCAGATCTGTTTAAAGTTCAGTTATCGCAAGATGCCGCTGCAGCGCATTGGGGTGAAAACGCACTTCTTTCTTTTTCAAATGACGGCGCAACAGTGCATTTAAAGCAAGATGAAACACTTAAAAATGTACAAAAAGCAGGGCGTGCACTTGCAAATCAAGGTATCAAGGCAATCGCTCTAGAGGGCGATGTGTGGTGCACTGAAAGTCAGTGGGCGCTTTACCAGGGTTTTGTGACAGCTAAAAACCTAGACGCAGTTACCTTTGTCGAAAATGGCCAATCATCATTAGAAGAACTTGCAGCGCTTAAACGTTCTGCTATTTGGCAGCGCCAAATGATCAATGGCACCGCTGAAGATGTTTATCCAGAAAGTCTTGCCGAAAAAGCGGCTGAATTTATCGGTTCGTTAGCGCCAGAACACGTTAGCTATGACATTATTAAAGGTGATGCATTACTTGAGCAAGAGTGGATTGGTATTCACTCTGTAGGCCGTGGTAGTGAACGCCCGCCAGTGTTACTAACACTCGATTACAACCCTACTGGTGATGCAAATGCACCTGTTGCAGCAGCGCTTGTTGGTAAAGGCATTACATTCGATTCGGGCGGTTACTCAATCAAACCGAGCGAAGGCATGTTAACTATGAAATGCGATATGGGTGGTGCGGCAACTGTGACTGCAGGTTTAGCGCTTGCTATCAGCCGTGGTTTAGATGTGCGTGTTAAGCTATTCCTATGTTGTGCAGAGAACCTTATTTCAGGAAATGCATACAAGCTAGGTGATATTCTTACTTATAAAAACGGCACAACAGTTGAAATTGTAAATACCGATGCAGAAGGTCGCTTAGTGCTTGCTGACGGTCTAATGGCTGCAGGTGAAACTGGTGCACCATTAATTATTGATGCTGCGACATTAACGGGTGCTGCATTAATGGCAGTAGGCCAAGAGTACAACGCGTTATTTGGTTTAGATAAAGCGCTTGTACGTGAAGTTGAAAACTTCGCAAGCGATGAGTTTGAAGCTGCATGGGCATTACCACTTGAAAAGTTCCACCAGTTTAACTGTCCATCTCCTTACGCTGATACGGCAAACAGTCGTGCACAAAAAGGTGGCGGCTTTGGTGGTGCTTCAAATGCTGCTGGTTTCCTATCTCGTTTCGTGCCAAATGAAGGTAAAGGTTGGGTGCATATTGACTTAGCAGCTAGCTTCCAAAACTCTGCGGGCAGTCAGTGGGCAGCTGGCGCAACGACATGGGGTATGAGAACGGTCGCGCGTACCTTGCTAGAAAAAGCATAATAAAAAATAAGCATTAAAAAGCCTGCTGTGTGCAGGCTTTTTATTAATGTTTGTTAAAGTTTAGACGCTCTAACTCTTCTTCGCTTGGCGTGGTATCGTTAAAACTTACTAGTTTTAGCGCTATAAATAAGCCAAGTAGCATGAAAGCAAATATCCACCACATATAGGGCACCTCTATTTATTTGCTTCATCCATAAATGTGTTTTTGGTAAACATTACCAAAAATGTATCCATATGTTGTCAATGTGTGTAAGGCCACAAAAATAGCCTAGTATTTAAACTATCAGGTTGCAACCGTATTTAAAAGGTTTAAGTCATGCCTTTTTGATATAAAACAAGCTATTTAGTTTAATTTGAGCTATTATGCACACCCTTTTTTATACCCAAAAAAATCAGGAGCACTTCATGTCAGATAAGGTTTTTATTACCGCAGAGCAGCTTTTGCAAGATTCGTTTAAACTCGCAGCACAAGTTTTTGATGATGGTTTTCGTCCTGACTACATAGTGGGTATTTGGCGTGGTGGTGCACCAATTGGTATTGCGGTACAAGAATACTACGACTTTAAAGGTGTAGACACAGATCACATTGCGGTACGTACTTCGTCATATTACGGTATTGGTAAACAATCGAAGGATATCAAAGTACATGGCTTACATTACATTATCGAAAACGCGAATGCGTCGGATAGTTTATTAATCGTCGATGATGTATTTGACTCGGGCCGCAGTATTTTTGCTCTTAAAGAAAAGTTAAAAGAGTTAATGCGTTTAAATTTACCGCAAGATATTCGCGTAGCATGCCCTTATTACAAGCCAAAGAATAACAAAACACCGATTGAACCTGACTATTACATTCATGATTCTGACGAATGGTTAGTGTTCCCACATGAGCTTTCAGGTTTAACACCAGATGAAATTGCAAATGGCAAAACAGATTTAAAAGAAATCAGTCACTTGTTCATTGAAAAAGAATAATCATCGCTTTAGAAAACAAAAAAGGTCGCAATCGCGACCTTTTTTAATAGTATGCTTTAATTAACGGCTGGCAAAGCTTTCGATAAACTCTTCAAGTTTATCTTCATCTAGCGGCTTTAAGCCTTGCTCAGTGCGCTGAACTAAACCTTGTTCTACCAAATCACTTACCACGCGACGATAAGCGCGCTCAGTTGTTGCAAAGCGTTCTGCTTCGGCACTTACTTTTGGGTAAGGTTTTAACATTGTCACGGTTTCATCTTGGTAGCGCGCTAAGCAGTCTTTTGCAATGTTGAAACTAAGCGGTAATAACAACTTGTTTAAGTTAATCTGCTGATTCTCAATAAACTTTTCAGCAATGCTTTTAGCCGTGTACATTGCCAGCTCTGGCTTTTCTTGTAATAACTCACGCCAATATTTCAACTCAATCAGGTTGTACGTTACTTCGCTTTGGCAAGTCATTGAATAGATACAGGGTCTGTCGTTAAGTGCTTCAACTTCCCCAACAAGGGTGTTATTACAGTCTAACTGACCCAGTAATAAACGCCTGCCATTACCTACATCATAACTAAATGAAATTGTGCCACTACGTACTAAAATTAGTTTACTTAGTGGTTTGCCTTGCTCTGCCAGTAACTTTCCCTTTTTTAGGGTGTAGCTATTGCCAGCATAAGACAGTAACTCATCAACTAGAGTTTTTGAAAAGTGGTAATCGAACATAAAGTCTCGCTTGTTGAGAACATATTTTTAGCGTTTGCTGTTGGACAATTGTCCTTCAGCTATTCTATCGGACCGTTTAGCTTACAGCAAATTGGAAATAATTAGAATCGGGGCGACACATGGTTTGGGAATATTTAGGTTATTTTGCGTCAGCATTGCTTGTTGCTTCGTTAATGATGGAAGATGTCGCAAAACTTCGTTGGTTTAATCTAGCGGGATGTATCTGTTTTACGTTATACGGTTTTGCAATTTCAGCGTGGCCAGTTGCATTTACTAATGGCTTACTTTCACTGGTAAATATTTATCACTTAATTAAATTAGCAAAGAAGAAATCAACGACAGCTGATGCTAAAGCTGACAGCTAAAAAGTTTTAATATTTAGAATTCAGAGCGCAGTATCAAGACTCTGAATTCTAAACTCACTTTACGTTTACTTTTGTTGGTATTTCAATTTACCTGCAAGCCAGGTTTGTTCAACTTGTGTGTGGTAAATATAAGTCAGTGGCGCTTCGAAATAGTTAGTATCAACAATAATAAAATCAGCCCATTTACCTTTTTCTAGGCTGCCAATTTTAAACTCTTGGTGGGCGGCATAGGCTGCATCTAAAGTAAATGCACGAAGCGCTTGTTCACGCGTTAGTTTTTCTTCTGTAAGCCAACCATTTTTTGGCGCGCCATGTTTATCTTGGCGAGATACGGCGGCATACAGGCCGTGAAAGGCATTGGCTAATTCAACAGGAAAGTCAGAGCCAGCCGCTACGCGTGAGCCTTGTTTTAAAAAGGTTTGCCATGCATAGGCGCCTGTTAAACGGTGTTTGCCTAATCTATCTTCCGCCATATGCATATCGGATGTGGCATGTACTGGTTGCATCGATGGAATAATCGCAAGTTGCTTAAAGCGTTTAATATCACTTGGCTCAACAATTTGTGCATGTTCCATACGGTTTCTAAGGAGTTTACCACCAGTTTTTGCGTAGACTTTTTCGTAGGTGTCGAGTACTACGCGGTTGGCTTTATCACCTATGGCATGTGTATTAACGGTAAAGCCTGCTTTAAATGCTTGCGTAAACACATCTTCAAGCTCTTGATTAGACATTAACATTAAGCCTTTATGGCCAATTCGATCTTGATAGTCTTCAAGTAGTGCGGCGCCTCGGCTGCCTAATGCGCCGTCGGAATACACTTTAACACTGCGAATTGCCAGCATATCGTTATTATCAAACTTTTTGCCTGCTGCCAGTTGTTTGCTAAGTTGGCTATCTGTTGCGCTTAGCATGGCATAAATGCGAATTGGTAAGGTGTTTTTAGCTGCGCGCTCTAAATAAACTTGGTAAGTTAAGTCATCAATACCTGCATCATGAGCTGAGGTAATACCTAGGCTCAGTAAATGCTCACCGGCAGCATCTAAGCGCTTATTCACCTCTGTTTTATCAATCTTAGGCATATGTTGATAAACCAATGGCTCAGCATTATCAATTAAAATACCTGATGGCTCACCATTTTCGAGGCGAATAATCTCACCGCCTTCAGGTGCTTTGGTGTCTTTGGTAATGCCTGCAATTTCAAGCGCTTTCGAATTGACCCAAAGGGCATGACCATCAACACGTGTAAGCGCTACAGGTCGGTCGCTAACAATAGCATCGAGATCTTTAGCGCTCGGAAATGTTTTGCTCGGCCAATTTTCTTGGTTCCAGCCACGACCTATCACCCAGCCATCGGTGTTTTTTGCGTATTGCGCAATTGCTTCAAGTGCATCTTTAAGGGATTTGCTATTGCGCAAATCAAGCTGGCTTTGATTTTTACCGAGACCAATTATGTGGCCGTGTGCGTCTATAAGGCCTGGTAGTAAGGTTTTGCCTTGCACATCAATTTTTTCGGCTGGGCTGTAGGTTGAAATAATCGATTTATCACCTGTTGCAACGACTTTGCCGTCTTTGATCACTAAGGTCGAAAACTGGTGGGTGCCAGTTCCCTTTTTCAAGGTGTAACCGTTTGCGTTGTGTAAAATGGTGTAATCAGCAAGGGCACTAGGTGCAATTGCACTTAAGCCTAAACTGGTAAGAGCGATGAATGCGCGTTTTAGTTGTTTTTTTGTTGTCATTGTTATTCTCTCGCGATGCGTGTGTATTGAGAATAGCAAAATCAAAATAAAAAATAAGTGGTTGATGAAAAAGTATTTAACGCCAAGCATTAAGCAAATTGGCGTTAAATAAAATGTGATAGTGCGTTATCACATAGTCGAGGGTTATTTGTTAAGTAACTGCTGAGGTGTTTGAATTTGTCTATTGATTGCAACTAATAATGCCGCTAGCTTTTGTTCGTTTTCGCAGTTTGTTGTCCAAAGTACAGCGGGCAAATTAAGTTGCTTAGCAAGTGTGAGAGCTGTTTCAATCACGTAATTTAGCGAGCTGGCACACGTTGATACACCGCGTGAAACTAAGTCATAACAATTGATACAAACTGCTTGCCATAACTCTTGTTCAACAATAATTGCGCTATTTAAAGATGCGAAATTAACTTCATTAAATTGGTTCGTTTGCATTACATCTCTACTTCTCAACTAATACAATAGCTTTATATCGCTTAGAATAATCAAAACTTGAGAAATAATTTTCCTGCATTCAATTTAAAGCGGTTTAAGGTTTTTAATTTCAGTGTGTTAGTGCACTTAAAAATTAGGGGCTGTTGACCTTTAAAGTTCGTTTTTGCAGCAGTTTGGTTGGGTTTTATACAAGGAAGAGGCTGCGTGGCATAGTTATTCTATGTGAGTCAGCCGATAACACAGTAGAAAACCCAATCAAGCGCTGCCGAACGGTTCTTTTGAGCGCGTTTTTCTCATTGTTGCCTGCATGGATGCAGGTAAGGGGCGTTAGCAGGACGCGGAAGCTTTGCTCGATATTCGCTTAGATTGCTAGGCCACATGTCGAGCGTCGCGATAAAAGCATGCTCAAACAGAACAAAAATAGAAGAGCAAAGATCAACAGACCCTAATGTTCAAAACTAACTAAAAATTCAACGCCGCCATCTTTGTTGTTGGCTGTTATGCTCGCACCATGAAACTCACAGATTAAACGTGCCATATACAGGCCAAGGCCTAAGTGGGGTTCTTTTTGCTTGCTCGATTCGCGCACGGACACCATAGAGTCAAATATATGATTTGCCATATCGCTCGGAAGTGCTGGACCTGCGTTAAAAATACTAAATTGCGCTTTGTTATTTTGGGTTGTGTAGTTCACTTCAATAGCGGTTTCAGGTTCAGCAAAATCAACTGCATTGCTGATAAGCTTATCGAGTAGCTGAGCAATAAACTCAGGCACACCATTTAATTTAAATGTTTCTTCACTTAAGGCTAACTTAAACTGTTTATTTGGGTAGGCAAGGGTGTAGCCTTGTAAACACCCGTTTATTACTTCGCTTAAATCAAATAACTCTTTTTGGCTGTTTTCTATGGCGTGCTCTAGGCGTGTTGCCTCACTCATGGTTGTGAGGATTTTGTTTAAACGCGCTACCCCTTCTTTTGCTCGTGCGATGTATTTTTGGCTGGGTTCATCGGTGTTTTGTAATTCTAAGCTTTCAAGGGATGAGCGTACTACAGCAACAGGGGTGCGCAACTCGTGCGATAAACGTGAGCTCATATTTTCTAAATAATGGGTATAGCCACCAAGGCGATTAACTATATTGGCAAAGCTGCGTGACAGGTCGCCAATTTCATCACTGGAAAATTGTTTTTCAATTTTACCCGTAACACGGCCTTGCGCATCAATGGCTTTTTCTGCAGCATCACGTAAACGCCTGATACGTGTTGAGATAATGGAAGCAAATAAGAATAAGCTCAACGTACCAATCAGCATAATCGCCAAGATCACATTAAACAGCTTTTCAAACGCTTTATTGCGGATTTCGCGAATGCCATTTGTGGTTTCTTCGGCAATTACGGCACCCATTACTTTATCATCAATCCAAATTGGGTAGGCGGCAGATAAAATGACGGCTTTTTGATCGGGTGTTAAGCGCCATGTTGATTTTGCATGCCCATCAAGTGCAGCATTAATATGGCTGCCATCAAGTGCTGCGACATCACGGGTAATATCGGTAAATTCTGTCGCAGGGCGAGTAAGAATCTTGTAGTAAATTGGATGTAGGTACTCTTCTTCAAACTGCTCCCAACGCGATGATTTGCGCTTTTTAATGGTATCACCCCAGCCGCCATCGGCGTTTTTAATGTTGCCAGCATCGGCTAATACACGGCGGTGTTGGTCGACAACAAACACACGGCTACCAGCGCGTGCCATGCCTTTAATAATTTCTTCAATTTCAGGAGAAGGCACTAAAATTGAGCCTAAGCTTTGTAACTCACTGAGGTTTGACGTGGCGATTTCGGTTAACTCGTCTTCCCCTTGGTCTTTATCTAAAATAGCAAAACCTAATTTGTTACCAAGAAGGCTTAACGGCAAGCGCAGTTCGATATTGTAGCCTTGCTCGGTTAAACGGAAGTATCCCTGAATTTGGTTAAAGGGGATTTTTGTTTCAGCGTCGAACGCGTTTACCCAACCAGCTTGCGTGGTTGATATTAAATAGGTTTTCACCACCCCTTCGGCATTGGTAAAGGCGATTTTTAAGTGATCATTGCGCTCTAAACTAATGGTGTTTTTACCGCGCAGCACCACATCGTCATCGGTAACACTGAATTGTGCATACAAGTAGTTATTATACTTACCAACCATATGTTTAAACGATATATCGGCATCGCTATGGGCATTCTTATCTTGTGTTAAATAGGCGTCGCCATAATGCCAAACGAGCGGTAAATAGGGCTGCCATTCCTGTAATTTACCATCGAGCTGAATGGGTCCCACAATATTGTAGGCGTAGAGATCGCGGCCTTTTTCAACTGAGTCTAAAAAGCTTGCTTGGCTGTCGAATAATTTAGGTCTGTCGTGCAGTGCTGTTGCTAAAGCGCGACTAGTAGCAACGAGGTTCTTTTCTTGGCCTAAGCGTAAAAAGTTTTCCATTTCAGCCACGTATTGGTGACCAAGCCATGGCAGTAATAGCAAAAAGCTAGAAAGAACAACAACTTTAGTACGCAGACCAATTCTCATGGCTTATTTTGCCTCCCAGCGATAACCCATGCCATACACGGTATCGATATGGTTAAATGCGTCATCAACTTTTAAAAACTTTTTACGAATACGCTTAATATGAGAGGTGATGGTGCTGTCATCTACGTAAATTTTTGCTTCATTCATTAAGTCATTACGTTGTTTTACATGACCTGGACGAATAGCCAACGCATGCACTAACCAATATTCCGTCACGGTTAAATCAATGGTAACGCCTTGCCAAGTGACTTGCATGCGCTCTGGATCAATTACTAACTCACCGCGTTCAATCAGCTGTGCTTGCTGCTGTGGGGTATTGAGCGCCAGTTGGCGACGAAAAATTGCTGAAATACGCGCAGCTAAATGAGCAAGGCTGATGTCTTTTGTTAAGTAGTCATCTGCACCCATACGTAAACCCGATACGGTATCGATTTCGTTATCGCGGGCAGTTAAGAAAATAATCGGTAAGGTTTGGCTTTTGGCACGTAATGCTTGGCATAACATAAAACCACCATCTATCTCATCACCTAAACCAATATCAATAATCGCTAGATCGGGCAGGTTAGCTAATAACTCGTCTTGTGCGCTGATGCGATCAGCATAGCCTTTAACTAAATAACCTTGGCCTTGCAGCATATCAATATAGTTTTCGCGAATAGCGTCTTGGTCTTCAATGATGGCGATTTTTTTCATGGATTACTGATAATTACCTACTCAATAGCCGCCACTATACCGAAAAATTGCGCAAAAAATAGGGACTGAGGTCAATTGCCATTTTTTTGCCACAATTGCTCATCGCATTGCCTTTTTTCACCCCAAAAATTGCCAGAACAGCTTGTTTTAATTACTCCAACGCAAACGGTGCAGCAGCATCAACACATAAACGCAGTAAAAAAATTAAAACACATTCTTGGAGAATATTATGAAAAAAGCACTTTTAGTTTCAGTAATCGCATTAGCACTTAGCAACCCAGCAATGGCAACAGAAAAAGAATTTGAAAAAGAGCCATTAATTGGCTTTGGCGCTGGCGCAACCATGGGGGCAATTATCGGTGGTCCAGTTGGTGCGGTTGCTGGTGGTATTGTGGGGATTTTTATCGGCAAAATTGAAGGGGATAAAGTTGATATTAAAGAACAGCAAGCTGAAATCTCAAAACAGCAACAAACCATAGTTGCACTACAACATAAAACATCAGATTACCAAGAGTTAGTTGCGTCTAAGCAGCAGCTAGAATCTCAGCTTGAACGCATTGCACAGCAGCGTATCGATAACTTACTCGCAATGTCGGTGCAGTTCCGCTCGGGTTCTGCGGAAATTGAACCGCATTTTGCCGAGCAATTGATTGAACTTGCTGAAGTGATGAAACAGCAACCAGAAATTTACCTCGACCTAAACGGCTTTGCTGACCAACGCGGTGATGATGAAAACAATTTAGCACTCTCAAATAAACGTGCCGACAATGTAGCCGCATTCTTAATAAAACAAGGTGTTGACCATAACCGCTTAAGCACTCATGGCTTTGGTGAAAGTCAAAGTATTGCCAAACAAAATGCAGAAGACAGCTTTGAAAGTAATGTGTTTGACCGCCGCGTAACCGTGCATGCACGCATGCAAGAACAATCTCAAACCGCTAACAACCAATACTAGAGAGGGGCTAGTAATGTTACCAAAACACACAACAGGAGGTGAAAAAGAACAACAAGGTAAACGAAAAGGCGCGCATCTGCGCCTTTTCATCAACCTTGCCATTCTTTTTTTAGCGTGGCTTGCCTCGGCCATTTTGTTCAGTGCGAAAGTGTCGGCGCAAGGGCTTATTTTAACTAATCAGGCGGGGCAAGAAGTTGAGCAAAGTGTGCTTAAATCGACCCAGCTTGATATTCAAGTAAAAGGCATGCTGGCATTTGTTGAATTAAAACAGGTCTATCAAAATCCAGCATTAGAAACGCTCAATGGTAGTTACCAGTTTCCACTGCCTGAAAATAGCGCGGTATTTGCCATGGAAATGATGCTTGATAACCGCAAAATTATTGGTGAAATTAAAGAAAAACAGCAGGCTGAGGTGATTTATAAAAAAGCCCAGCAACAAGGCCATAAAGCCGCATTAGTTAAAAACCAAAGCGCCAATGTATTTAAAACCAAGGTGGCTAATATTGAGCCAGGGCAAGAAGTTGCTGTTAAGCTGAGTTTTCAATTTCCATTAACCTATCAAGATGAAGTGTTTAGCTTGCGCTTACCGACAGTGGTTGCACCACGCTATTTTAATAACCTTGATCTTGATGAAAATGACCCGAATAGCCATTTTCAAACGCGTTCGCAAAGCAGTTTTCAACCTAATACATTAATGGCTGAGGAGGCGCCAACTCTCGATTTTTTGCCAAACACTGTGTTAACCAGTTTCAATGCAAAAAACAAGATTACTATCAATTTTGATGTGAACTTAGGCTTTGAACTCGATAGCATTTCCAGCCCAAGTCATATGTTGTCGGTAGTGCAAACCGGAAATACACAGTATCAACTGATTCCTGCGCCACAAAGCTTAGTGGCAAATCGCGACTTTGATATTAAATTTGTGCCCCTTTTAAATGCGCAAATTACCACGCAAGTGTTCCATGAAAATATTAATGGTGAGTCATATTACAAAGTGATGATGATGCCGCCTAAATCGGATTTTGTATCGCACAGTTTACCCCGTGAATTAGTGTTTGTGATTGATACCTCAGGGTCGATGGCGGGCACATCAATAGAACAAGCAAAACAGGCGCTGATTTTAGCGTTGGAAAAACTCGGTACAGATGACTTGTTTAATATTGTGGCATTTGATCATCAAGTAGAACTGTTTAAATCAGAAAGCGTCGCTGCAACCTACTCGCAATTGCAAGCGGCAAAACGCTTTATTGCAGGGCTGGAAGCTGACGGTGGCACCGAAATAAATAGCGCATTAGCAGCCAGTTTTGATGGTCAATTTGATGAAACACGCGTGCGCCAAGTGGTGTTATTAACCGATGGCGCAGTAGCCGATGCCGAATCTGTTAAGGGCTTAGTAAAAAATCGCCGAGCCGATAGCAAGCTTTTTACCGTGGGGATTGGCAGTGCTCCCAATAGCCATTTAATGCGCTTATTAGCCAAGCATGGCAAAGGTGAAACCTTGTTTATTAGTAACCTTGAAAATATCGCTGATGAAGTGGCTTTGTTAAGTGACAAGCTGAGCAATCCGGCACTTCAGAATATTCGCGTGTTAAATGATTTGGGTTTACCACTTGTTGATAGCTTACCCACGGCAGATCTTTATTTTTCATCGCCGCTGGTGGCGTATTTTAAATTAGCACAACCGGCTCAAGCGGTGCAGATCGCAGGTGACGGTGTAAATGGTAAGTTCTTAAAACGGGTTTCGCTTGAAAATGCGATTGATGCAAAAGGCATCGCTCGCGCTTACGCCAAAGAACATATAAACACGTTAGATTTAATACAAGATAAAGCTGAAATAACCAAGCTTGGTATTCGTCATGGATTATTAACACCATACACTGCCTTTATCGCGGTAGAAGAATACTTTGGTGATGTTGCCAATAAATCTTTCGAAGCGCCAAATATGCTGCCGCAAGGAAGTGCGATGCCTCAAACATCAGGCAATAACGACCGTTTATTTTGGTTAGGTATTTTATTGCTAGTTGGCGGTTTTTTATTAGCCCTTTGGGGGCAAAAAGAGGACGCTGAAAAATGAAGAGTAGGCGTAAATTATTACGCCTTTTGGCGTTTTGTATTGTGATATTAGGTTTAGTCTTAGTGTTTAAATCAAGCTATGTCTATGGCAAAGCGCAACTTGCTCAGTTTTTATTGCGGCAAGCGTGGCAAGAAAATAAAACGGATGCCAATCGCCAGCAAAAAGCATGGTACTACGCCGATGGTTATCCGGTTGGTGAACTTTTTGTTGAAAGCAGAGATATTTCGCAAATTGTGCTTAATGAGGCAAGTAACCGCAACCTCGCATTTGCCCCTGGGATTTGGCATCACCCAAGCAATAACATTTTAGTTGCCGCACACAACGACACTCACTTTAGCTTTGTTAAAGAGTTAAAGCTCGGCGAGCAAATTAGCTACCAAGCACAGGGTAAAGCGCAGCAACACTTTAAAGTAATTAATAAAATGTATGTGGATTACCGAGATTCTAATTGGTTGTTAGGATTAAATGGGTATTTAGTACTGATCACTTGCGAGCGACGCAGTCGTTTGGATTTAGTGCCAGAGGGAAGGGTGGTGGTAGTGGCAGAGCGCGTTTAGTTTTTAAAGTTTAAGTGATGATTTGAAGCATTGTTTAGTATTTGAAAGAGTATTTGTTGGTATGGTGATATTTGCTTCTATGCAGTTATCTTTCGCTATCCATGGCGCACTCTTGTTCATTTTTGTTACACGACAAAAACGAACCAAAAAACGTGCCCCCAAAAATCAAACTGATTCTTCAAAAACACTTTAAATGTGAACATAAACGCCATAAATCGGCATCCATGCCTCAGCATGGCTTGCTCGACCGCTTCGCTCCCTGTCTCGCATTATTCATTTAAATTGTATTTTCAGGTTTGATTAAGGGGGGAAGGAGTGAATCTCGAAAACCATAATTAGGTTTAAGGAATACTTTGCAAGTCGCAAGAGTTGTACACGACCTCAGTTTTATAACGATATATTGTGCCATTCGTTACTCACTCGTTTACTTTAAATTTTATAATAGACTTAAATAGCTTGTTAAAATAAAAGGATTTTTAAAATGAAAGAATTCATTTTTTTCTTCTCAATCTCGATTATTGCTTTTTCTTCTTGTGCATCTACTCTGATTGAGCATGGAAGAGTAGTTAATGAAAGAAATTGTTTTAGTTGGGTATTCTCAGATTACGACTTATGGCGTAATCAAATGGAAAAGAAGTTTAAGAAAAAATCAAAATTAGAAATTACCGTTAACAGAAAACTAGCATGGTTTGACTCTAATTTTGGAAAAGAAAAATATGAACAATTCAAACGAGACTTAGATTGCAGCACTTTTGACTATGAAGTTGACTCGATTCTTGTGAAAGGTTATGTGATTAAGCCTAAGCAAGCAAAAAAAGATTTACCTGTTCTTGTCTACAACCGTGGTGGAAATGGCAATTACGGAAGAGTTGTCTTCGGTTCGATGATGCAAAATTTATTTCCTATTGCCAATGAAGGTTTCATTATCATTGGCAGTCAATATAGAGGCACGCTTACGCAATCAGACACGTTAGATGAGTTTGGTGGAAAGGATATCGAAGACGTTGCAGCTTTATTCGATTTTATCCCCTCAATAAAAGGGGCCGATTTCAATAGAGTTGGAATGTATGGAGCAAGTCGAGGTGGCATGCAGACTCATTTAGTTGCTAAACAAGTTAACAATCTCAAAGCTATCGCAACTATTGCAGGAAGCACAGACTTAACGAAAGGTTTAACGTATCGACCAGCGATGGAGAAAGTGTATAAAAAACGAATTCCCAATTACCAAACTAATAAGCAAATAGAACTGGATAAAAGGTCGGTATTAAAATGGGTTGATAAACTTTCTTCTGATATTCCAATTCTGCTTCTTCATGGGACAAATGATAAGCGGGTATCTGTGAAGCATTCTAAAGACTTTGCTAATGCACTTGCTAAACATAATGTTCCTCACAAGCTAATTTTGTATGCTAACGACAATCATGGACTTGTAAAAAATAAAGCGGCAGCCAATAAAGAGATTGTTCGATGGTTTAAACAGCATTTGTGATAAAAAGGGCAATGTCTTTACGTTTAAAATTCATTCATTAAGTTTGGTTCCATCGGTCATCCATGATCTCACTTCCTCAAGCTGCGAAGCTCAGATGACTCTGGGCTTCCTGCCTTTCACCCTTCGGGCCAGCTACGCTGTTCAAAAATATTCCATTTATTTTTGTCGGTCTTTCGTCACCCCATTAATCAAACCTGAAAAAGTGGCTTAAATGAATAATGCGAGACAGGGAGCGTAGCGGTCGAGCAAGCCATGCTGAGGCAGGGAAGCCGATTCATGGCGTTTATGTTCATATTTAAGACATGTTGAAGATAAGTTTGATTTTGGGGCGCCGAGGGATTCCAAAGGGAGACCGGCGATAGCCTCCCTTTGGCTGCTGTCGCCAGCGCGACAAATAGCGTATCGAAAATTATTGAACGCTGCGATTAACTTTGAAAGTTCCTACTTGTTACCAACCTCTACTGGCATGGTATCCATTTGTGGTTCTGTATCCTCTTGTGGTTTTGGCTTATGGCGCTGGGCAATAACTACGCCAATAAATACACAGCCAATGGCGAGCCACTGTTGCCACGTTAAGAACTCATGAAGAAGTAATGACGCAAGTAACAAGGTGAATACGGGAATAAGGTTTGAAAATGCCGCTGCAGTTAATACCGATACTTTTGAAATGGCATAGTTATACATACCGTAGCCACCCAAGGTTACAAACGAGCCTAAATAGATAATGGCAGCGATGCCTTCAATCGACATTTCACTTGGTAATTCAACAAAAAACAAAAAGGGCGCAAAGAATAAGGTGCCGCTAATGCCTTGCAAAGCGATTAAACTAAGTGGCGAGTAACGATGAGCCAAATGTTTTACGCACACCGCATAAATAGCGGCGCATACCATGGCTAAAAACTCTAAAAAGTTACCTAAAATTGGGTTGGGGGCGGCGCTGGTATCGGGCGATACAAGGGTAAGCGCAATGCCCCCGACAATACAAAAAACAAATCCGGTTATGATGGATTTAGATAAATACTCTTTCAGCATAAAGAACGCCAAAATCGCTACGATAAGTGGAAAGCAACTCACAATGACACCAGCTTGGCTCGCAGAGGTATATTCTAAGGCGTAGCCTTCAAATAAAAAGTACAAACAGGGTTCGGCAAGTGACATGCCGAGTAGGTACTTCCAATCACCTTGTTGGTAATTAAACTTTTTCACATAGCGCCAAAGCATTAAGCACAAAGTGAATGTAGTGAGCATGCGTAAAAAAATGACTACCGCAGGGTGGTACAAATCAATGGCGTACTTTAAGGCAATAAACGAGCTTCCCCACAAAAAAGTGGCGATAAGCAAACATAAACTAGCGGGCATAGTGACTACTCGAATTAAAGGGGCGGTGAATTTTAACAAACTTTTATTGGCGCAATAAGCATCAAGCGATAAGTATCGACCAAAGAATAGATGATAATTTAAATGCCAAATTTTATGCTGCTTATCATTAGAAATTCTTATTTATATTTGGTTGAATTGATTTTTTACATGATATTTTTTTGTGTGAGGCCATTTTCCCCTTGTTGATTTTCTCAGCTTTGATATAACAAAGGTTGTTGCCTGAGGTATTTGGTGCTGGGAATGAGTGACGGGAAAAAAACAATTGTCGTAAAGCTGGGTACAAGTGTATTAACCGGTGGCAGTTTTACGTTAGATAAAGCGCATATGGTTGAATTAGTGCGCCAGTGTGCCCAATTAAAAAAGAAAGGGCATAAAATTATTTTGGTATCGAGCGGTGCAGTTGCTGCGGGCAAAGAGCATTTACATTTAAGTTGTGACTTAAGTAATGTGAACAACAAACAAATGCTTGCTGCCGTTGGCCAAAGCCATTTAATTCATACATGGCAAACCTTGTTCAACTTGTATGGTATGCATGTTGGGCAAATGCTGTTAACACGTGCAGACTTAGACGACCGCGAGCGCTATTTAAATGCACGCGATACGCTAAAAGCACTCATTAAGCACGATATTGTGCCGATCATTAATGAAAATGATGCGGTAGCAACACAAGAAATTAAAGTTGGGGATAATGATAATTTATCGGCTTTGGCTGCCATTCTCGCTAAGGCCGATAAATTGTTGTTACTAACCGATCAACCAGGTTTATTTACTGCCGATCCTCGCGCTAACCCAGATGCCAAGTTGATTAGCTTGGTCGATAAAATTGACGCTAATTTAAAAGCATTAGCAGGTGGCTCGAGCACACATTTGGGCACTGGCGGCATGGCAACTAAGCTGCAAGCAGCCGATATTGCATGCCGAGCAGGCGTTGAGGTGATTATTGCCGCAGGTCATAAAGAGAATGTGATTGTGGATGCTGCCCTTGAAAAAGACGTGGGCACACGTTTTTTAGCAACGGCATCGGTGACTGAAAGTCGCAAACAATGGCTAATGGCAGGGCCGCCAGCAAGCGGTGAGCTAATATTAGATGAAGGCGCTGTTCGCGCAATGAAACACTCAGGCTCAAGTTTGTTAGCAAAAGGCTTGAGTGATGTGCTTGGTGAATTTGAACGCGGTGCCATGGTGAAATTATGCGACCAAAATGGGGCGCAAATAGCTCGTGGCATTTGTCGATATTCATCAAGCGATCTGGCCCAGATAAAAGGGCAACATTCCGAGCAAATTAATCAATTGCTTGGTTACGATTATGGGGCGGTGGTGATCCACCGCGATGATTTAGTACTTTTTGGAGGATTAACGTGATTACGCAATTAGCACAGCAGGCAAAGTTAGCAAGTTTTGATCTCGCTGTGGCGACAACAGCACAGAAAAATACAGCATTAGAAAATATTCGTTCCATCATTTTAGAAAATGCGGAACAAATCGAACAAGTAAACCAGCGTGATATTAACGCAGGGAAAGAAAATGGATTAACCGAAGCCTTGCTTGATCGTTTGTTATTAAATAAAGAACGCATTTTAGGCATAGCCAATGATATTCAAAGCTTAATCGCAATGGATGATCCGGTTGGCGGTGAATATGATGGCAGAGCGCTTGAAAATGGCCTGCGCTTAAAAAAACAAATTGTGCCATTAGGTGTGGTAGGCGTTATTTATGAAGCGCGCCCCAATGTTACCTTAGATATCGCCTGTTTATGTTTAAAAACCGGTAACGCCAGTATTTTACGCGGCGGTAAAGAAACACTTAATACTAACACTTACTTAGTTGAATTAATTGGTAAAGCGCTTATTGATGCCGGCATTAATAAAGACGCAGTGCAATTAATTACCAACCCAGATCGCGCCTTAGTGCTTGAGCTTTTAAAGCAAGATAAGTACATCGATATGATTATTCCGCGCGGTGGCGATACGTTGCAAAAAGTATGCGTTGAAAATAGCACAATACCGGTGATCACAGGCGGTATTGGTATTTGTCATTTATACGTTGATGCTTCAGCTGATTTACAAAAAGCATTGGATGTTATTGAAAACGCTAAGGTACAGCGCCCAAGTGTGTGTAATGCACTGGATACTGTGCTTATGGATGAATCAATTGCAAAGCAGTTAGTGCCACTATTAGCAAAGCGTTTAGAGCAAGTGACACTTAAAGGCTGCGAACGAGCAGCTGCGCTTAGTGAGCGTGTTAGCCAAATTGCTGATGGTGAGTACAGCAAAGAATGGTTAAGCCTAACGCTTGGTATAAAAGTAGTGGATGATATTAACCAAGCGATAATGCATATTCGTGAGCATTCATCAGGTCACTCAGATGGTATTTTGTCTGAGAGCTTAAGCAACACTAATAAGTTTGTAGCAGCAGTAAATTCTGCGGCAGTATATGTTAACGCGAGCACGCGCTTTACTGATGGCTCGCAGTTTGGTTTAGGTGCTGAAGTTGCCGTATCAACACAAAAACTGCATGCCCGTGGGCCTATGGGCTTAGAGGCATTAACTACATATAAATGGGTAGGTGAGGGTGATTACCTCATTCGCCAATAAACTAAATAATAAAATCCCACCCCCTGTGGTGGGATTATCTTGTATGGTGTGCATGTATTTAGTGTCAGATGCTGAATCCACATTTGAGATTACTCGCACACTTAATTTTATACTGTTTGTACTTGCCGTTTTGCTTGGGGTAGCGATTGCTCTTGCTGGTGTTATTTCATTTCGTAAAGCGAGTACCACGGTAAACCCACTTAAACCCGAAACTGCCTCAAGCTTAGTTACTAGTGGTATTTTTCAATATACGCGTAATCCTATGTATTTGGGTATGGCTGTAGCGATTTTAGGCTTTGCAATTTTACTTGGCAGTTGGGTAAGCCTTTTAGGTGTTGTGGCATTTATGCTCTTTATTGACCGCTTTCAAATTAAACCAGAAGAAGCCGCGTTAACAGAGTGCTTTGGTGGGCAGTTTACTCAATACAAAACAAACGTCCGCCGTTGGTTATAAATAAGCAAAACAAGCTTAGGGCTAATCTTTATTCGTTCCAATATTTACAGTAGAATGCCGCCAAATTGATTGGAGGTTGTATGAAGTTTGTTCGTTGGCTATTAGGCCGCATTATTTTATTTTTTGATTTTATTACAACACCACGCGGTGTTAAGCGCGATGCACAGTTACAGGCTGAAATTGACGCAAAAACCCAAAACCTAAGCTTGTATCAATTTAAAGCGTGCCCGTTTTGCGTAAAAGTACGCCGTGCAATGAAGCGCAACAGCTTAAATATTGAGTTACGTGATGCAAAAACCGAAGGTATTCATCGTGAAACACTTGCAGCAGAGGGCGGTAAAGTAAAAGTGCCGTGCTTGCGTATTGAGCAAGACGACAAAGTAACATGGCTTTACGAGTCTAACGATATTATTGCTTTTTTAGAAAATGAAGTAGCCAAAGCTGCTTAAATTACTAAAAATCAAAATGATATAAACGCAGCTTCGGCTGCGTTTTTTGTTTTTTTGTGTATGTGATATACAGTGTTTGTTTTTATCATGGAGAGATAAATGAAGTGGTTGCTCTTACTGTTAGTATTGCCTGTTAGCGTGTTCGCTAAACAATGTGGCAAAACCATGGATACATCGTTAGTTGGTGGTGGTTGTGTATGTCCAATTGGTAAAGATTGGCGCTATGGAAAATGTGTGAGCAATGGGCTACCTGAGTTTGCCATAGATGATGGTAAAGGTAGCTGGCGCTGTATTGAAGGTTATGTAAAAAAAGCAGCGCGATGCGAAAAGTACATAGTGCCAATGGCTGATAGCAAGGTAATGAAAATTGCTGTGCTCGACTGTGATAGCGAACGTAACTCGAGTAAAAATTGCAAGTTACCAACACAATTTCAAAAATACTTTTCGAACAAACAAAAAACGCAGCCGTAGCTGCGTTTTATTATTAAGCTGAAAGTTAGTCGTTACTTTCTTTAGCTGATTTAGCAGTAGGTGCTTTTATTGTTTTTTTCGCTGCCGCTTTATCAAAAATTCCTAAGCGAATACGAATAAAGTGGAATATTTCACGCGGTACATCAATATCAACAGCGCTTTCTAACCCTTCAAAACCTGGCGATGAGTTGGCTTCGCAAATTTTAAAGTGTTCTTGATCGAATAATAAATCGATACCGGCAACATCTAAGCCTAATACATTAGCTGTTTGTGTTGCTAGCCACTCAATCTCTGGAGTGATTGGGTAAAGCTTGCCCACGCCGCCGGCACTTACATTGGCTTTAAAGTTTTCGCCATTTGAATTTCGTTCCATACACGCAATTGCGCGTCCACCTATGGTAAATACGCGTAAATCTCGACCATGGCTGGCTTTTACAAACTGCTGAAGAATAATGTTTGCTTTTGGACTTGTTGCTTCGATCAGTTGCATTAAGTCATCAAATTCACCGGGTGATTTTGATAAAAATACCCCGCTACCTTGTGAACCCGAAAGGGTTTTAACTACCACAGGAAAGCCAATTTGTTTTTCAACTAGTGCCACGTTTACCGGGAACTTAACTAGCATGGTATCGGGTGTTGGTAAGTTTTTCTCAGCTAAAATTTGTTGAGCAAATAATTTGTCTTTTACCACTTCAATAGAATGAGAGCTGTTTACGCAATACACACCTAGTCGCTCTAAGTGACGAACAACAGCAAGGGTAAAGTACGTTGTACCAGCACCCATACGCGGCATTACAAAGTCAGGCAGCTTCTGACGCTCACCATCGATTAATATACTTTTTTCATCATCACGGGTAACCGTAAGATCAAACTGATCAGGCGAGAAAACTTGAAGATCGATGTTTTCTTCTTTTGCGACTTCAACTAAGCGATTAACTTCATATGCTTCTTGTCGTAGTAGTAAGTCATTGTGTTTGTAAATTATCCAACCACGCATTAGTAATTACCTTCTAATTCATTTAATGCGTTATCAACATGTTTAGGCATATTGCCTGTAAGCGTATGAATTTTTCTTCCTTGGGTTACTGACTTATATTTGTGCCACAGACTTTCGATACGCGTTTCTGCCTCGCGTTTAGTTTGGCACATAGTTAAAAAGTTTTGCTCAGTATGATTTTGAGGCTCTGCAAGCTGATGCTCGAGTTGAAATAATCGCTTACCAATGGCTGTTAACAATTCTGCTTCTTGAATTGTAAAGTGACCGCTACGGTTAAATCCTTGTGGAAAATTCAGGTCATCATAGAAATTGCTTGTTTTTACAAAACCATGTAATAAATCCATGTGATATTCTCATGTTGACAACTTTGCCCATTTTGGCGGAGTATGCGTGAATTGTGTTTGCTAAGTACAACAATAAAATTTTATCGTCACGATAAGAGATACTGTTTTGGATATTGAATTAATTAAAACCTTCATTGAAGTAAAGGATTGTCGCCATTTTGGTAAGGCTGCTGAAAATTTATATTTAACGCAAGCTGCTGTAAGTTCTAGAATTCGCCAACTTGAGCAGTATTTTGGCGTTGAATTGTTTGTACGCAATCGCAACAATATTCAATTAACCGCTGCAGGAGAGCGTTTTGTTTCACACGCTGAAGTGATGATGCAAACACTGCGCATGGCAAAACAAGATGTGGCGTTATCAGTTGAACAGGTTACGCAAATTTCAATTGCAGGTACGCCAAATACGTGGGACACCTATATTCATGACGCAATCTCAAAGATTTATGCGTCTCAACCGGATGTTAGCCTAGTCGCTGAAATATTAGCGCGAGAGCAAATAACCCGGCAGTTACTGGAACGTTCACTTGATATTGCAATCATTTTTGATCCTCCCAAAGCAGAGGAATTGAAAATTGAACTGTTGCATACATTCGCATTAATCCCAGTATCAACGTCAAGCGAGCCAATTGCCAGCCCAAGTGATGTAACCCGTTATATTCGTGTTGATTGGGGCACTAATTTCACCGCATGGCACGGTAAAGAGCTTAAGGGCATGGCAACACCATTAATGCGAACCAGTACGGCACGTATCGCACTAGATTTAATGTTGCAATGTGGCGGCACAGCCTATTTACCTGATGTATTAGTAGAGCCCTTTATTGAGCAAGGGTCGTTGCATCGATTAGATGCATTACCTGAGTTTAAGCGTGATGTGTATATTGCGTACCATAAAGAGAATGAGCATGCACAAAAACTGCATGCTATTCGTCGTATGTTAGGTAAAGAAGAACCTGAAGCACCCACTATAATTGTGCCTTAATCTTGATAAATATTGGGTAAATAGATTTCCATATTTGCGTCTGGGAATTTAGGCGCTTTAAAACCAAACTGCTGATAAAGCCCATGCGCATCTTTAGTAGCAAGGGTAAAACGTCTTAAACCTTGTAAATTTGGGTGTTCGACAATGGCTTTAATGAGCGCTTTACCAACTCCCAAACCTCGGTTGTCAGGTAACACAAAGACATCGAGTAGATTTGCAAATGTGGCATAGTCACTCACTACCCGTGCAAATGCGAGTAGTTCGCCGTCTTCATTTTTTATAACAAAGCATAATGAGTTGCTTAACGCCGTTTTTAATGTGTATTTTGGAATATTTAAACACCAATATGCATGAAGCGATAAAAACTGATGAATGTGTTCAAAATCATGGTCATCAATTGTGTGGCACACCTTCATATTGTTTACTCCTTAATAAAAGATAAGTGGCAATGTCAGTAGCAGCAAACTCGCCATAACCAAATTAAAACGTTTTAGCTTTTGTGGATTTTGTAGAAATCCCTTTAAGTATCGACCAACAGCAACCCAAAAAAACGAGCAGGGCAAGGTGGCCAAGTTAAACACGATTACGCCTAGCAAAGCTGAAGGCCAGTACTGTTCATTAGGTAACGTCAGTGCGGTAACTAAAGTGAGTAACATGGCCCATGATTTAGGGTTCACCAATTGAAATAGCGCTGCTTGGCTAAAGGTCATGGGGGAGGCGCTACTGTTACTGCTATTTGGCTTACCACGCGCAATTTTAATCGCTAAATAAATAATGTAGCTGGCAGCAAATACACTTAATACTTGATGCAGCATTGGATACTGCTCAAACAGCTTGCCGAGGCCAAGCAACATAGCTAAATGCATACACGTCATGCCGATACGAATGCCCACAATATGCGGTAGTGTTTTACGAAAACCAAAATTCGCCCCTGAATAGGCGAGCAGAATATTATTTGGCCCAGGTGTGAGTGTGGCACTAATGCTAAATAATATAAGTGCAGGCAATAATGATAATACTGTGCTGGTTTCCATTTTGATCCTCTAATTGTATCAATACAATTTCATGTTTATTTATATTGTTAGCAATGGCATATTGTTTAAAAAGGATCAATTTAAATATTGTTATGAATACAATTTGGTTGCCAGATGTTACGGAGTACCAAAAACTCTGTAAATTAAACTCAAAATATCAAGCGCTTGCGGATTTAATTGAGCGTGTCGCTCAATCTGGGGTAATTTCTTCCGAGCAAAAGTTGCCAGCGCAGCGAATTTTAGCCGACCACCTTGGTGTGACTCATGGCACGGTTACGCGCGCCTATGATTTACTCGTTAAACGCGGCATTGCTACGGCAAAACTGGGGGCTGGTACGTTTATAAAAGCGCAGTCGGTACATCTGGATGAGTTAGACGATACCGATTTTTCATCGAGCATGATGCCGCTTATGGGGCAGCAAAATGTATTGGCCGAGCAAATGCGTAAGCTCGCAAATAACGAATCTGCGCTGACAGATATTTTGCGCTACAAACTCAATGGCAGCGATGAACTACAAAGTACGTTTAAAGCTTGGTTAAACGATAAAGGATTGCAAATTGGCAAGCAGGAACTGATTTTTTGCCAAGGTGCCCAGCAAGCGATTTACAGTGTGCTTGCTGCATTGTGCCAAGCTGGCGATACGGTGCTTCACGAGGAAATGTGTTATCCCGGTTTTTATCAAGCGTGTGATTCACTTGGTTTAAATACAAAATCGATTGAGCTTACACCTCAAGGCATCGATTTAAACGTGCTTGAGGCCTACTTTAAGTCGAATTCAGTCAAAGCAATTTACATAACGCCAAACTGCCAAAACCCCACCAATATTCGTTATGACCAAGCAACGTTAGATGGACTGCTTGCGCTCAGTCAGCGTTATAATTTTTTTATTCTTGAAGATGACGTTAATTATTGCTTACCTGAAAACTGGCGTTTACCACTTTGGCAAACTGCCAACGACAGGGTGTTCTATATTGGTAGCTTTTCAAAATACTTTGCTGGTGGCTTGCGGGCGGGATACTTAATTGCGCCATTTTTGTGGCAACAAGCAGTGCTTAAGCAAATTCATAGTCAGTGTTGGTCGGTATCTATGATGAATTTTGAGTTGTTAGCACTTGCATTACACGATGATGAATTTAAACGCAACCAATCGCAGCTTGCAGATGAAGTAAGCGCGCGCATCAAATTACTGCGATCGCTTTTTGAAAAACATGGCTTAGAGGCCATTTTTTCGGGCTTGAATGTGTATTTACCACTGCCGGAGCATATCAATATGTTCTCACTGGCAAATCAATTAAAAGCAAATCGCGTGATTGTGCGAACCGTTGATGTATTCACACGCAATGGCAACGCGAATTGTAACGCACTTAGATTTACTTTGGGCGGCCCCAGCTCACGACAAGCATTTGAACTTGGCCTTGCCCGTGTTGATCAAGTGCTACGGCATCGTGATGGTGGTATTGAAGTGGTCATTTAGCTTAAAAAAATGAGGGAATGACTTCGAAAAATAGCCGTGGTGTGCTATCTTTTCGCCAATTTTATCGCTATCGATTTATAAGAGAAATTTGATGACAATTCGTACACGTGTTGCACCGTCACCAACCGGTGATCCGCATTTAGGAACGGCCTATATTGCACTATTTAACTACTGCTTTGCGAAACAGCAAGGTGGTGAATTTGTACTGCGTATTGAAGATACAGACCAAGTGCGTAGCACGCGTGAATCAGAACAAGCAATTATGGATAGCCTTAAGTGGTTAGGCCTTAACTGGGATCACGGTCCTGATGTGGGTGGTGAGTTTGGCCCTTACCGTCAGTCTGAGCGTTCTGATATGTACAAAAAGTTTGCTCAGCAATTGGTTTATGAAGGTAAAGCGTTTTACTGTTTTGCCACAGCTGAAGAGCTTGACCAAATGCGTGAAGAGCAAATGGCAGAAGGTCTTCGTCCTAAGTATGACGGCCGTGGTTTAAACTTGTCTGAAGACGAAATTAAAGCAAACCTTGAAGCGGGTAAGCCTTACGTTATCCGTATGAAAATTCCTGCTGAGGGTTCTTTCAAGTTTAACGATTATCTACGTGGTGAGATTGAGATCCCGTGGGAAAACGTAGACATGCAGGTGCTTTTAAAAGCGGATGGTTTCCCAACTTATTTCTTAGCAAATGTGGTAGATGATCACCATATGGAAATTAGCCATATTTTCCGCGGTGAAGAGTGGATTAACTCAGCGCCTAAGCTATTAAAACTTTACGAAGACTTTGGTTGGCAGCCGCCGGTATTGGGTCACTTACCACTACTACGTAACCCTGATAAGTCAAAACTATCTAAGCGTAAAAACCCAACATCTATTAACTATTATAAAGAGATGGGCTTTTTACCAGAAGCACTGCTTAACTACCTTGGCCGTATGGGTTGGTCAATGCCAGATGAGCGTGAAAAGTTCACGCTTGATGAAATGATTGAACACTTTGATATGAAGCGTGTATCACTCGGTGGTCCAATTTTCGATATCGACAAGCTTAACTGGTTAAACGGTTTATGGATCCGCGAAAACTTATCAGACGAAGAGTTAATGGCGCGTTTCTTTGACTGGAAATTTAACCCTGAGTTACTTGCTAAAGTATTGCCGCAGGCAAAAACGCGTATTAATACGTTATCAGATTTAGTTGATTTAGCAGGTCATTTTGTTGCAGGTACACCAGAATATGACCCAGCACTTCTTACAGCAGGTAAAGCTGAAGAAGATGTGGTGCGTGAAGCGTTACAAATTTTCATCTGGGAACTAGAAGCGCTACGTACTTGGGAAAAGTCAGAGATTTTTGCCATTGCAAAAGCGGTTGCTACACACTTTGAGCTTAAGATTAAAGACTTCTTAGAGCCAATTTTTGTTGCTATCACAGGTAAAACATCGTCTACATCAGTTGTTGATGCAATGGAGATTTTAGGTTCAGATATGTCGCGTGCACGTTTACGTGTAGCGTTAAACCATATTGGTGTTTCTAAGAAGCAAGCGAAGAAGCTAGAAAAAGCCTATAAGGCGTACCAAGCGCAATAACAACGTTTAAATTTATTGTTTTTAAAAGCCAGCGTAATGCTGGCTTTTTACATTTTATTACTTTTGTTTTCTAGGTCTTTTCCTTAATTTAGGTACGATATAGCCAATTTAATTTTCCGCTTAAATACATAGGGATATGTTATGAAATGTGTTTCGTTTTTAGCGCTAGTTGGGGCATTGTTACTACCTAATATAACAATGGCTAACAATCAGAAACAGGGGCAATATTTTGTCAATTTTGGGGTTGCTTCTAACTATTACAATTACAACAGTAAGGATGCTAGAGACGAGCTCGACCAAAACCTGGAAGAGTTGTTAGATGAGTATGACTTAAGCAGTGACGATGCTGATATTGTTAATGCAAGTGTCGGTTTGGGTTACTATCTGACTAACGATTTTGCTGTACGTGCTAATTATACCTATGGCATCGAGTTGGATTGGCTAGATTGGTGCTTTTTTGATTGTTCAAACAATGTGTATCATGACAGCGATGCAAGCATTTTGACCCTAGATGGTATTTATCATTTTTATCATATTAATGAACAATTATCATTTTATGGTATTGCTGGACTAGCTCTTACACGCGTTTCTACTAAGCTCTCTTATTGGCGAGATGATCAACGCGAAGTAATAGCGCGCGATAATTCAACCAATTTAGGGGCTAATTTAGGCCTAGGTTTACAGTATGACTTCGCTCGCAATTGGGCTCTAAAAGCGGGTTATAGCCACCACACCTTCTTATCAATGGATAAATATTACTTGAATATGGAATGGCGTTTTTAGGTACGCTCTATTACCCTCAACAGGTATGACCAATTATTAAGAAAAACGCTGATAAAATGCGCGGCCAAGTTAAAATTGAGGTTATTTTATGTTATCTGGTTTCTATCAAGAGTCTGAAGGAAAAGTATCGTTTACCCGTGATCAGGCAAGCCGTTTTGCAAAACTGATTGCTGACGATTACAACCCACTTCATGACATTGATGCAAAGCGTTTTTGTGTGCCAGGTGATTTACTTTTCTCAATGGTGTTAAACAAGTACGGTGTAAGTGAAAAAATGCACTTTACTTTTGCAGGTATGGTTGATGAAAAAGTATCGCTTACTTTTCCTGATGCTGACAGTGATATTGCATTAACACAAGATGAAAAAGTGTACTTATCGGTAAACCGTGAAGGTGATACGTCGACCTGTGAAGAGTTAACTAATAGCCTAATTAAAAACTATGTAGAGTTTTCTGGTAAGGCGTTTCCTCATGTGATTATTCCATTAATGGGTGAGCAAGAGGTGATGATTAACCCTGCACGTCCAATGGTGATGTATGAGTCAATGTCGATTGAGTTTTCAAACCTTGACGTTAAACAGCCTGTATTAGAGTTTGTAACCCCTGAATTTGAACTTTCAGGTAAGCGTGGCAAGATCACGTTACCATTTGTATTTAAAGATGGTGATAAAGTAATTGGTAAAGGCGAAAAGAATATGCTGGTCTCGGGTATTCGTGAATACTGTCAAAAAACAGTTGATGAATTAATTGCTTATTACAATCAGCGTAAAGTTGATTTAAAGCCAGCGTAACGCACAATATTTGAAACAGGCGAGCAGTTAGCTCGCCTTTTTTAATTCTTCTTCTAATGCTTTAGCAAGCTGCTCTAAGGCGCGTATTTTTTCTCTAGCAAACTCAAGTTGTGATTGATCTAACTCTGCTTCAATACCTTTAGCCAGCCAGCTGTTTAGTAATTTTACTTTTTCTTTGGCGGCTTGAATATAAGCGGTTTTAAGAGCAACGTCTTGCGCAGACTCATAATTCAAATAGGCATCGTGATCGTCCAAATCACCGTTAAACGCCTGACGGGGAGTAGAAGGAGTTATTGGCGGTATGTCGACTTTGACATGGGTATTATAAATGGCTTTTGGCGCTGACACTTTGATTGGGGTGACTGCCATGTTTTGAGAAGTATTATGCATCTTAGGCAATGATGGCGTTAACACTTTTACCGGGGCTGGGGCTGCCATAAATGATTGAGCATAGGTATTATCGCTTGGTTGATTGCTAAACCAAATTAGCCAAGCTATTAATGCAATAAACGTTACCATTAATAAGGGTTTTCTTTTCATAAGCTCGCCCCTTGCTGCCAGCGCTTCTTAGCTGTGGCATAGTTTTCTTTAGCCTTAGCTTGTGCGAGCGCACTTGTTGCTTGGTATTTTACGGTTTCGCTTTTTTCAGAATAGTAATCATATTTTTTATCAAATACTTGGATTATTACCCACTCGTTTATAGGTGTGCGTAACAGCGTCGGACCTTGTTTTGTTGATAAATTAAATGCGGCTTGATTAATAAAATTACTATTGAGCGCTTCACGTGGGATTAATCGCTTTTTATTGGCGAGTATCTGCTGCAACGCTTTCTCATTTTTAATTTTACTTTGAGCAGCCTCATGGCTTTTAAATGAGACAGATGCGGCTGTCACTTGAGCACTGTAGCGAAATTGTTGCTTGTTTTGATTGTAATACTGTTTGATGGCTCTTGGCGTTACTTGCGTTTTTAGCTTATCAAGATAAGGGCTTTCGTTATGCAAACTGGCTTTTACGCCAAGGTACGATAGCAGGGCAGGGGTAATGGCTTGGCTAATACTTAAATCTTCTAATACTTGCCATCGTACATGCTTATTTGTGTAGTGCTGTTTAATTGATTGATATTGAACGTCAATGTTTGTTAATTCAGTTAACTGATTGATATCACCTTGATGAAGATTAAAGCGAGCTTGCATCGACGCATCTTGGTAGGCATCAGCTAAGGTATACTTTCCACTTAATGGCATTGATAAGGTATTTATAAACGCCAAATCTGCATTGCCATCTGCTGGGTAATCGCCGAGTAATTGCATTAACTCTTCTTTCGTTATTGCGAGTTTAATGTTTGCTGCTGCGTTAATGTTTGCGTTGAGTAAACTCAGCATATAGCGCTTTTTATGATAGCGCGTACTAAAGCCAACATTGGATACGCGGTCAAGCAGTGTGGGCGCTTTTTGTTTTGCAAGGTCAAGGTGAAAAGACAGGGTTTCGAGCCTGCTTTGCGTTTGTTGATTCGATAATTGTTCGCCTTGTTTTAAATAAAACTGATTCATAAAGGCGATTTCTTCTTGTTTTAACTGCACATTGGCCTGTGCAAAGCACGCTATAAGCGTGCTTAATATAACAAAATACTTCATTTATAGTTGTACCACAGCATGGTTAAGTAAATGTACGACCATGGCAATGGCATGTGGAATAACAACTTGGCCTGTATTTACTCGGTCATAATGGTCTTTCGAATTAAGCACAATACCGCCTTGTGAATAAGAAAGCGCACCCCCTTGAGTAAGAATCGGGCGAATGTCTTGCTGATTAGCATCAAGTGCAGAGTAATACTCCAGTGCTTGAGTAACTTTACTAAAATCATTGAGTTGTTCTTTATCATAGTAATCTTTAACCCATGATTCCCAACCCGAATGGTTTAATGCTGAAGTTACCCAAGTATGATGCGGTTGAAGTAAATCGGTGGTATGAAAAACAAAACCAAGAATTTGTGGGTTTTTGCTTTCAATGAATTTTTGATACCAATATTGACCGAGGTGATCAATTGGTTGGAAGGGCATCTCTTCAAAGTCATCATACATATTGTAGTGTGAGTGACCATCGATACGGTAGTTTGCTTCTGTAATGCCATAGCTATTATATTTTGATGAATCAGAGCCAAACCAGCCAGTTTCACCACCGCGGCCATCGTCTAAGTAATCACCTTTTAACCAAGTTGCCGCTAAGTTATCAATATCGCCCCACACTGTAAGTTTTTGGTAATTGTAACCGCCAAAATCATTGCCGTGTTGGTCGGGGCCTTGAGTATGGTTTTGAAAGTGCCAGTAGCTCGTGTACTTTACAATGCTTTCAGCTGCGCCCCAAATTGGTGCCTGTACACAAGAGCCGGTAATCGCACCACAGAAAAATGTGTCTTCAAAATCATCAACATCGTAAGCAGCTTGACCAAGCAGGTTAGCTAATTGTGCAACCGATAGATTAAGTTGAGACGCCCATGCTGACAGCTTGGCATACTCGGTAGAGCTTGGGTTTTGCTGCATATAATTTACGGCGTCAATGACGATTCGCTTGTGAGTTTCTTGTGAGAAGGCATTAGCTTGCTGGCTAGCACAGGCAATTGTACCTGCAACAAGCAGTGAAATAACGTTGGTTTTCATGTGTACCCTTATTTTTGTTGTCAATAGGGGTACTAAGTTAAGTGTTTATTTTTACAGCTAATTTACATTTATATGAAGTATTTACTCTAACACTTTTGTATTTAATCGTTAATAAGTGTATGCATAGTGTTTCTGTTAATTTGCTATTAGATGGGTATAACAAGAGGGGCTTAAAAAGCGCTTTAATGATTATATTTAATATGTAACGGCAAATAGTGGTGTGCTTTTTATAAGCTAAAAATTTAAGAAAAAGATATAAAAAAACCGCGAATCTCGCGGTTTTTTTATTTTTGGCTTGTTAGCCAGCTAAGGAATTGGCGTGCGTCGCTTTTATTTTCGAAATCAACGCGTTGGTTGCCTGACTTATCTTCGAAAGTCACCTTGCTTTTATTTATGGATGCAAAGTCCACAGGCAGTGCCACATGGATTTTGGATCCTTGATATAAATAGTCCATTTTCGACTCTCTTATCAATGTGTTTGCATAAACACAGGTTTAACAGGTGCAGTCACTGGATCAGGGTGGCTGCGATTTCCATTAACTTAATACAGAGTTATGACGTTTTAATGACGGTAAAGTTCATTAATTGACACTGTATTTTTGAAGTGATTCACCACTATAGTGTGATAAAGGTAGTACCAATAAGGACAAATGTCCGTAATTGGGCGATTAATAAATCGCCCAGTGAAATTAGCTTATTTAAACTCTAGCTTACCTTTCATAATTGCCCAGTGACCAGGGAATGAACAGAAAAATGAATAGTCCCCACCCACTTTTAGTTTGTTCGTTGCAAAGGTTAATGTCGTTGACTCACCACCACCGATCACCTTTGAAAAACCATAAACCCGTTCATCGCCTTGTTTTACGTACTGGTTTTCAATTCCTGCTGCCATACCATCGGTAGCGACTGCTTGAATGTTTGCGCTATCAACCACCACAACATTGTGTCCCATGGTTTTGGCCGGAAGTTTGCCAGTGTGTTTAAGTTCAATGCTGATTTCTTTACAGTCTTTAGAGAAACTTAAGGTGTTTTGATTAAACTGCATCATGTCGTTTGCTTCAAGCTTAGCGGAGCATGATGCTGAAGCATTTGCTGAGAAAAAAGATGCTGTAAGAGTAAGTAAACCTAATTTGATTAAATTTTTCATATATTTCATAATCTAAATGTTATTGAGAATTATTTGTATTTTATCTTTTGGGAGTGTAGTTGCAAGGTTTTGTTTCATTCGATAAGTGGTAAAATGATTTCCCTAAATTTAATGTTCGATAAATTATTAGGTAATTACGTTAATGAAATTACAAGAGATCAATAAAACCCGTTATCGCAACCATTTAAACAAAGTGATTGCAGGTTGTATTGCAGCGTTAGTAATGGGTAGTTTGGGTATTGCGCAAGCGCTTATTGCTGTCTTCCCTAGTGAGCAGGGCAGTCATTTTCATTGGAACCTTGCTGGTGTTGTGGTGACGTGTTTACTCATTGCGAGCGTATTAAAAAAATATAAGCATCATGACTTTATGACTGAAGTAACGTATGTGTGGGAATTAAAAAAGCAGCTTAATTACATTACGCGTAAAATGCGTAAGCTAAAAGCAGCGGTAGACCAAGGCGATGTTGTTGCAATGCAAATTATTAACTACTCATATGCCGGTTCTCGCCAGCTTTGGCAATTGGATGACAACACCATTACGATGGAAGAGTTGAGCGTTTGGCAGGCTGAACTTGATGCAAAAGCACGTGAGGTTAATGTAACCCTTGATGCCAATAAATTTGATCCCCAAAGCCTCACTAATTATTAATGTTAATTATCACCGAATAACCACTCTTTATGCAGTGTTGACACCTTTCTAAAAAAGATTTGAATGGACAAAATAAACGACTTTTTATTTTGTCTATTTTTTATGCTTTTCTATACTTATAATATACCAGAACCAAATGGATTTGCATTTCTGGCGCATTATTCAAGGGGGAAGAAATGCATAATCGAAATGGTTTTACTTTAGTCGAGATTATGATTGTGGTTGCAATCATTGGTATTCTCACAGCTGTTGCTTTACCTGCTTACTCTGAGTACGTAAAAGAAAGTCGAAGAGTTGATGCGCAACAATATTTACTGCAACTTTCTGGGACCCTGGAAAGAAATTATACCCGCCTAGGGGAATACCCTGCTGTCGATGCAATTACCGTCGAGATATCTGATTATTATGCATACACATATTCACGTGACAGTGACACTGCTTTTACCCTGAGTGCCAGCCCAAAAGGTGCTCAAGCCGATGATAAATGCGGCGATTTATCTGTTAATCAGCAAGGAGCTACAACTGCATCGCTAGACTCATGTTGGCGTTAGGGGGGGGTATGAAAAATGGTTACACCCTAATTGAGCTCGCAGTCGTTTCAAGCATCATCGGTATTATGAGTACTATCGCCATTCCCTCAATGATCACGACTATTAAATCCGACAGATTAGTAACAACCGCTAACCAACTGACTAGCACATTCAAATTCGCACGCAGTGAAGCTGTAAAAAGGGAGACTGATGTTCAGCTTGTTGCTTCCCGTGGTGAGTGGTTAGTGCAATTGGATGGAGACACCATAATGGTGTTTAGCAGCAACTATGACTCGATTTCTGTTAAGGGCTTGGCAAACATGACGATACGTGCGTCAGGCGAAACAACAAGTATTAACCTAAGTATTGAAGATGATGATGCTGATACTCAAGATAGGTGTTTTTCTGTTTTGGTTAGTGGACAAAGTCAGTTAACCAAAGGAGGGTGTGTAAGTGAAACGCAATAATAAACAATCTGGTTTTTCACTTGTTGAAGCCATGGTGGCTACTGTGGTATCGGCGATAGCTTTATTGAGCTTAGGGGTCGGGCAAGTAAAGTCTCTGCAATATGCTGCTAGTAGTCTTGATTATACCCTTTCTTTGATTCAAGCAAATAACGCAATTGAACAATCATGGGCTAATTTGTGTGAATTACAAAACGGTACAGTGACGCTTGCTGATCTTAATGTTGCAACACAAACAGATAAATACACCATTGAGTTTCCTAATGGTTTTGATATTGATGATTTTGAAGTTGTTGTTAGTTGGAGTGATGAGCGAATGACTGATAATTTGGCCAATAGTGCCGCTTTACACGTCAAATTACCTGGGGTGTGCTTATGAAAAGTACAAAAGGTTTCTCGCTTGTTGAGCTTATGGTGGCAATGGCTGTTTCTATGTCGTTAATTGCAGGTACTGGATTTGCGTATATTGGTATATCAGACTCAATTAATCTTTCAAAAAATATCGAAAATACCCAAGAAGTTCTGCGTTATACAACGGATGTTTTTAGTCGCAGTTTAAAACAAACTATGGTTTCGCCTACATCGACGGCACCTGAAAATATCCGTGTTGTGCAAGATAAAGTCGGCGCAGTGGCATGTGATGGTACTACACCTGTTGCAGCTCCTTACACTGAATCTTACCGTTTTGAATCACCTAATTTATTTTGCGATGCGGGCAACGGTGAAGTGGTTATTTTGCAAGGCATCGATGCAATGTCGATTGTGATAAATGATGACTTAGTGCAGATCACAGTTTTGCCCGATGATTTCCCAATAGCAGATTTACCTAATGGCGTAAGAATTGATATTGCGCTGAGTAGTAAAATATTAATGGAGGAGACAAATTAATGCCGTATTCTCATCCAAACAAAGGCTTTGCCATCTTGAGTGTTATGTTATTAGTGATGATGGCAAGTGTATTAGTTGCTGGTTCATTGAAAGATAATTTCATTCAGGAAAGGCTGTCGGGTAATTTTCACAAGAAGATGAACTCAAGGCATACTGCTGAAATGGGGGTGCTCAGTATTCGAGAAGAAGTTGAGAACATGATAAGCGCTAATCCATATATGGAATTAGACGATTTTGTTGAAGCAATAGCAGCAAACCCTGAGATGATGTCAGATACAGGTCTTACCGACCACAGCAAATATAGCAGTGAAATAGCTTCAGTTTCAGGTGATATATTTACATTTAAGACACAAGGTAGCCAATTTGAAGGGCGTGATACACTTAGTGCAGTATTCAAATTTGTGCCTGGCAATTTAGTCACCTACCCTTCGCCATTTGCTACTGGATTAACAGGCTGCGATGGTGTGGTGCTTGGTGGCAGTGGCGAAGCCGATAGTTATAATTCAGCTGATGGAGCTTATGGCGGCACAAATGTCGGTGATGCGGTGACTGTCAGTACTGTATCAGATATTGGCGTAATTACCATTAAAGGTGGCGCAGATATACAAGGGGATGTGAAAGCAACAAGTAATGTCATTTTTGGTGGTTCGGCCTCTATTTCGGGGAATTTAAGCACCAATGGCTATGTTGATATTACAAGTGCCTCCAGTTTTATTGGTGGTAATATTTCAGCGTTGGATTATGTTGATATCAAAAACACGATAGTTGGCGGCACTATCCAAAGCAATAGCTACATCACGTTATCGCAAGTAGTCGTTGGTGGAGATGTTATTTCATCACCAGTAGTTGGCTCGTCTTCCGATCCTTCAAATGTAAGCATCACTGGTGAAACTATCTATGGCGGTGTTTTTAGTAAAGGAAATGTGTTTTTGAATAATACCATTATTGATTTTGATACGTCAGATTTGTCTTTTGGTGTTCAAACATATGGTAATTATATTCAAACTTATGGGCGAGTAGATGGTGGTGTTCGCGTAATTGGTGATGTGAGCTTGCCGAAATGGGGCACGACTATCTCAGGCGATAACTTATTGTATGCAGGTACCGGGAGCTTTATAGAACACACCAATTTTGGACTCGGTATCTACCATGAAACTGAAGCCAACTTATTGGCTTTGTTTGATGTTATTGAACCGCTTGAAGAAATTCCGTTCGATGATGGCAGCGGTGCAGGTGATGTACAGTGTGACCCACTAAATATTGATAGTCAGATGTCTGATATCAATGATGATTATGTTTCTAATGGGGACTTATTTGTTAGTGGTTCTGGCAGTGGAGATGTATTTGTTATCGGTGAAACCAGTGCTGAATTTACGCGTGACCAAAATTCAACTAGTCAAGGAAGTGTCGCTTCACTCGAAAGTGTTAAAGCTACTTTTCTTAGCCTAGAGCGTGACGTTATTATGGTTGATAGTGTTGCCGTTAAGGGGCATATCAAAATTGCCGATAACTCTGATGTTGTATGGTTTATCAAAGGTGATTTTGAAATGGGAGGCCAATCAACCCTAACTATTCCAGATGGCAGTAGTTTAATGATCATTATTCAGGGCAGTTTTACGGTCGGAGCTGGTGGCGAAGTTTACACACCTGATGTGGGCTTAACCGATCCTGATAAATTACCTGTTTTAAGTATCTTTAGTGATTATGTTGGTGATGGCATTGCTATCCAAGGGGGATCTGAAGATATTTATGCTGCAGTTTATGCGCCCAAAACGGATGTGACAGTGACATCATCTGCTGACTTTATGGGAGCTATCTTAGGTAAAACGGTGTCAGTTACAGGTAGTGGCGCATTTCATTATGATGCCTATTTAGGTGAGTCAGTTGTGGGGCCTGATCCCAATAATTCTTCTGAGGGTAAATTTCAGTTTTTGGGATTTCAATATTTATAGCGATCAAATTAGGTTTATAGTCACCTGAATACTTTAACCTAATTTGAAATTACCCTATGTCACTAATTAATTTACAATTGTATTGAAATTATTTCTCTGTCTTTTTTTGTCATTTTACTAACAACGAGTAGATATGAATTATCAATCATACGCTCAATTTCACCTTGTGGCATTGACCCATCTAAAATAACGGTATTCCAAAGCTTCTTATTCATATGGTAGCCAGGGATTACAGCATCAAAAATATCTCTCAGCGCAAGCGCTTCATTCGGTTCACATTTTAAATTTATGCAGTAGTGTCCTGCCATTTTTCCATTTGTGCCTTTTTCTTTGCCTGAACCAAGGGAAAAAGTGGCAAACATTTTATCTTTCACCTTAAAAACGTCTACTCCTTCACCAAAGGGTTGGCTAACACTGGTATAAGGTTTCTTTAGAAGGTACTCGGTAACAGTATGTTTATTCATTGCTGTAAGCTTAGTTTTATTGTGTGACTTTTATCCTACTCACCTTAGTAAGAAAGTGAACTCAATCCATACAAATATTTTAGTCTATGAGCAGAAATAGCTTTATGTGGCTACTGATAAGCTACTAGTTTAAGTGCTTGATTGCGTTGCTTATACCTTCTAAGGTGAGTGGAAACATGCGTTTTTCCATTAAGTGTTCGATAATTCCAATAGAGGGGTAGTAGTGCCAATGTTGTTTTGGTTGAGGGTTAAGCCAAACCACATTTTTGAAGTGCTGGGTAATTCTTTGTAGCCAAGCGCGACCAGGTTCTTCGTTCCAATGCTCTACACTGCCACCAGGGTAATCTATTTCATAGGGACCCATGGTTGCATCACCCACAAAAATTACTTTATAGTCACTGGCAAACCGATTGATAATGGTTAAGGTATCAAGCACGTCATTGTAACGTCGTTTATTGTCTTGCCATACGTTTTCATATAAGCAATTGTGAAAATAAAAGAATTCTAAGTGCTTAAACTCTGAATGGGCTGCGCTGAATAACTCCTCACAAGTGTGTATATAGTCATCCATTGACCCTCCGATATCAAAAAACATAAGCACCTTCACAGCGTTATGACGTTCCGGCTTCATTTTTACATCTAGCATACCGCCTTGTTTTGCGGTTGCACTGATGGTGTTATTCAAATCGAGTTCATCACTTTCACCGCTGCGAGCAAATTTTCTTAGCTTTTTGAGTGCCAGTTTCATGGTGCGAGAGCTGATATCTGCGTCTTGGTCGAGATTTTTAAATTGGCGTTTATCCCATACTTTTACTGCACGGCGATGGTTATTGCCATCTTGTCCAATGCGAATTCCTTCAGGGTTATAACCGTATGCGCCAAATGGCGATGTACCGCCAGTGCCGACCCACTTATTACCACCCGCATGGCGTTTTTGCTGCTCTTTTAAACGTTCAGCCAAGGTTTTCATTAGTTGCTCAAGGCCCCCTAAGGCCTCAATTTTATCTTTTTCCTCTTGGCTTAGCTGCTTTTCAAATTCCTTTTTTAACCACTCTTCTGGCAATTGATGTTGTGTTTGCAGTTTTGAAAAAATATCGACTGATTCCACACCCTCAAAATACTCGGCAAAGGCTCGGTCAAACTTATCAAACTGGGTTTCGTCTTTAACTAAACACAGCTTTGCTAAGTGATAAAAGTCATCAACGCTTGCAAAAATCACTTGTTTTTTTAGCGCATTGATTAAATCCAACAGCTCGCGAACGCTTACATTGACACGGTGTTTTTTTAATGTGAAAAAAAACGCAATTAACATGGTGTTATCGCTTAGCAAGAAATGCGAGTTTTTCGATTAGGCTCACGTCTTGTTCATTTTTAAGCAGTGCGCCAAAAAGTGGCATTAACCCACCTTTTTGCGTTTTGTCATGTAAGGTTCTCGCGTCAATGTCCTCAGCAAGTAATAGTTTTAGCCAATCAATTAATTCGCTGGTAGATGGCTTCTTTTTAAGCCCATTTACGTCTCGTAAATCGAAAAATACTTGTAGTGCTTGCGCTAACAAGTCCTGTTTTACATTCGGATGATGTACTTCAATGATTTGCGCCATTTCTTCTGGTGTTGGGAAATTGATGTAATGGAAAAAACAGCGGCGCAAAAATGCATCCGGTAGCTCTTTTTCATTGTTGGAAGTAATGATAACGATTGGGCGTTCAGTGGCTTTTACACGCTCTTGTGTTTCATAAACATAAAACTCCATCTTATCGAGCTCGAGCAATAAGTCATTTGGAAATTCAATGTCGGCTTTATCAATTTCATCAATCAGCAAAATGGGACGTTTATTGGCTTCGAAGGCTTGCCAAAGCTTACCTTTAACAATGTAGTTGCTAATGTCGTGTACTTTTTCATCGCCTAGCTGGCTATCACGTAAACGTGATACAGCATCATACTCATACAAACCTTGCTGTGCTTTGGTTGTTGATTTTATATGCCACTGAATTAATTCCGTATCTAGGGCTTGCGCTAATTCTTCTGCAAGCATGGTTTTACCTGTGCCAGGTTCACCTTTAATGAGAAGTGGCTTTTCTAATGTAATAGCGGCATTAACTGCTAACTTTAATGACTCTGATGCGATGTAATTTTGTGTACCATTAAATTGCACGGGGCACCTTCTAATAATCGAACTGGTAAGATGTGTAAGTGTGTCATATCAAATGATGAAGTAAAGAGCATTTTGATCTCTAACATAGTAACGCAAGTTAAATTACGTTAGTTTTGGTAAATCATTTAGGGATGAGTGTGTTAAAAATGAAATATATTTGCTTAATTAGCTGCTTATTATTTGCTTCTCAATGTGTTTCAAATGATCACGTATTTGAGAAACCAATCCGATGGGTAACCGATACTTGGCCAAATTACACTGAGCAAGATGGCTCTGGTTTATATCATGATTTGATGCGAGCTATTTTTCATAAGAACAAAGAGTTTAATGTGCAATATGCACCTTGGTTACGCTCATTAGAACTTGTTAAATCAGGCGCTGCAGATTTAACAGGAGCGATGCCATTAAACGCAGCTTATATTATGTCTCAGCATGTTGTTTTAAGTCAGCCGATATCAATTTTAGTTGGGAAAGATCAAAAACAGCTTATATCTCAACGTCATTTAAGCAGTTTTGCGGGCGTTTGGCGCTCTGGTTACTACAATGAGCTACTTGATGATGAGTTGAAAAAACACGTAAAAGGTGTGGCAACTGAAAATGCTGACAGTGGTTTTAATTTAGTGCGTCACAAGCGAGTTGACTACTTTATTGATGTGCGCACGATATTATCAACACACCTGGCAAAACAAGCTGATCGCGAAGACTTTACGTTAATTGATATCAGTCACCTTAATCTTTATATGGCTTTTTCAAATGATGAAAGGGGAAGAAAAGTGGCTGCACTATTTGACCAACGGTTTAGCCAATTGACTGCTTCAGGTAAGCTTCAAGAGATTTATGCTAAGTATGATCTTGAACAGCCAAATCAACAACAGTTTTAGTGGTATTGATTGATTCTGAAACTAGGTCTGCTGTGGTATAGTTTAACTACTTTTTACTGATTTGACTGAGTATGAATTACATATCCCTAGATGACTTTAAATATGCATGGGCATTTCGTCATCAACAATTACCTATCGAAGAAGACTTACTTTCAAAAATAAAGCCAATGTCAGAAAGCCGCGCAACTAACTTGTGGTGTACTTATGTTAGTCGTGAGAAAGATCATCCAGATTTTTTCGATAATAAAGATTGGCCAGGGAATGGGAAAACCTGGGTTAACTCTGTGAAATGGGAATCAGCTTGGGATAACGATGAAGCTTTGCCTGAAGAGATTATTCATCATCTTGATTGGGATGAAAACACAACCGTGTATTTTTGTTTGTCTCGTAAACACGTTATTGAAACGGATTGGCGCACCTTTAAAGCAACATGGTTAAACTTTTTGTTTATGAGTGATGGCAGTTTGCTAATTGGTAAAAAACGTCATCAGGTTATTCAGTTTTTGGAAACAGGGTATGCCAAGTTAGGCAAGCGCGTTGATTAACGCGCTTGTTTATTATTAGTCGTAAAGTTTATCTAAATGTAAGATTAAGGTTTAATCAAAATAAACCGTTGCAGTGCATCCTGCGGTATCTTTGTTCTCAATTAATTCAAAACGCCAGTTATAGCGCTGACAAATATCTTGCACTAAGGTTAAACCAATACCAAACCCCTCATAGCCCCTCGGCTTTTCGTTAAGTCCAATGCCACAATCAATAATGTTTAAATGACGTGGTGTTAGCTCAATAACAATGTCGCTACTTTCAGAGCAGTTAATGGCGTTTATTAAAAGATTATTTAACAGTGATTCAAACAGCAAAGGTTCAACAAAAAGCTCGACAGGCTCTGTAATACGGGTGTTCACTTGACAGTTATTTGCTTCTAACAAATGGGTATGTTGGCTAGTTATCTTGGATAATAGTGCGTGTGTAAGTTGAATTGGTTTCTCAATAGAGTCTTGTTTTCGGGCTAGCAATAGCAATACATTTGTCAACTGTTCCATATCAGCAACAGCATTTGTAATGCGTGAAAGCTGTTTTTGGTTGGCTGTTTCAGAACGTTGCAACAAGCTCACACTGCCTTTTATCACTGTCATGGGAGTGCGAATTTCATGGCTGATGTAGCGAGTAAAACTCTTTTCGCGTTTAATCGCGTGTTTGATGCGACTTCGATAAGTATTTATTGCGGTGATCATGTTGGCCAGTTCTTGTGACACTTCGCCATCGATTGATACTGGTGAAAAATCTTCGTTACTCGACTTTCTGAGTAAGTTGGCGCAATCAGAAAATGGCTGCGCTAAACGCTTTGCAATTTTTTGGATGGCGACGCCCGCAATTAAAAAAACAACAACGCCAATTAATAATAATGCGATCTCAATGAGAATAAAGGAGGTATCACTCCATTCAGTTGCATCAATATTGAGTACTGCCCAGACGGTTTTTTCACCGTGAGGCGAATTAATAATTTGTGAGAATACGGCAAGTTCAGAGTCGTCTTCAAAATGAAAAGACTCTAACCCCATTCTTTCAGGTGCCAAACGGCGTTTAACTTGATGTGGAAGCTTGGCGTACTCATCGTATATCGTCAGCAGTGGATCAATTTTGATGATACCTTGCTCGCCATGTTCATAACGTTGGAAGTGATAGGGCGCAGTAATGCTTAGCAAGTGCATGCTATTTTGGTTTTCGGTTGCGAGAATCGTTAATTTAAAAATAAAGCCGTAGAGCACTAAAATTATCAATGCAACGATTTGATAAATGCGGCTAATTTTTTTAGCAATGGGCAGAGGGCTATTCGACATTTAATTTATACCCCACTTTAGGAATTGTAGTTATCATCTCACTTGTAAAGTGTTGATTTAACTTACTGCGCAACAGGTAAATATGTTTTCGTAAAATGTCTTGATCAGGTAAATCATCTAGCCACAAAACGTCTTCAATTGTTGATTTGGCAACTACATTGGGGTGATTGCTCATTAAGCACAATAGAATTTTATAACAGCTTGGATTCAGTTTTATCAGCCTATCTTCTCTGTAAACAAGGTGTTGATCGCGTTTCAGTCGCAATGGGCCTACAACAAGTTCATCACTTAAATGTACACGTTGCTGTGCTCTTCGATGTAGTGCATTTATTCTTGCTTCGAGGAGCGCGAGGTCAAACGGCTTTATAATGTAATCGTCGGCACCTGTTGAGAATCCGAGTAATTCGTCTTGATGGGTATCTCGAGCTGTGAGCATGATTATTGGCGTGTTATTCCCATTTGCTCGTAACCTTTGACAAATACCAATACCGTCAATTCCTGGAAGCATCACATCTAAAATAATAACATCGAATGCGTGTTGCTCAGCTAGCTTCAAACCAAGCGTGCCAGTTGCCGCGTAATCTAAGTCATAATCGAGCGCTTCGAAATAATCAAAAATAATGTCTGCAACTTGTTTATTGTCTTCGACTAAAAGTATTTTAAGCATTTAGTTTCCACATTGATAAAGAACAAAGCCTTTAGTTTTATTAATTTGTATACATTGGCTTTGTGCATAGACAGCTATTTCAAAGAGCTGTTTTTCATTAGAGACAAGTATAAATGGCGCACCATTTTCATCTAACAAAATTAACTCTTTTATTGTTGTCAGCTTTTGTGCAGCGCCGTTAGAGTAAAACTGAGCTGAGAAAGGGCGTTTATGCCAATAATATATAGGCTGAGACAGTTGGCTTTGTGTTAAGTTCTGTAAAACATCGCGATGAGAAACTTTTGATGAATAGCCCGAAATAAAGTAACTCAATGCCGTAAGAATTAGCGTTGCTGAAAGTAATGCATATAAAACAAGTTTTCTAAACGTTATTTTTGATAATGCGAGTAGTAAAGCCAATGCTGGTAAGCTTGGCAATACATATGCAGGTAAAATATTGCCTGCGAATGTGAACAACAGCATGGGAGAGAGTGCCCAATAGATAAAATATTGCTTTATTAAGGCCGAGTGTTCTTCATTGCCAGAACGTTTTTTTTGCGATGAGATTAACGAGCGTCCGCTTTGCCAAATTGCAATAAATGACCATGGAAATGCAACGGCCAACCAAAATAGCCAAATAGTACCTTTTGTTTCTTTATGTGCGCTGCCATAAAGATCTCCTTGCCAACCGGAAACTAAGAACCGTTGAACATGTTCACCCCATAAAAAGTAGTCTAAGAAGCCGGGGGTTTTAAGTTCAGCAAGCAGATACCAAGGTAGTGTTAAGGTGAGCAATATTGCACTACCAGCGAGCCAAGGTAGCGAACTCAGTGCGTGCCATAATTTTTTGTGATGGATGCTCCAAAGCGTTAGCGGAATACCGATTAAGATTATGGCAACAGGCCCTTTAGCGAGCATGCCAATGGCGAGTGCGACAAAAAAGCAGATACCTGCAAATTTACTGGCGTTAAAGTAGCAATGATAAAAACTAACCATCGCCAGTGTAATCGAAAATAACAGTTGGCTATCAGTCATTACCATTCCGATAGCTACTATAAATCCCAATGATGTTGTCAAAATCAGAGTGCTTCTAATAGCAACTAATTTCGAGAAATGTGTTTTTGCGAAGTAGTAAAGCGTTATTAACGTGGCGATACCAGTTAAAAAGTGAGGAATACGCGCGCTAAATTCATTGACGCCAAATAGGGCGAAGCTGATTGCCGAAAACCATGTATGGAGCGGTGGTTTACCCCAAAAAGGAATGTTGTAATCAAATTGTGGTGTGATCCAATCTCGCGTTTCAAACATAATGCGTGCGATTTCGGCATAGCGAGCTTCTGTTGTATCGAAAAGTGGATACATGCCTAAACTTATTAACCGGCTGCCAATAAGTATTGCTATAAGTAAGAGTGATAGTTGAATCAAGCGATTACTTACTAGCATAAGTCACCCGCTTTGATTTATTTTCGTTAATTTGCTCTTGTGATAATTGCAGAGATTCTTCAATAATATAAATAGGGCGGCCTTTACTTTCTTTATAAATCCGCCCGATATATTCACCCAGTACGCCAATTGCTAATAACTGCACGCCACCGAGCCATAATTGTGCCAGCATCAGTGATGGGTAACCTTGTACTTGGTTGCCAAAAATAAGTGTTTCAAGAAATAAGAATGCACTGTAAAAAAATGCTGCAAGTGAGATGGATACGCCAAGCCATGTGGCAATTTTCAGAGGTTTAATACTAAATGACGTAATGCCTGATAATCCCAGTGCAACTAATTCAATGAAGTTCCATTTGGTCTTACCCGCAGCCCTTTTTGGGCGCTCAAATTCTAATGTGATCTGTTTAAACCCTGGCCACGCCATAAGCCCTTTCATATACCGATTACGTTCAGGGAGTTTATTGATTTGTTGCACTACGTTATGTGATAAAAGGCGAAAGTCACCCACATCTTTTTCTATGACAACATCATCAGACATAAAAGCTAATAAGCGATAAAAAGCATGAGCGGTCCACTTTTTGAGTTTGGACTCTCCGTGTCGCTGGCTGCGACGCATATTGACTACGTCATAACCTTGTTGCCATGATGCGATCATCTTCGGGATCAGTTCAGGGGGATCTTGAAGGTCAGCGTCGAGTAAAATAATAGCATCACTATTTGCGTGATCGAGCCCCGCGGTCATCGCTGCTTCTTTACCAAAGTTTCGACTTAAATTGAATAGCTTAATTGCAAAGCCACTGGCGGGTAATGTCTTTAAAATATCCCATGTATCATCAGAACTGCCATCGTTGATGTAAATAATTTCACTTTTAATATTGCTTAAAGTATTTAATACAGCGGCTAACTGATTGTGAAAGTGTGCTAGCACTTCTTGTTCGTTGTAAACAGCAACAACAATGCTTAGAGACGTTTGCCTTACTAGAGGGGCATGATAATTATCGGAAATAACTCGCATATTAAGACTCTCAATTTAAAACAGGTGGCAGTGTATGTGTTGCGATGTCTAATAAATGTCTTTTGCAAAATGACATTTTTTAGACGCTGCCATGCGCACAATGTATGAGGAGGTATGTTATATGAGTAAAGTGCGCTTTTTATGGGTTGGTGGGGTTGTTTTTCTGTGTGATGGCGTAATATTTTACGGCTTAGCCTTTTTGGGTTTGAAAATCGAGTTTGCGCGTGCGTTTGCTTTAATTATTGCTGTACAGCTTACTTTTATTGGACATAGAGTGTTTGCTTTAAATGTGGCAAATGGCTTGAATTTGCGTATTGCTTTGCTGCGACATCAATTAGCTTCTGGGCTTGGGGCTTTTATTAACTTCACCCTATTCAGTGTGATTTTCTACTTTTCTGATAGCCAAAATTTGGCGTTTATTGTTGCTGTATTGTGTACTACTTTAGTTAATTTTATGCTTGCTGCATATTGGGTGCATAACACATAAGTGATTGAGATTATGAGGGGATAAATAAACTGTATATTTAAGTAACTGCTTATATTACATCCAAATATAGAATCATGTACTATGGTTACTTAAGTGTATTTGTTGGGTTTTTTATAAGTGCAAACTGGGTGTAAAGAGCAAACAGAACTATGGCGAAGTTCGTCAAAAAGCAATGCATACAATGCGTTGTGTAATACGTTTTATGTTCGTGAAATTCATCGTTTGAGTAAAGAATCATTTAACAATGTTGAGCGATTGCAACGACGTTTTGCAAGCCTTCCTTATTATATTGAAAAAGCGGCCAATCATATTCTAGACGGTAATAGTCCACTGACATTGGATACCCAAAATGGTAGTTGGATAGCTAAACAATCTCGTGCTGTACCTAAATGTGATTTAGAAAAAAATACGCAGTTTTTTAGTAAAAATGCCTTTGTTGGATTAATAATTCCGGTTTTAGTATATGACGGTGAGTATTCAACTGTTAGAATCGATAGTGTTGATGAAGTAACAGATTCGCGTTTTCATTGTAATCAATTTGGTTGGGTCGCAATGAATGGGCAGTATCAAGATAATAACGATATTCAGGTATTAAAGCCCAGTAAAGCAGCTTTCTCAGCAGCATGCTGTGGTCATGTATGGCTATTAGGACGTGCTACAACGCCCAGAGTATTAACACTACGTGAAATGTTATTAGCAGCACGAATTAATTGGCAAGATTTTAAACACCCATTTATAACTCAAAAATAGAATTAACCATGCGATTATTTCAATTAGCCTTATTGTGCTTGTTCGCGAGCCTACAGTACCAATTATGGTTTGGCCATCATGGTGTTAAAGATTTTAAAAGGCTTAAATCAGCAGTGGAACAACATACCGAAGTTAATACACGTCTCGAAAGACGTAACAAGTTGTTGAAAGCGGATGTTGAAGACTTAAAGCTGGGCTTAGAAGGTATTGAAGAGCGTGCTAGAAATGAGTTAGGGATGATCAAACAAGGCGAAACATTTTTTCGCGTAACACACAAAAATGACAGATTTTAACGCTTCAATAGCATTTGTTGTGCCCGCTGCAGGCGTTGGTGCTCGAATGCAAGCCAATAAGCCCAAGCAATATATTCAACTTGGCAATAAAACAGTTTTAGAACACACCATTGATAAGCTCAATACAACCATTCCAAATGCACTTATTATTGTTGCTATTAGCGAAGACGATGCTTACTTCCCGGAACTAGACTTACCGAGTAATGTAATTACTGTGTTAGGGGGTAAGGAACGTGCTGATTCTGTGCTAAATGCGCTTAACTACCTCACCATCAATCATGTTGTTGACTGGGTACTTGTTCATGACGCTGCCCGGCCATTGGTATTACCCAATGATATTTTAAAACTAATTAGCACGTGTCAATCAAATCAGTGTGGTGGCATTTTGGCAAGCAAAGTCAGAGATACCATTAAACAGGGAAGTCACTTTGTCGATGCTACCGTGCCAAGAGAGACTCTTTGGCAAGCGCAAACGCCGCAGATGTTCTTACTGAACGAATTAACTAGCGCATTGACTAATGCGTTAAACGCTCATGTTGCGATAACGGATGAAGCCTCGGCGATTGAATGGGCTGGTGGCAAAGTGCAATTAATTGAAAGTCGTGCTGATAATATAAAATTGACGACCCCTGATGATATTGCAATCGCAGAGTTTTTGATTGCGAAGCAAACTTTGGAGAACAACACATGCGAATAGGTCATGGCTATGATGTGCATAAGTTTGGTGGTGAAGGGCCACTGACAATTGCAGGTGTAAAAATTGATTATGAATTTGGTTTTTTAGCTCACTCAGACGGTGATGTGGCAATTCATGCATTGTGCGATGCTATTTTAGGAGCATTAGCGCTTGGTGACATTGGCAAACACTTTCCTGATACTGCAGCCGAATTTGAAAACATTGATAGCCGAATTTTATTGCGCCATGTGGTATCGCTAATGACAGAGCGCGGTTACACCGTTGGCAATACCGATATTACGATTGTTGCGCAAGCGCCTAAAATGGCTCCACACATTAATACTATGCGTGAAACAATCGCGAAAAACTTAAATATAGGTATCGATCAAGTTAATGTGAAAGCAACAACAACAGAAAAACTCGGTTTTGCAGGTCGCAAAGAAGGCATTGAAAGCCATGCTGTGGTGCTACTGTTAAATGGATAACTTATGTTATTTATACGGTAAACCAAGTTCGACGGCTGAGTTTAAAAGCTTTGCTGAAGACTTTCGAGTAGATGAAGAGCTCGGCTTTGAGCTGACGGGAAGTGGCGAGCATGTCTGTTTATTGGTGCTTAAAAAAGGTGAAAACACACAATATATTGCTAAGCAAATTGCAAAAATAGCGGGCACACAGGTTCGTAATGTTAGTTATCCAGGTTTAAAAGATCGCAATGCAGTCACTTCGCAATGGTTTAGTGTACCTGTGCCGATTAAAAAGCAAATTGATTTCTCTAAGCTTAATAGTGAGAGTGTAAAAGTACTTCAACAAGTGCGCCATAATCGAAAGCTAAAAACAGGATGTCATAAGGCAAATCGTTTTACGATCACACTTCGAAATTGCAGCATGGTTGAGGATATCTTGACGCGAATTAATGCAGTTCGACAAGGCGTACCAAATTATTTTGGTGTACAACGGTTTGGTCATGATGGGCATAATTTAACACTTGCGGAACAACTCTTTGCTGGTAGAGAGATCCATGACAGAAAGTTGCGTGGTATTGTTATATCGGCTGCTCGTTCGCATATTTTTAACCAAATTGTTAGTCAACGAATTGCACAATACGGCATTGCAAAAACAATGACTGAAGAAGTATTTCTGCTAAATGGCAGCAATGCATTTTTCAAAGAACCGATTAGCCTTGAAACGGTTAATCGTTTGGCAAGTGGCGATATTCATTTATCTGCACCTTTGGTTGGTAAAGGGGAACAAGGGATTACAGAGCAGGAGCAACATTGGTTAGCACCTTTTTCCTCTTGGTGTGACAGCCTTGCACAACTAGGATTAAAATCTGAACGTAGAAATATGCGCCTTTACCCTGAAAAATTTGAAGTACATCATGTAGATAAAGATATGATAGAGTTTAGCTTTGCACTGCCAAAAGGGTGTTTTGCAACAGCGGTATTACGTGAACTCGCGCTATGCCGAGATGTATCATTAAAGAATAAGGAAAATCATGAAAATCTTGTTGAGCAATGATGATGGTGTAACAGCTAAAGGCATTGAAGCACTTTATCTAGCGCTTTCTAAAATTGCAGATGTGACAGTCGTTGCGCCGGATAGAAATTGCAGTGGTGCAAGTAATTCACTTACTTTGCTAAACCCGTTAAGAACGCATACTCATGAAAATGGCTTTATCTCTGTAAATGGTACACCAAGTGATTGCGTGCAACTGGCGATGAATAAACTGTTAGACTTCACTCCTGATCTTGTTGTTGCAGGTATTAATAATGGTGCTAATCTCGGTGATGATACGCTTTACTCCGGTACCGTTGCTGCTGCAACTGAAGGGCGCTTCTTAGGTTTACCTGCGATTGCTGTTTCACTTTGCTCTAAACAGGAAAAACACTACGAAACAGCTGCATCAGTTGCTGTTGCTATTATTAATGAAATTAAAGAGCATCCTTTAGCGTCAGACCAAATCATTAACTTAAATGTGCCTGATATACCCCTTACGGAGTTAAAAGGTATTCAAGTTACGCGTTTAGGCTCTCGCCACAAAGCAGAAACCATGCAAGAACAAAATGATCCTTGGGGTCGCAAAATCTACTGGTATGGGCATTTAGGCGAAGCATTAGATGCGGGTGAGGGAACAGACTTTCATGCCGTTGCAAGTGGCTATGCTTCTGTTACGCCATTAACAGTTGATATGACTGCGAAATCAAGTCTGAAAAAAATGGAAAGTTGGGTTCAAGGGTTAAAGATATCAGGTGTTAACTAATTATCGTCGAAGTGCGCATCAATTAGCACAACTATTATATGAGCAAGGTATCCGCTCTCAAAAGGTGTTAGACGCGATTGCGTTAACACCTCGTCACCTTTTTGTTGATGATGTTTTACAACATAAGTCCTATCAAAATACAGCACTGCCAATTGGCTTAGGTCAAACCATTTCTCAACCATTTATGGTAGCGAGAATGACAGAACTTTTGCTGCAACTGACAAGTCCAAGCGCAAAAATTCTAGAAATAGGCACAGGCTCGGGTTATCAATCAGCTATTTTAGCGCAGTGTTTTGAGCATATTTATTCAGTTGAAAGAATCAAAGCATTGCAGTGGCAAGCTAAAAGCAGGTTACAAAAACTCGATTTGTTTAATGTCACTATGAAACATGCTGATGGGTGGCAAGGTTGGCAGGCCAATGCTCCTTTCGGTGGGATTATTGTAACAGCCGCTGCAGCTGAAATTCCGCAAGCATTATTGGCGCAACTCGATGAGGACGGGATTCTATTATCCCCAATAGGTGATAGAGAGCAGCACTTAGTGGCAGTAAAACGTCAAGGTGATTCGTTTATTTCTGAAAAATTAGAAGCAGTTAAGTTTGTGCCCTTGGTCGCAGGTGCGATTGACTAGGAGATAATGGATGCGTTTTGCTTGTCAGCTTTTTGTGTGCTTAATATGTTTGCAGCTTTTAGCTTGTAGTAGCAGAACTGCACCTGCACCAGTAACCAGCCTTACATCTGGTAAGACAACTTCGCAACAAAAAATTAAAATTAAAGGAAATAGTTACAAAGTTAAGAAAGGTGAAACCTTATACTCAATTGCCTTTAGATCAAACAAAGACTTCCGAGATCTGGCTAGGATCAATGGAATTAAAGACCCTTACACGATCTTCCCAGGTCAAATTTTACACCTTAGTCAAGCTAGTAAAACAACAAAAAAGCCTAAAAAATACACATCTAAGAGCAGCAAGTCCACTAAAAATATACAAAAAAATAACAAATCATTAAAAAAACCACTTGATCCAAAAAAACAACAAGAGTATGTTGAAAATCAAGCCAGTATAAAAAAGCAGCAAAAAGTAAATAAAAATACTGGAAAGTTGCGATGGTATTGGCCCGCTAAGGGTCAGGTAGCAAGGAAATTTTCAGGAAAAGAAAATGGCTACAAAGGAATACTAATAAAAAATAAGTTAGGGACCAACGTTCTTGCAGCAGCAGATGGGATTGTTGTTTATGCGGGAAGTGCGTTAAGAGGATATGGTAATTTAATCATTGTGAAACATAATGATGATTATCTTACTGCTTATGCTCACAACCAAAATATTTTGGTTAAAGAAAAGCAAAAAGTTACAGCTAGGCAAAAAATTGCCTCGATGGGTAACTCTGAAGCTAAGTCTGTTGGACTTAGATTTGAAGTGAGATTTCGCGGAAAATCAGTGGACCCATTAAGGTACTTGCCACGCTAAGTTAGTTGAGGCGCGAACGTGTTTTAGTGTTTATAGGTCACTGAATGACTCGGGAGGATGCTTATGGGACGCACAAAGAAAGAAAATACTGAAGATCTAACCATCGAAATGGACGTAAAAGATGAGGATCTACAACAAATCGACGAGACTGAAGACGAAGTTTTCGCCAAAGAAGAGGTTGTTAAGAATTTAGACGCAACCCAGCTTTATCTAGGCGAAATTGGTTTTTCTCCACTACTCAGTGCAGAAGAAGAAGTCTTTTTTGCACGTAAAGCCTTACGCGGATGTGAAGCTTCACGCAAACGAATGATCGAAAGTAATTTACGATTAGTTGTTAAAATAGCGCGACGCTACAACAACAGAGGTCTTGCCCTTCTAGATCTAATTGAAGAAGGCAATTTAGGTTTGATCCGAGCGGTTGAGAAATTTGATCCTGAACGTGGGTTTAGATTCTCTACTTATGCAACTTGGTGGATCAGACAAACCATAGAGCGTGCAATTATGAACCAAACTCGCACGATTCGATTACCCATCCATGTTGTTAAAGAGCTCAATGTTTACTTACGCACTGCTCGTGAATTAACACAAAAGTTAGACCACGAACCAACTGCCGAGGAAATTGCAGAAAAGCTTGATCGTCCAGTCGAAGACGTGAGTAAGATGCTTCGCTTGAATGAAAAAATCAGTTCAGTTGATACGCCGATTGGCGGTGACTCTGACAAGGCTTTACTCGACATTATTGCTGACGAAAAAGGTCTTGGCCCAGAAGGTGAGATCCAAGATCAAGACATACACAACAACATTGTTCATTGGCTTGAAGAGTTAAACGCAAAACAGCGAGAAGTACTTGCTAGACGTTTTGGTTTACTTGGATACGAACCTTCTACATTAGAAGATGTTGGTAAAGAAATTGGTTTGACTCGTGAGCGAGTGAGACAAATCCAGGTAGAAGCACTGCGCAGATTAAAAGAAGTACTGACGCATCAAGGTTTGAGCATAGAGTCTCTATTTAGAGCTTAGTCACAAGCACTACATAAAAAACCGCTTACTTTAGCGGTTTTTTTGATCTCAAAGTTCTAATACACCCAGTTTGAAGGTGATTAGTAAGTTCTATCTACCGAAAGCTTAGCCAGCGCAATCAATGCTTCTTTATATTCTGAATTAGGAATATCGCTCAGGTATGAAATTGCTTTTTCAGCTTCTTCTTGAGCTTTCGCCATTGTCAGAGCGAGTGCATTTGTTTCGTCTAGAATTGAAAGTACTTTATCTAAATACTCTTTGCCGTCGGCATTTTCGATTGCGCCTCGGATTAATTCGGATTGTTCTTTAGAGCCATTTTTCATCGCTATAATCAAAGGTAAAGTTGGTTTACCTTCAGCGAGATCATCACCAATTGATTTACCTAGTTCAGCTTGATTGGCACTGTAGTCGAGAACATCGTCAACTAGCTGGAACGCTGTGCCTAAATGCATGCCGTAGTACTTAAATGCCTCAATTGTTTTATCATCTTTCTCTGTGATGATAGCAGCTAACTCAGTTGCGGCTTCAAATAGTTTGGCTGTTTTACTGTAGATAACTTGCATATAGCTATCCTCAGTTGTGTCGGGATCATTACAGTTCATTAACTGTAATACTTCACCTTCAGCAATCACATTTGTCGCATGAGCAAAAATATCCATTACTTGCATTTTGTTAAAGCCAACCATAAGTTGGAAAGCGCGTGTATAGATAAAGTCACCAACTAATACACTTGCGGCATTACCAAACTCAGCATTAGCAGTAGGGTTGCCACGTCTTAATAAAGACTCATCTACAACATCATCGTGAAGTAATGTCGCGGTGTGGATAAATTCAACAATTGCAGCTAAACGAATGTGGTCTTGCCCTTGGTGTCCAAGTGCTTTTGCTGCAAGGATAGATAATATTGGACGAATTCGTTTGCCACCGCTATTGACAATATACAGGCCTAACTGATTTACAAGTGCAACATTTGATTGCAGCTGCTGCTCAATCAATTGATTGACCGCTAACATATCTTGTTCTGTTAAGGCTTGAATTGCTTTAATATCCATGAGTCTCCAAGTAATAGGGGTACGAGCCGCATATTTGCCGGGATTGTACACTATTTTTGGCTTTTAGTAGAATCAATATTTTATCTAAAAATAATAGTTTTCTAAGTGGATAATATTGGGTAGAATTGGCGACAATAATATCAAATTTTTATGAGCGTCCATCGAAACGCAACATTATTAGTCTTTTTTGTAAAAATAGGCTTGCGCAATTGTCCAATTTCACGTAGACTTCGCGCCCTATCGAAGATTATTAAGTTGCGTCGATTTGAGGGCGCAGAACGGAGTTAATTATGTACGCGGTTTTCCAAAGTGGTGGTAAACAGCACCGTGTGACTGAAGGTCAGACTATTCGTCTAGAGAAGTTAGACGCTGAAACAGGTGCAGCAGTAGAATTTGACAAAGTATTACTTGTTGCAAACGGTGAGAAAATCGAAATTGGTGCACCTTTCGTAAATGGCGGTAAGGTTACAGCTGAAGTTGTATCTCATGGTCGTGGTGAGAAAGTTAAGATCGTTAAGTTTAGACGTCGTAAGCATTCTCGCAAGCAAATGGGGCACCGTCAGTGGTTCACTGAAGTTAAAATCACTGGCATTAACGCTTAATTTAGAGGTACAGAAAGATGGCACATAAGAAAGCAGCTGGTAGTACTCGTAACGGTCGTGATTCAGAAAGTAAACGCCTTGGTGTTAAGCGCTACGGTGGTGAATCAGTTTTAGCGGGTAACATCATCGTTCGTCAACGTGGTACTAAGTTCCACGCTGGTAACAACGTTGGTATGGGTAAAGACCACACTTTATTTGCAACTTCAAACGGTAAAGTTCAGTTTGAGCAAAAAGGTCCTTTAGGTCGTAAATACGTAAGCATTATTGCTGAGTAATCCCTAAAAAATTCTAAAAAGCCCCGCAAATGCGGGGCTTTTTTTGTTTCTTGATTACGCACAACTCGTTTGTCTTGTATAATATAGGCATTCAAGGCTGTGTAAGGCTAAATATATGAAATTTGTAGATGAAGTTGAAATTCGCGTTGAAGCTGGTGATGGCGGAAGCGGTGTAGTTTCATTTCGCCGAGAAAAATTTGTTCCCGATGGTGGCCCTGATGGTGGTGACGGTGGTGATGGCGGGAGTGTTTTCATCGAAGCTGACGAAAACCTAAACACCCTCATTGACTACCAATTTGAACGTTTTCACAAAGCTGAGCGCGGAACAAATGGTGCTGGTCGTAATATGACCGGAAAAAAAGGTGAAGACCTTACCTTGAAGGTTCCCGTTGGAACACGCATTGTCGATGTTGATACTGCGGAAGTCTTGGGTGACTTAACCCAACACGGGCATAAAATTATTGTTGCTAAAGGTGGCTTTCACGGTTTAGGTAATACTCGTTTTAAATCAAGTACAAACCGTGCACCTCGTAAGAAAACGCTAGGTACTCCAGGTGAAATTAGAAATCTGCGTTTAGAATTATTACTACTTGCTGATGTGGGCTTATTAGGCCTACCCAATGCAGGAAAGTCGACATTTATTCGCAGTGTTTCAGCAGCAAAGCCTAAGGTAGCTGATTACCCATTTACTACACTTGTTCCTAACTTAGGTGTTGTAAGACCAAGCCAAAATCAGTCATTTGTGATTGCAGATATACCTGGCTTGATTGAAGGTGCAGCAGAAGGTGCAGGTTTGGGTATTCGTTTCTTAAAACATCTGGAACGTTGCCGCGTACTTTTACACATTATCGATATTATGCCAGTAGATGGTTCAGATCCTGTCGAAAATGCATACACGATTTTAGGTGAACTTGAGCGCTACAGTCCTGAGCTTGCTGCGAAACCTCGTTGGTTAGTATTCAACAAAATCGACCTTCTGTTAGATGAAGAAGCTGACGCACTATGTGCTGAGATTGCTGATGAACTTGAAGCAGAAAAGACATATAAAATCTCAGCGTTTAATAAAATTGGAACAGAGCAGCTTTGTTTCGATATTATGCAGTTACTTGAAACAATGCCAAAAGAAAAATTTGTTGTTGAAGAAGAACCTGCTGAAGTTGAGTTTAAATGGGATACATACCATGAAGATCAGATGTCAGATATTGATGACGACGATGATGACGAAGATTGGGATGATGATGACTACGATGTAGAAGTAGTGTATCAACGATAATTAAAGGTGCTCACGCACCTTTTTTTATTTTTAATGAAAAAGTACTAATAATAAATAACTAGGTCAAAAGTATTAAATTTTTATGATTATTTCAATGATAGCAGCGATGGCTAATAATCGCATTATTGGTAAAGATAATGATATGCCTTGGCACTTACCTGCAGATCTAAAACACTTTAAAGCGGTTACTTTGGGCAAACCTGTCATCATGGGGCGTCGCACATTCGAATCGATAGGTCGCCTGTTACCAGGACGAGTTAATATTATCATCACCCGTAATGCTGACTATAAGGTAGAAGGCGCAATAATGGCTGAAAGCCCTGAACATGCTTTGTCGCTTGCGGGAGATGTAGATGAGGTGATGATCATTGGTGGAGGTAAAATTTACCTAGACTTTTTAACTCGTGCAGATCGTCTATACTTAACACATATTGATTTAGATGTTGAGGGTGATACGCAGTTTCCTGATTATCAGGCTGTGGCTGACTGGCAGGTAGTAGATAGTACTAGTTTTTTACCGGATGAGCTCAATCAATATCATTACCAATTTGTTATTTATAATAAATTAGGCTTAATTTCTTGAAGAGGATTTAACTTGTTGTTAGAATTGTCGTCAACAAGTTAAGTATAAAGTGCTACTAAGGTTGCTGTACCATGAAATTATCAACATTTTTAATAACTCTGTCTTTATCTTCAGCTGCATTACTGAGCTCTCACACAGTAAATGCAAACGAGCAGTTAGCTGCTAGTTTATGTGACTATGTTGCAGCAGATGATAAAAGCCGTATTCGTAAAACGCTGAAGGATTCACGCGTAAAGCTTCGTAACATTTATGCTGGTATAAGTTGTAATGGTAACAACTTAATTCGTCATGCAATTGTTAGCGGTGCAAATGGTACAGGGGAGTACATCGTTAAACAGATCCCAAAGAGTGATTTGGCTGCCGGTGGTGATGTTGCATGGGCTGATGCTAATGGTCATTCTGGCTCAGCTGTTATTGCAGCACTTAAAAGCCGAGCAGGCATTTAATAAACGTTTTCCCTTTGACTTCAAAAGCCAGCTATAGCAGCTGGCTTTTTTGTGTCTGTGCTATGCAAATCTATAAAATACCTAAAACTTACTAAAGTAACTGCTTGATTTGGAATAAGGCCTATATTCTCAGTGGGCAGAAATCAAAAGAAATAAAGTTCAGAATAAACCACTTAGTTACATTTTAAGTAAACAGTTCACTAAATAACGTGGCATCACTTTTGGTTTTAAATACTTGTTAATTACGATTTAGTGAAACACTTATTTATTTCGTTTTAGGCACAAATAAGCCCACATTGAGTGGGCTTATTAAATACAGGTGTCCGCTAAGGTTTAGACTTTAAACTCTTCAACAGATAAGCGTAGTTCCTCGGCCAGCTTAGCTACTTCACTTGCAGAGGCTGAAGTTTGATTTGCACCTTCTGCGGTCTGCTCAGCTATAGCAACAATTGACTCTAGGCTTTCGCTAATCTCTTGTGATACTTGGTGTTGTTCGCCCGCAGCTGTAGCGATTTGCTCACTGGCATCATGTGCTTGAGATACGGCCTGTGTAATTTGCTCAAGAGCAGATGCAGCTTGCTCAGATTGCTCTACACATGAGTCAGCTTGCTGCTGGCCTTTTGCCATTACAGCTACGGCTTCTTCAGCACCACTTTGCAGTGATTCAATCATCGCTTGAATTTCTTGAGTTGATTCTTGTGTCTTACTTGCTAATGAACGAACTTCATCAGCAACAACCGCAAAGCCACGACCTTGCTCACCTGCACGCGCAGCTTCAATGGCAGCGTTTAGTGCGAGCAAGTTAGTTTGCTCAGCAATGCCACGGATTACATCTAAAATGCCACCGATTGATGCACTGTCTTGATGTAATTTATTAATTACCTGAGATGCACCTGCAACTTCACTTGCTAATTGTTCAATGGTTAACTTGTTATTGTTTGATATTGTTTTAACGCGTTCAGCTTCGCTATCAGCTTGCTTAATTTCATGTAGAGCGTCTTCAGCACTTTGTGTTACAGATTGAGAAGTACTGCTCATTTCAGTAGTTGCAGTGGCAGCTTGTTCAACTTGCGCGCGTTGACTTTCTATCGCTTGGCTAGACTCAACGGTAACTGCTGAGGTTTCTTCAGATGCTGCAGCAAGTTGGGTTGAGCGAGAAATAATGCCTTGGATTAAGTTACGTAAGTTATCTGTTACTCTGTTTAGACTTTTTGCTAACTCGCCGAATTCATCTTGATTACTATCATCAAGACGTTTCGTCATATCGCCCTGAGCAACGTTATCAAGCACACTGTTAATTTCACTAAGTGGTTTTGTAATACGCTGTACAGTTAAGAATGCAATAACAATCGCAATCACAGTCGCGATAATCATGCCTAACCAGGTCCATAATTCAGCCTTAGAAACACTGCTTTCCACTTCCGCTCTTAATTCTGTTACTAAATTATCCGAAAGTGAGGCAAGCTTTTCGAGTTGTTTGCTAGCTGTCTCCGTGTCTTTTTCAGCAAGTAGCAAATTGTTTTTTGCACCCTCTAGTAAGCGAATGTGGTTTTGTTTAAGGTTCGCAAGAGCATTACTACCTTGGCTGTTTTCTTTAACTGTTTGGAAGTAATCATTGAAGTCTTGGAATAAATCAGCGTCAGTTTGCTCAAAAGTCGAATTTAATAGTTCGATATTACGTTCAATATCACTAATACTAAAATTCACTTCATTTGAAAGTGTTTCTACGGTGGCTGAATTGCGAATGTTTGATAAATCTGTGCTGTTACTTACAAGGCTAAGCAGTGCATTTTCAATATTTGATACAGCTTGATATAAACGCTGAGAGTTATCTTCGAGTTCAGCACTATCGCTTAAGTCTAAAATTACCGTACTGGCATCTTCAGAAGCTATTTCAAGGGTTTCAAGTTGTGATTTTATTGTTTTATCAAGATTTAGCGCATCGGTTTTGTTGTTAATTAAGTTTTGCACAAGGTTGATAAAGCTTGAGTACGTTTTATCAACAGCCGATGCCGCGTTAGATAACTGCGGATTAGAGCTAACAACTTGTTTAAGTCTCTCGTTAGACTTATCAAAATCTTGTGCTGCTGCTTGGTATTTACTAATTAAACTCTGCAATTCGTTGCTGTTATCACTGTAGTAAACCTGTAGAGCGAGAGCTTGCATCTTATTAAATGATACCTGCAACTCATTAGTCGCTCTAAGTGCAGGAATTGAGAGAGTATTTACGTGATTAGAAGAATCACTAATACTGTTGATTCTAACAAGGGAATTAACACCAATAGTTATCAAAAGTAGGGTAATTAGAATGAATCCACCCCAAATTCGTTGGCTTACAGTCAACTTCATAATTATTCCTGTTTACAAAATGCCGGCAAAGTGAATAAGTCTCTTTGGACTTTTATCCTGTATCGACATATATGGATACAACTTTAGTTTAATCTAGCAAAGTCACGAGTTTATTTCAGTAATTCTAGTTGATTAGTTTATATTCACCAATGAAAATACAACTTAACTATTAGTTTGTTGTTCTTTGAAGTTATTGCAGGAGTGCTTTTTTTGCGTTTTAAGTTCAAGTAGTGTCATCTGCTTTCCCCATACACAGCCAGTATCTAAAGCAAAGAGGTTTTGATACGGTGTTTCGCCCTCTAATGCCGCCCAATGGCCAAAACAAATATTAATGTTTTGATGATTTTGTGGCTTATGGTTAAACCAAGGCAATAACCCATCTGTGGCTTGGTTTGCAGCACCTTTTAATTTGTAATTCATTTTTCCGTTACAGTCGACAAATCGCATACGAGAAAAGGCATTTATGGTAAAAGTAAACTGAGTTAGCTCATCGGTAGCCTGAGACAAACAATTAATGTTATTGCCATACATCTTTGCAAGAAAATAAGATGCATCCTTGCTTTGGTAGCATGCTTGAGCTTGGTGCGCAAAATTTAACGCTTGCTGCAGATTTAACTGTGGATTTAGACCTGCATGAGAAATCAAAGTGTTATAGTTTTCTAGCCAGATCGCAAGAGGTTGCTGCCTTAAAAAGTTAATGTACTCAGGTAACTTTTCAGATGCGAATAAGTCTTGCAGTTTATCGTTTGGATTTGGTGTTTTATGGGTTAGGTAAGTCGCAATTAAATGAAGATCATGATTACCTAAGGTAATACAGGTACTACCTTGTAACTGATACAAATAATGTAAGCAAGAAAGCGAATCAGGCCCTCTTGCCACAATGTCACCGACTAAATATAGATGATCTTGGCTAGGGTTAAAGTCGACGAGTTCAAGCAGTGTTATAAACTCGTTATAACAGCCTTGAAGATCCCCTACAACATAGTCGGCCATAGTTGAATTAGTGGAGCGCTACGTTACTCGCAAGGCGAAATACGTTTATAGGCGCTTGAAATTCATTGCCAAACTCGTTACGCATGTTGTAATAACCTTGCATAGTACCTATTGGGGTATCTAAAACTGCACCTGAAGTGTAAGTATAACTTTCACCTGGGCCGATAGTTGGAGTTTCACCCACAACACCTTCGCCTTCAACTTCAGTTTCTTTGCCATTAGCATCTGTAATCAACCAATATCGGCTAAGAAGTTTGGTCGCACATAAGCTGTGGTTTTTGATTGTAATCGTATAGGCAAAAACAAATTTATCTTTTTCAGGTTCAGATTGCCCATCGACATAAAAAGTCTCAACAGAGACCTTAATTGGAGAATTACTGCTTGTTGTCATAAATCCAGTTTGCGATTTTTACAAAGGTATCTAGAGAGAGATTTTCAGCACGAAGTTTTAAATCTAACCCTAAGTTTTCAATTTCTTCAGGTGTTAATAAGTTTGATAAACTATTGCGAATTGTTTTACGACGTTGATTAAACGCTTCTAAACATACTGTGTTTAGTAACTTAGTGCTTTTCGCTTTGAGTTGATCTGGCGTCTTCGGAATTAGTCGAATGACAGCAGAGTCTACTTTAGGGGCAGGCTTAAAACACTCGGGTGGCACGTCAATTACTGGCATAGCATGACAGTAATATTGAGTCATAACGCTTAAACGGCCAAAGGCTTTTGTGCCTGGGCTTGCAACCATACGCTTAACAACTTCTTTTTGAAGCATAAAATGCATGTGTTCGATATTTTGATAAAACTCGAATAGATGAAAGAGCAGCGGTGTTGAAACGTTATAAGGTAAGTTACCAAATACTTTTAGCTTACGCTCATCTGTTATTAGAGAAGCAAAATCAAACTGCATTGCATCACCTTGGTGAACAGTCAGTTTACTTGCAAGAAAAGGATGGTGAATTAAGCGATGAGCGAGATCTTTATCAAGTTCTACAACCGTTAGGTGGTCTGTCAAATCAGCAACAGGCTCAGTGATTGCACCAAGGCCAGGACCAATTTCAACTAAGTTGTCGCCAGGTTTTGGATCGATTGCTGTAACAATTTTATCGATAATGCTGGTATCGTGTAAAAAGTTTTGTCCAAAACGTTTACGGGCGCGGTGCCCTAAGTGTACTTTATCATTCATCTATTGTGCGCTTTTACTTGCCATTTCAATTGCTTTAGAAATTGCTAATTCAAAACTACCCACTTCCGCTTCGCCTTTTGCTGCTAAATCAAGGGCTGTGCCGTGATCTACTGAAGTGCGAATAAACGGAAGGCCTAGAGTAATATTCACTGAATTACCAAATCCTTTGTATTTTAACACAGGTAATCCTTGATCGTGATACATAGCAAGCACTGCATCCGCATCTTTTAGGTATTTATCTTGAAATAACGTATCGGCAGGTAATGGACCGACTAGGTTGATACCTTCATTTCTCAGTAACTCTAAAGTCGGTGAAATGACTTCAATTTCTTCTCTACCTAAATGGCCATTTTCACCTGCATGAGGATTCAGACCACACACGTAAATCTTAGGAGATTTGATGCCGAACTTGGTTGTTAAATCATGATGAAGAATACGTGTTACTTTGCTTAAGCGATCTTCGGTAATTGCTTTAGATACATAAGCCAGTGGAATATGTGTTGTTACTAAGGCAACACGTAACCCTTCGGTTGCAAGCATCATTACTACATCAGGGGTGTTTGACTGCTGTGCGAAAAATTCAGTATGACCGCTAAAAGAGATGCCTGCTTGGTTAATTATGCCTTTGTGAACTGGGCCTGTTACAACAGCCGCGAACTCTCCCTGCATATTACCGTCAGAGGCATATTTCAAGGTATCTAAAACATATTGACCGTTGGCGTCATTAAGTTCACCCTCAACGACCTCTTCACTAATCGCAATATGTTTTACTGTTAGTGAGCCAGGTACATGCATTTTAGGGGCACTTTGCGCATCGTAATCAATAAAAGAAATGTTGATGCCAAGTTGTTTTGCACGTTTTTTTAAAACCGATTTATCAGCAATTACAACTAGCTCAGCAGGCCAGTTTTGTTGCGCCAGTTGTAAAATAAGGTCTGGGCCAATACCAGCCGGTTCACCAGGTGTAATTGCAATACGTAGCGTCATAGTTATTCTTCTATTACTTCGATATAAGCTTGTTCACGAAGCTCGCGTTGGAAAGTGAAACTTTCTTCTTTAAAGCGGCGATTAAATATCATTTGATGCGCGCGGTTTTGTTTCACTAGTTCAGTTTTATCTGAGATGCGGCGGTCCATAAGCTCCATAATATGCCAGCCATATTGAGTTCTGAACGGTTCGCTAATTTGACCTTTTTCTAAGCCTAGCGCGGTTTCTTTAAATTCACCTACCCAAGAATTAGGATCAGTCCAGTCATAAGCGCCACCGTTTAACGCTGAACCAGGATCTTCAGAATGCTCTTTCGCAAGCTCGCCGAAATCAGCTGTTCCAGCTTTTAAATCAGTAACAAAACCTGCAAGCATTGAGCGTGCTTTTTCTTCTGATACGATAATTGATGGCTTAACTAAGATATGACGCACTTTTAGTTCTACTGCTTCAACAACTTCAACACCACGTACGTCTTGTAATTTTACAATATGGAAACCCGCACCCGAGCGAAGAGGGCCTACGATATCGCCTTTTTTATGGCCTTTAACGGCTTCTGCAAACAGTGTTGGCATCTCGTTAATGTTCATCCAACCAAGCTGACCACCTTCAAGAGCTTTCGCACCACCTGATGAAGCAATTGCAATTTGTCTAAATTCACGCCCTTCGTTTAAAAGTCTAATAACGGCTTCTGCACGATCTTTTTGCGCTTTTATTTCCTCAGCCGTGGAGCCTTCAGGAATTTCAATTAGGATATGACCAACATTATATTCTTCATTGGTTTGTCCTTGTTGTTCTAGTATGCGCAGGAGGTTTTGTACTTCTTGTAAGCTAACATAAACTCGACGTTCAACGCTTGCACGCATGGTACGGCTAGCAATCATTTCGTTACGAATTTCTTCACGGTATGTTTGGAAGTTGTCGCCAGATGCTTCTAAAGAACGGCGCATGTCATCCAGTGTTGCACCTTGCTCACCAGCCATTTGAGTTAATGTTTGGTCAAGTTGTGCATCAGAAATACGTAAACCAATACGTTCAGCCATTTGTAAAAGAAGAGTCTGATCAATTAGTTTATCAATTGCCTGACGTCGTAAAGCCGTTTCTGAAGGTAACTCTTGGCCAGACTCTTTTGAGCGATTTGTTACTCGGTTAACTAACGCATCAACTTCACTTGTTAGAATTACACCATCGTTTACCTTAACAGCAACACTATCGAGCGTGGTTAGACTGTAAGCGCTTTGGCAAAACGCAAGTAGGGCTACGCCCGCGGTCATTAATCGTTTTAACTTCATTGATTTTTCTACTTACACATTTAATTTGTTAGAAAATAAGGTCTGCGATAACTAAAGATGCTTTGGTTGAGTAGTTTTTGCGCATCAAGACCCATTATAAATTTAATTTGAATACTCGAGTCAAATTTGGCTGACTCATTTTCAAATTGGCCAACCGGTTTATTTAAGTCAGTTTCAATTTGTCGGCTACCCGAAAGTTGAATCGCCCAACAACATGACTGGTATTGTACACCAGTTAAAAATTCTACGCTGCGATCACTTTCTAGATCACGTTGATAGCTTGAAACAAGCTGCCATTGTTCGCCTATTGGATAGCTTGCGAAAATACCAACTTGTTCAATGGTATTTCCTGAGACATTATCTGCATAGCGATGGTTCAATTGAATTAGCTCATTATTATCACCCTTATAATCAAGCGTTAAATGTGAGTTAACTAATTCACTGCTATCTGTATCGTATTGCAGGCCAGCAGATAAGTACCAATTTTTGTGCCAGTGCAACATTGCTTCACTGGCAAATAAAGAATTATAGCTAGTGTTATCGTCTATTTCTGTTTCTGATGGTTTTGCTTTATCAGAAACATAGAAAATTTGACCAATACTAAAATTAAATACTTCGTTATTTTGCTGGTTAAATATGCGTGTTGTCGCACCTAAAGTAAACTGGTTTGCAGTTGCAATTCTATCTACACCAGAAAAACGCTGTTCGCGAAATAAACCATAAAAGTCATCTTGTAGTTTAACGGTATCATAGAGGCCAATATTTGATTGGTCTTTTTCCGGTATATATAAATACTGCGCTTTGGGTTCCAAAGTTTGCAGGCCGTTATCAACTAACCAGTGGGTATCACGTTCAAAATTTATCTGTCCGTAAAGGCGTAGTTTTGGCAACGTTCGGTTGACGTTTTCTTCAAATTGCGAGTTAGTAAAGTCGCCCTGTTGATGATAGTTGGTTTGTAAAACACTCAACTCAGATAGAAAGCTCCATGCATAATCATTAATGCCATAACTTAATTTTGGTTCTAAATGCAGTCGCGTAGCTTCTTCAACGGTTGCTTCATCATTTTGGAAGTGAGCAAATTCACCGTTGAAGGTAAAATCAAAACCATAGAAATCAAAAGCATTGATTTGATTAAACGTAATTTGTGGCAATGCTCGATAAGATTCTAGGTGATCCCCCAGTACTTCAAAACCTTGCAGCTTAATGTCAGTGTGCCAGTTTTCACCTAAATGGGTTAATTGAATTAAATGATTTAGCTGGGTATCGGTGCGGTTTGCGTAACTAGAACCCATATCATTGATGTAGTTGTCGTCACTGATATTTGTAATATCAATTTGGCCGCGCCAGTTATCATTAATTTTACTGTACTGACTTAAATGGAGTAGGTAGCGGCTATTAAGTTCAGGGGCTGAATCGTCACTACTAAGGTACTCAATTGCAGCCATACCTTGATGTTGTTCAGTTAAATAGCGAAATTCAGTTTGTAGTTGAAACCCTTTGTTTGCCATATACCTAGGCGTAATAGTTGCGTCATAATTTGGCGCAATATTCCAATAAAAAGGTGTTTCAATTTCCAAACCATAGCGATTTGAGCTGCTGAATGTTGGCTCAATAAACCCTGATTTACGTTTATCAGAGATGGGAAAGGTAAAATAGGGTAAATAGAATACTGGTGTGTCGTAAACTTTTAGAACAGCACCATAGGTTTCGCCCCAACCTTCTTCTTGTGAAAGTTTAATTTTACGCGCATCTAAAGCCCAAACAGGATTCTCACTCGGACAGGTTGTAAAGCTTGCATCTTGAAGCAATAAGGCTTGCTCGTTTACTTCGAGCAATTTAGCTTCCCCGCGGCCTGCTTGTTGAGTGAATTGATACTTTGCATCACCCAGTGATAATTCAGATGAATTAAAATTAGCAAAAAAGTGTTTAGAGGAAATATAGCTGTTGGGATCTTGGTAAATTATTGGCCCAATGGCATTTAGCATTCCGTTGGTTTTATCAAGTTCAGCACTTGATGCCGTTAAGCTCATTTGGGGAGAGTCCATAAATACATTGCCACTAAACAATGCTTTATTTTTTCCAGCCAAGGATACTTGATCTGCGTTTATTGCTAATTGTCCTTGGGCAAGTGCAGAGCTTGACTGCCAGCGTAGGTTAGGATCTGTTTCACACAGGGAAAACATATCTGAAGCACTTGTTAGGGGTGACATAAATATAAGTGTTGCAAATATGCCAAAAGGGCTTTTCATCAATCAGATAACCTTGTGAATAAGAGCATATTAAAATCGGTTTTTGTACGTTTTTGTCAATACGAAGCTTTTTCGTATTTATAAACCTAATAATATCAATTTTGTTACGTCCAATTTGTATTCTCTGAACAAAATTTAAACGTGTAGTATCAATACGCTCTAGAATAATTTAATTTAAATGATTTCTCTCATTTCTTGAGCTGATAATATACCATTGAAAAGAGAAAAATACTTGTGCAATTAAGCGTCATTTATACTCAGGTAGCAAATGGCAAAGGACAATGCACAATTTGTAATTAATTGTAGTTGGGGTTAAGCCTTGCATAACCAATTGTTTGATGCGTTTTTGACGCAGAATTTACCTAATATTAATAACCCGCATTCTTTCCACATTGAATTAATAACTGGCGACGCGAGCTTTCGCAAATACTATCGCGTAACTGCTAACAAGCAGAGCTACATTTTAATGGTGTCGCCACCGGAACTTATTAATAATGAGCCTTTTATTGAACTCAACACCTTGTTTAACCAAGCTAACTTTAAAGTACCAAAAATTTTAGCTGTGAATTCAGAACAAGGCTATTTATTAATTGAAGACTTAGGAAGTACTCACTTTGCGGATTGTCTTGGGAAAGGTAACGAGTGTGAATTGTACCAACAAGCAATTGACCTATTGCCTCAAATTGCCATTTTACCTCCAAGCCCAGCAATGAAGCCTTATGATGCCAAATTTATCGACCTTGAACTCGAGATTTTCAATGAATGGTTAGTGCAAAGTTTTTGCAAAATTGAAATGGATGTTGGTGCAGAAAAGAATTGGCAACAAGTAAAACAACAGCTGATTAATGCGCTCGAAATGCAGCCTAAAGTAACCATGCATCGCGATTACCACAGCCGCAATTTAATGTTATCTAATGAGCAATGGGCGATTATCGACTACCAAGATGCAGTGCAAGGCCCGCTTACTTATGATTTAGTTTCACTCACCAAAGATTGCTACCAAGTATTACCTCAGGCGCTGAGAGGCTCGCTGATAAAATATGGTTTTGCACAGTATGAAAAAGCAGGCTTAACAGGCGGGCTTACTTTTACTGACTTTGAAATGCTTTACACCTTAACAGGCATTCAACGTCATTTGAAAGCTGCAGGCATATTTTGCCGTTTAAGTTTACGTGATGGAAAGCAAGGTTATTTACCGCATGTGCTTGATACTCTTCACTATGTAATTGTAGCTTGTGAAGAAGTGGCTAATGCATTTCCTGTGCTTGGTTATTTTGCCGAGTGGTTACAAACAACTGTACAACCACAACTGGAGGCGAAACTGTGAAAGCAATGATTTTGGCAGCTGGTCGCGGAAAGCGAATGATGCCACTTACTGAGCATATGCCCAAGCCAATGTTAACTGTAAATGGTAAGCCTCTGATCCAATATCATATTGAACGTTTGGCAAATGCAGGCATTACAGAAATCGTAATCAATCTTGCTTGGTGTGGTGATGTTATTCGTAACACACTTGGCGATGGCAGTGAGTTTGGTGTTAACCTTATCTACAGTGATGAAGGTGGTGAAGGGTTAGAAACCGCAGGCGGTATTCTTAATGCACTGCACTTATTATCAGATACGTTTATTGTTATTAACGGTGATATTTACACTGATTATGATGTATCTAGTTTGACACACATCGCAATGTTACCTCATCAAGCGCATTTAGTTTTGGTCGAAAATCCTGAACATAACCCTAGAGGTGACTTTTCAATTGTTCACGGATTTGCTGTTAGCGATGCCAGTAGAGAAGATAATTATACTTTTGCCGGAATTGCGCTTTATCACAAATCATTTTTTGCAGAACGAAAAACTGCATTTTTACCTTTAGCGCCGATGTTACGTGAAAAAATGGTTGAAAAATTAGTCACCGCAGAGCTTTATATTGGTAATTGGTATGATATTGGCACGCCAGAGCGGTTGGCTGAAATAAATCGACAGGAGTTAATTAGTTAAATGTGGGGAAAGTTACTAGGTGCTGGATTTGGATTTTTATTTGGCAAATGGTTAGGGGCGATTTTAGGCCTTTACCTTGGGCACTTGTTTGACCGTGGACTAAAACAAGACTTTAACAAGGCCGGTGGTTTTCAAGGTTTTTTTGATAATAGCTCCGTGTCTGAAAAGCAGGCGCTATTTTCCTATACTTGCTTTGCGGTAATGGGGCATATTGCCAAATCAAATGGTCGTGTAAACGAGCAACATATCTCTGCCGCATCGCGCTTTATGGATGAGATGGGTCTCACAGGTGATGCTCGCCGAGACGCGCAAAATGCCTTTCGCAGTGGAAAAGAAGCGGACTTCCCATTTAAATCCGTGCTAAAAGATTTTCGCGACCGTTTTTCTGGTCGTTACGACCTCATTCAACTGTTTCTTGAAATTCAAATCCAAATGGCATTCAGTGATGGCGAATTAAGTAACAAAGAACGTGAATTACTGAAACAGGTCAGTAAATTAATTGGCATCAACAGTGCGCATTTTACCTTTATTTTAAAGCGTTATATTGCGGAATTTGAATTTCATCGCTACCAACATACTAAACAAAATCAGCAACAATCACATCGTTCATCAAGTAATACAGCACAAACAAGTGAGTTATCGCGCACTAAAGCACTGCAGGTATTAGGCTTAGATGACAGTGCCGATCAAAAAGCAATTAAAAAGGCTTACCGAAAGCTAATGGCACAACACCATCCAGATAAATTAGTGTCACAAGGTTTACCCCCAGAAATGATGCAGCTTGCGAAGCAAAAAAGCCAAGACATTCAATCGGCTTACGAGTATCTCAAACGAAAGTAAAGATAGGTTAATAGCGATTGATACTAGAGTCCTAGCCAAGTTAGAAAGCCGTAAATTTCTTTCGACAACCGCTGGTGTTGTTGCTCACTCGATTGGCTGCCAAATAAAGTTCGCTGGCGATAATTAAGTTTATGATTACGACGGGCTAGTTTTTTTCTTAAAGCCATTTGTTCGCTTAACCAGTGATTATGACTTTGGTAAAAAATATCGAGTGTTGGCCAAGTGGAAGTGGTAACCGTTTGGTTTAATGCTTTATTTTTTTGTGGGTCATTATAAAAATTATTCAATAGTACTAAGGCATCAATCGGCTCTGAAGTTTGTTGGTTTAAGTAACTATTGAGGATCGCGCCGCTTTGTCCTTGAGTAATTACAATAACAAAACCTGGGTGATTAAGCGCTTGCTGATACATTGCTTTAAAACGGCTAGTTAGGCTTAACGCATAAGCGTCAAAATCGGGCTTGGTATATTGAGCAATATTTGGAGCAAGGCTTATATTGTCATTTTCTGGTAGCTCTTCCGTGTTAATGCGTGGGGAGCTGCCGGCACTAATGCTATAAGTCACCCAGCCATAATCATTCAATGACTTACGCAAAAAATCGATACCACGGTCATTTGCTTGAGTTAAATGCCAGTCAGCAATCAAAATCGCCACACCTTTGTCAAACTCTGCAGTATGATCGCGATACAATGCGGTGAGTTCATTGTCACCCGCAAGCACTTTAACCACTTCCGATTTATCGTAATATTGGTTAATGTCTTGGTTTGCTTGTAGCTCTTTATTTATGGGGGTGATCCATTCAACCTCATTCGCATTTATAAAAAATGAGGCTGTTATGAAGGCAACAAAGGTAAAAGTTGTTTTAAAATTCACACGCGTAAATAATTGTTTGATTTAGTTGTTTATCGACTTATCAAACAATTATTTTAGTTTAAAAATCGGGATCGCAATAAAAACTTAATTGTTCTTGTGTGATTGGATGAGTAAAGCTTAAATACTCTGCATGCAATTGTAAGCGTGGTGCCATTGCCAATGCTTCAGAGTGAGCATAAAGACGATCACCTAAGATAACATGGCCAAGTGATAACATATGCACTCGTAACTGATGTGAACGACCGGTAACTGGGGTCAAGGCGACACGTGTTGCATTTTCTTCATAAGATAAGACTTCGTAGTGAGTCAGTGATGGTTTGCCGCGTTCATGATCTACCATTTGTTTTGGACGATTTGGCCAATCACAAATTAGTGGTAGGTCAACCGAACCAGTTTGGGGTTCCAACTTTCCGAAAACACGTGCGATATAACGTTTTTTAGTTTCTCTATCTTGAAATTGGCGACTGATTTCACGGTGTGCGGACTTGTTAAGTGCTAAGCAAATAATACCTGAAGTTGCCATATCCAATCGGTGCACTATGGTAGCTGTTGGAAAAACAACATTAACACGATTGATTAGGCTGTCTTTATGTTCAGGCGCTTTACCTGGCACTGTTAGTAACCCACTTGGTTTATTCAAGATAATCAGGTCATTATCTTGATAAAGAATATTAATATAGGGCGAGGTTGGTGGGTTGTAGTTTAACAGCACAGTGATTCCAGCAAAAAAATAGGGCTTAATTCAAGCCCTATTTTAAAGCAATTCTGGTTAGTGAGAAACCACTATTAAGCGGATAGCATCAAGCTTAAGTTCTGCTTTTTCAACATGCTCAAGCAATTGTGCTTTTTGCTTTTCAAGGTAAAACAACTCATCTTCGCGCACATTAGGATTGAGTTGTTTTAATGACTTCAAGCGCGCGAGCTCATCATCAAGATTGGTATTTACACTGCATTTAGCGTTTTCTTTTAGCGCTGTTAATTGCTCTTTAGCTGAATTGTTCGCTTTTTCAATTAGTGGGTGAACACTTGATTGAAGCGCGGAAGCAAGCTTACTCGCTGTTTGTTTACCTACTGCATTAAGCTGTTGGTTAAACGTATCAAATGCTACATTGGCTGCTAAATCATTGCCGTTTTTATCAAGCAGCAATCGCACTGGCGTAGTCGGTAAGAAACGGCCCATCTGCAGCGCTTTAGGTGCACTGGTTTCTGCAAGGTAAATAAGCTCAACAAAGAAACTACCAGCCGGCAATTGTTTGTTTTTCAAAAGTGCAACTGAGGTTGTACCTAAGTCATCATCAATAATCAGTTCCATCGCCCCTTGTACCATTGGGTGATCCCAACTTAAAAAGTGCACATCTTCTTGTGCAAGCGCTGTATCACGGTCAAAGGTAACAGTCAGGCCTTCATCTCGTAAGCATGGGAACGAAGGGGTTAACATATGCTCTGTTGGTTTTAATACAATCGAGTTTTCACCGCGGTCTTCTTGCGAAATACCAAAAATATCAAACACCTTAATCATAAACATTGGCAGTGCAGTTTGATTATCCAATGATTCAATATCTTTAACTAATTGTTCTGAGCGCCCTTGTCCTTTTGAGTGAAGCTCAAGCAATCGGTCGCGGCCTTGCTCCATTTTTTGTTTTAGCGCTTGATTTTGTTTATTTACTGACTCGAGTAACGGGTCGAGTTCTTCTTCATCTGTATTGTGATTTGCAATTAGTTCTAAGAGTTCCTCTTTGAACTCTGAATACAGTAATTGACCTGTTGTTAAGGTGTGTTCAAATGCTTCGAGTGCCTCATGGTACCAGCGGAAGAGGACTTCTTGCGCGGTATTCTCAAAGTAAGGAACATGAATTTTAATATCTTCACTCTGACCGATACGGTCTAAGCGACCAATGCGTTGCTCAAGTAAATCTGGGTTAAGTGGTAGATCAAATAAAATCATATGGTGAGCAAACTGGAAGTTTCGCCCCTCAGAACCAATTTCAGAACAAATTAATACCTGTGCTGCATCTTCTTGCTCGGCAAAATAGGCCGCTGCTCGGTCACGCTCGATAATGCTCATGCCTTCATGGAATACGGCCGCTTTAATACCTTCGCTTTCACGAATGGCTTGTTCGAGGCTGAGAGCGGTTTGTGCTTCGCTACAAATAACCAGTACTTTTTCGCGTTTTAGTTCAAGCAGTTTTTCTGCAAGCCATTCAACACGAGGATCAAATTGTGTCCAGCTAGCTGATTCACCCTCAAACTCCTGGAAAATTTTCTCTGGGAATAGGGCGCGTTTAGCACGCATTTCAGCATCTTTTAAGCCCGCAATATTACCCATCACATTCATTGCTGTAGTGTATTGCTTTGGCATGGCTGCAGGGTAAGCGTGAAGCTCACGAGATGGGAAGCCTTGAATACTACTGCGACTATTTCTAAACAGAATACGGCCTGTACCGTGTCTATCAAGTAGCATCGAGAGTACTTCATTTTTAGCTGCTTGCTCGCCTTGTTCAACTTGGCTAAGCAAGGTAGAAATATCACTTTCTTTTAAAAGCGTTGTTAATGTAGCTTTAGCGTTATCACTAAGTAGCTCATCAGCAAGTAATTGGTTCGCAGCGTCGGCGACTTCCTGATAATGACTCTCTTCTTCTACAAATGCTTGGTAATCGTAAAAACGATTTTCATCAAGTAGCTTTAAACGGGCGAAATGACTTTCATGACCGAGTTGATCCGGCGTCGCTGTGAGTAGAATTAATCCCGGAATATCTTGGCTTAACTCTGCAATGCGGTTGTATTCGGTGCTCGATTTCTTTTCGCTCCACTTCAAGTGGTGCGCTTCATCAACAACTAATAAATCCCAGTCAGCTAGTGTTGCTTGTTCAAACCACGTTTTCTTTTTCGTGAGAAACTCAAGGCTAGTTAAAATAAACTGTTCTGTTTCAAAAGGGTTTGCAGCATCTGCGTAAGCTTCAGTACAGCGCTCATCATCAAAAATTGAGAACTGTAAGTTGAAACGACGTAGCATTTCTACCAGCCATTGGTGCTGTAAGTTTTCCGGAACCACAATCAGCACACGAGAAGCGCGACCAGTCTGAACTTGCTGATGAATAATCATACCGGCTTCGATGGTTTTACCTAAACCTACCTCATCAGATAGTAATACGCGTGGTGCAAAACGTTTACCAACTTCTTCGGCAATATAAAGCTGGTGTGGAATTAAACTAGCACGTGCCCCCACTAAGCCTTTTAAGCTAGATTGTTGGTTTTCATGGATATGACTAAGCGTGTTATGGCGAAGTGTAAAACGGTCGAAACGGTCGATTTGGCCTGAGAATAATTTATCTTGTGGTTTATTAAATTTAATAAAATGGTCAAGAAAGGTTTCTTTTAGTACTACTTGTTCTTGGTTATCTTCACGTGTACCAAGGTAAGTAAATAATCCATTTTCTTCTTCAACTTGTTCAACAATGAGTTCCCACTCGTCAACACTACGCACTTTGTCACCCACATTGAATGCAACTCGGGTTACAGGTGCTTCAGAAATACTGTACACACGGTTTTCACCACTGGCTGGGAATAAAATGGTGACTTGGCGTCCTTCACAGGCTACTACCGTACCTAAGCCTAAATCTGATTCGGTGTCGCTGATCCAGCGTTGACCTAAAGAAAAGCTCATTTTTAACTCGCTACTATCGAAAAAAGGCGGCTATGTTACCTAGATTTCTCGTTGGATTCACCTGTTAATTTTTAGCCACTTTAATGTTTGTATTTTATCAAGAATTATGAACTTTTTTTGTCATAAAAAAGCCAAATTCGTGAAATAGACTAAACTTAAAAGTAAAGCAAAAACCATAAACCCGCCAGCTAAGAGAAGGAACAGCTTATGGGAAAAGTGCGCAATAACGATAATAAACTCTATGTATTAGATACCAACGTATTACTTCACGAACCTTTCGCCTTTTTATCTTTCCAAGAACATCAAGTCGTTATCCCAATGACAGTACTCGAAGAGCTCGACCACATTAAAGATCGCAAAAAAGATGTGAGTCGTGATGCGCGTATTGCCATTCGAGCATTAGACGATGTGTTACGTGATGCTTCGCCGGAAGAAATGTTGGCTGGGGTCGATTTATCAGGAGTCACCAAAAATTGTACTGGTAAGCTAACCATTGTTAATGACCATATTTTTGAAGATGCGGTGTCTGGTCTTCCTGGCGATGAAAATGATCACCGTATTATTAATACTGCGCTTCACTTACAACAGTTACGTGTAGAAGTGAAAGTGGTGTTAGTAACTAAAGATATTAATATGCGCCTTAAAGCAAAAGGTGCAGGGCTTGAATTTGTCGAAGATTATCGAACCGACCAATTGATTGATGATATTAGCCTCTTAACAAGCGGCTACAAAAAACTCGATGGTGACTTTTGGGCTCATGTAAAAGAGTGCGACAGTGAGCAAAATGGTCGCGATACTTATCATACTGTACCACGCAGTTTACTGAACGAAGTGTTTATTAACGAATACTTGCTTGATGAAACGGGTCACTTTGCTGCGCGTGTAGTTGATTATGACGAAGAGCATATCAAGCTACTTGATTTAGGCTTTGAACGCATAATGGGACGAAGTGCGTGGGGGATTGTGCCTAAGAATGTGTATCAAGCTATGGCGATTAATTCATTATTAGACCCAAATCTAGATTTAGTCATTTTAACCGGGCCTGCAGGATGCGGTAAAACCTTATTAGCCTTAGCATGTGCGCTAGAGCTTGTGATTGAACGCGGTATGTATGACAAAATAATTGTTACACGAAATACCCCTGAAATTGCAGAGTCGATAGGCTTTTTACCAGGCACCGAGGAAGAAAAGATGTTGCCATGGCTTGCCGCAATAACCGATTCACTAGAGGTACTGCATAAAAACGATGAAAACCCTATTTCTAGCCGAAATTATATTATGGAAAAGGCCAATATACAGTTTAAGTCGATTAACTTTATGCGCGGTCGCAGTATTCAAAATGCCATAGTAATTTTGGATGAAAGCCAAAACTTAACAGCGTCACAACTTAAAACCATCATTACGCGTTGCGGTGAAGGAACCAAACTCATTTGTTCGGGTAATTTAGCTCAAATAGACAGTAATTATTTAACACCAGTCACTTCAGGCTTAACTTATATTGTTGAACGTTTTAAAGACTTCCAAGGTAGTAGTACGGTTAATTTAAATGGCGTGGTGCGAAGCCGATTAGCTAGTTTTGCAGAAGAAAACTTATAATTTTTTAAACAAATATATAAAAGGGCTGGTAACGACCAGCCCTTTTTTAGCGAATAGTTAAATAATCCGTGTTTAGATTAAATTACATCAACAATATATTGTTTGCTATTAAGCATACTCCAAGAGCTTGGACTTACTTCAGCAATCGGCATTTGTTTTGGACCAGTTACTTCACCTACTAGGTACTTTAAGCCATTAATTTCGATGTGTTTATCTTCTTTGCGAATGGGTAGGTTTAAACCTATTAGCGCGTGTTTTGGTGTAGTTATCATGGCTATTGTTAAACGCGGGTAAATTGCTTTTAAAATCGCACTGGTCAGAACTAGTTTACTATCAACATCGCCGTACTCTTGGCGGATCAGCTTTAAAGGTGGTTTAAAGTTCTCGCCGCTATGGTGGAAGCGATCTGGTAATTCGGAAGTAGGCATAGATTGTACCCAACCTAAAACGAAATTAATAATCGTTTGCGGCCTTACATTGAGCCCATATTTTTCAATCACTGCCTCCCGGATAGGGGTGATGTAATTGTATGATTCTTTTACAAATCGAGGTAAGTCAGGCCTTACCGCATCGGTTGCCCAAATTGCTTCTAAATCAGCGTAATAGTGCCTCTTTAAATAGCTTTTACGCGCACTTTGTTTGGCGTTTTCAACACGGGTTTCTACTTCATTTAATAAGGCTTTTTCATCGCTGAAAACTTTGTACTCAATACTGCGCTCCTTACGCGTGGTTTCGAGGCGATATTTACGACGGTCAAACTCTTTAATAGTATTCATGACCTTAACGTTAATTTTGTCGAGATATTCTTGGTCGTTAAAACCTTTAAAGCGGCGGTAATGGTTAAACAATTGATCGTTTGAGTAAGTAAAATTGAGTTTTTGCTGATTGCCTTGATAATCACGCCATGAGTAATAAAACGTTTGCTGTTCTTTTTCTTGTGTTACTTGTCTATCGGCTGCAAAACAAGTTGCAACGAGTGAGCTTAAGCTAAAAAGAGTTGTTACGACTAAGGCGCGTAAAAGTCTATCCATTGCCTTTTCCATTTTTGGGTGGTTATCTTTATTAAAGATTGTGTTAAATATTTATAAGCTTAGTCAAGATGTTGTGATAGAAAGAAATATTTCTAAGGGGTTGGCTCAGCAACTGAGTTTGGTATGAAAAAGGAAGCAAACGCTTCCTTTTTTAGTTTGATATTATTATTCCATTAGCTCACGAATGTATTTTACAGGTGCACTACCGTAACTTAAAAATTCTTCGTGGAAGGCTTTCAAGTCAAACTGATTACCTTGTTTTGCTTTTTGTGCTTCGCGGAAATCATAGATTTCACGATAACCAGTGTAATAGCTTGTTAGCTGAACTTGACTGAGTGTTGCACGGCGCCATTTACCTTCAGCTTCCGCGCGTTCTTGGAATGCGCCACTCATTAGTAAATCAAGACCTTGCTCTTTACTTATACCTTCTACTTGAATTTGGTAATCGAGAATTGTGTTGCAAATTACACGTAAATTCCATTTGTAATACATCAGCCACATTTCAGGTTCAAAGTTGCCATAGCCTTCTTCAAGCATCATACGTTCTGTGTAAACAGCCCAACCTTCAATCATGGCACCGTTGCCTAAAATACTTTTAATTAACGATGGCGACTCATTTGAATATACTAGTTGTGTGTAATGCCCAGGAATCGCTTCATGAATATTTAAGATTTGCAAAATCCAATGGTTATATTCTCTTAAATACGATTCAGCCTGTTCATCAGTCATATTGTCCAGTGGGGTGACATTGTAATACGTGTTTTCTTTTTTCGCATAAGGGCCTGGCGCACTGATTGATGCGCCAGCAAAACCGCGCATGTAATCCGGTGTTTCACGCACTACAAGCGGTTTTTCAGGGTCAAGCGTAATTAAGTCTTTTTCTTTTATAAACGCTTCGAGCTCAGGGATTTGTTTTTTAATTTCTGCGACAAAATCTTCACGCTTTACGTGTTTAACGGCAAGGTGATTAATTAATGTTGCAATGGCCTTTTGTGGCTCACTAGGCATGGTTTGATTGGCGAAATATTTAGGCCAAAGCTGCTCGGTAATTTTGAGCATTTCAGCTGTAACACGGGCTTTATCATCAAGCGCTTTTTGATAGACCTGTTTGGCGGTATAGCCAGATTGAATATCAAAGGCAAACTTTTGCTCGTAGAGTTCCTCGCCAATTCTAAATGAGCGCGCACTGTTGTTTGCAACGAGTTCGGCTTCAAGCTTGGTTAAAAAATCAATATAGTCATTAATGGCCGTTGTTGCCGCTTTAAAGCGAGTTTCAAACAGTTCTTTATCAGTATCTGAAAGGTCTGATGTTTTTGCTTTAGTATATAAATCCTTATTTAAAACACTGAATGCACCTTTATTTTGACTAATAGCTAACTGAGTGTACTCAAGAGTGGGTGTATCGATGTTTGCTTTTGCAGCGGCATAATATGCAGGTACATTTTCAAGGCGTTTAAGCACTTTGGCAATTTTACTGTTGTCATCATCAAAACGACTATTCATGATCATCGCAAACCCACCCGCAACATTGTAGTTCGATGGATTCCATTGCCATGGTTTGAATGTTTCTACTGACCAAATAATCTCGTTTAATAAGTTCTCAATTAAATAGTAATCAGTCTTTAAATTTGCAGGTAATTTTTCAAGTTCAAACTGCTTTAGATTTGCAAGATGGGTATTGGCAAATTTTATATCGTTTTTACGGCTTTGTTCATCTGGAACGGTAAGTATGTGGTCATATTTCCCATACCCTGCGTATTGAGACCACTCAGGGCTATAACGCCATAAATCTTCAATAAATTGCGCTGAAAAAGCTTCAAATGCAGCCGCTTGTGATTGTTGCTGGCTAACTGTTGAATTAGTGTTTGTGTTAGTACTTTGGCAAGCTGTCAGGCCAAGCGCAGCTATTAACGCTAAACTTAATGCGGTTTTTTTCATTGTGTCTCCCTAAAGTGAATATGAAGCGGCATAAATGGAGCAAACCGCATTAAAAACAGTGTAACAACTTTGTTTCAAAATCGAAGTTTTTTCGATAGTTAGTCAACTATACGCGATTACGTATTTGCCCCACTTGAAATGCCTCAATATTAAGCGCGATTTGCTGGATTAAACGAGATATTGACTGGCGACTTGCCCATGCAATGTGCGGTGTTAGTAATAAATTGTTCCCTTTATATTGGATTAACGGGTTACTGGCTTCTGCCGGTTCTTTACTGAGTACATCGATCGCAGCCCCCGCAATTTTTTTGTGAATAAGCGCATTTGCTAAAGCACTTTCGTTTACAATGCCGCCACGCGCTGTGTTGATAAGTACTGCATTTGGTTTCATTAAAGTAAATTCGTTGGTACTGATTAAGTTTTTGGTATCGTCATTTAGCGGGCAGTGGATTGAAATGATATCGCCATGCTTTAATGCCTCTTCAAATGCTACACGGCCTTCACGTACAGGGCTGTTTTTTCGCTCGCTAATAAGTACCTCAATGCCGAATGCGCTTGCGGCTTTTGCAACTGCGCTGCCTAAATCGCCATAGCCAATGAGTGCCATTTTTAAGCCTGCAACTTCATTTATCGGGTGACCTAAAAAGCAAAAATGCTGTGCTTGTTGCCACTGGCCATTTTTGCAATCAGCAATGTATTTGTGGGTATTGCCGAGTAAATTAAACAGTAGCGCAAAGGTGTGTTGCACTACACTCGCAGTTGAATAACCTGCAACGTTGGTAACCGCTATATCTTGTTGCTTTGCGGCAACTAAATCCACATTATTAGTGCCAGTTGCAGCGATACAAATAAGTTTTACCGTATTTAACTTTGATAAAGCATCTTGGTTTATTACGACTTTATTGGTAATAACTACATCAAAACCGTCACATCGCTCTACTACTTGCGATTGGTGAGTGTTATCAAATGTGGTGATATGGGAGCTGATCTCATTCAATGGTAATAAATCACCATTTTCAATGGTTGCGTAGTCAAGAATAACAATTTTCATATTTTTTAATAATCGATTTGACTTTGGAGTTAACTCTAAGGTTTATACTCATAGTGGAAGTTGATTTTAGTGTATCTTAATTAGGTGAACTAATGGTAAAAATAGGTGAAATCGCAAAGCGGCTAGGGGTATCAACTGATACGCTGCGCTACTATGAAAAACAAGGTATTTTAACATCATCAAGTCGAAGTGTTTCAGGATACCGTTTGTATACTGAGCAAGATATTGCCCAATTGGCATTTGTTATTCGCGCAAAAGATGTTGGTTTTACGTTAAATGAAATCAAAGAGTTATTGGCAATTAAAGTGGACAAGCAAAGTCACAGTTGTGAACAAGTAAAGCAGTTCACTAGCGAGAAAATTAGCCAAGTTGAGCGCAAAATCACTGAAATGAATGCCATTCTAAATTCACTAAAACTGCTTCATAAATCATGTTGTGGTGGTGATGAACCCGCCATTCATTGTTCGATTTTATCAGCTCTCGAGGTAAACAATGCTGCTAATTAATAATTTTATCGAGCTCTTTATCATTTCTGCCCCTTGGCTGTTATTAGGTTTATTTATTGCTGCACTCATTAATGTGTACTTACCAACGAATTTCTTAAATCGTCATTTAGGTAAAGAAGGTTTTGCCACCACCATCAAAGCGGCATTAATTGGTGCGCCAATGCCACTGTGTTCTTGTGGTGTTATTCCTGCAGCTCTTGGCTTAAGACGGGCAGGGGCATCAAAAAGTGCCACAACCGCATTTCTAGTATCAACACCTGAAACAGGGCTTGATTCTATTTCAGTATCCTATGTATTGCTTGGTCCATTTATGGCTATTATTCGCCCTATTGCAGCAGTGAGTAGTGCAATCACCGCAGGCTTATTGGTCGGTGGTGAGAAAATTAAAGAGAAAGTAAGTGTTTCATCAACTGAAAGCTCAGAAGCATTAACCGAAGCTTGCTGTAGCAAGTCGAAAGATTCTGTCGAAGTAAGTAACACTGAAACTCGGGAGGCAGCTTCTTGTTGTAATACAAAACAGACTACTGTCTCTAAAGAATCAGCATGCTGTGATAGTGCAAATAAAGTGGTTAACGACGAGGAAAAAGGCCAGACATCATGTTGCGCATCCGATGAAAAAGTTGTGGAGCAAGTGAAAGAGTCGTCTTGTTGTGCCAGCAAAAAACAAGCAACAGAAAGTTCTATGCAAAAGCTAAAACGTGCCTTTGCTTTTAGCGCGAATAAACTCCTAAGTGATACAGCAAAGTGGCTTATGATTGGTTTGTTCTTTGCGGCACTGGTGCAGACCTATGTACCACAAGATTATCTTCAACAATATGGCAGTGGTATTTGGGCGATGCTAGTGGTGATACTAATTAGTATTCCAATGTATGTGTGCGCAACTGCATCAACGCCTATTGCAGCTGGATTATTAATGTCAGGAGTGAGTCCAGGAGCAGCATTAGTATTTATGTTGGCGGGTCCGGCAACCAATGTGGCGACCCTTGGTGTTGTGGCCAGTGAATTAGGTAAACGCGCTGTTGCAGCTTATTTGATTGGCGTTATTGGTGTTGCATTAATCTTCGGTTTTATTACTGATTATCTAGTTGCGCGCTATGGGTTTGAAATCGCGCCATCATTACAGGCTTCACATCATGTACTACCAATGTGGCTGGAGTATTTTGCGGGTGGGCTGTTGGCACTATTATTGTTACGCCTAATTTGGTTAAAAGTGGCAGCGAGATAGCTGCTAATCTCTATTTAAAAAAGGAGCTTACGAGCTCCTTTTTTATTGATCTAAATCAATGTTTAAAAATAAAAGAAGCAAAATATAAATTTTTCATAAATAAATTTAAATGATAATGATTTCCGTTATTGATCTAATTTGCTTTGGTCTTTAGAATGCAGCGCAGATTTACTTTACTCATAATCAGGAATTAACATAATGAAAAAAATAGCTAATTTTGCGCTTTCTTCTTTATGTGTTGCGATGCTTGCAGCATGTAGTGGTGACGATGGCAAAGATGGTACTGATGGCGCAACCGGTGCTGCAGGTACTGACGGTACAAATGGTGTTTCTACTTTTGTAACTGAAAAAGATGTTGTTATCACGAATGCTCAGCATGCTTATGCTGTTTATGCTGATTCTCTTATTGCTGCAAAGCAGCTTAAAAATATACTTGAGCAATTTGTAGTAAATCCAACTGATGAAAACTTCACTGCTGCAAAAAATGCATGGCTGGATGCCCGTGAACCTTACGGTCAATCGGAAGTATATCGTTTTCGCGAAGGGCCAATTGATAACTTAACAACCGATGACAATGGTGACCCTGTGTTAGTTGCTGAAGAAGGGCCTGAAGGTGCAATTAACGCCTGGCCACTCGCGGAAGCATTGATTGATTACACGGTCGATATGGATGGTGCGCAACTGCCTGAAAACCCAGCGACGTTGCCAGTTGCGGGTAATATTATTGCTGATATTGCTGAATTTCCTGAAATTACCAAAGACTTGCTTGCAGCGCAATTTGAACGCGGTGACGATGAAGCTAATGTGACATCGGGCTATCACGCTATTGAGTTCTTATTATGGGGGCAAGACTTAAATGCAGACGGTTCTTATACACCAAACCGTGATTACAGCGCAGGTTACCGTAAAGTAAATGATTACTACACTGCAGCGAGTGGTATGGGGGAATGTACCTCTGGTGTTGATAATATTGTTGATTCATCAATTTGTGAGCGTCGCGGTGACTACCTAATTGCAGCGGCAGATTTATTGATTGATGATCTACAAGGTGTGGTAGATGCATGGACTCCGGGTTCTGGTTTCCACTATGTTGAGTTTACTAAAGATGACAATGTAAAGATGTCTTTAGCAAAAATTCTTGAGGGCATGGGTCGTTTAAGTTTCGGTGAATTAGCCGGAGAGCGAATGAGTATTGCACTTCGTACCGACTCACAAGAAGATGAGCATTCATGTTTTTCAGATAATACGCACCGCGATATTTTCTTAAATGCGAAAGGTATTCAAAATGCATTCACAGGTGCTTATCAACGCATGGATGGTGAGACCCTAAAAGGTGCAAGTATTTATGACTTGTTAGTTGTTGATGGTTCCCACCAACTTGCCAATGAATTACGTGCAGCAATTGAAAATACCATGGCACAAGCTGCCGTTATCGATACCAATGCAAAACTGGGTTATTCGTTTGATGTGCAAATTCAACATGCTGATTTAAAGCAACCAGTGACCAATACAATCGAAGCATTGAAGTTACAAACTCAAGTGATCAAAAAAGCGATTGAAGCGCTGGAAGTAACTACAGGCGATCTTGAGCAAGATACTGAAGAGTTTGAAGGCTAATCATCGTTAACACCTAAATAGCGCTGTATTTTTCAGCGCTATTTTCGTTTCTAGGGGCATTTATGAAGAGACACATTTTTCTTTCAAGTTTAGTTTTTGCTGTTGTTGGTTGCGGTGGCTCATCAACGACTTCAGATCTAGTTCCTGATAAACCTTCACCACCAACAGTAACATTGCCAGGACAACCGAATGATGGATTAGCGCCAATCAGCCAAAGCGAGCCGGATGCGAGCGAGCATTTATCCGGTGGTGAAGTAACGAGCAATGTGTTTAACGAGGATGCATTCAGTCAATCAGCTCCCACCATTCGTAACGAGTTTGAATTAGATGCCGTTTTTAAGTCGGGCGATCACTTATTTAGAGGGACGCACAAAGGGTTGGGACCGGTTTTCAACAATCCAACGTGTCAGGGATGCCATATTAAAGATGGGCGCGGTGAAGTGCCCAGTAACAAAGATATCGCAATGACCAGCATGTTCCTGCGCATTAGCGATGAAAATGGCCAACCGGATGCAATTTATGGCAATCAATTACAAACCTTCGGCACCGTGACAGGTCATCCAACAGGCGCATTGCCGAAATTTAATGGCGCGTTAGATGAAGGGCTTGCTTATGGTGAAGCGTATGCCTTTGTTGAGTATGAAACGCTGACAGGGCAATTCGCAGATGGTGAAAGCTATGAGTTACGCAACCCAATTTATAAAGTAACCGATTTATCTTATGGTCCCTTTAACGATACGGTGCGATTTTCTGCCCGTGTTTCGCCGTCGATTTTTGGCTCTGGCTTATTACATGCCATTCCAGAAGCGTTTATCACCAGCTATGCCGACCCAGATGATGTTGATAACAATGGCATTTCAGGTCGCGCAGTTTATGTGACTGAACCGATCTCAGAGCAAACAAAACTAGCACGCTTTGGTTATAAACTTGGGGCCGCATCAGTACTGCAACAAATCGCCGGTGCGTATCGAGGTGATATGGGCGTAACAAACCGTATTAATCAAGATGAACCCTGTACTACCAATCAGTTAGCCTGCATTGCACAAGCTGAACTTGAGCAAGATAGCGAAGCGTTAGGTTTAGATCTCAGTGATATCGATCTTGCGCAAGTGGAATTTTATAACCGCTTGCTGGCGGTGCCGAAACGCCGTGGTTTTGATAGCCAAACAAACACTTGGCAGGATGATATTGTGAAGGGGCGCGCGCTATTTTTTGCAGCCAATTGTAATGGTTGTCATGTGCCACGCCATAAAACAGGTGAAGCACCAGCAAGCTTATTAGGTGATGTGGATATTCTTGGCTTTAAAGATTCGAGCACTCCTATTGCGGCATTGAGTGAGCAAGTTATTTACCCTTACACAGATTTACTGCTTCATGATATGGGTGGTGAATGTGCGCCAATTAGCAAAGAAAATACCCAAGGAGGCAGTTGCCAAATAGGAGATAACTGCATTTATGTACAGCGCTGCGAAGGGCTTGCCGATAACCGCCCAGAAGGCAGTGCTTCTGGCACTGAATGGCGAACAGCGCCGCTTTGGGGCTTAGGGTTGGTGAAGCAAGTGAATGCGCGTGCAACATTTTTACATGATGGTCGCGCCCGCAATATTAGCGAAGCTATTTTATGGCACGGCGGTGAAGCCGAACAAGCCAAACAAGCTTATTTAGCGATGGCAAAAAGTGACCGTGAATTACTGCTCGCATTTTTAAATTCGCTATGACCAAACATATATTTCTTAGCGTATTTAGTTTAGCGGTTTTGCTTTGTGGTTGTACTGAGCAAAAGACACCTGAGTTTTCAAAAAGCGAGTTACGTCCTGGCGGTGACACCACGCTTAAACGCATTAATACACGCACTTTTATTCACCCATCGGAAAATCTCGATTTAGATCAGCAATTGGACTTTTGGGATGGATTTTCGTTTTTCCGCGATCCATGGGTCGCAGCCCCTGCAGCAACCACAGATCGTGATGGTTTAGGGCCGCTTTATAATGCGCGCTCTTGCAAAGCATGTCATATCCGTGGTGGTCGCGGTAAGTTAGTCGGTGAAGGCACACATTCACCTATGGCGTTGTTGTTTCGCTTGGGAGATTTACAAAATGGTGATGCGGTTGATAAGCATTATGGTGGGCAGTTCCAGCCTTTTGCTATTAAGTTAGCTAAACCGGCAAGCTTAGCTGCAGAAGGTAAAGTGAAAATTCAGTATGAAACGATCACAGGTCAATATGCAGACGGTACGACCTACCAACTCACTAAGCCGAACTACCAACTGGTAGATTTAGCTTATGGTAATTTACAACCAACGACTGTAATCTCCCCCCGTTATGCCCCGGCACTTTATGGTATGGGCTTGTTAGATGCGATAAGTGAAATTGATTTACTTGCACAGCAAGATATTAACGACCAGAACCAGGATGGCATCTCGGCTAAATACAACCGTGTTGTGAATCCAAAAACGCAGCAGCGCGAACTAGGGCGGTTTGGTTTTAAAGCAAGTCAGGTCAGTTTAGCCTCTCAAACAGCAGCCGCGTTTGTTAACGATATTGGCATTACCAACCCATTTTTCATTCGGGATACCTGCACTCATTCGCAACTCGTCTGTCAACAAGCTTCAAATATGGGTGGCCATGATACAGCACTTGAGATCCCTGAAAAATTGCACAAGCTCACGGTGTTTATGGGGGCACATGTCGCAGTGCAGCCAACACGTAAATTAACCTCAGAAAAAGCACAACAGGGTAGAGCGCTTTTTTATTTAGCGAATTGTCATAGTTGTCATACACCAAGTTACACCACACAAAGCGACTATCCGATTAAAAAGCTCGCTAATCAAACTATTTGGCCTTACACCAATTTAGCCTTGCACGATATGGGGGAAGGTTTGGCAGATAACAAAGCCGAGGGATTAGCGAATGGCCGCGAGTGGCGTACCCCCCCTCTTTGGGGCATAGGTTTGCAGCAAAAAGTACAAGGCTACCAAGCATTTCTTCATGATGGTAGAGCGAAAACAATCGCTGAAGCCATTCTATGGCATGGCGGTGAAGCTGAACAAGCAAAGTCGGCATTTGTGAATTTTAATCAACAACAGCGCGATGCGTTGATTTACTTTTTACAACAAATTTAAGGGTAACCAAATGAAATTTAAGGCACTAACAGTATTGATAACCGCATCGCTATTAACCGCATGTGGCGGTGGTGGCAGTGAAACCTCAAAAGAAACACCGCCGGTCACGCCACCTGTTGTCACACTGACAAAAGATCAGGCGATGACACAATTACTAGCAGCGCAAGCAGACCATTATATTTTACCTGCTTATTCAGCGCTGGTGGATGAAGCTGACAAACTGGATGCTGCAAGTATTTCGTTTTGCGCTTACGGGTCACCGAGTCAAGACGAATTGGCGGTACTTAAATCAGCTTGGCTTGATGCAAGTAAAGCGTGGCAGTTTGCTAAAGCCGTTAAAATGGGTCCAGAGTCAGAGGCGTTTCGCCATTACCGCATGCAATTTTGGCCGGATAATAATAACGCAGTGAGTCGTGGTGTGGCCTCTCTATTAGCTGCACAAGTTATTGATGCTAATGCGGTAGCAAGCTTACAAGATGGTGCGCAAGGGTTGCCTGCGCTTGAGTTATTAATTTTTAACACCGATGAAGAAAACGCATTACTAACCGCTCAAAATAAAGAAGACCGTTGTTTAGCAGTAATGGCGATTGCTGCCAATGTTAAAACTATCGCAATGGAAATTCTGACGGGGTGGCAACAACAAACCACTGGGTTTGTGAATGATTTTAAAAACGGTACGGGCGATTATGATTCTAAACAAGCGGTACTTGAAGACTTCGTGACCAATTGGTTTGAGTTAATTGAAGTGATCAAAGACAATAAATTAAACGATGTGAAAGGCACGCTTCTTCCTGGCTATCCGGAAAAGGCTGAGGCTCATTATAGTTTATCATCGCTTGAAAATATTAAGGTGAATCTAGCAGCCTTAAAGGCAGCTTATCTTGCAGGTGATGGCTACGGTTTTGATGAGTACTTAAACGATATTCATCAAAATACCAGCGTAAATGAAAAAATCTTGGCTTACTTTAATGAGCTTGAAACACTTACAAATACAATTGATAAACCTTTATCTCAAGCAGTAACAATTCAAGAAAACCGTAATGCATTATCACCTCTTATCACTAAAATTGAAGAGTTTAGGCTTTATCTTTCAACTGACTTTATTCAATTAACGCAGTTAAACCCTAATTTTAATTCTAATGATGGGGATTAAGCTGTGAAGCGCAGGACTTTCATAAAAAGTTTAGCACTGTGTGGCTTAAGTTTGTCGGTGGGGGCTAATTTGGTGGCATGTTCTACTGCCAAACAATCACGTTTTGTTAGTGCGGCATCAAATCACCAAGGCGAGCATTTTGTTGTGGCATTTGATGATGCTGGAAACTTATTAAATCAGGTAAAAATTGCCAATCGTGGCCATGATTTGGTGATGCTTGATGATGAACGTGTTGCTGCGTTTTCAAGGCGTCCGTTTACTAAGTTATTTATTGTCGATCTTAAACACAATATGCTTCAAAGGACTGTCACTTCGGAAGCTGGCTTTCACTTTTATGGCCATGGTGTATTTGATACAAAACGTAATCAATTAATAACCACAGAAAACCAAATTGAAAGTGCAAAAGGTTACTTAGTGTTTCGTGATGCAACGTCGTTTGAAGTGGTAAAGCGTATCGAGAGTGGCGGAGTCGGCCCACATCAGCTGGCATTAATGCCTGATGGTGATCATATTGTGGTTGCCAATGGCGGGATTAAAACTCATCCAAAAAAAGGGCGCGAGAAACTTAATCTCGATACGATGGCACCCAACCTAAGTTATGTGCATTTGAGTTCAGGAAAAGTTGTGGAAACAGTTATTCCGCCGCATTTTCAATTAAGTTTACGCCATTTGGCTGTTGCTAAAAGTGGTGAAGTGATTGTTGGTGCCCAGTATCAAGGTCACTATCGCGATACCTGGCCGCTGGTATTCAGTCATAAGCGGGGTGGTGAGCTTAAGCCACTTGATGCTAAGCCCGATTTTTGGTTGGCATTTAATCAATACATTGCAAGCATCGCGATAAATGATAAAGAGAATCGCATTGCAGTCACCTCGCCGCGTGGCGGCGTTGTGTCGTTTTGGCAGCTCGACAATCATCAGTTGTTAAATCATCAACGTTTTGTTGATTGTGCGGGCGTTGCAAGTTCAAAGGATTCAATTTTTGTTACCAATGGCAAAGGGCAAGTAGTGACAAATAATTCAAAATCACCACTTTTTCAGTTACAAGCATTGCGGTTCGACAATCATTTAATTTACTCTTAACTGGTAAGAGATGTTAATTTTAGCCAAAAACGATAATGACAGGTAAAATGTTCGCCCTTTTCATATGCAGTAAACCAAGTTATGACTATTTCAAACGATAAATTTGCAGATATTCGCCCATACAATGATGACGAAGTAGCCGCATCTGTTTCGCGACTTCTAAATGATGATGCATTTATCTCTGTAATCGCAGAGCATAACTTGCCGTCTTGGTTGCGTGCTATCCCATTTCTTGGCAATTACTTAGTAAAATCTAAGCTGCGCAATAAATATGGAAAACTTAAAACGGTTGATGAAGTGCAGCAAGCGGTTGCCCGTTACCTTGAGATTTTAGTAAAGCGCACCACATCTAAAGTGACATTTTCTGGGTTGGATAAACTCGATAAAAATAAAGCGTATTTATTTATTTCAAATCACCGCGATATCGCCCTAGATCCGGCATTTGTAAATTATGGCTTGTTCCAAAGCGATATGAAAACAGTGCGTATTGCAATTGGCGATAATCTGTTGCAAGTACCTTATATGACTGAGTTAATGCGCTTAAATAAAAGTTTTATTGTTAAGCGTTCAGTAAAGTCACCCAAAGAAATGCTTAAAACGCTGACGACCCTTTCGCACTATATTTATGATTCACTCGACACGGGTAATTCAGTATGGATTGCGCAAAAAGAAGGCCGTGCGAAAGATGGTAATGATGTAACCGATCCGGCACTAATTAAAATGCTGCAATTGCATGGTCGCAAATTAAAAATGGACTTTGCAGACTATGTTAAATCGATAAATGTTGTGCCTGTAGCGATTTCGTATGAGTTTGAGCCGTGTGAAAAAGCAAAGGCAAAAGAGCAATATCATAAAGCCACATTTGGTGAATATAAGAAAGCGCAGGGCGAAGATATTGCCAGCATTATTGAAGGGTTTGCTACCAATAAAGGGCATGTGCATTTATCGTTTGGTGAGCCAATTAGCGATAACTGTGAAACGCCAGAGCAATTAGCACAAACTATCGATAATCACATTCATGCTAATTATTTCTTACATCCAAACAATTACTTAGCGGCTGACAAAGCTGCTGAGCAAATCAGCGATGACGCGAAACGTGTTTATCAAAGTCGCTTTGACGGTGTCGCTCCAGAATTACATGAATTTATTAAGCAAATTTATGCCAAGCCGGTGCTAAATCAAAAGTAGTTAAACCGTTTGCTTTGATACAAATTGACGCTTTTAACAAACCAGAGTGCAGACTCTGGTTTTTTTTGTGCAAAAAATAGTTAAACTGTGATTATGAGTGCGTAAAAAAGACCTAACTCTCTGTTAGTTTTGTGACAGAGTTAACCAATTAAATGACTGAGCAAAAACAGATTATTGAGCAAATTGAAATTTTTGAAATACCCAGTCCATGTAAAGGGGTATGTCAGGTGAATAACCGGGGTTATTGCTTAGGATGTTTTCGTTCTCGTGAAGAGCGTTTCCATTGGAATCAACTTTCAAACGCACAAAAAAAACATATCATTCGCTTGTGTGCCCAGCGAGAAAAGCGCATACGGCAACATCAGGCACAACAACAAGATAGTAACAGTAATGGTTCTGAGCAAACTAATTTAGACTTTTAGCATACCGTTAAAACAGTGAGTTAAATGTTCTACTTTGGCTTTTTGTGATCTAATTGTGCCCATGTGTTTTGCATTAATTGCTGATCCAGTTTGATTAATATCGCTTGGTGCTTTCTATGCAAATAGTGGTGAATAGGCTTTTGTGAAACGATCTTTCTTTCAAAAAAATCGAATGTACGTTGCTCAATTTGATGTTCTAACAAGTATTCTAAAACCAAAATACCATCAATTGTTTGGTTTCTTAGCATGTGCAATTGACTGGTGAGGTTACTGTTAGTAATTACTTCGCCCTGATAGTTTTCTTGCTCAATGTATTTTTGTGCAAAGGGGTAACTGGCATTATGGCTGATGGTTTTTAAGTCGCTTAATTGGCAATTAGTGCATGAATTTTTATTGGTAATAAGCACCAGATTTAGATTCATCAGAGGTGTGACGCTTGCAATTAAATTTGGATACTCTTTGCTAATGCCGATAACTCTGCCAATTTGCCCATCTAATTCACCTGCATTGGCTGCTGAAAGTGAGCTTTTGTGATCAAAATCAACTACTTTAATTTCAATACCTATGGCTTGATATGCACTTTGTAAACGTTTTATTAGGGTGCGAGAAATTTTGGTATCAAGAGGCTTATTGAATACTAAGGTTGTGGTAGGTTGCTCAGCCATAACAGGTTTTAAAAATAAAAACACGGCTATGATAAATACAACGGAGGCAGTTAACCTCTTCATAGCGTTTGTTCTTATTGAAATTAGAGACATTGCAGAATTCATTTTAATGTTGATCGGCATCACCTATATGGTACATTGCTACCATAACATACTATTTAATTTGCTGTATAAAAAGAACATGTCTTTTAATTTATGTCATTTACCGCGTCAGGAAAAATATTTAATACAACTCGATTATGAAGCCTCATTTTGGGCGTTTAAAGTAAAGCGAGGCAAAAGTACGCGAGACCAGATATATTCTGAAATTCTGCAACGTCCGCAGTCAGAACAAGGAGAGCTAAAACAGCGTTTTGAACGGTATTTAGCGACAATGTCTTGAGCCAGTTAAACTGCGAGTTACTTGACCCAATCATGCATCCTTTAATCAATAAATTTTATCAACAACATAAGGTTAGAGGTCGCGCTAAAAGTCACGACGATGTGTGGGTTATCAAAATTGAGAAGCAAATTGTGGCCACTGCAAAAGTGAGCCCTAAACAAGGGCACTTATTGCTGACAGGGGTTTTCACTTTACCTGCTTATCGTAGTCAACGCCTTGCGTCTCACCTAATTGCTCACCTCCACAGCTTCTACTCACAGCCTATTTTTACATTTGCCTACTCGCATCTTGTAACTTGGTATAACCGCAATAAATTTAAATCAGTCGAGCCACCTACCGCGCTTGCGATGTTGTTTCAAGCGTATATTCGTCAAGGGCGTGATATACAGTGTATGGTAAGTCATCAGGAGTCATAACTATGCTTACCCGTTTTGTCTACTTATTGTGTTGTATTAGCTTTTTATCAATCAGCGCCTTTGCTATCGATAGCCCCAATGTACGCCGATTTTCACCAAATGAAGGCTTGGCGCAATCTTATGTTACAGGGTTATTAGTCGATAAAAATGGCTATTTGTGGATAGGTACCGAGGCGGGTGTTAATCGTTATGATGGTTATCAGCTCTCTACCATGACAGGCCCTGAAGGCAGGCTTCGTGATAAATCCATCGACTTTCTTTATGAAGACAAACAAAATGATATTTGGATTTCTACGACCTATGCAGGGCTTTACCGCTACGACACTGATACGTTTCAGTTAGAAAGAGTACTCGAATATAAAACTGATCGCAGCCATTCACCAATGGTTATGCTCGAAACTCACCAGCCAGGATTTTATTGGTTAGGGCGAATGCGAAATTTAGCTCTACTTAACAGTCAAACCGGTCAAGTTAAGCAAGTTTTTGAGATTCCAGATAAGTTTAAGTATGCCTATGTTAGAGCATTAAAATATTACAAGCATTACTTGTTGATTGGTACGTCTGTAGGTATGTATGTAATGGATACTAAAACAGAGCAAGTTGTTGAACTTAAATACCTCAATCAGCCAGCAGAACATTACGATCAACATAATGTAAAGTCATTTCATATATCTGGCTCAACACTATGGCTTGGAACCGTGCAAGGTTTACATACAGTAGAATTAGATGATATTGAACGTTTAGTTGCACGAGAGTTAGAAAAACTGCCCAGCGAAGTGCGTATTTCCGATCTCAATATTTGGAAAATAATGCCGTTTAAGTCAGGGCTTAAGCTCGCAACAAACCAAGGCGTTTACAATTATTTTGCTGATGATGATCAACTGATTAAAAGTACTGAATTAGATAATTCAGACTACGAACTGAGCGATAACAGTATTGTTGATATGCTATTATCCGACGATGGCTCTATGTGGTTGGCGAGTAAATCTGATGGTGCTTATTTTGTATCTAAAAATAATTACCTATTTCAAAACTATAATCGCGATACCTTGTATGGCGGTTTGTCTCATAACAACATTTGGTCAATTGTAGAGCACAATAAAGATATTTGGCTGGCTACCAGTGATGGTATTACTAAAATTAATCCAAATACTTACCAAAGCCAAACTTACCTAGAGGGTTACCTCGCCGACCGACTCAATCATGAATTTCACGTGTATCAGATGAATTTATTCGATAACGCGTTATTTCTTTCTACCCTTCGCGGATTATTCAAATTTGATTTAGAAACGCTGACGATTTCTGCCATCGAGGTCAAGTCAGAGTTGTACTCGGATATTTTTGAAAAACAAATTATTGTTGGTTATGTCAGCCCTGTTGGGGAAATGTTTTTTAAAAGCTTTAAACATGGATATTTTAAATACAACTTAAAAACAAAAGAATTAGTAAAAATTTCACCTGAAATAGACGTGATTGATGACACCATTTCGGGCTACTTTTTACCGCCATTAACAGATCAACAAATGCCAATGTTTTATCACAGCAAATCACTTTATCAACTGCAACCAGATAATAGTGTTCAGCTGTTGTATAAAGCACCTGTACGAGACGATGTTGAATACCTAGAGATGTCTTCATATGTTATCGATGACAATGGGATTTTGTGGCTTTCCTATTTTGGTTATGGACTGGTTGGGCTCGATAGTAAAACATTTGAAGAAAAATATCGTATTGAAGATAAGTTTGATACTCGTGGTTCATTGTTTTATAGCCTAACCAAAGATCAGCGCGGCATGATTTGGATGGCAAGTCACAGCGGTATTTGGCGTTTTAATCCAAATACGCTGCACTTTAGACAATACACCGTAGATGACGGTATAACGGTAAACGAATTTAATTCAGGGGCAAAACTTACTTACTCAGATGGCCGTATTATTTTCGGTTCGATTAAAGGGGTTACTAGCTTTTACCCTGAACGGAATGATAAAAATGAGCAGATTTCAGAGCGAGTAAACATTACATCAATCACTTTGATGTCGCGTAAATTAGAAGCTGAATCGGTGATCCAGCGTAATCTACTTGAACTTGATTACGATGATATTGGTTTAGAAATCGGTTTTTCAGCAATGCTATTTAAATACCAAGATCGCGTAGAGTACGAATATCGGTTAGATGATTTACCACTGGTGAGAACAGATAATAATAAAGTCGCGTTTGCCCGTATTGCCCCTGGCAAGCATACATTTTATGTACGTGCACGTGACCCTCTTAATGGTAATTATACCGAATTCAAAAGTTTCACAATCCAAGTGCATTACCCACCATGGCGTTCCCCAGCAGCGTTTGCCAGTTATTTTGTGTTGCTAGCGAGTTTGATTTCAGTTTGGATGCTGCGTCGCCATCGTTATCAACAACGCTTATTGTCTGCCCATAAAGAAAGTAGTGAAAATGAAACTCGCTTAATGTTGGCACTCGAAAGCAGTAAATCCGGTGTCTGGGAGTGGCAAAGTGGTGTGGGCGATATTTATCAACCACGTTTATGCAACGAGTTAGGTTTTGAAAAATCAAATGTCACGCTAGAAGATTATTTGTCCAAAATACACCCAGAAGACAGGGCGAAATATCGCATTGAGTGGTTGGAGTTTGTCAGTACGCAAAAGGGAGACTTTAACTTAACTTATCGTGTGCGCCATAACCAAGGTCATTGGCGTTGGTATAAAGATGTAGGCCGTGTAATTGAGTGGGATGGTGAATTGCCGCAACGCGTCACCGGCACTTACACAAACTTTACCCGTGAACGTCAATTTGAATACAGTGCTCGATTATTTAGCGCGGCGTTTGAACACACCCGAGATTGGGTGTTCGTGATGGATAGGGAGTTTAACATTGTGGCGATTAATAAAGCCCTTAGGGAAAGTCACCAATTCGATGTGGAGAAAGACAGCTCACGAAAGCTTTCATTAGGCTTAAAACCAGAACGTCGAGTTCATTATTTACGTGAACTAAATAAGCTAAGTGCCGGTCAATTGTATCAATCTGAAGAAATTATCACGAACCCGCAAGGTAATGAATTTAATTGCTTAATTAAGGTCACCGCTGTGGCTGGGGAGCGTGGTGATGTCGAAAATTATGTGGTGGTAATTACTGATGTCAGCAGTTTAAAAGAGGCCAGTGCTCACTTCACTTGTTGACTTAAACGCGAGTTAAGAAGTTAACCAGCTATTTTTGATATGTATTAACTTTCGAACTTGGTTGTGTTCTTAGTAAAAGGCAAAATTTGTGCGTCAATAGTGAACCTACTGCAAACAAGATTAATGCAGAAATAAGTACAAGTAGCTGCTAGAAAGCAATTTGTTTTTCCGAGTTCAGATTAGTTAAACAAAGCGAGCACCATTATTAGCGCTATTGCGTTTAATGGTACTCTTTAATACTTTCCAAACTTAAGAAAAACTAGCTAGTATGCTAGGGGATTTTATGGCCGCAGTTTGTGCAGTAGCGAATATGCTTTATTTCTTCCATTTTCTTGCGAATAGCTAATTGCGCTTCTTTTTTACTTAATCCTAACTCAATGCGCATTTCTTCAATTTGTGCTTTATCTTGTTCACAAATTTCCCCATCGCGTGAGCAAAGCGCAACGAATTGGGCAAACTTAACGCGGCGTCGTCGAAGTTGATCTGAAAAGCTCGATGCAAGCAGGCCTGTGGGTATCGCGACCATGCCCATGCTAAGAACGGTAATGACACCACCAAAAAAACGACCTAATGGAGTAATCGGTACAACGTCACCATAACCAACGGTTGTAAGTGTGGCCATTGCCCACCACATTGCATCAGGAATGGAACCGAACTTATCGGGTTGTTCGTCGTGTTCAATTAGATAAATGCCGCATGATGCGGTTATTAGCGCTACACCCATAATAAAGAAAGCTGCTAGCAATGGCCCTTTTTCTTCGCGAATGCTTTGCAAAAGCAATTGCATGGCACGTGAGTAGCGAGTTAATTTTAATACTCTTAATAACCTGAATACGCGTAAGAAGCGCAGATCAAAATTAACAAATAACATCAGGTAAGTTGGTAAAATAGCAAGCAAATCAACTACTGCCAGAGGTGAACGTAGATAACGTAACCGTTTGCGCCAATTAGCAATGGGCAAATCACGATATTGTTCTTTATCAACACACACCCAGAACCTGAGTAGGTATTCAATCGTAAAGATACCCACTGAGATAACTTCAATCGCAATAAAAAGTTGACGATGGGCTGAAGCTATTTCTTCAACCGACTCCAATACGATGGCAATCACATTACCGACAATCAACAGAATTAATAAAACGTCAATGATCCGTCCGACTCGTAAACCTTCACCTGAGCTTTCAAGTACTTGTGCTAGGTTGTAGCGTAATTGATTCACATTGACCTCTTAAGCTAATGGCATTGTCATGACAATTGTGCCTTCTTCAAAATCACGGGTAACTTTAAACCCAAGCTTTTTCGCAAGGCCGATCATTCCGGCATTTTCTGGCAAGGTGAGCCCTTCGATTTTTTCGACTTTTTGGCGTTTACAGTGGTCAATTACCGACTGCATTAAAATTCGCCCTAAGCCAAGTCCTTTAATGTCAGAGCGCACCACAACAGCAAACTCCGCAACGAGGTTGTCTGGATCCATCAATACGCGAGATACCCCAAGAGTTTGCCATACGTCGTCACGACGCTGAGTGACAATAAAAGCCATTTCTCGGTCATAATCAATTTGCGTCATCTTGGCAAGTTGTTCATGACTAAACTGCGGCATTTCACCAAAGAAGCGTTTATATCTATCTTCCTTAGTAAGTTTATTATCAAACTCACGATGGGCTTCTTCATCTTCTGGACGAATAGGGCGAAGCAGTGCCATTGAGCCATCTTTTAAGGTTATTTCTTGCTCCAACTCTTTTGGGTACGGCCTAATTGCTAAGCGCTTAATACGGCTGCCAGCTTGGTATTTTTCAAGCTCAATACAAGCATCTAAAACCTGAAACTTTCCTTGCAAAGCGAGCACAGGGTTAAGCTCGAGAGATTTAATATCTGGGTTTTCAACCACCATTTGAGACACCCGTGTAAGCATGGCGCAAAGTGTATATTTATCAATTTTAGTTGGTAGATGTTTCTCTTTAATAAATCCTTTATCGCTTGCTGCAGCAATCAAATACTTCGCTAAGTTCATATTAAGCGGCGGAAGAGCAACAGCTGCTAAATCAAAGTTAAGCGCGGTACCGGCTTCGCCGAGTAAAATTACAGGGCCAAAATTAGGATCTGTTTTTACTGCAATACGAAGTTCTTGACCGCCAGCTCGTGTCGCCATGCGCTGCAAAGCAAAACCATCAATTTGTGCATCCGGATAGGTTTCATTAATTCTCAAAAGCATATTGAAGGCTGTCTGCTCGACTTCATCACCGTCATTAAGATTCAGTACCACACCGCCAACATCTGATTTTGATGGAATGTTAGGGCTTACTAATTTAAGTGCTACTGGAAAACCCATTTTTTCAGCGTACTCACGTGCCTCAGTTGGGGTATAGGCATGTTGAGTGGCGATGCAGTTTATTTGGTAGCAATTTAAAAGTGGTGCAGCATCATGAGTAGGCAAGTAATGCATTTTTTCTTGCAGATGGTTTTCTATAATTGCGGCAGCAGCATCGGTATGAATATTATCTGAGTCGAGTAATGACTCAGGGGTTTGCGTTAAGTGTTTCTGATTACGTCGATACTGAATTAAGTGCATATATGCGGCTACAGCACCTTCTGGCGTCCGATAGGTTGGAATTCCAGCTGCTTGACACACTTTACGTGCTTCATATGCAGCGGTTTCACCCATAAAGTTCGTCATGACATATGGCCGTTGCATTTTAGGTATTTTATTTACCGTTTCAGCAATAATTGTGGCGAAATCCTCACTCGGAGCAAGCGCGGATGGGCTGTGTAAAATCAATAAATTATCAACTTCTGGCGCTTTTACTAAAATCTCAAGCGCTTTTTGATAGCGTCTTGGATCTGAGTCACCATAAATGTCGACAGGGTTAGCAAACGAAGTATGTTGAGGTAACACTTGATTAAGTTTGGCTATCGTTTCTTTCGATAATTCAGCAAGTTTGCCTGAGCTTTGAATGAGTGTATCGACTGACATGACACCCGGTCCACCGCCATTGGTAAGAATGGTAAGAGCTTCTTGCTTTAATAACTTGGGATGAAGAGCAAGTGTTTGCGTCGCGGCAAATAATTCGCGTAAATCATTTACTCGTAACATACCTGCGCGTTGAAACATAGCATCATAAACCGCGTCTGAGCCCTGATTTCCCCCAGTATGGGCGATGGCAGCATCCGCTCCCGCTGCCGTTTTGCCTGTTTTAATCGCTATCACTGGTTTACTAAATGCGGCAGCCCTTGCTGCGGAAATAAACCTTCGGGTGTGCTCGATATTATCGATGTACAACAGAATCGCTTGGGTGTTGGCGTCACGTCCCAAAAAGTCGACTAATTCATCAAAGTCGATATCACCACAATCACCTACAGAAACAAAGTATGAGAAGCCTATATCTTTGGTTTTTGCCCAATCTAAAATAGTTGAACAAACAGCGGCAGATTGTGATACGAATGCAATTTTACCGGGTTTAGCAACCATATGTGAAAAGCTGGCATTCAGACCAATGCGTGGAATGAGAAGACCTAGACTATTTGGTCCAAGAATATTTACCTCGGCTTTTTTAGCGGTATTGATTAACGCTTCTTTTAAAGCTTTATCAAACCCTGAGGCAATAATGATGGCATTCTTACACCCTTTTTCACCTAGTTGCTCAATGATTTTGCAACAGTGCTCTTTATTAGTGCAGATAACAGCGAGGTCGGGTATTTGTGGTAAAACGTCTATGGTTGGGTAGGCTAGTACGCCATGTACTGCTTTATATTTAGGTGTTACAGGCATTATTGGGCCATTAAACCCCCCTTGTAATAAGTTACGCATTACCACATAACCTGCTCGATTTGTGCGATTCGATGCACCAATCACAGCAACTGACTTAGGGTTGAAAAATTGGCTTATCCTTTTTACCGTCATAGCTTTTCACCAGAGTTAAGTTGTGTTTATAGTATAAAATTCATTTACAAGTATAAAGTAATTATCAAACGAGATACTTGATATAAAACAGGGTCTTGTTATGCTTGATTGAGAATCAATATCGACTGTGAATTATGACCCTACTATTGCTTAGTGCTGCAATAAGCAGCGCCCCTATAAATCTTGAGAACATGGTTGCACCGACAGATTTAGACAATGTGAAAGTTGTGCAGCTTGCTAGCAACCAAGATGCCAGCCAATTCCTTATTTTCATAAAAAAATCAGTGCCCCTCCACTTGCATAAAGAGCACAGTGAAATGGTTTACATTGTTGATGGTGAAGGGAAAATGCAATTAGGAGATAAGTCATTTACGATTAAAAAAGGTGATTTTGTCAAAATAGATGAAAATACGCCGCATGGTGTTACGGTGACATCTCCACAACCTCTGAAAGTTTTATCAACCCAAACACCGGAGTATTTTGGTAAAGATAAACATCCTGTGACAGACCATGACTAAACAATCCATTACGATGTCGTTAATTTTTGCTGCGGCAATAATTCTTGCCAGTGTAATTTTAAAACAAGGCATTGTTGAATTTAAAACCCTAGATCGCAGTGTCTCAGTAAAAGGTTTGGCTGAAAAAGAGGTCATGGCGAATACCGTTATTTGGCCTATAAATTACTCGCTAGCGGGTAACGATTTAACGGCATTGATTGGTGAGCTTGAAACAAAAAATCAAGCGGTGCGCGCGTTTTTAGCATTGCATGGCTTTGCTGATGACGAAGTGTCGGTGGCGCCTCCTAATGTTGCTGACAAGTTAGCGCAACCTTATGCGCAACTGGAAAAAGGCCAAATGCGTTACTTTGTTATGTCGAGTATTACTGTGTACAGCCATGAGCCAGAAAAAGTACGCCATGCACTCACTAAGGTAACGCAGCTAGCAAAACAAGGTATTGCTATTTCCAGTGATCGCTATGACGCAAAAGTGCAGTATATTTTTACCGGCTTGAACGACATTAAGCCTGAGATGATCCAACAAGCAACAGAGAAAGCTCGTGAAGTAGCACAAAAATTTGCCAGTGATTCAAATTCAACCCTTGGTAAAATCAAATCAGCGCGGCAGGGCCAGTTTACTATTGCAGATCGTGATTCCAACTCACCACACATTAAACGAGTGCGTGTTGTTTCAAGTCTTGAGTATTATTTAGTTGATTAGTTTTAAGAAACGGTATGTGCTGTTTTTTAACTTGCCGTACCTTTTCTGATGAGGTTTCTTTATGTTTCATATCACTAATGGTGATTGCGCAAACTTATTTTTAAAGCGAATTGGCATTCAGGGCCAATTTATTGCGTGGCAAGATGTGTTACATCACGGGCCTATTAGCCCTGAAGTATCACTGCCCGCAATGAGTGATTATCGTGCGGCATTTTTAGCGGATTATTTTTGTTTGCCGCTAAAAGATGTACAAACCAAGTTTGCTCAGCGTAATGCTTTATTAGCTAGCATTGAAGATACATCTGAAGTGACCTTATGGCTCACCCCCGAATTGTTTGATAGCTTAATTGGCTTGCAGTTTATTGCATGGTATCGCGCACAATTTGAATCTACACGTAACTTATTTGTGGTGCTTCTGCCTGAACACCTGCCCCCACGAGAGTTAGATGCGGCGCAAGTTGCTCAGTATTATAAAACACGCTTTAGTCCAAGTGAGCCTTTTTTCGAATTAACATCAGAAGTTTGGCAAGTATTAACAACTAATATAGCTGACCTAGAGTCATGTTTATCATTTGATTTTAAACACTGGCCAAACCTTAAAACATCTGTTCAGCGCTTTTTACAAGAACAACCCGATAATATCGGCTTAAACCGTACCCAGTGGCAAATTTTAGATTGTTTAAATGGCCACACCTTGTCACTCGCACAACTATTTGGTGCAAACCAAGACTTAGAAGAAGTACCATTTATGGGCGATTTAAGTTTTTGGTGTCAAATAGAGGAAATACGTGATTATCTCACCATATCCACACAAGAGAGTTTATTACACCAAGAAATTGAATTTTATCACGGTGTAAAAGTCAGCTTGTCGGAAAAAGGACAAGCATTGCTCTAATTATGCAAATTCAGCTTAATTATCCATTCGTATCTAAGTTGGCCTATATTTCAATAGGCCAATAGAACCAAGGGGCAACAAACCCTAACTATTTTTCGCAAGTTGCTTAAGTTGGTAGATTAAATCAAGCGCCTGACGAGGCGTTAACTCATTCGGGTCGATTGATTCAAGCTCTTCTAATACAGGGTTTGGTGTGTCAAACAAACTCGCTTGTTGCGAAAGTGGCGAGCTCGAGACATTTGTTAATGGCATTTCACTAACACTTTGATGCTGTTCTAGTAATGACAACTTTTGTTTAGCGCGATTAATCACCGCTTTAGGCACCCCCGCAAGGCTTGCTACTTGTAAGCCAAAGCTTTTACTAGCCGCGCCATCTAACACTGTATGTTTAAAGGCAATGGTATCTTGGTACTCAATTGCATCAAGGTGCACATTGGCGAGCATATCGAGTTGCTCAACCAGTTCGGTCAATTCAAAATAGTGCGTTGCAAACAGGGTTTTTGCGGCAATATTTTTTGCTAAATATTCCGCGGTGGCCCACGCTAATGACAAGCCATCATAGGTACTTGTACCGCGACCAATTTCATCCATTAATACCAGCGAGTTTTCGGTGGCGTTATTAAGAATGTTGGCGGTTTCGGTCATTTCAACCATAAAAGTAGAACGACCTGAAGCAAGGTCATCGCTTGCCCCAATTCGCGTGAAAATACGATCTGTAATGCCAATGGTGGCAGATTCAGCCGGAATATAAGAACCAATATGTGCCATTAATACGATTAGGGCTGTTTGACGCATATAAGTTGATTTACCACCCATATTTGGCCCAGTAATAATCAACATTTTGCGTTTATCATCGAGGTAAGTTGGGTTGGCAATGAACGGCTGTTGCATAACAAACTCAACGACAGGATGGCGGCCGCCTTTAATATCAATGGCGTTGCTATCACTTAAAAGAGGCCTAACATATTCAAGTGACTCAGCACGTTCAGCTAGATTATTGATAACGTCTAACTCGCTCAATGCTGCAGCCATTTTTTGCAGCACATCAATTTGTGGCAAAATAATATCAAACAGTTCTTCGTAGAGGCGTTTTTCAAGTGCAAGCGCGTTCGATTGACTGCTCAGCACCTTATCTTCATGCTCTTTTAGCTCAGGAATTATATAACGTTCGTTATTTTTTAATGTTTGGCGGCGTACGTAATCTGCAGGCACCAAATTAGCGTTTGCTTTGCTCACTTCAATATAATAACCATGCACCTTGTTATAACTGATTTTTAAAGTGGCAATGCCGGTACGTTCACGCTCGCGAATTTCCATTTGCTCAAGAATATCAGTGGCGCCTTTACTTAAATTGCGCCATTGATCGAGCTCTTGATTGTAGCCTGGGGCAATCACACCACCATCGCGAATCAATACCGGTGGGTTATCGATAATGGCTTGCTCAAGTAACTCCTGTAACTCGGATAAAATAGGCGTAGCTTGCTTTATTTGCGTCAAGCGCGTGCTACTAGCGTCATTTATTAAATCATGAATTGGATGCAGTGTTTGAAGCGCTAAACGTAATCGAGATAAATCACGCGGCCTTGCCGAGCGCAGTGCTAAGCGGGCAATAATACGCTCTAAGTCACCCACTTGTTTAAGTGTGTCGTGCAGTTCAAGGTTAATAGCTAAGTCGTGGATTTCACCCAATGCATCAAGGCGGTTGTTTAATTCTTGTTGATCGCGAATTGGGCTATGAAGGCGACGCTTTAACAAACGAGAGCCCATTGGTGTCGCAGTTTTATCAAGCACTTGCGCTAAAGTGTTATCAAAGCCACCCGATAGATTTACAGTAAGCTCTAAATTTTTACGGGTTGCGGCATCAAGAATGACATTTTGTTCATTTTGCTCAAGACCAATCGCATTTAGGTGCGGTAGTGTCGTGCGCTGGGTATCTTTTACATATTGCATCAAGCAGCCTGCAGCTTGTAGCGCAAGCGCTGCATTTTCAACACCAAAACCCACTAAATCCTTGGTGCCAAACTGTTTGTTTAATGCGGTTTTCGCGCTGTCTAAATCGAATTCCCAAATAGGGCGACGGCGCAGTCCATTGTACTGTTCAATAATACTGGTGTGTTCCAGAGTTTCTGGGTATAACAGTTCGGCTGGCGAAATGCGCTGTAAGCTTGAGGTTAGCGCTTCGTCATTATCGACTTCTAAAATACGAAAACGGCCAGAGTTTATATCTAAATAAGCTATACCATAGGCGCCTTTATCGTTGTGTGAAATAGCGCACAGTAGGTTGTCTTGACGTTCTTTTAATAAGGCTTCGTCAGAAATGGTACCTGGTGTGATAATACGCACCACTTTGCGCTCAACGGGTCCTTTACTGGTGGCTGGATCGCCAACTTGTTCACATATCGCAACTGATTCGCCCATTTGCACTAAGCGAGCAAGGTAGTTCTCAACAGCGTGATAAGGCACTCCCGCCATAGGGATAGGATCACCGCCTGCTTTGCCGCGATGAGTTTGCGAAATATCGAGTAGCTCTGCAGCGCGTTTGGCATCATCGAAAAACAGTTCGTAAAAGTCGCCCATGCGATAGAAAACGAGAATATCTCGATGCTCAGCCTTAATTTTTAAATATTGCTGCATCATTGGCGTTTGTTGGCTGATAGTATGGTCTGAATATAAATCTAACGGCATAATTGACTAATAGTTGTTATGTAAAAGGTAAAAAAATGATATTACCCGCTCATATTACTGAGCTAGCGGCAAAGTTGGGTGCTAGTTTAACCAATAAAAAGCTTTGGATCACTACTGCTGAATCATGTACTGGTGGCGGCATTAGCTATGCGCTTACTGATACGGCTGGTAGTTCAGCTTACATTGATCGTTGTTTTGTTACTTATAGCAATGAGGCAAAGCATGAGTTACTTGGTGTAAATACTGACGTACTTAAGCAGTTTGGTGCAGTGAGCAAAGAAACAGTTGAACAAATGGTGACAGGTGCAATGCAAGCTGCGAATGCCGATGTGGGAATTGCTGTGTCAGGCATTGCAGGTCCAGGTGGTGGCAGTGTTGAAAAACCTGTTGGTACTGTATGGGTTGCCATAAAAGTACTGGATAAACTATCAGTTAACCACTGTTTATTTGCCGGTGAACGTGATGAGGTTAGGTTGCAAGTTATTGAATATTCACTAGAAAAAACAATTGAATTAATAAACTCATAAAAAACACTTGATACTGGTAATCTATACAGTATACTTTGCTGCATAACAGAGATTTGGAGAGTCAAATGGACGATAATAAACAAAAGGCCCTAACAGCTGCGCTATCACAAATTGAACGCCAATTTGGTAAAGGCTCAATTATGAAGCTAGGCGATAGCCAAGCACTGGATATTGAAGCTATTTCAACTGGTTCATTAGGTATTGATATCGCATTGGGTATTGGTGGTTTGCCAACAGGCCGTATTGTTGAAATTTATGGTCCAGAGTCATCTGGTAAAACAACGTTAACATTACAAGTAATTGCATCAGCTCAAAGAGAAGGCAAAACATGTGCCTTTGTTGATGCGGAACACGCACTAGATCCTGTATATGCAGAAAGATTGGGTGTTAATGTTGATGATCTTCTAGTTTCTCAACCTGACACGGGTGAACAAGCGTTAGAAATCTGCGATATGTTAGTACGTTCAGGTGCGGTTGATGTAGTAATTGTTGACTCGGTTGCTGCACTGACACCAAAAGCTGAGATTGAAGGTGATATGGGCGACAGCCACGTTGGCTTACAAGCTCGTTTAATGTCACAGGCATTGCGTAAACTCACTGGTAACATTAAGCGTTCAAATACATTATGTATTTTCATTAACCAGATTCGTATGAAAATTGGTGTAATGTTTGGTAACCCTGAAACTACAACAGGTGGTAATGCGCTTAAATTCTACTCTTCAGTTCGTCTAGACATTCGTCGTACGGGTTCTGTAAAAGAAGGTGATGAAGTTGTTGGTAACGAAACACGTGTTAAAGTTGTTAAAAACAAAGTAGCACCACCGTTTAAGCAAGCTGAATTTATTATCATGTACGGCCAAGGTATCTCAAAAGAAGGCGAGCTAATTGATTTAGGTGTGAAGCATAATCTAGTTGATAAAGCGGGTGCATGGTTTAGCTATAAAGGTAGTAAGATTGGTCAAGGTAAGGCTAACTCGATTAAATTCTTAAAAGAGAATGTTGAGATTGCAAACGAAATTGAGCAAAAGCTACGTGAAATGCTATTACTGCAAGCGACGATTCAACCAGAAGAAGGCGAAGCTAAAAGCTTAGCTGAAGGTGACGCGGAGCTTTAAGCTTAGCGCTATTTAAAAAAGGCCACACTATGTGGCCTTTTTTGCGTATATGTTTACAATTTTTTGCTAAGTTTAAGTGTCATGATATTCAAAAACGGCTAAAATAGGCGTTTTTTGTGGCTTGCCAAAGAACGGACGCACTTACTGTCAATGAAACTGCTCACACGAATGATTAAGTTAGCGCTAATTTCTAGCGCGCTAACACAACCTTTACTCGCTCAACAGGAAGAGCAAAACCCCAACCAAACTAGCACAACAAATAATGCTATTAAGGCAATTGAAGTACCTAGTTATAACTTGCCTAGTAACAGTGATTGGAATTTACATGCGGTACCCGAAGACTTCTACCGATCACCGTACCAAATAAATTTGTTTTCTGCCGAACATGGCCAAGATAACCAACGTTTATGGTCTCAAACCAAGTCCGTAATGGCATATGGTTTTGGTGTTGCAGGCTTTATTCTTATGTTGCCAGAAGATATCTCAAAATGGGATAAGGAAAATGGCGTATTTTCTAAGTGGACTGAAAACGTTAAAGAAGGCCCCACATGGGACCGCGATGTATGGTGGTTGAATTGGGTAGGGCACCCATATTTTGGTGGCGTTTATTATCAAGTGGCGAGAAAGTCGGGCTATCGTCAATGGGATGCGTTTCTCTACTCCTTTACTATGAGTACCTTCTATTGGGAATATGGTATTGAAGCATTTGCTGAAGTGCCGTCGATGCAAGATTTGGTAATTACACCCGTACTGGGCTGGGCCTATGGTGAATGGGCATATCAAAAAGAGATGGAAATTCGCAGAACGGGTGGTGAAGTGTGGGGATCACGAACACTCGGTAACATATCACTCTTTATGCTTGATCCAATTGACTCTGCAGGTAAAGGTATTAACAACTTATTTGGTACTGAAGTAGTAAAAGCGGGCACAGGTGGAATTAATTTTGCGAAAATACCACTGCCAAATGGTGATTTTGAGGATCAGGTTCAATTAAGTGTTAATTACCAACTAGGCTCTGGAAAGGCTTATCAAGCACCAATTGACCAAACTGGCTATGTAAGTATTAAAGATCCGGTAGATATTGGAATTATTGGTTTAGGATTGAACTACGGTAGTTTTAGCCCGGGTAATCACTGGGGTCTAGAACGAGGTTCTGCCAATGGCTGGAACTTAGGTTTATATTTTTCGCCAACATTTTCACTTAAGCTCGATTATCTTAAAGGTAAGCTAGAACGACAAAATAGTAATTCGAAAGAAACATTCGAGCAGTTTAATGTGGCTGCAAACTATTACTTTAATGTTGATAGTGATTGGCGACCGTTCGTCTCGGCCGGTGCTGGTGAGATGCTCTATGCTGAGGACAAGGAAGAAAAAGGAAGCAGTACCTTTGCACTGAATGCAGGATTGGGATTACATTATAAAATTAATAACAATTTTGCTTTGCAATTAGACGCAAAACGCTTTTTTAATAGTAAATATAGCAATCAAGATGATGTGTACAATTTATCGCTAATTTACTTTTTTGGCGAAGGTCAAAAATAACAAGCTAGCAAAAAATAAGCGACCAATAGGTCGCTTATTACTGACAACAACTTAGGAAGCAATCTAAGTTAACTGGTTTGCAAGCATGCTTTAGAATACATACTTAGCAGAAAATTGTAGTCGATTAATATCGCCATCCGCACCGCTTTCAGTTTCACGTTCACCCACTTTGTACTCAACACCAAAGGTCATCTTTTTAACAGGTGAATAGAGTAAATTAGCACTGTAACTCATTGAATTTTTAGTAGGATCTCCAGTGATTGCGAGTAAGTCCGTATTATTATCCGCACTGAAATAAGAGGCTAAAAAAGTAGAGCGTAGTTGGTCGTTCCAGTGATGCTGGTAGCCAATAAAACCTGATACAGAATCAATTGCATCAAGGTCATTACCATCTAATACGGCACCGTGAGCAACATTAAGGCCGACATAGCGCCCTAAACCTTTACCCGTAGTTACCATGTATTTTAAATTGTTTTTACCAAAGTTCATGCGACCTGATGCACTTACACCAAAAGACGAGGTTGACGCATCAGCACCACCTGATTTGTAGGTAAGCTGTCTTGCAAGACCGGCAACAGTGAAGTGACCCCAATCGCCTTTAAAGGTATAACGGGCAGTAATGTCAGGAAGGCTTGCATCGTCGGTTTCGTTCCGTACACCGCCTGTTGTAGTGATTGTACTCTCAGGGTTTTCCGCTGATACTGAGAAACCGCCAGAAGTGTACTTGATCATTGCTTGACGAACGAACACTGTACCTTCAGCAGGACCTACGAAATCCAGGGTCTCAGGTAATGCACTGACATTTTGGAAGTTTGACCATGCCTGACCGAATAAAAAACCATTATAGGTGACAAACGCTTGACGAATACGCGGAGCGTAAGAGTTTGACACTCGCTCGTTACCGCCTGGTGATGCAATAAAATCGAGCTCAATTTTAGTATTAATCGACTGGCCGTTGTCTAGTTTAGTCGATGTTGCTAAGTTGAATCGTGATTGACGAGCATGCATATCAAATACTACATCGGTATCCGCATCAGCGCCTACTGGTGTTGTGCTTGGTACGTAAAAATCACGGCCAATACTGGTACCACTTACAGAGCCTGCAGACCAATCACTCCACATAGCATCGAGTTTTACGTAACCGCCATATTTGACATCTGTAGACTCTAATACCCCAGCTTGTGCAGATGCACCGAATAATACTGCTAAAACGCTCAGCGCTGTTGTTGTTAGTTTATTGTTTTTCATAACTGTATCCCGATTAAGTTAACATCTTCACTGTTGGCTATGTTCAGATTTTGCTCAATTACCCATTGGTCTATACGACTAAGGTATAGCTAATTTGCTGTTAGAGAGCGCTTATTCCATTAAAAGTGATGGAAGTGACTGAATTTGTGAATATTTTGTTAATAAAATATAGTGTGTCTTTTACAGGAAACCAAAATTTATCAAATTAAAAATTTAATAATATGAATACTAAAGACAATTTATTTTTATGTACTATAACTCGTTGTTAAAAATATGATCTTGATTAAGTGTTTCTTATATTTAAATTAAGATGCTACTAAGGTCTAATTCTTTATACTACTTAGCTGAGTAATGCTTGAGGGTATTGGTCTAGGTTGCATTCAAGCAACTAGCAACAAAGTTAAAAGGGGACACCACATGTCACAAGAAATCTATCCAGTACCAGCCTCTGTGAAAGAGGCTGCGTTAATCGATGAAGCAAAATATAATGAACTATATCAATGGTCGATTGACGACCCCGAGGCATTTTGGGGTGAGCAAGGTAAGCGTCTTGATTGGATAAAGCCATTTACTAAAGTAAAAAATACCTCATTTGATAAAGGACATGTTGATATTCGTTGGTATGAAGATGGCCAACTAAATGTCTCTTATAACTGTATTGATCGCCACCTTAAAGATAAAGCAGACAAAGTCGCGTTAATTTGGGAAGGCGATAACCCAGAACAATCTGAAAATATTACCTACCAACAGCTGCATGATGAAGTGTGTAAATTAGCGAATGGTTTGAAAAAGCTTGGTGTTAAAAAGGGTGACCGCGTAGCGATTTATATGCCAATGACTCCTCAAGCGATTTACGCGATGCAGGCATGTGCGCGTATTGGTGCTGTTCATTCTGTGGTATTTGGTGGTTTCTCACCATCGGCAATCGCAGATCGTATTAAAGATTCTGGTGCAAAAGTTGTAATCACGTCAGACCAAGGCCGTCGTGGTGGTAATGCGGTGCCGTTAAAGGCAAATGTTGATGAAGCGTTAGCACAACCGGGCGTTAATTCTGTTGAAGCGGTTATTGTACACCAATTAACAGCAGGTGATGTTGCGTGGAATGATGTTGATGTATGGTGGCATGAGCTAGTGGCCGATCAAGCTACAACGTGTGAACCTGAAGTGATGGATGCAGAAGACCCACTCTTTATTCTTTATACATCAGGTTCAACGGGTCAACCTAAAGGTGTCGTGCACAGCTCTGCAGGCTACTTGGTGTATACCTCATTAACGCATCAATATGTATTTGATTTACAAGAAGACGATGTCTATTGGTGTAGTGCTGATGTGGGTTGGATTACAGGTCACAGTTATATTGCTTATGGTCCACTTGCAAACGGTTGTACGCAAGTTATTTTTGAAGGTGTACCAACCTATCCGTCATCAGGCCGCATGGGCGAAGTGGTTGATAAGCACAATGTTACAATTCTTTATACAGCACCGACAGCAATTCGTGCGCTGATGGCAAAAGGTGATGAACCAACGGCCTCATCAAAACGTGACTCATTACGTATCTTAGGTTCTGTGGGCGAGCCAATTAACCCTGAGGCATGGGCTTGGTATTACGAAAACATCGGTAATAGTAAGTGTCCAATTGTTGATACATGGTGGCAAACTGAAACTGGTGGTGTGATGATTACGCCACTACCTGGCGCAACAGACTTAAAACCAGGCTCAGCAACACGTCCATTCTTTGGTATTTTACCTGCATTATTTGATGCAGAAGGTGAAACACTTCAAGGTGCAACTGATGGTAACTTGGTTATCCTTGACAGTTGGCCTTCACAAGCGAGAACTGTTTATGGCGACCATGAACGTTTTGAACAAACGTATTTTTCAGCATATCCGGGCGTGTATTTCACAGGTGACGGCTGTCGTCGTGATGAAGATGGTTACTACTGGATCACCGGTCGCGTTGATGACGTACTAAACGTATCAGGTCACCGCCTAGGCACTGCGGAAATTGAAAGTGCGCTGGTTGCACATGAAGCGGTTGCAGAAGCTGCGGTTGTTGGCTTCCCACATGATATTAAAGGCCAGGGTATTTACGTTTATATCACACCAAATGATGGTGTTGCAGTGAGCGATGATTTAACCAAGGAAGTACGCAACTGGGTACGTAAAGAACTTAGCCCAATTGCAACACCTGATATGATCCAATGGTCTCCGGGTCTTCCAAAAACACGCTCAGGTAAAATTATGCGCCGTATTTTACGTAAGATCGCTGCAAATGAATATCAACAGTTAGGCGATACATCAACGCTGGCAGATCCGAGTGTTGTTGAGGAGTTAATCGAAAATCGCTTAAACCGTTAATTAGGTTTGAGAATCGACTAAACTCGCAGTAACATGAAGGCTGTTATCAGTGATAACAGCCTTTTTATTAGGAGTTATATATGAGCAAGTTTTTGATAGCGGATGATCACCCTTTATTTCGTGAAGCGTTAAAAGGGGCTTTAAATGGCAGTTTCGATGATTTAGAAATATTTGAATCAGAGAACTTTGATACAACGCTCAATGTACTAGAACAACAACAAGAGCTCGATTTATTATTACTAGACCTACACATGCCAGGAAGTGGCGATTTGTACGGTTTAATTCGCATTCGTGAAGATTACCCCGATTTACCCATTGCCGTTGTATCTGGCACTGAAGATATTCAAGTGGTTTCGAAAGTGATGAGTTACGGTGCACTTGGTTTTATTCCTAAATCATCCTCTTCGGCACAAATTGCTGAAGCTATTGAAGAAATTTTAGAAGGTGAAACTTGGTTGCCAGCTTCAATGGCCGATAAAGTGGAAGAAGTGATAGAGCAAGATGCAGAACTTGCGCAACAAGTTGCCTCTCTTACACCTCAACAGTACAAAGTTTTAAGTTATTTGCATGAAGGTTTACTCAATAAGCAAATTGCGTATGAACTGAGTATTTCCGAAGCGACAGTCAAAGCACATATCACTGCAATTTTTAGAAAGCTTGGCGTTTACAATCGTACTCAAGCAGTATTAATTGCCAGTAAGCTGCAGTTGGAGCCTGTTGAATCCAACTAAGATGCTTAAAATAAAAAACCGAGCAGATGCTCGGTTTTTTATTTTTAAATGGATAGAAATGAAGTTATTAGCTTGATGTTAGGCGAATAAACTTTTCAGCTAACTCATCAAGCGTTTCATTGTGTTCAGGATCTTTTTTAATGCAGTCAATCGGACAAACGCTGACACAGGTTGGTTGGTCATAGTGACCAACACACTCGGTGCATTTATTTGGGTCAATTTGATAAATTTTATCACCCATGTAAATTGCCTGATTAGGGCATTCTGGGTCGCACATATCACAATTGATACATTTCGAATTTATCATCAATGCCATGATATTACGCCTTTTTAAAAGGGTTGCGTGTATCTTGGTCTGAATCTAAATTTCGCAAAAGAATCGCTTTATCAAGGTCAATATCTTCCGGCAATGGAATTTTTACAATATGACCTGAGCCTTTTGCATCGTCAATACGTTCACCTTTCTTATTTTCCATATGATCTAAGGTAAACTGAATATTGCCCTGTGGTGTCATCAGTTCCATTGAATGGCCTGTACAGAACTTATTTTTCACATCAATTTCAACCAAGCCATTATTGTGACGGCCCAACACTTCACCCACGAATTGTTGTTTATCTGAAACTGAGTGGCCGTATTCGTAGTTTTGATACTCTTGGTGTACATGGCGCTTTAAGAAGCCTTCAGTGTAACCTCGGTGTGCCAAGTTTTCTAAAGTGCGCATTAAGTTTGCATCAAACGGTTTGCCTGCTATAGCATCATCAATGGCTTTACGATAAACCTGCGCCGTTCGTGCAACGTAGTAGAACGACTTAGTCCGACCTTCTATTTTTAAGCTATGAACGCCCATTTTAATCAGTTGATCAACGTACTGTACCGCACGCAAATCTTTTGAGTTCATTATGTATGTGCCATGCTCATCTTCAAATGCAGGCATATATTCACCTGGTCGACCTTGTTCTTCCAGCATAAATACTTCGTTTGTTGGCGCGCCTTCACCTAATGTTGGAATCACTTTACTTGGATCAATTTTATGGACTACATCACCTGTTTCGGTTTCCTTGCCCGGTTTTACATCGTATTCCCAACGACATGCATTGGTGCAGGTGCCTTGATTTGGGTCACGTTTATTAATGTAGCCAGAAAGCAAACAGCGGCCAGAGTACGCCATGCATAATGCACCGTGAACAAACACTTCTAATTCGGTTTCAGGACATAACTCACGAATTTGACCAATTTCTTCTAGTGATAATTCGCGAGATAAAATAACGCGTTCAATTCCTTGCTGCGCCCAGAATTTAACCGTTGCATAGTTTACCGCATTAGCTTGAACAGAAAGGTGAATCGGCATATCTGGCCACTTTTCACGTACCAACATAATTAAACCAGGATCAGACATAATCAAGGCATCAGGGCCCATTTCAATAACCGGTTCAATATCACGTAGGTAGGTATTTACCTTGGCGTTGTGTGGCGCAATATTTGATACCACATACAATTTTTTACCTAAATCATGTGCTTCATTAATGCCGAGCGCTAAATTATCAAGATCGAACTCGTTATTGCGAACGCGTAAACTGTAACGTGGTTGACCTGCGTATACTGCATCAGAACCATAAGCGAATGCATATCGCATGTTTTTAAGACTGCCTGCAGGTGATAATAATTCAGGCACAAAAGGTTTGTTCATTGAAATGTCCTCATACATCGAACTGGGTGCTGGCCAGTTGCATGATTTAAAAAAGCGCGCAATTCTATCTTAGTGACAACCTCTCGGTGTTGATGTAGATCAATTTTTCAAAGAGCCTCGTTAGAACCTCAATAAAATAACCAATACTCAGTAATTTTTAGCTTTTGATGGAAAAGTGAACAGAATTTTTTCGGTTTTAATAGGATTTTCACACAAATATGCGTATAATTCGCGGCCGTTAAAATCATTAATTATTTATGGAGCATAAAAGATGGCTTTAGAGCGTACTTTTTCTATCGTAAAACCTGATGCAGTTGCTAAAAACCACATCGGTGCTATCTACAACCGTTTCGAAACTGCTGGTCTTAAAATCGTTGCAGCTAAAATGGTTCACCTTTCAAAAGAAAAAGCTGAAGGCTTCTACGCTGAGCACAGCGAGCGTCCTTTCTTCGGTGCTTTAGTTGAGTTCATGACATCTGGTCCAGTAATGGTTACTGTTCTTGAAGGTGAGAACGCAGTACTTAAAAACCGTGAAATCATGGGTGCTACTAACCCTGCTGAAGCACTAGCTGGTACGTTACGTGCTGACTACGCAGACAGCATCGACGAAAACGCTGTTCACGGTTCAGACGCTGTTGAATCAGCTGCACGTGAAATCGCGTACTTCTTCTCTGACGAAGAAATCTGTCCACGTACTCGTTAATTCTTAACGACGTAGACAAGCTGCATCAATTATTGTGATGCAGGAGAAAAGGGCTCTTTAGCCCTTTTCTTGTCATTTTGAACTAAAGCCAAGAATTTCATTCAAATTGTCACCTTTGCTTTAAATTTGTTAATGCTCTTTACTGGCATCACATTCCACTTGAGTGTGTATAAAAGTAAAGCAAAGTTGATATATCGACTAATATTGAGTTGTGTTACGTACTGGGGTCTGAGTTATGAGTGCTGCGGAAAAGAAAATTAATTTACTGGATTTAACCCGTGAAGGAATGCGAGAGTTATTTGTTTCATGGGGTGAAAAACCGTTCCGTGGCGATCAGGTAATGAAGTGGATGTACCATTTTGGCATCGATAACTTCGACGAAATGTCAAACATCAACAAAAAATTGAAAGCGAAATTGCACGCTGAATGTGAAATTAAAGCGCCTGAAATCTCAGTAAAGCAAGTTGCTTCAGATGGCACCATTAAGTACGCATTAGTGCTTGAAGGCGGTCAGGAAGTTGAAACTGTGTGGATCCCAGAAAAAGATCGTGCAACCTTGTGTGTTTCATCACAGGTTGGGTGTGCCCTTGAATGTACATTCTGCTCAACAGCGCAGCAGGGCTTTAACCGCAATTTAAAAGTATCTGAAATTATTGGTCAGGTTTGGCGCGTAGCAAAAGACATCGGTTTACACGGTGATTCTACCAAACGTCCTATTACCAACGTGGTAATGATGGGTATGGGTGAGCCATTACTTAATCTCAACAATGTTGTTCCAGCGATGGAACTGATGATGGATGATTGGGCATTTGGTTTATCTAAGCGTCGCGTTACCTTAAGTACCTCTGGCGTTGTACCAGCTCTTGATATCTTGAAAGAAAAAATTGATGTGGCTTTAGCAATTTCGCTTCATGCACCGAACAACGAGCTGCGTGATGTACTCGTGCCTATCAATAAAAAATACCCAATCGAAGAATTCTTAGCGGCTTGTCGTCGTTATATTGATGGGTCTAAAGCAAACAAAGATATCACCATTGAATACGTTATGTTGCAAGGAGTGAATGATAGCACTGACCATGCGCATGAATTAGTTAAGGTATTAAAAGGCACACCGTCAAAAATTAACCTAATCCCATTTAACCCATTCCCAGGGAATGAGTATGGCCGTTCAAGCAATAGCCGCATTGACCGTTTCTCTAAGGTACTGCAAGCTGCAGGCTTAACCTGTATTGTGCGTCGTACCCGTGGCGATGATATTGATGCCGCGTGTGGTCAGTTAGTGGGTGATGTAGTTGACCGTACTAAACGTGTAATGAAGAAAAAACAGCTTGATGATAATAAAATCGCAGTTAATACGGTAAACCCATAATTAGCATTGTAAAAAATTAGGTGATCCCAACGTTAATTCGGGTAGAATTGAGATAATTGTCAGAAAATGAGTATAACTATGCGTCGTTCAATATTAGTAGGTGTTGCAGTACTTGCAACAACAGGATGTGTCACCGAAAGTGTGTATGTAGGCAGTGATAAACCCGTTGTTGAAAATCGTATTGATAACGATGAAGCGGCAAGAACACGTATCTCTCTGGCATTAAAATATTTAGCGTCAGGTGATAGCACACAAGCAAAGTATAACCTTGAACGTGCTGCTAAGTTTTCACCAAAGCTGCCTGAAGTACACTACACAACAGCATATTACTTTCAGCAAGTAGGTGAGAACGAGCTTGCGAAAGAGTCTTACTTACGTGCGATTGACATTGCACCTGATGATCCAAATACACTCAATAACTATGGTGTATTTTTATGTGGCTTAGGTGAATACGATGAAGCATCAGAGTACATCCTTCGCGCAATAGAGGTACCAAGCTACCTGCGCGTATCACAAAGTTATGAAAATTTAGCTTTATGTGCCATCGAAAATAACGAATTTGATGAGGCTGAAGAATATTTAGAGGCTTCGGTAAAACACAATCCAACTCGTGGTTCATCGCTGGTAAACCTATCTGCTATTTATTATGCAAAAAGTGATTTACATCGCGCTCAAACTTATATGAATCGCTATGAAAAATCAGGGCGTATTTCATCTCGCTCATTGATGTTGTCTTACTTAATTGAAAGCAGAATGGGGCACATTGAAAAGGCCTCAACTTTAGCGCTGACATTACAGCAAACCTATGGCAACTCAATAGAAGCAAAGCAGATCAAACAAAAAAACACTGCTGACAGCGAATTTGAAAGATTGCGTGAGAAATACCGCAAGAATGAGTTAAGCAAGCTTAAGAAAGAACTGAACCCCGATGGTAAATCAGTCGTTAAAAAACCTAAAGTTAAGGTTGTGAAGCGCAAAGCGCAAACTGAGCAGTCTCAACCTAAGGTGATAGAACAAACGGCAGTGGAACCGAAAACAGATTCAACAGCTAAAGTGATAGTTGCTAAGCCCATTGATCAAGTCGCTAAAAATGAGGTTGTCATTGCACAAGCGCAAAAAGCACAAGAAAGTGGTCAAACACAAGAACAGGCTAGCTCACCGTTAAAACTGGTTGAAACACCATTCCACATAATGAAAGGTGGTGAGAACTTGTTCTCGGTGTCTGTTAAATACAATGTGAAGCTTGCCAAATTACTAGAATGGAATGGCTTAACTGAAAATGATCCCGTTTTTGCAGGTACCAAAATTTATTTAAATAATCCAAATGTTTATCACTTAGTAAAAGACGGTGACACACTATTTAGTATTTCTGTGAAATACAATTTGCGTATGAAGTCAATTGCTGAGTGGAATGATATTGGTGAATCTGCAACTTTAAGCCCCGGTGATAAAATTTTATTAGTGAATCCGAAAACTTACGCACTATGACCGAAGAAGTATTAGAGCAACAACCAAGTTTCAATTTAGGCCAGCAACTCTCAAAGGCTCGAGAGCAGCATAAGATTTCAATTGTTGAAATGGCGCAAAAGTTAAAATTAACAGCGTCGCAAATTGAAGCATTAGAGCGTGAAGACTACAGTCAGTTAGGGCCTGTCACCTTTGTTAAAGGGTATATTCGCAGCTATTGTCGTGAATTTACGCTCAATGAAACAGAGCTAATGTCACAATTTTCGCATCAACGCGAAGAAGCTGAAAAGCGTATGCAAAGCTTTTCGAGACGCACAGAACGCGAAGCCAAAGATAATCGATTAATGCTATTTAGTTATGCGATTATCGCGTTAATTATCGGCTCATCATTATTTATTTGGTGGCAAAATAGAGATACATCATCGACGATTGACACCCCGGTAGTTGAACAACCTATCAACAGTGATGTTGCGAACATAACCTCTCAAGACACAGAACAGACCCCGCAGGTTACTGCTGCAGAAAACATTGCATTGCAGGATGAAAGCGAAGCAGTTAATGACGCTAATACGAGTGTAAACAACTCAGTGTTGACACAAGCTGAGCTCACGCCTAGCAATCAGGCGATAGTTAACGAACCAGAAACCGCTCAGCGAATTAGTAGTGCTGATACCATTATTATGACGTTTAAAGACGATAGCTGGGTTGAGATATTTGATGCTGAAGGCGAGCGTGTCGCATTTGGTGTAAAGAAAAAGGGCTATGTAATGACGCTGGAAGGTAAAGCGCCATTTAATGTAGTACTTGGTAAACATTATATCGTTGATGTTGAGTTTAATGGGCAACTTGTGGATATTTCACATTTCCCAACGAATCGTTTAGCCAAGTTTAGCCTGCCGTTGAGTGAGTAATTATATGTTTTCAGAATCTCCAATAAAACGTCGTAAATCAAAACGTATTTATGTTGGTAATGTGCCGATTGGTGATGGTGCACCAATTGCAGTGCAATCAATGACTAACACTGAAACCACCGATGTGGCAGCAACGGTTGCACAGATTAAAGCAATCCAAGATGCTGGTGCAGATATCGTACGTGTATCAGTACCAACAATGGATGCCGCAGAAGCATTTAAACAAATTAAACAGCAAGTGGATATTCCACTCGTTGCAGATATTCATTTTGATTACCGTATTGCATTAAAAGTAGCGGAATATGGTGCCGACTGTCTGCGCATTAATCCAGGCAATATTGGTAGTGAAGAGCGTATTCAAGCAGTTGTTGATGCGGCTCGAGAAAAGAATATCCCTATTCGTATTGGTGTCAATGGTGGCTCGTTAGAACGTGACATTCAAGAAAAGTACGGTGAACCGACTCCTGAAGCACTGCTTGAATCAGCAATGCGTCATGTCAACATTCTTAAGCGATTAAACTTTGATAACTTTAAAGTATCTGTAAAAGCGTCAGATGTATTCTTAGCGGTGGGTGCATACCGTTTATTAGCAAAAGAAATTGATCAACCACTGCATCTAGGTATTACTGAAGCGGGTGGTTTTAGAGCAGGTTCTGTTAAATCAGCAGTTGGTCTAGGCATGCTACTTGCCGAGGGCATAGGTGATACCTTACGTGTTTCATTGGCTGCGGATCCTGTACAAGAGATCAAAGTCGGTTTTGATATCTTAAAATCACTGCGTATTCGCTCACGTGGCATTAATTTTATTGCCTGTCCAAGTTGTTCACGTCAAGAGTTTGATGTGGTAAATACAATGAACCAACTTGAAGAGCGTTTAGAAGATGTGATCGAGCCTGTTACTGTTTCAGTTATTGGCTGTGTGGTAAATGGTCCAGGTGAAGCGCTTGTCAGTGATTTAGGTTTGGCGGGTGCCAATAAACGATCTGGTTTATACATCAATGGTGAGCGCCAAAAAACACGTATTGATAACAATCAAATTGTTGACCAATTAGAAACGCAAATTCGTGATTACATCGCAAAAAAGAGCACTGAACAACAAATAGACGTTAAGTTAGTTGAGTAAGTAAGCTCGTTGAGTATAATTGACAATCTTCTTTTTCTGGGGCGTTTTCGCCCCATGCATTTAATTAGCATTAAGGTAAGGCAGCGTGGCAAAACAAATCCAAGCAGTTCGCGGAATGAATGACTGTGTACCGGGTGATACTCAGGTATGGCAGAAAGTTGAAAGCATTTTACGTGAAACGGTTGCATCATATGGTTATCAAGAAATACGTTTCCCAATTGTTGAATCAACTGATTTGTTTAAGCGCTCGATTGGTGAAGTTACCGATATCGTAGAAAAAGAAATGTATACCTTTGAAGACCGTAATGGTGATAGCTTAACGTTGCGTCCTGAAGGCACTGCAGTTTGTGTTCGTGCAGGTAATCAAAATGGCCTACTTTATAACCAAGAACAGCGTCTATGGTACATGGGACCGATGTTCCGCCATGAAAGACCACAAAAAGGCCGTTATCGTCAGTTTCACCAATTTGGCCTAGAGGTATTTGGTTTTGAAACTGCAGATATTGATGCGGAAGTGATTATTCTGACTGCTCGTTTATGGCAAGCATTTGGTATTAGCGAACATGTTCGTTTAGAGCTGAATTCACTTGGTTCGAATGAAGCGCGTGCGCAGTACCGTGATGCTTTAGTTGCGTTCCTAGAGCAGAATATCGATGCGTTAGACGAAGATTCTAAGCGCCGTATGCACACCAACCCATTGCGTGTGCTCGATAGCAAAAACCCAGATGTACAAGCCATTTTAGTTAATGCGCCTAAGCTATCTGAACACCTTGATGAAGAGTCACAACAACATTTTGCAAATTTATGTGAACGTTTAGATGCTGCTGGTATCGAATACCAAGTTAATGAGAAGCTGGTACGTGGTTTAGATTACTATAACCGCACTGTGTTTGAATGGGTAACTGAAAGTCTAGGTGCTCAAGGCACAGTATGTGCTGGCGGACGTTACGACGGCCTGGTTGAGCAATTAGGTGGCAAAGCAACGCCAGCGGTTGGTTTTGCAATGGGAATGGAGCGCTTAGTGCTCTTGTTGCAAGAGCTTAACTGCGTTGGTGAAATTCGTCGTACCAGTGACGTGTATATTGCAGCAATGGGTGATGCGGCAAGTATTCAAGCGCCAGTCATTGCCGAAAAACTGCGTGCACTCGTACCGGGCATTCGTATTATCGTCCATGCCGGTGGTGGTAACTTTAAAAAGCAATTAAAACGAGCAGATAAAAGTGATGCTGTTTACGCACTGATTATTGGAGAAAGTGAACTTGAAAATAATCAAGTCACTGTAAAACATTTGCGTGAGCATCAAGAACAACAAACACTAGATTTAGATCAAGCAGCCGAGTTGCTAAAAGGCTTGGTATAAGAGGTTAGAATGGAAATTTATTCAACAGAAGAACAACAAGCAGAAGCAATAAAACGATTTTTCCGTGAAAATGGCGCATCATTAATTGCCGGTGTAGTGATTGGTTTAGGTGGTCTATATGGTTGGAAAGCATACAACCAATCGCAAATTGACAGTGCAGAAGCAGCATCTGATGCTTACACACAGCTAATTTCAACTGCTGGCCAAGATAATTCAGAAGTATTAGCGAAATCGGATGCGTTTTTAGCAGAGTATAAAGATTCAAGCTATGCCGTATTAGCAGCGTTTGTTACAGCGCGTGAAGCTGTTGATGCAAAAAATTACGCTGTAGCAAAAGAAAAATTAGAATGGATTGTTGCTAACTCATCTCAAGCTGAATTAAAAGCGGTTGCTGCAACGCGTATTGCACGTATCGAGCTTGCTGAAGCAAACTATGACGCAGCATTAGCAAAATTAAATGGTGCTTTTCCAGCAGCATTCAAATCACAAGTTGAAGAGTTGAAAGGTGATATTTACTTAGCTAAAGAAGACAAAGACAATGCACGTCTAGCGTATCAAGCTGCAATTGATGCCGCTGGTGACGCGCCAAGTCAATTGCTTCAAGTTAAATTGGATAATCTTGCCGTTGCACAGTCGCTATAGGTGATTTATGAAAAAAATTACCTTAGCAAGCTTGCTATTACTGACCTTAGGGTTGGCTGGCTGTTCGTCGAGTGAAGATGACGAGGACGAATTAAAGCTGCCTGAAATTGTTAATCAATTTGAAGCCAAAAGCGTTTGGCAAACCAGTGTTGGCTCAGGCGTAGAGCATTATTTCTCACGTCTTTCGCCTGTTGTTTACAAAGACACTGTGTATGTTGCATCGCGTCGCGGCGAAATAAAAGCAATTGATATCAATACTGGTAAAGAGCTTTGGCGTACAGATGTGCGTGAAAACCCTGCATTTTGGCCGTGGGCTGATGATGACAGCGCCAAATTATCAGGTGGTTTGAGTGAAGCTTATGGCAAAGTATATGTTGGTACTGAACGTGGTGAAGTGATTGCACTTGATCGTGAAACCGGTGAACTTGCTTGGCGTAAAAAGGTACCTGGTGAAGCACTTTCAGCACCTGCTGCAGGCGATGGTTTAATTTATGTAAACCTTGGCTCAGGCAAACTTGTAGCACTTCATCCTGATGAAGGTGAGCAGCGCTGGGTTTATGAGCATGAAGTACCAGCCTTAACGTTACGTGGTATTAGTTCACCACAGTCAGCAAATGGCGGCGTTATTTTCGGTGAAGAAAATGGCAAGTTATCTGTCGTGATTTCTGAAAATGGCTTTTTAGCATGGCAAGCGGATGTTGCTGTGCCGCAGGGGACATCTGAATTTGAGCGTTTAGCAGATGTAGACACGCAACCAATTATTCAAGGTTCAACAGTCTATTCTCTGGCTTACAACGGCAATTTGGTTGCTGTTGATGTGCGCAGTGGAAACGTACTTTGGAAGCGTGAGTACAGTGGTTACCGCGACTTTACCCTTGATGGCCGAAATATCTATTTGGTAGATAGTGAAGGTTCTATCTATGCTTTAGATGCAAGCTCAGGTATTGAACGTTGGAGTCAGCCAGCATTAAATGGTTGGTTTTTAACTGGTCCAACGGTATTTGGTAACTACTTAGTAACTGGTGATCAAGAAGGAAATCTGCACTGGTTAGATAAAGAAACAGGTGATCTTGTTTCACGTAGTGAATTCGATAGTTCTGGTTTTTATGTTGAACCAGTCACTGCGGGTGACAAATTAATTGTTATTACCCGTGACGGTGAAGTTAGCTTAGTTAACTTACCACTAGCGAATTAATAATTTACTGCCAAGTGTGACTTGGCAAATTGAAGGCTTCGTTACGGCTTGCACTGGACGAAGCCTTTTGTTGTTTATTTAAGAGGTTGAATATGCTTCCTGTGATTGCCCTTGTGGGTCGTCCTAATGTTGGGAAATCAACATTATTTAATCGGTTAACGCGTACGCGTGATGCCCTTGTAGCGGACTTCCCAGGTCTAACACGTGATCGTAAATATGGCCAAGCAAGTTATGAAGATTATGAATTCATTCTAGTCGATACTGGCGGTATTGATGGTTCTGAGCAGGGCATTGAGTCAGAAATGGCAGAGCAGTCGTTATTAGCGATTGAAGAAGCTGACATCGTGATGTTTTTAGTAGATGCCAGAGCGGGCTTAACAGCGTCTGATATTGGCATTGCTGACCACTTACGTAAACAGCAAAAGAAAGTATTTGTTGTTGCAAATAAAATTGACGGTATTGATGCGGATTCTAACTGTGCTGAATTTTATCAGCTTGCACTAGGTGAAGTGTACCAAATTGCGGCAGCTCACGGTCGTGGTATTACGTCATTACTTGATACTGCACTGCAGCCAGTGATTGCAGAATATGCTGAAGCGTATCGTGCAGCAAATCCTGAAGAATTTGAAGATGAATTAGTTGATTCACTTTATGATGATGAAAATGATGGCGAAGACGTTGATGGTGAGCGCCCAGATAAGCCTGTAAAGCTTGCGATTATCGGTCGCCCTAATGTGGGTAAGTCTACCCTTACTAACCGTATTTTAGGTGAAGAACGTGTAATTGTTTATGATATGCCTGGCACCACGCGTGACTCAGTGTATATTCCAATGACACGTAATGAGAAAGAATACGTACTGATTGATACCGCAGGAGTACGAAAACGTAAAAAAGTATCGGACGTTGTTGAAAAGTTCTCGGTAATCAAAACATTGAAAGCCATTGAAGATGCAAACGTTGTGTTATTGGTAATTGATGCACGCGAAGGTATTAGTGACCAAGACTTAAGCTTATTAGGTTATACGCTTAACGCAGGTCGTTCATTGGTGATTGCGGTTAACAAATGGGATGGTTTGGATACTGATGTAAAAGATCGCATTAAATCAGAGCTTGATCGTCGATTAGGCTTTATTGATTTTGCCCGTATTCATTTTATCTCTGCGCTTCATGGCACTGGTGTAGGCCACTTATTTGAATCAGTTGATGAAGCATATGAGTCAGCAACTAAGCGCATTAGTACAGCGATGCTACGTCGTATTATGGATATGGCGCAAGCTGATCACCAACCGCCTTTAGTACGCGGTCGTCGTGTTAAGCTTAAATATGCGCACGCGGGGGGATATAACCCACCAATTATCGTTATTCACGGTAACCAAGTGAAAGACCTGCCAGACTCTTATAAGCGCTACATGATGAATTACTATCGTAAAGCGCTTAAAGTAATGGGCACGCCAATCAAAATTGAATTTAGAGAAGGCGATAACCCATACGCTGGTCGTACTAATAAAATGACGCTTTCACAGCAAAGGCAGCGCAAGCGTATTGCTAAAATGTATAGCAAAAAGCCTTAATTTTAGATTTGTTTAAAAAAGCACCTAACAGGTGCTTTTTTCGTATGTGATGAAGGAAATAGCTGCAATTTACGGCAGTTGTGTGCTAATAATTAGACAATAAGAATAATTAATCATCACCTTTTATACATGGACTACTTAAAAACAGTCATCTATGTCGATAATGTTGAAGAGACACTCGATTTCTATTTTCAAGCATTTGCTATCAACACTGCGCAGCTCGACGAAGATGGTCAGTACGGCGAATTAGACTTTCAAGGCGCTAGAATCGCTTTTGCATCTCACCCATTGGCACAATCTCATTTCAAACAAAGCTATATTCGTGCGCAACCCAAGCAACCAGCGCTGGGATTTGAGTTAGTGTTGCATGTAGAAGATATTAATCTTGCGTTTACCAAAGCAGTTGAGGCAGGTGCAGAACCTCTTTCTGCACCGAATGAAATGGAAGGTAAAAACCTTGCTTATGTGCGCTCTATTGAAGGCACGTTAATCGCGCTTTGCGAGTAAACTCTCTTTGATGAATTGCCATGTCTCGTCGGAGTTTATAATGCGTCCATGGCCTAAGTTGTTGACCGCTTTAAGCTTGATATGTGAATGTTTTAGAGCCTGTTCACGAGTTAAATCAAATTGTGCAAATCGATCTTTTTGGTCGTGAATAATATGAATAGGGTGTGTGTGCCCTGTGATATGTTGTTCAGGTAAAATCTCTCCAAAACGCATCTTGTGCTCACTTTCAACGCTTTTAAGCACGCCACTAAACAGGCTTTTATGAATACCTGTATTTAAAATACGCGCTTCAAAAGAATCATAAAAACCAAATGTAGGGGCGATTAAAAAGTGAGGAATATCCTTGCTAACGTTCAGTGCTGCAATTGTGCCCATTGAATGGCTGATCAGTGCTTTCGGTTTGTCAAAACTTGCGATAACCGATTTTAACCCTTTTATAAACAAGGGTAAGTTTGCAAACTTACCGTCGCTATCGCCATGTGCATAATGATCAAATGCAATTGCACGATAGCCACTTGTTGCTACTTTTTCCATTAAGGGTAAAAACTGTTGGCTGCTACCAGACCAGCCGTGTGTAAAAATCACTTCGGGTCCGCTTCCAATTGATAAAAGGTGCAATTCGCCATCAGGTGTTGCAAGTTTTTGCGAACTAAATTGTGGTGATAATGCATTTCTTTTGCGGTTTTTGGCGGGGGTTAACAATAACTTTCTGGTCTGTTTAAATGCAAACTTTGGCGCAACTTTTAGCGCGCTAGTTGAAGCCGCTTTTATAAGGTAGTAACTAAGTGGTTTGCGCTTAGCTGATGATGAAAAGTAAATTTTACTGCTCATAAATTTCCTATGCGCTATGACGCGCGATTAATTGATTCAAAGCATATTTAAAACGGCTATGCTGGTTATCCTCTACGCCAAGCCATGACATGCTCTGACTACCTAAATAAAGAGCATATAACTCAAATACAAATTGTTCAGCGTTAACATCTTGTTTGAACTGGCCGCTTTTTATTACCAGGCTAACTTTGTGGTTTAAATAACTTAACCAATTAGCGAGATCCTGTTTTACCTGGTCATGAACAGCGCCCGGTTGATCGTCAAATTCAACCGCGGCAGAAATAAAAATACAGGTCTTGGCTTGATTTTCGTACCAGTCTAACCAGTTATCACACAGTGAAAGTAACTGGCCTAATGGATCTAATTCACGATTGATTGGCTTAACGACAATGCTTTGAAATAACTCATTGGCAAATGTAAGTACATTTAACTGCAAAGCTTCTTTTGATTTAAAGTGTGCAAACAAACCTGATTTAGACATTCCTGTGGCAACCGCAAGGCCACCTATAGTGAGATTATCTAAGCTTGATTGCGTAGCAATATTTAATGCGGTTGCAAGGATTTGTTGCTTCGTTTCTTGACCTTTACCCATAAAAGCACGCTCGTTCTATTTTTTGTGATAATAGCACGATCGTACTTAAAGTAAATGATGAAACTTTGGATCTTTGCCTTTTGCTTACACTGACTATACTAGGAGTATTAAAAAGAGGATTATTTCGATGCTGCCACCCGATTCTTCGGCCAATGAAAATATAAGAATTAAAACATTACAAAGTTTGAACGTGCTTGATACTCCAGCAGAAGAACGTTTAGACAGAATTACCCAAATTGCAGCTAATATGTTTGATGTACCCATCGCGTTAGTATCATTAGTCGATAGCGAGCGGCAATGGTTCAAATCATGTATCGGCTTAGAGGTAAGTGAAACGGCAAGAGATATCTCTTTTTGCGGCCATGCGATTTTAAGTGACAAGGCATTTGTCGTAAATAACACGCTAGATGACAGCCGCTTTGCTGACAATCCTTTAGTGACGGGTGAACCGTTTATTCGTTTTTACGCTGGTATTCCACTCGCGCATGAAAATGGTGAACGGTTAGGTACTTTATGTATTATCGACACTAAACCTCGCGATTTCAGCACTGATGATATCGCATTATTGCGAGAGCTTGCTGTATTGGTTGAGCTTGAGCTTGTTCACAAAATAAATTACACCATGGATGAGGTGACGGGTTTGTCAAATAAAGCTGGCTTTAAATTGTTGGCACCAGTGAGTTTAAAGGTCTGTCAAAAACTGAATCTGAAAGTGTCTGTGGTTTACCTTTTTATGAAAGGGTTGCTGAGCATTCAGCATGATACAGAAAAATATAATGACTTTTTACGCTCTGCAGCCAAAGTATTTAAAACTAATTTCAGAGCGACAGATTTAATTGCGCATTATGATGAAAATGGCTTTGTTGCGCTTGTAAGTAATGCAAATAAAGCAAACACTCAAGTGAAAATTGATAGTTTAGTAAAACAGTTAAATCAACTCAGTTATACCAAGGGAAATGAGCTGCAGGTCGAGTTTATTACTGGGGTGATTGATAGCTCACCATTTTGTGATATTGATGAGCTTATTTTTAATGCCTTTTTAAAACTTCATGAGCAGCTGAGTTAACCAAACAGTTAGATAAAACACGATTTAAAAATCAGTTGCTTAATAATCTCTTGGCTTGGTTTTATTTTTTCCATAGCTAAATATTCATCGGGCTGATGCGCATGTTGAATCGAACCAGGTCCCATTACAATCGTTTCACATCCCAGTTGCTGTAAAAAAGGGGCTTCGGTGCAATAATTAACGGCCTGAGCTTTTTCACCAGAAAGTTGTTCTGCTAATTTTACTAAACTACTATCCGTGCTGCCTGAGAATGCAGGGATAGGATCATGCAAATCAATTACGGCAACTGCATTTGGGTATTTGTTATTGATAGGCGCTACTGCTTGTAACAACATCGCTTGTAATTCAGCTATGCTAATGCCTGGGATTGGGCGCATATCAATGTGTAGTTCGCAACAACCACAAATACGGTTAGCATTGTCGCCACCATGAATATGTCCAAGGTTTAAAGTTGGGTAAGGAATCTTAAAATCTGGAAATGAATATTTATTCTTTATTTCTTCTTTTAATTTTAATAGCTGTGAAATAACAAGATTCATCACTTCTATGGCATTCAAGCCCGCCTCAGGATCTGAACTATGGCCAGCTTTCCCCGTAATACGAATCGCTGTCGACATATGCCCTTTGTGGGTATAGACAGGTACCATATCAGTGGGTTCGCCAATAACACATCGCGCAGGTTTTAATGAGTTTTGTTTGGCGATTTCAATCGCTCCTGCCATAGTCGTTTCTTCGTCGGCGGTTGCTAATATAGTTATTGGTTGCTTAATGTTTTCTAATCCAACGTCAGCATCGATTTCTTGCAATGCATTAATAACAAATGCAAAAAAGCCTTTCATGTCAATGCTGCCAAGTCCAAATAGTTTGTTGTCCTGCTCACTAAGTTTAAACGGGTCGAATTGCCAGCGGCTGTCATCAAATGGCACTGTATCAGTGTGACCTGCAAGCATTAAACCACCATCACCGGTCCCTAGTTTTGCCGCTAAATTGTACTTTCCGGGACTTGTCTCAAGTTCTGTAATTTCAACATTAAAGCCAATTGACTGACACCAATTTGCTAATAAATTGATGACTTCGCGGTTACTCATATCAAGTGATGGCACTGTTGCACTGATTGATGGTGCGGCAATTAAGGCACCATACATTTCAAGAAATTTTAATTGTGGCATTGTAGACTCAAAAAAAGTTATAAATAATTATGCAAAAAAGTTGAATATAAATTTACATTGGTTTATTCTGCGATTCAATTCATTATTTTGAAATATTTAGTACCGAGACTAACAGCATGTATAAATCAATGTTACGACGATAGCACCTTTTTAAAACTTGTTTTAATAACCCTTTTTTAGCTTTTAGGAATAAATATGAATATCGTTATCGTTGGTGCAAGTGGTTACTCAGGTGCTGAACTTGCCAAATTAATATCTCTGCATGATTCGCTTAATTTAGTGGGTATGTATGTCTCTGAAAATAGCCTTGATAAAGATAAGGCACTTGCCAGCCTTTACCCAGAATTAAATGGTTTAGTGGACGGAATTCTTTCACCGCTGACGCAAGATGCACTCAATGTTATTAGTCAAAATGCCGATGCAGTTTGCTTATGCACTGAACATTCGGTGAGCGTGGAGCTTGCGCCTAAGTTTTTAGCTATGGGCAAAAAAGTGTTTGATTTATCGGGTGGTTTTCGTCTGTCATCAAATGAAGACTATGAGAATTATTATGGCTTTAAACACACCAGCCCTGAATTACTTGAGCAAGCTGTTTATGGTCTTGTTGAGTGGCAAAAAGAGCAAATCAAAAACGCTCAGTTAGTGGCTGTTCCTGGTTGTTATCCAACGGCTGCACTCAATGCTTTAAAACCATTAAAGCAAGCAGGGTTGCTTACTGACGATACTGTCATTATTAATGCTGTTTCTGGGGTTACGGGGGCTGGCCGTAAAGCCAATGTCGCAACCCATTTTTGCGAAGTAAGCTTAAAACCTTACGGTTTATTTAACCACAGACATGGCCCAGAAATTGAAAAATACCTTGGCCACAAGGTGTTGTTTACACCGCACTTAGGCAATTTTAAGCGCGGTATTCTTGAAACCATTTACGTCAAAGTAAAACCAGGCACTACTGCCAAGCAAATCGCAGCATCATATCAAGTACTTGCTGATGAACCATTAATTCGTTTACTTGGCGATGCAATTCCGTCAATTAAAGGTGTTGAAAATTCACCTTTTGTTGATATCGGTTGGCAGTTACAAGGCGACCAACTCATTGTGATTTCTGCAATTGATAATTTATTAAAAGGCGCCTCTGGCCAAGCGCTCCAATGTATTAATTTAACTTTAGGTTTGCCGGCACATACCGGTTTTCAAGGAGTGAAACATGGCTAATTGGGTAATTAAGCTAGGTGGTGCCGTATTAAATAATATTGAAGCTGCAAAAGCACTTATTGATGTCTTGCATCAAAAGCCAGAAGACAAGTTTATTTTAGTGCATGGCGGTGGGTCGCTTGTTGATAGTTGGTTAAGTGATGCAGGGTTTGTCACTTCAAAACATCTCGGTCTGCGTATTAGCCCGCGTGAACAAATGCCTTATATTGTGGGTGCGTTAGCAGGCTGCGCAAATAAACAATTAATGGGCGCTGCAATTAGCAATGGTTTTAAACCTGTTGGTTTAAGTCTTTTTGAAGCAGGTCTTGTTAGCGAACAAAAGCTAAAAGCCCTTGGACAAGTTGGCACCTGCATTGAAAACGATGCCAGCATTCTTAAGTCACTACTTGATGCAGGGTGTTTTCCAATTGTGAGTTCAATTGGTTTTGACCTTGAAGGCAATTGGTACAACGTAAATGCCGATGAAGCGGCGGCAAGTATCGCGCAGTTACTTGACGCAGAACTTATTTTTATGACAGATGTGGAAGCGGTGTTAGATAACAAGCTCAATCCATTACATCAGTTATCAAGTGATGAAATTTCTAAACTGATTGAAGAAGGAGTCATTAAAGGTGGCATGCAGGTAAAAGTAAATACCAGCTTGCAAGCTGCTCAACATTTACGACGTGGCGTTTATATCTCGAGCTGGCAAAAGCCAGAAAACTTAATCGCATTGCTCAATGGTGAGCATGTTGGAACCAAGATTACGCCATAGGAAAAATAATGACTCAACAATTTATTACAGGCTTAGAACTAAACAAAGAAGCCAACTTAAAATTACTTAATTTAGCATTACAGATTAAAAACAACCCAACGGATTTCACTGAATCGCTAAAAGGTAAATCTGTAGTAACGTTATTTGAAAAACCAAGTTTACGTACGCGTTTGTCATTCGATATCGGTATTAACAAGCTCGGCGGGCACGCGGTTTACCTTGATCAGCAAAATGGTGCCATGGGGCAGCGTGAATCAGTAAAAGATTTTGCCCTGAATATTTCTACTTGGGCGGATGGCATTGTTGCACGGGTTATGTCGCACAGTACGCTGGAAACTCTCGGTGAGTTTTCATCTGTGCCTGTAGTGAATAGCTTGTGTGACTTATATCACCCATGCCAAGCACTTGCCGATTTTCTGACACTAACAGAAATCTACGGCGATGTAAGTCAATTAAAACTGGCCTATTTAGGTGAAGGTAATAATGTTACGCATTCTCTAATGTTATTAGCTGCAAGTCTCGGTACCGACTTTGTTGCAGTCTGCCCGAAAGGTGCCTCTCCTGATGCGCAAATTTTAAAGCAGGCTGAAGCAATCGCAGCACAAAATGGTGCGTCAGTATTGGTGAGTGACCGCATTGAAGCGGCCGTTGGCTCAAACGCACTCTACGCAGATACTTGGGTGTCAATGGGTGATAACACACCATTAGAATTGGTAAAAGAAAAGTACATGCCGTATCAAATTAATCAAAAACTGGTTGATATGACAGGCGCCTCAAGCGTACTGCATTGTCAGCCTGCACACCGTGAATTTGAAATTACCTCAGAGGTAATGGACGGTGAAAAATCATTCATAATACAACAAGCTGAAAACCGTATGCATGCGCAAAATGCATTGCTTGTAAGTTTATTAAATCCAAATTTTGTGTAAGGAATCGGTAACATGAGTTCTATTAAAAAAGTTGTACTAGCATACTCAGGTGGTCTTGATACCTCGGCTATCGTGCCATGGTTAAAAGAAAATTATAACTGTGAAGTAGTGGCATTTGTTGCCGATGTTGGTCAAGGCGCTGAAGAGTTAGAAGGCGTAGAAGCAAAAGCGATAGCATCAGGTGCGTCTGAATGCCATATCGTTGATTTAAAAGACGAGCTAGTTGCCGATTATATTTACCCAACGCTTAAAACGGGTGCAATCTATGAGGGGACTTATCTACTCGGTACGTCAATGGCACGTCCTATTATTGCTAAAGCACAAGTTGAAGTGGCACGTAAAGTAGGTGCTGATGCACTTTCTCACGGTTGTACCGGTAAAGGCAATGACCAAGTGCGTTTTGAAAGTTGTTTCGCAGCTCTTGCACCTGATTTAAAAGTAATTGCACCTTGGCGTGAGTGGGATTTATCAAGTCGTGAATCACTGCTTGATTACCTTGCTGAGCGAAATATTCCGTGCTCGGCATCTGCTACTAAAATTTATAGCCGCGATGCTAACGCATGGCATATTTCACACGAAGGTGGCGAGCTTGAAGATCCATGGTGTCAACCAAGTGACCAAGTATGGACATGGACTAATTCACCAGAGCAAGCGCCAAATGAATCTCTGCTTGTACAATTGAGCATTAAAAATGGTGAAGTGGTTGCGGTAAATGGCGAGCAAATGTCGCCGTTTCAAGTGCTTACTACGCTAAATGAAATTGCAGCACCCCATGGTATTGGTCGTGTTGATATTGTTGAAAATCGCCTAGTTGGTATGAAGTCACGTGGTTGTTATGAAACTCCAGGTGGCACAGTAATTATGGCGGCACTGCAAGCGATTGATGAGCTCGTGCTTGATAAAACCAGCCGTAAGTGGAAAGACACTCTAGCGAATGAATTTTCGCACCTTGTTTATGATGGTCGTTGGTTTACGCCACTGAAAGATTCAATCTTAGCTGCGGCAGAAGCATTTTCGACACTGGCAACGGGTGAAGTGGTATTGAAGCTCTATAAAGGTCAAGTGACGGCAGTACAAAAGCAATCGGAAAACTCTTTGTACAGCGAAGACTTTGCAACTTTCGGTGAAGATGATGTTTACGATCAATCACATGCTGAAGGGTTTATTCGTCTATTTTCATTAAGCAGTAGAATTTCTGCAATGAATAACAAGTAATCTTGCCGCGTATTTTTTAGAGGATTGAGCTATGGCACTGTGGGGCGGACGTTTTTCTTCGGGACCAGATCACGCATTTAAACAATTTAATGACTCATTGCCATTTGATTATCAAATGGCAGAAGAAGACATTATTGGTTCAATTGCTTGGGCTGGTGCATTACAGCAAGTTGATGTGCTAACAGCACAAGAACATCAACAATTAGTGACGGGGTTAAATGAACTTTTACTTGAAGTTCAGCAAAACCCGAATGCAATTGCTACGGCTGGGGATGAGGATATTCACTCGTATGTGGAAGCAAAACTAATTGAAAAGGTTGGGGATCTTGGTAAAAAACTGCACACAGGGCGCAGTCGAAATGACCAAGTCGCTACAGATTTTCGTTTGTGGAGTCGAAAAACGGTCAAACAGTTGCTAGCAGCTATCGCCTCTTTAAAAGATGCACTGGTGACACTGGCAGAAAAAGAGTTTGGTACTGTGTTACCAGGTTATACCCATTTGCAACGCGCACAGCCTGTACTATTTAGTCATTGGTGTATGGCATATTTTGAAATGCTAGAACGTGATGAAGCACGTTTAGAAAGCGCGCTAAGCCGCATTAATGTATGCCCACTTGGTTCAGGCGCACTAGCAGGTACCGCGTATGCCATTGATCGTGAACAGCTCGCGGTCAATTTAGGCTTTGATAGAGCAAGTCGCAATAGCCTTGATGCAGTATCTGATCGTGATTTTGTGGTTGAACTGTTAAGTTGTGCATCTATTTCAATGATGCATTTATCACGCCTTGCAGAAGATATGATTTTCTATAACTCTGGCGAAGCCGGATTTATTGAACTGGCTGATAGCGTGACATCGGGCTCAAGCTTGATGCCACAAAAGAAAAACCCTGATGCGTTAGAGCTCATTCGTGGTAAAACGGGCCGTGTTTTTGGCGCGTTTAGCGCCATGATGATGACGTTAAAAGCATTACCACTTGCCTATAACAAAGATATGCAAGAAGACAAAGAAGGCCTATTTGATGCAATGCCAACGTGGCTTGCCTGTATTCATATGGCTGAAGCCTGCATTAAAGGTGTGAAAGTTAACGCAGAGAAAACCAAAGCGGCAGCACAAGGCGGTCATGCGAATGCTACTGAACTAGCGGATTATCTGGTTGCCAAAGGCATTCCTTTCCGTGAAGGACATCACATTGTGGGAGAGCTCGTACAAGTGGCAATCTCTGAGGGGAAAAACCTTGAAGATTTATCAATCGCACAGTTTAAAGCTGTGTGTGATGTGATTGATGAGGATGTGTACCCTGTGCTTGAACTGCAAGCATGTTTAGATGCCCGTTTAGCATTGGGGGGTACATCGCCTACACAGGTTCAATTAGCCATTAGCAACGCAAAAAAAAACGCTGAATTTACGGTAAGGGATGCCACGCTGAATGATGTGGAAGCAATCGCTGAGTTAATTCAGTATTGGGCGCGCGAAGGTGAAAACCTACCGCGCGCAAAAAGCGATATGATCCACAGTATTAATGAATTTGCAGTAACCGAAGTGAATGGCAAAGTGACAGGGTGTGCATCACTGTATATTTACGATACCGGTCTTGCAGAAATTCGCTCGCTTGGGGTAAATCCTGAGTCAAGTGTTAAAGGACAGGGACGAGCGCTGGTAAATCACCTCATTGAAAAAGGCGCTAAGCTTGCCTTAGGACGCATTATTGTATTAACACGTGTACCAGGCTTCTTCACTAAGTTAGGCTTTGCCGATAGTCATAAATCTCAGTTACCCGAAAAGGTGATGAAAGACTGCGAACTTTGTTTACGCAAAGATAATTGCGATGAGGTGGCAATGGATTACCGCATCGCTAGGCCGAATGAACTGCGCATCGAGTGCCGTAACGTCGCCTAATACGTTTTCAAACTTTATTGTTTAACGCCATAAAAAGCACAGCAGTTTTCTGCTGTGCTTTTTTATTGTAATTTAAGTTTTGTACTATAATTAGGTACATGTTGGCGAGAGTGAAATAAATAAAATTAATGGCTAAGTTAATATGCATTTTTGTTAAATGGTCATATAAATCAGTTAATTAAAATTAATCCTTTGTTCGTATATTGAGTTTCATTCGCATTTCTGGATCGCTAATTGCTTTTATTCGTGCACCTGATGTTAAGTTGTCAGAAAAATGACAATTTAAGGCCCCTAAGTAGGTGAGGAGTACAAACAAAAATAATAAGGACACTTAGGGTCATCTTTAAAAATTAGTTTTATAAGGAATAGAAAAATGCAAATTAACGGTACAAACAGCTTAAATGCTATGCAATATGCGCAAATGCAAAACACTCAAACAAATACTGTTAAATCAGAGTCTTCACAAAACACCCTACAAAGTGATAAGGTAACTTTATCGGCGGAGGCATTAGGTATGACTCCTGAACTACGTCGCGGTGGTGGTAATGTAATCACTAAACGCGAGGAAGACTAATCCGTTAAAGGACATGAATGTTTTTTGATATGAACCTTGCTCCATTTTTTGGCGCATTTATGACATGGGGCTTTTTAATTGGCTTTTTGTTTAATGTGTTTGGTAAGGTTTTAGGTTTTAAAGATAGTTATTCAGTAATTATCTCAGCGCTAGTTGTATTCATGTCCTATTTTATCAGCGATCATATCTTTGAGTTCGACACCACAACTCGCGTTTACCTGCAATGGATGACACAAGATATCCTTACAATAACAACAATCTTTTTTATTCATAAGCTTTTCAGAATACAACACCATCGCGCTTCATACTATGTTTACCTAGGACTCACATTAAATGGTTTGATGTTTTATTTGATGTGGGTGGATATTCAGGTATTAGCTAATCAAGATCCTTGGTGGTTCTGGAGTGTTTACTCATTTGGTATAAACATTATTGATTATGCAATGATCATTACATTAATTGTAGGCAGAGACTGGCTAGGCTTAGTGCGTTTAGGGCGCTTTATTCGAGATAGTATTTTGGTCAGAAAGAGCCGCTTAAAGTTTAAAGCAAAAGAACATCAGAACGAAAAGCAAATACCTCATAATATGCTACAAGCATAATTGTTTTTCATTCTTTAAAGTCCCATCTAATCTATGTAGATTAATTAAAAGCGATACTCCCAGCTTCCACTTATCGCAAACTCAGTGTCTGAAGTAGTTTCCAGCTTATCTCGCCAAGATGTGGCTTTAAGTTTTAATAAACCGTTTAACAACCCTTGTTGATAACCCACCTCTAACTGCAAGCGTTTTGATATGTGACTATCAGTGCTATTGGCATTTGTAAAATCAAGCTGGCGTAATTTTATAAACCCAGCGTAACCTTTTGTTGTTTGATAGCTTGTTGCAAGCGTAATACTTTCGACATTTGCCCCAATACTCGCTGCAATATTATCACCTAAATGGGCATAGCCTTGCTCGTAGTATTGGTGTTGATACTGACAGTGACTGACTTCATTGGCAAAGCTGCAATTCGATACGGTATCGGAGTACTCAATATAGCTTTTGACTAAGTAATCTTTAGCACCAAAAAAATGCTCGGCGCCAATACTAAACATGGTGTCTTCAGGTAAAAAACTCAGCTCATTTGTACCTGCGTATTCGCCATAAAACGCCATTGATTGATTTAAGAGGCGAGTACTATATTTGATATCGAGGCTAGTGAGTTGGTTATATTCATTCACACCTAGATTGTCGAGTTTATTTTTGGTGAGAATCACATCTGATAAGGCGCCAAAACCGTGATCGGCATTAGGGCTGTCAAACTGTGCGGTTTGGTTAATACCAATCTCTAAGCCACTAATTGGCGTTGATGAAAAACGCATCGCCCAGAAGAGGTTATCTTTACCATCGTTTTTTGGGTATTTATCTTGGCCGACAAAGGCTGAAAAATTCCATGGGCCAATAAATGAAAGAAAACTTGGACCGTAGTAATCGGTATTTAAACGGCTAAAACGAATACCTGGCATTGGATCGGCATTGTTGGAAAGTAGCAATGCATTATCATTACTTGGGCCAAACCATCTATTGACCTGCTCAAGGCTCACACTCCAGTTACCATAAAGTACCGCTAAGTATGACCCGTCATAATTAAGCTCTTTTTGGCTGGTGGCGTCTTTGTTATACCCAATTGATACTTTCGCTGTTACACGATCACCCATTAACACTGACGTGCCTTGAATATTCGCTTTATGCTTATTTCGCTCGCCAAAACTCTGAAGTGAGTTAGCTTCGCTGTTACCACTCACTTTTACAGAGGAGTAACTACCAGATTTAGCAACATGAAGGGCATGTTGTACTCTGCGCAGCGCAAAAAGGCCATCATCTGACAACGCGCTTTTATTAATCTGTGATAAGTCTTGAGCAATACCTTGCCACATTAATGGGTAACTATTTACAGGGCGATTAATCGCACCTTCGCTAACTAGTTGCTCAATGGCTGCGCGCAAAAAAGGGTCGTCGGTGCCAATCCAAGGCTCTGCAAATACGTTTGCTGCAAATACTAAACTACATGAAGCAGCAAGGTGAGTTAACTTCATTTTGCCAGTTTTTCCTTAAGGGCAGTTACAACAATTGGGTCAACAAATTCACTGACATCACCGCCGTGAATTGCTACATCTTTTACTAAGCTTGAGGAGATAAACGAATTGTTTTCTGCAGGTGTTAGAAATACCGTTTCAAGATCTTTGTTTAAACGACGGTTCATGCTGGCTAATTGAAATTCAAATTCAAAGTCAGATACAGCGCGAACTCCACGAACAAGTACTTGTGCATTATGTTCTTTTGCTAAGTCGGCCAGCAAGCCCGAAAATCCCAGTACAGTGACATTTTTGTGTTCTGCTAATACAGATTTTGCAATTTCAACACGTTGTTCTAACTCGAAAAATGGTTTTTTATTTGGATTGTAAGCGATAGCTAAAATAACTTCATCGAAGAGTTTAGCTGCGCGCTTAACTAAATCAGTGTGACCATTGGTGATAGGATCAAAGGTGCCAGGATAAATTGCTTTTACTTTCATGATAACTGTAACTGAGTGATGATTCAGGCATTTTATCAAGCTTTAATTGGAATACCAATTAACAGGTTAGACTATTTTGTCAATTGGTATTCATGACAAGATTGTTTATACTGCGGCGATAATATACAGGCGAAATTAGGATAGATATGAGTACTAAGGATAAGATTATTCAAACCAGCATTGCATTATTTAACCAGTACGGTGAACGTGCAATTACCACTAACCATATTGCTTCGGAAATGGGCATTAGCCCGGGCAACCTGTATTATCACTTCAAAAATAAAGAAGATATTTTGCGTCATATTTTTGGTTTGTACAAAACCCATCTACAAGACAATTTTACCCCGATGGATAAAAATTTAGACGTAATGCCGCAACTGGCGGGCTACCTTGATTCGCTAGTGGAGTTAATGTGGCGTTTTAACTTCTTTTATAACAACTTAACGGATATCCTAAGCCGTGATAAAGAGCTTAAAGCTCAGTATCTGGAACAACAAACTCAATTAGTCGAGCAAGTTGTTGCGGTGATTAATGGCTTAAAATATGCTGAAGTCATTGTAATTGATGAAAGCGATATTGTTGAGCTTGCGCATATGGTTAAACTGACTGTCAGTTTTTGGACTCCTTATGTGAAAGCACACAGTGAAGAGAGTACGTTAACTAAGCAAGATATTTTTGGTGGGATTGTGAAAGTGATCTTGCTGTTCAAACCGTATTCACATGGCGCGGGACTTGAACAGCTGAAACAACTTCAACAAGAATATTCAAATAAACAACTCGAAGTGGCGCAAGCTGTCGCTTAATCCTTCTTTCCTGTTTGGCAGTGATTGAGTAATTGCTGCCAATATTCAATGCCTTTTTCTCTCGCAAGATTGATGTTTGTTTCTGGGATCCCTTCTGGGTCAGGGTGAATATCAAGTACGCGAGCCATTGACGCCTCTCGTATCAAATGCAATGTGGGAAAGGGAGCGCGGTTAGTGTAATTGGCTGCATCCATTTCATCGCTGTCGGCAAAGACATAGTTTGGGTGGAAGTTAGCGATCTGAATAAATCCTTCAAAACCACTTGAAACCAGCATGGCATTGGCTAGATCAACTAAATCTAAAAAAGCGTCAAAATCTTGAAAGCCTTTGCTGAAAATTTGTAAACAGGTTTCTATGTCATCATTTTCGCGCATAGCTTGTATCAGTGATAGCATCTCTATCACTGCATCTTCATGAGTCGTAGTCTGACTATCTACATAGTTAATGGTGTTATTAACTACTTCTTTTTTAGCAAAAGGGCAAAAGTTGTAGCCAACAATTACTTGGCTAACCCAGTTCTTTGTTTGCTCAGTGGGTGACAGTGTCATGGGTAATCTCGTTTTCAATAAGCGTGAGTGTTCGTTTGAGCGCACCACGATTGGCGTTTAAAATCTGATACGCATTTTCACCCAACATCTTTCGCTTTTCAGGGTCATTAGACAGACTTATTAAATTGTCAAAAAGCGCATTGGATGAATCAACACAAATGCAGGCATTACTGCTGATTAATTGCGGGTACACATGGAGAAAGTTGGTATAACTAGGGCCTGTAATAATTGGAATATTAAATGCGGCGGCTTCCAAAGGGTTGTGACCGCCTCGCTCAATTAAACTGCCACCAATAAACGCGCATTGGGACGCGCCAAACAGTACTAGCATTTCTCCCATGGTATCTGCCAGCAAAACACTTTGTCCAGTATGTGCCTCTTTACTACGTTGACTAAATGAAATGTTGTTTTGTCTCAAGTAGTCTGCAACTTTGTTAAATTGTTCTGGGTGACGAGGGGCAATAATTAAAAGTGCGTTTGGCTTTTGGGCTAATAGCGCTAAGTGAGCACTAATTACTTGTTCATATTCACCTGGGTGAGTTGAGCCTGCAATCCAAATAAATTCATGATTGGCAAGTTGCGGCTTAAGAGCTGTGATTTTATCTTCGATGGTGTCACTTACGTCAATATCAAACTTTATCGAACCAGTCACCTTGGTATTGTTATCAGCGATGCCCAATTGTAAAAAACGTTCTGCATCTTGTTGATTATGCACAGCAAGTAAATTAATAGAACGCATTATATTTTTACTCAAAGGTAAAATACGCTGGTAGCCTTTCAATGATTTTTCAGATAAGCGGGCATTAATAACACATACAGGTATATGTTGTTGCTGCGCTTTAATAATTAAGTTTGGCCATAGCTCTGTTTCTAAAATAATAATAGCTTTGGGCTTTAATGCTGCTAAAAAGCGAGTGATGGCACCGGAGAAATCAAGCGGTAAATATAGATGCTGTACACTTTCTCCAAATTGCTTTTTGATTTCGGCAGAGCCTGTCGGTGTATTGCATGTAACAGTAATGTCATACTGCTCTTTTAGTTTGTGAATTAATTTGCTTGCTGCCATTAATTCGCCAACTGATGCACAGTGAATAACAACAGTATTGCGTTTTATTGGCGAGTGGTAAAAAGCTAATCGTTCAGCCCAACGTTTACGATAGTCAGGCGCTTTTTTTCCACGCAACCACAGGTGTAAAAACACCAGAGGCGAAAGAATATATAAAACTAAGCTGTAAATTAAATGCGCCATAACACCCTCAATCAATAACGCCGCGAGTTATAACATATTTATACAATTTTTGCTGCGATAAGTGTTGGCCTTTTGTTATTATGATTGGATATTTTTATCACTATTGCGCCTATGAAACTTAGTAATTTATTGTTAATTGCCAGTGCTTTTGTTGCGACACAAAGCATTGCAAAACCCACTGTATATTTGCCTTTAGGCATTGACGCTCACCTTGAAAGTCAGCTTGACCGTATGTTTGTGCTAACACGTGGTACGCCGATGCATAAACCTTATGCGTTAAGTGAAGTTGATATCGCGCTTAAACAGGTGAAGAGTAAAGATAGTCAGTTATATCGTTATTTAGTATCTGAGCTAAAGCGTTACCGAGGCGATGATAAAATTAGCCGTTATGGTCTGCGTACCACAGTGAGCACAGGTGATGAAATGCCAATTGCCAATCAGCGCGGTTTAACCAGCGATGAATATGCACAAGGTTTCTTTGAAGGCATATGGCGACCAAATGATTTTATGCTTGCACAGGTAGGTGTTGACTATCGCGTAAAAGAGCAAGATTTAGTTGCATATAATTCAACCTTGAGTATGGCAGCTGCAAACCTTCAGCTTGATTTAGGTTATAAGGATCATTGGTATTCACCATTTAAAAACTCTGCGCAAATCATGTCCAATAATGCGCAAATGCCAATGAGTGTTTCATTGAGCACGGTTGTGCCAATGAATAACTGGTGGAATTTGGACTTTGATTTGTTTTACACCAGATTAGATGAAGTCAAAGAGGGCATTCAATATCAAGGTGAATGGCATGATGGTAGCCCTGAACTTGTCGGCATGCATGGCTCAATCGAGCCACTGCAAGGTTGGAAACTCGGTTTCAATCGCGTTATGCAATTTGGTGGTGGGCCACGCAAAACTGATTTAAGCGATATCTTTAAAGCATTTTTTGACCCATCAGGTAACGATAATGCGGATGGTGATTTATCGACAGATGACGAATTTGGCGATCAAATGATTTCATTTACCTCGAGTGTTTATTTTGATTGGGGTATGCCAATGGAAATTTATGCTGAGTATGGTGCAGAAGATACTTTGCATAAAAGTAACTTCAAATTTGGAAACCAAACCATATCATTTGGTACTTACTTACCAAAGTTAACGCGTAATTCATCATTAAGATATGAGTACAACAAGTGGAATACACAGTGGTATGTGCATCACTTATATCGAAATGGCAATACCAATGAGGGGTTCTCATTTGGTCATTTTGGTGCTGATAATCGTAATTTCGGCGATGGTGTCCCTGCGGATGTTCACACTCTTAACTTCGATTATTTTGAATCAGTTTTAAGTTCATGGCAGTTTAAAGCTAGTACACAAAGTAACGATAGTGAAGAGTATCAACGCGCTTACTCATTATCGTTAACTAACAGCCGAAAAGTGGGTGACTACCGTGTTGAAACTAGCTTAACCGGTGGTAAAAATGTGTATGACGAGGATTATGGGTATTTATCCGTAACCATGTTCTGGTAAAAGTGTTTTAGGCTTAAGTTCTTACTAGGCCTAATGATAAGACCTGATTTGCCGCTTCAACAACTTTAGAAGCGGCAATGTTATCTACTCGCTTTTTCCCTGTTAAAATCTTACTTGCCTTTAATGGGCGCCAACTTGAAGCCGATTTTCTAATAAGTGCAATTTGTGGCAAGGATAAGCTGCTAGCCAAGTGCATAATAGCTGTTTCTACTGAGATCACTAAATCACATGCTAGCATTGTGCTAGGTAGTTCAAAAAAGTCGTCCGTTGCTGAAAAAGCAATTGCAGGAACGTCTTTATGTTGCTCACACCAAGCTACCATATCCTCTAGTTTATGAGGTGGCGTATTAATAACAAACATTGTGTTCGGCGCTTGCTTTATTAGTTGTTGAGTCAATTCTAACAGTTGAGAATTTTGCCAATCTCGTTTTTCACTAGTAGAAATATGATTAATAAAAACCGTTTTCCCCTGATTTAAACCAAATTGTTTGCGCCACAAAGCAATTTGTCGCTTACAGTTCTCATTTTGTGCATTTGTAAGAATAATTTCTCGAGACCGGGTTTGTTCATCAAGTGAGACAGAAAACAAGCGAGAAAATATCTGATTATAGAAATCACTAATATGCTGACATTTATTGAGTGTCTGAGTATCGATGGCAACATCAAGGGATTTAAGTTGCTCACGATAAAGAAAACGAGATAAGAAATCTTTTGGTTTTGTGCCAGCAATTTGGGCATTTGGATTAATTGCTTGAGCTACTTTCAAATAAGCTGGCGCGCGGGTTGTAGCGACAAAAACAATGGCATCGTATTGCTCTTTTTGAGCTTGTAGGATAAGTGCGTTACGGTGCTTTTCAGAATCGGCAATCGGATAAATTGTATTGAGATGGCTTTCTTTTGTAAGCCACTGCTGCAACGTTGAATTTCTTCCAGAATGCCAAGATTTTTGGTTGCTGCGACAATCATCAATCCATACATCAATTTGCAAGCCAGAATAAGCATCAGCAAGCGCTTTTAAAAATGCGCCTTGGTAGACATAGTCACCTAACGCAAGGTGTGTCATATACAAGATCTTACTTTTATTGGTGAGTGTTAACTCTGGCGTGTGTGTGTTCAATTTGTCACTTTGCTCTGTGTAATGCACTTAATTCTCCCTGCGCATGAGCCGAAATTGTACCAAACAACCTAGAGGCAAGTTAAGAGATTCGAACAATTCTTAAAAATTTAACAATCAAGCTGGTAAGAAACACGAACAAACCTCGCCATTTTGCGTTGATTAGGTATAAAATGATGCCAATTATTTTAAAAAAGCAATTATCGAAAGGCCTATGGAAGCGATAACAAACTCATATTTAGCAAGCTTAGAGCGTCACCGTAATGTGTTCGCCATTATGGAGCAATATCAACAGCAATCATTGTCACTATTAAATGCTTGCCAAGATACGTTGGCAAAAGGTGGTAAAGTTATTTGGTTTGGTAATGGTGGCAGTGCTGCTGACTCGCAACATTTAGCGGCTGAATTTGTAGTGCGTTATAAAAACGAACGTGGTCCTCTTGCATCGATTGCCTTGACAACCGATACGTCAATTCTTACCGCTCACTCAAACGATTATCATTTTGATACTGTGTTTGAACGTCAAGTTTTAGCGCTATGTAAGCCTGAAGATTTAGTGATTGGTTTAACAACATCGGGTACTAGCCCTAACATTAACCTTGCATTAGAAGCAGCCAATAATATTGGTGCTTACACTGTGGCGTTAACGGGTCGTGATGGTGGCAAAGTAAAAGATATTGCTAAGTTACCAATCATTATCGCTAATGATGAAACAGCACGTATTCAAGAAGCGCATATGTTTATTGGCCATTGGCTATGTGAAGCAATTGATATGTTAGTTGCACAAAAGAGCTAAGCACTGATTATGGATTTATCATATTTTAATCGATTAGCCAGCAGCAAAATTTTAGTTGTTGGCGACGTTATGCTCGACCGTTACTGGCATGGTGATACCGGCCGTATTTCACCTGAAGCACCAGTCCCTGTTGTAAAGGTGAGTGGTCTTGAAGATAAAGCTGGTGGTGCAGCAAATGTTGCGAAAAACATTGCACATCTTGATGGCAAAGTAAGTTTGCTTGGCATTATTGGTGATGATGATAACGGGCAAAGCTTAGAAGCGTTACTTAAATCAGAAAATATTGATTCGAGACTAATTCGCCAACAAGAAGCGCCAACAATTGCAAAAATGCGTGTTATTAGTCGCCATCAGCAAGTGGTGCGATTGGATTTAGAAGAGCGTTTTAGCGAAGCACATTCCACATTGCTGCTTAATCAGCTTAAAGCAATTGTGAGTGAATTTGATTTAGTTGTGTTCTCTGATTACAACAAAGGCTCATTGCACTTAATTTCAGAAATGATCGCCGTGGCTAAAAACGCTGGTAAAACGGTATTGGTAGACCCAAAATCAAAGCAATTGGCGGATTATCGTGGTGCAGACTTTATCACACCAAACCTTACCGAGTTTAAAGCTGCTGGTGGCGTGATTGGTGATGAAGAAATCATTACACAAAGTGCCCGCACCATTGTGGCTGAATGTGGCTTAGGCGCGATGTTGCTTACTCGCTCTGAACAGGGCATGTCACTTATTACGCCTAACGAAAAACATGATTTTGCTGCGCAAGTTCATGAAGTGTCAGATGTAACGGGGGCAGGTGACACCGTTATTGCGACACTAGCGGTAATGTTAAGTACAGGCATGCCAGCTTCGCAAGCGGTTGAAATAGCAAATATTGCCGCGGGTCTTGTGGTTGCGAAACTAGGCGCGGCTACCGTGTCGCCAGAAGAGTTAAGTGCTAAATTAACTCAGTATCTTCGCGATACCGGCGAGCAATATCAAGCGCCAGCAGAAGAGGTGCTGCACCATATTGAGTTAGCGCGCCAACGCGGTGAAACAATCGTATTTACTAATGGTTGCTTTGATATTTTACATGCGGGTCATGTTCGTTATTTAGCACAAGCTAAAGCCCGCGGTGATAAGCTGGTGGTTGGTTTAAATAATGATGAATCAATTAGTCGTTTGAAAGGTGCTACGCGACCAGTAAACCCGTTGGATGAGCGTGCTACCGTTATCAGTGCCTTGGCATCTGTAGACTGGGTAATCCCATTTGGTTTAGAAGCCGAAAATGATACGCCAGCAAAACTAATTGAACGTGTTAAACCCGATGTATTAGTAAAAGGCGGCGATTATAAAGTGTCAGAAATTGCTGGTGCAGATTTTGTGTTAGCGAGTGGTGGCAAAGTAGAAGTACTCGAATTTGTGAATGGGTGCTCTACGTCAAACGTGATTAAAAAAATCCAAAGCGATGGCTAATAACTACAAATTGTTAAGCGCACTAAATTGGCTTTAGTGCGCTCTTATATGCCTTTATAAACACCTGCCAATTACTTTCTTGCCAATAAAACGGACTGTTGCGATTTGACTCTTTGGTAAATGATCGTGCAAGTCGGTCAATATTGCTTTGATTTCGTTTCGCATTAAACGTACCTAATGTGCCTCTGTCAAAATCAATTAAATATACTTGGCTATTACTGATAAGAATATTGTTGATATTAAGGTCGGCATGCCCCACGCCATGATTATGAAAATTTGCGATAGTGGCTGCAATTTGGCTGAACTCTTGTTCTGAAAGCGCGCGGGTTTTTAGAATATCGAGAACGCTTTGTGCGTTTGGTAACGCTTCGGTAATAATATCACCACGATAAATAAAACCTGAGCGAGTTACTTTTGCTGCAATCGGAGAGGGCACAGGCAAGCCTTTTTGTTGCATTTCTACGAGCAATTCAAACTCTTGAAAAGTGCGAGTATTGTTTAGTCCTAAGAAAAGGTATTGATCGCTCAATAATTTGCCGATTAAGCCGCCACGCCAGTAATGACGCAACACGCCAGTTTTTTCGCCACAATCAAAAAAATACGTTGAAGCTCGACCTTTTTTTTCTGCACGAATTAAATCGTTTGTGGCAAGAAAGTTCACATCAAATAGGGACGTATCAAACTCACCGTTAAATGATTTTGGCGTAATAATTGAGGTTGAACCCAAACGTTGAATTGAAAGCATAGCTAATGTGTTTAAAAGTGATTGCGTGCAAAAAGGGATTATACCAAGTTTTAATTTACGTTAAACTGCACGCATCTATTTATATGTTTTTAGGTAAATTGTGAGTTTACAGGGCCCATTCAACGATATTTGTATTTTGCGTCTTTCGGCAATTGGCGATGTGTGTCATGCCGTTTCGGCCGTTCAGGCGATTCAAAGGCACTACCCAAACGCTAAAATCACTTGGGTGGTAGGCAAAATCGAGGCGATGTTACTGGCAGATTTACCAGGTGTAGAACTCGTTGTTTTTGACAAAAAGCAAGGTAAAGCGGCTTATCAGACTCTTAAACAGCATTTTAAAGGCCGTAAGTTTGATGTACTGCTTCATATGCAGGTTGCACTGCGTGCCAATTTAGCGGCGCGAGTGATTCCTGCAAAAGTAAAAGTCGGCTTTGATTGGCATCGTGCAAAAGAAGGGCACTTCTTATTTACTAATCATCGTATTGAGGCTGAAAAAGAAGCGCATGTACTCGAGGGTTTTCGTGGTTTCGCAAAAGCCATTGGTGTGCCACATTATGAGCCATCGTGGCAGATGCCAGTAAACCAAGAAGATCGAGACTTTGCTGAACAAATATTATCGCCACTTGGCGAAAAAATACTGGTGCTTTCACCTGCTGCAAGTAAAGCCGAGCGTAATTGGTTACCTGAGCGTTATGCTGAAATAGCGGATTATGCTCAAGAACAAGGTTTTAGTATTGTGATAACCGGTGGCCCTACAGAGCTTGAAATTACCCTTGCAAAGAAAATTGAAAATGCGATGTCATCGAAAGCACTTAACCTTGTAGGTAAAACAAATCTAAAGCAACTGTTATGCGTATTAGAAAAAGCGTCGCTGGTTATAGCGCCTGATACGGGGCCTGCGCATATGGCGGTCACAATGGCGACTCCTGTGATTGGACTGTATGCACACTCAAATCCGGCACGTACCGGCCCTTATTTATACCAAGATTATGTGGTTGAGGTATATCATCACAACTTAAAACAGCAAACAGGAAAGACTGCGGCTCAATTGCCCTGGGGCACACGTGTTAAAGGTAAAGAGCTCATGCAGCAAATTAGTGTAGAGAGTGTAAAGCAGATGTTTGACCGTGTAGTAAAAGAAAAGGCATTGTAATGGCTAATAAAGCAGTTTTCCTTGATCGAGATGGTGTTGTTAACGTAGACCACGCTTATGTATATAAAATCGAAGATTTTGAGTTTATTGATGGCGTATTTGAAGCGTGTCAGTTATTTCAAGCTGCCGGCTACAAGATTGTGATTGTAACCAACCAATCGGGTATTGGTCGTGGCTACTACTCAGAGCAAGACTTTCATTTACTGACAAAATGGATGGTTGCGCAATTTAGCGCACACGATATAGAAGTAAGTAAAGTCTACTTTTGCCCGCATCACCCAACAAAAGGTGTTGCAGGCTACCAGCAAGATTGTGATTGTCGTAAGCCAAAACCCGGTATGTTGTTGCGAGGAGTTGAAGAGCTTGCGCTTGATGCATCTGAGTGCATTATGTTTGGCGATAAAGGATCGGATATGTTAGCGGCTAAGGCTGCAGGCTTTAAAAAGAAAATTTTAGTTAAATCAGGCCAAAGCTTAAGTGAGCAAGAACTTTTACTTGCTGATGAAGTATGGGACTCACTCGATTGTGCGCGTGAAAAGTTTAGTGAAAACAACTGAGATTAATCGATGCAATATTTAAAATGCAGTTTTTTGTACTGGATTTTAAATGCAAATAAGTTAAATCGACTTTTCTAACCGCATTTACTAGTATTAAGTGCATTTATCTACCTAACCTTTTACAATTACCTTCCTTAATATAAGCTACAATTTTAAAGCTTAATGTATGTTTTTTGCACAGGTCGTGCGCAAACACATTCTGCAACCCGTTCTATTAGGCATTGGAGACTTTGGATGAGAGCATCTGCATTTTTTGATCAGCTTAAGCAACAGATTGACCAAGTAAAAGAAGATGGATTATATAAAAGCGAGCGAGTGATCACGTCACAACAGCAAGCTGAAATTCAAGTTGCATCAGGCGACTCAGTAATTAACTTTTGTGCAAATAACTACTTAGGTTTAGCAAATCACCCAGAGTTAATTAATGCAGCAAAGGCCGGTTTGGATGATCATGGCTTTGGCGTTGCGTCAGTTCGTTTTATCTGTGGTACGCAAGATATTCATAAAACATTAGAAACCAAGATCAGTAACTTTTTACAAACAGAAGATACCATTCTTTACTCATCTTGTTTTGATGCTAACGCAGGTCTGTTTGAAACGATTTTAGGTCCTGAAGATGCCATTATTTCAGACTCGTTAAACCATGCTTCAATTATTGATGGTGTGCGTTTATGTAAAGCAAAACGCTTCCGTTATGCCAATAACGACATGGCTGATTTAGAGCAGCAATTAATCGCTGCTGATGAAGCGGGTGTTAAAACTAAACTTATTGCTACAGATGGCGTGTTCTCAATGGACGGCGTTATTTGTAACTTAGAAGCATTGTGTGACCTTGCTGACAAATACGATGCACTGGTTATGGTTGATGATTCTCACGCTGTGGGTTTTGTTGGCGAAAACGGTCGTGGTACGCCTGAATACTGCAATGTAATGGACCGCGTAGATATCATCACGGGTACATTAGGCAAAGCACTAGGTGGCGCTTCAGGTGGTTATACTTCAGGTAAAGCTGAAATTGTAGAATGGTTACGTCAGCGTTCTCGTCCTTACTTATTCTCAAATTCTCTCGCGCCTTCAATCGTTACAGCGTCAATCAAAGTACTTGATATGCTAGCTGATGGTAAAGAGCTGCGTGATACACTTTGGCAAAATGCGGCTTACTTCCGTGAGCAAATGGAAGCGGCTGGCTTTACTTGTGCAGGTAAAGATCACGCAATTATTCCAGTTATGTTAGGCGATGCTAAATTAGCTGCAGAGATGGCTGATAAATTACTTGCTGAAGGTATTTACGTAACAGGTTTCTCATTCCCTGTAGTACCAAAAGGACAAGCGCGTATTCGTACACAGATCTCTGCTGCACATACCCGTGAGCAATTAGATAAAGCAATTGCGGCATTTACCCGTATTGGTAAAGAATTAGGTATCATTTAATTTGATATTGGCCTGTTTGATAACAGGCCTTTTTTGTGAGTAAAAAAATGAAAGCATTATCAAAACTTAAAGCTGAACCAGGGATCTGGATGACAGAAACGGCTAAACCGGAAGTTGGCCACAATGACTTATTAATTAAAATCCGTAAAACAGCAATTTGTGGTACCGATGTACACATTTACAAGTGGGATGAGTGGTCACAAAATACTATTCCAGTACCTATGGTTGTTGGTCACGAATACGTTGGCGAAGTAGTGGATATGGGCCAAGAAGTACGTGGTTTTAAAGTTGGTGATCGCGTATCGGGTGAAGGCCATATTACCTGTGGTCACTGTCGTAACTGTCGTGCAGGCCGAGTTCACTTATGTCGTAACACGACGGGTGTAGGTGTAAACCGCGAAGGTGCATTTGCCGAATACTTAGTTATTCCAGCCTACAATGCGTTTAAAATCCCAGATAATATCCCGGATGAATTAGCATCAATCTTTGACCCATTTGGTAATGCAGTGCACACAGCGCTGTCGTTTGACTTAGTGGGTGAAGATGTACTGATTACTGGCGCAGGCCCTATTGGTATTATGGCTGCAGCGGTTGCTAAACACGTGGGTGCACGCCATGTGGTAATTACTGATGTGAATGAATACCGTTTAGACCTAGCTCGTAAAATGGGTGCAACACGTGCCGTAAACGTGGCGAACGAGAAATTAGAAGATGTGATGAATGAACTTGGCATGACAGAAGGCTTTGATATAGGCCTTGAAATGTCAGGTGTGCCGAGCGCGTTTAATAGCATGTTAAATAACATGAATCATGGCGGTAAAATTGCCATGCTAGGTATTCCGCCATCAGATATGGCGGTTGACTGGAATCAGGTTATTTTTAAAGGGTTAATCATTAAAGGTATTTATGGTCGTGAAATGTTTGAAACTTGGTACAAAATGGCAAGTTTGATTCAATCTGGCTTAGATTTATCGCCAATTATTACTCACGAATTCCACATTGATGACTTCCAACAAGGCTTTGATACGATGATTTCAGGCCTGTCAGGCAAAGTTATTTTAAATTGGGATTAAGCCATCGCTTGATGATATTATAAAGGGAGCATTCGCTCCCTTTTTTATTGAGGTATATATGTCATATAAACATATTTCTGTGTCGCAAACAGCGGCATTATTATCTAATGACGATGTTGTTATTGCCGATATTCGTGATCCAAATAGTTTCCAATCTGCGCGTATTCCTGGGTCAGAGCGTTTATCTAATGAAAACTTGGGACAATTTTTAAATGAAAAAGATTACGAACAACCTATTGTAGTTGTTTGCTATCATGGCATAAGCTCTCAAACAGCGGCAAGCTATTTGGTAGAGCAAGGATTTGAAGACGTCTACAGTATGGATGGTGGTTTTGCAGCATGGGGCACTGAACAAGCGGATAACGTTGAATCAGGTGCATAATCATTGTGAAGCAACTTACTACGCTAAATAATGTAAGAGCTGCACAAGGCTTTTGTGATTACTTAAACAGCATTAATATTCGCTGTGTATTAAAGCCAATTAGCCGTGAAAGCGTTTCTTTGCTTGTAACAGAAGAGCAGTTTGAGAGCGCTGAAAAAGAACTTACCGAATTTCAAGCAAACCCTCACCAAGCCAAGTATCTTGATGCATCTTGGCAGGTTGGCTCAACCAACAGTGGGTTAAGTTACGGTGGCAACCCGCTTAACTTGGTACCGCGTTTTTTGAAGCTTTCATTACTTATTCAAAGCGTGTCACTGTTATCAATTGTGGTATATGGGGCGTTTGTTTTAGGTGGCTTCGAATGGCTTTTTCCATATCTTCAGTTTTCTCCTACAGCACCGCACACTTGGCTTACGCCGACTATTATGCATTTTTCAGCAATGCATTTGGTCTTTAACTTGATGTGGTGGATGTATTTAGGAGATAAAATCACTGAGCAATTAGGTAAGCGGTTTTTAGTACTTGTATTTATGGTTACTGCGCTTGCAAGTAATTGGCTGCAGTTTACGTTTGTTGATGCAAATTTTGGTGGCTTATCAGGCGTGGTGTATGGTCTACTTGGGTTTTGCTGGTTGTATGGCCATACTTCAGGCAATACTCAGTTAGCTATAAGCCCATCAATTGTTGGCTTTATGTTGGTGTGGTTAGTACTGGGTTTTGCAGATCTCTTGTTTATTAATATGGCAAACTGGGCACACTTAGGTGGGCTTATTGCTGGTGCGATGCTTGGTGTGTTCATTGCTAGAAGGCATAAAAAAAGCAAAGTTAATTAACTTTGCTTTTCCTCAGTTTGTTTGTACTTAATAATATAAATATTTGGTAAACAACACATCGTGAACAACTTCTTGACCAGTCTCTTCTTTTAATAATTCCTTAATGCGGTCACTGCATTTTTTACGGATTTCTTCTCGACCAGTTAACGACTTTACACGCTCTTCTTGTTCTTTACTTATAATTTCAACTATCGCATCACGGAGTAATGGAGAGTGGTGTTCAACCACTTCTAAGTTACCCATATCTTTGATCATTAGCTCAACGGTCACGCGCACGTATCCGAGCTTTTTATTCGATGTCGCAATGTAATTTGTGATTATGTCGGGCTCAAAGCCAAAGTAGCCAAAATTTGACGCTGCTAAAACTTTAGGCGTTGAGAGTGATAATATAAGTGTAATTAGAAATATCGATAGGCTACGCATTGCGTGACTAACACCTTGTTTTTCCCTTGGTAACTAATCAATAATAATACTTGATTATGGGGTTTTTACTAGTCATCTTAAGGTAAATTAATGGAAAAAATAATTTACCGTTTAGCTCCTTCCTTTGCGGTGTTAAAATAAAGCGTTATTTTTTCAAAGCAGATTATTGTGTTAACTTTCCCTTTAGATATTTCATCACATTGGCATCAAAATTTTACACATTTAGATGCTACCCATAGTGAATGGTTATTAGAAACCGGCTCGCTAACAGCAAAACTAAAACACACTTTTACTGAGTTTTCTGTTCAGGTTTTAAGTGAAAAACATATTAAGCTTAATGCAAATCAAGCTGATGTGATGGGGATTGAGCAACAAGAAGTACTTTGCAGAGAAGTTATTTTATATGGCGATAGCAAACCGCGTGTCTATGCACAAAGTTGGATTCCACTTGCGCCATTGTCAGAGAATAGCTTATTTTTAAGCCTTGGAGAGCGCCCTCTCGGTGAGTTTATTTTTCAACATCCAGATTTGGTGAGAGAAAATTTAATGATTACTGATTTCTCTCAACATGCTGCCTTGCAATCGTTGTTGACGAGTTTATCAATAGACGAGAGTGCAATTGCTGCAAGGCGAAGTGTATTTCATTTAGCAGATTTAAAACTGATGGTATGTGAGGCTTTTTTGCCTGGAGCATTTGAATAGTATGATTCAACTTACATGGCAAAATCGTGATGCTTATAAAGCACTAATGCGAACAGATAAACCAATTGGTACCTTGTTATTATTATGGCCAACCTATTGGGCGCTGTGGCTTGCCAGTTCTGGGGTACCTGAACTCGATATCTTATTTATTTTTACTGCGGGTGTGTTTGTTATGCGCAGTGCTGGTTGCGTCATTAATGATTTTGCAGATCGTAAAGTTGATGGTTTGGTCAAACGTACCCATATGCGCCCACTTGCTTCAGGTAAAGCAACTCCAACAGAGGCAATACAACTTTTTGCTCTACTAATTTTAATCGCATTTATTTTGGTACTGTTTCTAAATTGGCAAACTATTATGCTGTCATTTGGCGCTTTGGCATTGGCGTTTTGCTACCCCTTTATGAAACGGTATACCCATTTGCCGCAGGTGGTACTTGGTGCTGCATTTAGTTGGTCGATTCCGATGGCTTATATGGCGGTATTAGGTGACGTGCCTGAGGAAGCATGGTGGTTGTATTTTGCTAACCTTGTTTGGACTGTGGCCTATGACACTATGTATGGCATGGTCGATAGAGATGATGATCTGAAAATAGGGGTGAAATCGACAGCGATATTATTTGGCCGTTTTGACAAAGCCGCTATACTGCTATTGCAAGTCGCGTTTTTACTTACCCTAGTATTTATTGGCTTTAATCGCAATTTGCCTTGGCCATTTGATATTGGCGTGTTGTTATCAGCTTTTTTATTAGCACATCAGCAGGCCAAGATTAAACACCGTGACCGCGACGCGTGTTTTTGGGCTTTTCTAAATAACAACTACGTTGGCTTGTTTGTGTTTATGGGAATAGCAGCCAGCTTTATTCCAATTACTTAACTAGCTGATTATTCTAGCAGGCTAAATCCCATGCTAACTGCGTTAGAATTTATCAATGTAGAACAGCGATATAAGAAAAACTCCGCCTTGTGATCATTTCATTTATTTAGTGCTATTCTTGATCACATACTTAACAGAATTGCTATTATTGGCTAGGGTCGACAAAATTCGCGCTTGAATTATTCTTTCTAAACCATCCTGCTATTGAATAACGGGCGCTTCCAGCAGGTAATACCTCATGAGGAAAACGCTCGCTTTCAAAGCAAATTAACGTTCCCGCTTTTGGTGATATGTGCGCAAGGGGCAGTTTTCCTTTTTCAGGGTAAATAACTAACTCGCCACCAACTTGAGGTGTATTCAAATAACACACAGTGGTAAATACGCGGTTAGACTTACCTTTAAAGGCATCTAAATGCTTTTTATAAAAATCGCCTTGTTGATAAATGGCAAAGTGGCATTCGTAATCAAATAAACCAAGGAAAAAGCTCTGGTTAATTGCGACTCGAACTTCTTCCATAATCGCCAAATATGCTTGTTCAGCGGTTGTCGCACCATCAAACCACTTTGTCTTGTCATTACGTATGGTGCTTACTTGTTGTAAATCTTGATGACGCCCAATCTTAGCGAGTTGAAATTGCTCTGCTTGAGTTTCGCATTGTTTTTCTAGGTCAGCGATAAGTTCTTGGGGGAGGGCATTCTCAATAACACTATACCCTTGTTCGGCAATATCATCTAACAAGGTATCGAAAGAAAAAGAGAACTGTGATGGGGTAGTCATAAATAACGCCAATAAGATAAATTGGCGTTATTTTAATGGACAATTTGGCGATTAGAAAGTTGCTTTTGCAAGCGCTATTTCTGGACGGGTATTGGCCTCGGATGTAATGAAATTTAATAATTCAGAAACATTGGGTGAGCTAAGGTTATTTTTAGCAACTTGTAACTCTAAAGACAGTGTGTTGTTTTGTTCCATTGAGGTACTGAGGTTAACTAATGCATCATCACTAGCAATTTGTTGCACTAGGTCGAGCGTTGTTAAAGCAACATGATGACAGTCAGAGAGTTTATTAACAATTTGCTCAAAGGTTCCAAGACGTAACGAGTCTAACTTGTTTAAGTTACAGGCGGCTTGATTGATTAGCTTACTAAGCGCTTGATTGGTACTCACAGTGGCTAATATTGGTAGCTCAATGAGTTGTGATAATACTATCTTGTTGTTTTGTAATATTGGGTGATCTTTGTGACAAAACAAAACAACTTGCTCAGGTAGGTTAATAAAGTCGCCAGTATTTGGTGTTACAGGAGAGTTTATTGCTAAATCCAGCATGCCATTACGCACATTTTCAGATAAGGTATCTGCATCTTGCAACTGCATTTCAATGGATATATTTGGAAACTGTTGCATAAATTTGCCGCATGCTTGTGGTACTAAACCAATCGCTTCTGGGCTATAGCCAATTACAATTTTTTCATGTTTATTTGAACCAAACTTGGCAAGTTTTTGTTGCAGTAACGCATGATTGTCTAGTGCTTGCAGACAGTATTGTAAAAATACATCGCCAGCAGATGTCAGTTTCACTGAGCGAGTGGAGCGTGTCAGAAGATTACAGCCTAAATCGAGCTCTAATGTTTGAATGCTGCGAGTTAATGCAGAGGTACTTAAACCACAAGCTTCAGCTGCTTTACGAAAATGTTGATGATGGGCAAGCGCAATAAACTGTTCAAATTGCTCTATACGCATGGTTACTCCTGTAAACTAGTCCTTTGTCCACTTATAAGAACATAAATGGGGTACAAATACCATTGAAAAAGTGTAATTAATTATGATTTTACTGCATATAAAAAACCAGCAACTCAGTTGAATTTAATCAGGAAATTGATCTCTAATAGCTAAGAATTCATCAAGATTTTCAATGAAGATATCGATTAGCTTAGGATCAAATTGTTTGCCTTTTTCTTCTTCTAATAATGCCATTATTTTTTCAAGTGGCCATGCAGGCTTATAACAGCGTTCACTGCCAAGGGCATCAAATACATCAGCTAAAGCGGTAATTCGGCCTGAAATATCAATTTTTTCGCCGCTGAGTTTTTGTGGATAACCATTGCCATCCCATCTTTCGTGGTGCTCATAAGCAATAGTTGCACCTTGCTTCAATATTTCATTAGTCGAATTTTTTAAAATATCATAACCAATCTCAGCATGCGATTTCATGATTTCCCATTCTTCAGCGTCGTGTTTCCCAGGCTTATTAAGAATGTGATCAGGAATTGAAATTTTACCAATGTCATGTAAAGGAGAAGCAAGTTTAATAATTTCAGCATGGTACGGCGTTAAGCCATATTTTATGGCGAGCAAATGGCTATAGTGGGCAACCCGTTTAACATGGCTTCCTGTCTCTTTACTGCGTTTTTCAACGGCTTCCCCCAAAATGTAGGAAAGCTCTTTTTGCGATTCACGAATAAGTTCGCGAAGCCTTAAGTTATCGTATGCAAGGGCAATATTATTAGCAAAAAACTCTAAAAGTTGATGGTCTGAATCGTTTAAATCTGAAGATTTGCTGACATACAGCATGGTTTCTAAGCCGCCTTTTGTGGGAAAGTAACCAACGTATTCTTTTTGATTTTTGAAAGATGATTTCGTGTTGTGTGCTTGTTCAAATAAATCACCGACTTCGTTTGGAACCGCTTGGTTATTCTTATCAGCGCCAGAACATGCTAAGAGTTTAAAATCAGTTGCGTTATCGGTTTGCGAGTTTATTGCGGCGGCACAATAAATTTCTTTGTCACTGTGTCCCATTACGCCTGAGACATGCTCTAAAATAGATGAAGCAAATTCATTAACTGTTTCACATTCTAAAAAGTTTGCAGAGGCATTGATAATGTTTTCAAGCCCTAACTTATGTTGCTCTATTAAACAAATATCTCGGTATGAGCGAAGCGCGGAATAAAGCAGGGTTTTCAGTTTTATAGCAGTTAACTCTGTTTTGTTCTTGTAATCATTAATATCGTAATCGCGTATAACCGATTCTTCAGGTGCCTCACCAGGTTGGCCAGTCCGTAATATTAATCGAATATCATGATTCTCAGCATCTTCGCGTATGTATCGGATTAAATCTAAGCCTGCGTGATTTGTTTCCATAACTACGTCTACTAATGCCACAGCAACTTCAGGCAAGCCCTTTAGCATTTCCATAGCTTCTGCTGCGGTATAAGCATGATGAAAAATGAGACGCTTATCTTCGAATGTAAAACCGTTCAGCACCAACTTTGTGACTTGGTGTATATCTTCTTCATCATCAACGACAAGAATATTCCAACTATCATCATTTGAAGCAATGCTAATATCATCGTTGTGATCTTCAGCAAACAGAAAATCTGTCACAGTTACAGCTCTTGTTGTTTGTTATTGAAATAAAGTATAGAAGTAAAACTTTAGAGAAGTGAAATATTGCACTAAATATTCAAGGCTAAAAACAATAAAGTTTTAGCCTTGAATAAGGGAATTATGACTCTTGGCTATCGATAACGGGTTTGTTTTCGATGTTTGTTAATTCAATTTCGATTGCTTGGCATGAAATGTGAATTTCATAGAGGGAGAGAATCAATGAATAAAGTAAGCAAGCTAAGCTCAAACCAAATAGTGAAGTACCAATAATATTTTGGTTAAGAAAAACCGCAAACATTGCCGCAGTACAAAGTAGAAAAGATAAAACGCCAAAAAACTGCATACGACGAATTAAGTTTAGGCGGTTACGTAGGTTAGATATTTGTGCTTTTACCATTGCGCGAATTTCATTGCCATTTTCACGTGCATTTAACTGTCTTATTAGTTGTGCAAGCACTAAAAATCGGTTGGTGTAAGCTAACAATAGCAATGATATTGCTGGAAAAAGCAGCGCTGGAGTTGTTAAGTTAAGTTCAATTGTCATCGTGTTATGATATTTTTTGTATTAGTAATAAATACTTATTTTTTTAATTTTATAATCAGGTTATTCCATCAAACTATATTGTAAGCTAGACTAATGCGCAAAAAATAACACAATTAATTCTTGCCGCAAGATTAAGCATGGCAAGATTTTTTGTCTACACTTATCTTTGGCATTTAAAATCATACAAATTAATGAAGTTGAAGTAAGTTATTCAATAAATTGGATTACACAGAGCAATAATAATAAAAGAGCTCAAAGGGGGATACATGGGTGAAAATAAGAGCAAGCAGTTAAATGAAGTGCTGAGTGCTTTAAATAGTTTATCGCCTAGTGATGTGTTTAATCTTGCAGCAGATAAAGTTGATGCAAGCCAAGAAAGTATTGAACAACAAGTTGCAGATGCAATTGAGTTTGAACATCCATACATTTCTGAATTAAGTCAAAAATTCACTACAAATATCGCACCAATATTGCAATCGTTATTGCTAAGTGCGAGTCAACAAGCCCTTGAAAAAGGTCATCAAGCAGCAATGGTGCAACATCAAAATGATGAAGATGAGCACATTCAGCAGCTTGAGACTCAACTAGCTGAAGTAAAAAAGAAAGCGAGTCAGCTTGAGTTAGACAATCAGTCTCTCGAAGACACAATTTCTGAAAAAGAAGCGGCACTTGAAAAGGTAACGGAAGAGTTAAACCGCCAATCTGAAGAGCAGCATGGTGAATTCAGTGAAAAAATCACACAATTAACTGAAAGTTTAGAAACCGCTGAATTGCACTTAAGTAAGCAAAAAGAGCAAAATGAAGCGCAGTCAAATAAGCTTAAACAGTTAATTGAAGAGCGTAGAGCTGAGCATCAAAATCAAGATCAAAAATTAGTAGAGGTTAAAAAAGTATTTACTGATGAGATTGAGATGTTAAAGCAAGAGTCGGTTAACAAAGATGATGTTATCGCTGAACTCAAGCAACAACTTGATAAAGTAAATGGTGAATTAAACTCTATTCATCAGCAGCATGAGTCGTTCTCACAAGAAGCAAACAAAGACAGCGAAACACTGCGCTCAATGCTAGAAGACAAAGAAAAGTCGCTACAACAGTTTGAAAAAGAAAAAGCTGAATTAGAAAGCCAAGTTAAAGATCAAAATGAAATTGTTGGTAAGCTCGAAGAGCAAAACAAGCTGCTTTCTTCTGATATAGAAGAGCATAAAGAGCAAGTGAGTGAGCTTTCAGAAAAGCTTGCTGATATTAGCAAAGAAAGCGAAGGTCGCTTTAATGATCTTAAGAAAGATTTAACGCAAGAAAGTAGTGCTTTAAAAGAGAAAGTAAAAGCACAAGCTGATGCACTTTCAGAAGAAACTGCTAAAAACCAAGAGTTACTTGAAAAGCTTTCATTACTTGAAAATGCGAAACAAGACGACCAAGATTTGATTTCGCAGCTGCGTCGTCAACTAGAAGCACAAGACACTGCGTTGAATAGAGAACAAGGCCGTAACTCAAGTTTGTTAAGTCGTATTGAAAAAGACACACAGCAAGCACGCGGCGCTTACGAATCAATTCGAAGTGAAAATATCAGCTTAAACGATCGTGTTGAAGAGCTTGAAGCAAAAGTGACTGAATTTAAATTAAAGTTTGAATATGCACAAAAGCAATTAAATCAGTAATTTTAGTTATTCGTATAGAAGGCGTACTGTTTAGTGCGCCTTTTTTATGTGTTTTATAGAGAAACTTGCTACAATTCCACTAATTGCAGATTAGACCTATCAAAAATGAAAAAACCTAATAACTTTCAACGTATTCGCGAACTAAACTATTTACAGCAAGCGTCACTCGCAGCAGCTATGATAGAGCGCATGTTACCTAACTATGTTTTGTTTAGTGAAGCGCTGGAATTTGGCAACGCCACCGAGTTACGTAATGTGCTGAATTCACTTTGGGAAAAGCTACTTTTACCAAAAGCAAAAATTAGTCTTGAAAAGTTGAATGAAAAGGTTGAATTAAACACCCCCGATTTGAATGATTTTGATATGTTTGGTGTTTATCCTGCAATTGATACTTGTACAGCGCTGATTACCCTAATTAATGGCATGCAGCAAAAAGAAGAAGCTAACTTTGTTGATGTGTGTAAAATTTCGCAAGCTAGTGTCGCAAAATTTATCGAATATCAGCTCACCACAGAAGGTGAGCTTGCTGACAATTCAGCGCTAAGAGAACACCCATTAATGAATTATGAAATGGATGTTTTGGCTGAATTAATAGATAAAGTTGAATCGTTTCAACGTATTGATAAAGACTCTGTTAAAGAGCTTAAGAAGCTTGCGTTAGCAGACGGTCAAAGCAATATTGGTATTGAATGCTAAAAATACTGAGCTACTTACCTTTGCAGTAGGTAGCTCGTGACTTGCCCAAAATTCTTTTCTTTTAAAATTTGCCAGTTTGAAGGTAATTCGAGGTTGGTTAATTCTTTTTCAACTTCAAGATAAATTACTGCATCATCTGTCAGTAAATCATGCATCTCTAACAACTTGCATGTGCTTGACGCGAGATCTTTTCTAAACGGTGGGTCGATAAACACTAAATCAAAGGGGCCTGTCATTTTTGGTAATAGTTCTAAACAATTACCATTAAATAACTGTGTATTATCAGCGTTTAGTAGTTTTATATTTTCTGCAATCTGTTTGTGCGCAAGTTTATCGAGTTCAATAAAGGTTACGTTTTCGGCATAACGTGATAATGCTTCAAAACCAAGAGCGCCTGAACCTGAATAACAATCTAGCACTCGCGCATTACTGGTATAAGGCATTAGCCAGTTAAAAACCGTTTCCTTCACTCTATCCGTAGTGGGTCTTAAACCTTCTACATCTAATACTTTTAGCTTTCGTGAGCGGAATTTGCCACCAATAATTCGAATTTGACCAGAACTGGTGGTTGGTTTGGATTTAGGCTTATGTGATCTCATTACAAATTTACTTACAGAATTAGACTAAAAAACCAATATGATTTTTTTCATTCATCGGTGAAAGTGATACCATATCGGGAATTGTAGTTTATCAGAATTTTGTGATTGGTATTTAACTTAAATGGCAAAAAATAAATTTTTATCTTGGCTAGGTTTCGGCAAAAAAGACGAGCAACAGCAGCAAGAAGAAGCCCGCCTAGCGGCAGAAGAACAAGCACGCTTAGAAGCGGAAGAAAAAGCAAAAGTCGAAGCTGAAGAGGCTGAACGATTAGCTGCTGAAGCTGAAGAAAAACGCCAAGCTGAAGAAGCAGCGCGATTAGCCGCTGAGGCGGAAGAAAAACGTCAAGCTGAGGAAGCTGAACGTATAGCAGCTGAGGCGGAAGAGAAACGTCAGGCCGAAGAAGAAGCGCGTTTAGCTGCTGAGGCGGAAGAGAAACGTCAGGCCGAAGAAGCAGCGCGATTAGCCGCTGAAGCTGAAGCAAAACGTCAGGCCGAGGAAGCAGCGCGATTAGCAGCTGAGGCGGAAGCAAAGCGTCAAGCTGAGGAAGCTGAACGTATAGCGGCTGAGGCGGAAGCAAAGCGTCAAGCTGAGGAAGCCGCACGATTAGCGGCTGAGGCGGAAGCAAAGCGTCAAGCTGAGGAAGCTGAACGTATAGCGGCTGAGGCGGAAGCAAAGCGCCAAGCTGAGGAAGCAGCGCGATTAGCAGCTGAAGCGGAAGCAAAGCGCCAAGCTGAGGAAGCTGACCGATTAGCAGCTGAAGCGGAAGCAAAGCGCCAAGCTGAAGAAGCCGCGCGATTAGCCGCTGAAGAGGAAGAGAAACGTCAGGCCGAAGAAGAAGCGCGTTTAGCAGCTGAAGCAGAAGAAAAACGTCAGGCCGAAGAAGCCGCGCGATTAGCCGTTGAAGCGGAAGAAAAACGTCAGGCCGAAGAAGCCGCACGATTAGCCGCTGAAGCGGAAGAAGCCGCGCGATTAGCCGCTGAAGAGGAAGAGAAACGTCAGGCCGAAGAAGCAGCGCGTTTAGCAGCTGAAGCAGAAGAAAAACGCCAAGCTGAAGAAGCAGCAAAGCAAAAAGAGCCTAAATTAGGCTTCTTTGGACGCTTAAAGAAAGGCTTACTTAAAACAAAACAAAATATCGGTGCTGGCTTCGCTAATATCTTTAGCGGTAAAAAAATCGATGATGAGTTATTTGAAGAACTTGAAACTCAATTACTGACAGCTGATGTCGGTGTTGATACAACCTTAAAATTAATCGATAGTCTAACCGATGCAGCTGATCGCAAGCAGCTGAAAGATGGTGATGCACTTTACGGTTTGTTAAAAGAAGAAATGTCGTCAATGTTGGCAAGTGCCGATAAACCACTTGTTATTGAAAACAGCGATGGCCCATTTGTTATTTTAATGGTGGGGGTTAATGGTGTTGGTAAAACAACCACCATTGGTAAACTCGCTAAACAGTTCCAAGCTGAAGGTAAATCAGTAATGTTGGCTGCAGGTGATACTTTCCGTGCGGCTGCTGTTGAGCAATTACAAGTTTGGGGTGAGCGTAACGATATTCCTGTAATTGCACAGCATACCGGCGCTGACAGTGCCTCTGTAGTGTTTGATGCGCTGCAAGCTGCAAAAGCACGTAATGTAGATGTATTAATTGCCGATACAGCAGGGCGATTACAAAATAAAGATCACCTAATGCAAGAGCTTGAAAAAATCGCTCGTGTGATGAAAAAACTCGATGTTAATGCTCCGCATGAAGTAATGCTTACCATTGACGCAGGTACAGGCCAAAATGCAATTAGTCAGGTGAAGCTATTTGATCAAGCGGTTGGCTTAACAGGTATCAGCTTAACGAAACTTGATGGTACTGCAAAAGGTGGTGTTATTTTTGCGGTGGCAGACCAGTTTAATATTCCAATTCGCTACATTGGTGTAGGTGAAGGTATTGATGATTTACGTACCTTTAACAGTGCTGATTTTATTGAGGCTCTGTTTAGCGAAGAATAAAACAAGACATAATTATAATAATGATAAAATTTGAACAGGTAAGTAAAACATACCCTGGTGGCCATAAAGCAATTGAAAAAGTAAGCTTTCACTTACAACAAGGCGAACTTGCTTTTTTAACTGGCCACAGTGGGGCAGGGAAAAGCACACTGTTAAAGCTAATCAGTCTGATGGAACGACCATCAGCAGGAGAAGTCTATATTAATGGTGTGTGCTTGAATAAAGTAACGGCCAAGCAAGTGCCTTATGTTAGGCGAGATATTGGCGTGATCTTTCAAAACCACCGTTTGCTAGACCGTTATTCAGTATTTGATAATGTGGCTCTGCCGCTTATTATTGCTGGTAGCCATCGCCGTGATATTGAAAAGCGCGTTCATGGTGCACTTGATAAGGTAGGGCTTTTAAATAAAGCCCGCTGTGCACCAGAGACGCTATCGGGTGGTGAACAGCAACGTGTTGGTATTGCACGTGCCATTGTAAACTCCCCTCCTATTCTACTGGCCGATGAACCCACGGGTAACTTAGACCCTGAACTTTCTGTTGAAATTTTAAAGTTATTTGAAGACTTCAATCAACACGGCACCACAGTGCTAATCGCAACGCACGATCTTGGCCTGATTGCCCGCATGAAATATCGCAGTTTAACTTTAAAAGCAGGTAAATTAGTTGTTGATCCATTAATGGGAGATACGCTGTGAGTTTATTATTCAAAGGACGAAAAAGTCAGGGCGAACAAGTAAAGCATTCATCTATCATGGGTTTGTATTTTGGCTTTATGAATACTATTCGTCAGGGCGTACAAAGCCTTGGTGAACTGTGGCGTACGCCGGTTGCATCATTGATGACCATTGCCGTACTTGGCCTTAGTTTAACCTTACCAACCACTCTTTATGTGGTGGTCAAAAATGTGCAAAAAGTCAGTAGTGGCTTCGATAACGCGGCGGAAATTTCACTTTTCTTAAAGCAGAATATTTCAGAGAAAGAATCAACAGCATTGGTTAAACGGTTATCGCTCTATAAAGAAATAAAAGAGGTGCGCTTTATATCGAAACAAGATGCGTTAGAAGAATTTAAAGTCGCATCTGGTTTTGGAGAAGCACTCAACTATTTAGATGAGAACCCTTTGCCAAGTGTTGTGTTGGTGACGCCAAATGGCCAGTTTACCAAACCTGAAGCAGCTAGAGAGTTACTCGACAAATTAGAACGCGAGAGAGATGTTGATTTTGGCAAGCTCGATATTGAATGGCTAGAAAGACTGAATGCATTATTGAGTTTGCTGAGAGAAAGTGTGCTTACCATTGCTTTTTTGCTTTTAACCTCAGTGGTATTGATTGTTGGTAACACGATTCGTTTATCCATTATGGATAAAAAACAAGAAATTCAGCTAATGAAGTTGGTTGGCGCAACCAACCACTTTATTCAAACACCATTTTTATGGACGGGAATTTGGTATGGCATTGTCGGTGGTTTTATTGCCTTTTTAGCAGTATTAACCATGTTACTCTGGCTTGATAATGCAGTGACCCATGTAGTGGGGGTTTATAATGCCAGTTTTAATTTGCAGGGGCTAAACTTTAGCGAGTTTTTAGTACTGCTAGGGTTAGCAATTAGCCTAGGTTTGTTTGGCTCGTTTTTATCAGTTAAACGTTATATTGATGCCATAGAGCCCAACGAGGTTTAGCCTTATTTGGTCTGTTGCAAAGAATACTTTTATTTAAAATTGTCTATATTTCATGAGATTAGTTTTTTCTTACAAGTTTCATGGAACTTTAACTTGAATTCCTGCTCAAAACCTGTAAATTCAGATTAGCACTCTAGTTAAGAGAGTGCTAAAATTGAGAAAATTTGTTACTCCACCTGAGGTGAAATATGACAAAAGAGATGAATGCCCTAACACTTAGTATGCCGCAAAACGCAGGTAGCATTGAGAGCTATCTACAAGCTGTAAGTACTATCCCTATGCTAAGTGCGGACGAGGAAAAGGCATTGGCAGAGAAGCTACAGGACAGTGGCGACCTTAATGCAGCACGAGCGTTAATCATGTCACACCTTAGATTTGTTGCACATATCGCGAAGAGCTATTCGGGTTATGGTTTACCGCAGGCAGATCTTATTCAGGAAGGAAACGTTGGCCTAATGAAGGCTGTTAAACGTTTTGACCCAACTGTAGGTGTACGCTTAGTATCATTTGCTGTTCACTGGATTAAAGCAGAAATTCATGAGTATGTGCTGAAAAACTGGCGCATCGTTAAAGTTGCAACAACCAAAGCGCAACGTAAATTATTCTTTAACCTACGTAAAAACAAAAAGCGTTTAGGTTGGTTTAACCACGAAGAAGTGCAAACAGTTGCGAACGAGTTAGGTGTATCTGAAAAAGACGTACGTGAAATGGAATCGCGTATGAGCAGTCAAGATATGGGCTTTGACTTAAATGCGGACGAAGACGACAGTGCGCCACAGTCTCAGTTCTCACCTGTTCAATACTTAACAGATCAATCGTCAGACTTAGCTGAGACGGTTGAAGAAGAACAATGGCAAGATAACTCTAACCAACGTCTATTCTCAGCGTTAAACACGCTAGATGAGCGTTCACAAGATATTATCCGCGCCCGTTGGTTAGCAGAAGAGAAAGAAACACTGCAAGATCTCGCTGCTAAATACCAAGTATCAGCAGAGCGTGTTCGCCAGCTAGAAAAATCAGCTATGAAAAAGCTACAAAACTTAATGGCGTAATAGCTAATTACAACCACAAAAAAAGCCGCTTTTGCGGCTTTTTTAATATTTAGCATTGGCTTACACAGATAACCTTAAATTGTATCTTCTGGTTCACCTAGTGCAATAATCAGTGCTTCTAGCATTTGCTTAATTTCATCGCTTGAAAGCATAAAATCAGCGTCTAGTTTAACTGCCATATCTTCTTTTGGAATGTCAGCATTTTCTTCTTTTAACAGCTCTGCGTAGTTTACACGTTTAATTGAGCCATCTTCTTGCAGCACAAAGCGAATACGCTCCATCCAGTCAAGCGCGAGCTTAGTAACGACTTTACCGTTGTCTAAGTGGCTCTTAACTTCGTCTGAGGCTAGATCGTGTTGTTTCAGCACTACCTTCGCGCCATTTTCTTCGGGTTCAACAAGCTCTGCATCTAGGCCAATAGTAAACTGCTCCGGGGCTGCATCTTTTGCTAGCCAATTTGTTAAAAATAAACCTAAATCGTAATTAACAAATGCTGGTACTACAGGCAATGAACCGAGTGACTTACGCAGTAGTGCTAGTAATTCTTCTGCTTTATTAAAGCTCGCACTGTTAACTACCATCCAGCCTTTTTCTAAGTCAATAAAGGCAAATTGTAAGCTCGACTTTTTGAATGCTTGAGGCAATAACGAGTGAATTAAGTTTTCTTTTAACTCGTCTTTTTCTTTTTTCTTAACGGGACGGTTTTCACTGTTTTCGATTTGCTCTATCTTTTCAGCAAGTAGGTCGTTAATCACTGCTGGCGGAAGTACTTTTTCTTCGCGTTTTGCGCACAGTAGAATGCTCTTTTTGCTAAAGTGCGAGAGCATTTGACCGTGTTTACCAAGCGCTTTAGTCCAACCAAATGTACTTAAATCTTGGCTGCCACATGGGCGAAACTTATCTTGTTCGAGTGCTTTTTCAAATTCGTCTTGGTTGTAATCAACTTCTTGTTTAAAGCGATAACAAATTAGGTTACTAAACCACATGAAAGGATCCTTGAAACTGAATTGGTAGTACCAATTTCTCTTATAAATTCAGCTAAGCCTAACAGGGTTACAAACAATAAAAAAGCGCCTTTCGGCGCTTCTTTGTCAATTGAACAATTAATCCACCAAAGGCGATGACTCAGGGCTTGGCATATCCTTTGGGAAGGTGATTTTATAGCAAAGTCCTTTGCCTGGTTCACTGGTTGCCGTGATATCACCCGCTAAGGTTTGTTTTACTAAGTTAAAGGTAATATGTGTGCCAAGACCGCTGCCGCCTTGCTCGCGACGTGTGGTATAGAATGGGTCAAATAGATTTTCTAATTGCTCAGCTTCAACACCACGGCCATTGTCTTTAAAAGTAATAGCGACTTCACCATCTTGCTCTTGAATGTTGATATCAATAGTGCCTGCGTTAATGCCCTCAAAGCCGTGAATAAGAGAATTCATAATTAGGTTAGTAAATATTTGGCTAACTGCACCAGCTGGTAGGTTAAGTAATAAATCGTCAGGACAATGTATGTTTATTTTATGCATTGTCTTTTTGAGCTTAGGATGGAGTGAGCGAATAATTTCGTTCAAGTATTCTTTTAAGTTAATTTGACGAACAGCTTCACTTGCTTGGTCTACTGCAATTTGCTTAAAGCTAGCGACTAACTCAGATGCACGCTCGAGGTTAGTGGTGAGTAATGCCGTACTTTGCTTTGCATCAGCAATAAATTCTTCCAGTGCTTTCGGAGAGAGGGTTTTTTCATTATACGCCGCTTCAACTTGTGTAAGGCGTTCTTGCAGAAAAGAGGTTGCCGTTACACCGATACCAACAGGTGTATTGATATCGTGAGTAATACCGGCAACTAAACCACCTAATGCCGCCATCTTTTCAGAGCCAACCAACCGTTCTTGTGCCATATTAAGCTCATCAACGTACTTGGTAAGTTCATCTTGTTTAGACAGTAACTCATCTTCAGTCATTTTTCGGCGGTCGACTTCTTCGGTAAGTACTAACTTTTGTTTTTCAAGTTCGTACTTTTGTTGCTGTAAATCCATCATCGCTTGGCTTAAATTAGAGGTTTTACGTGCAACTTCTTGCTCTAAAAGAAGGTTTTGTTGGTCGAGTTTTTCATTGGTTTGTACAAGTTGTTTTTGTGTGGATTCAAGTTGGTCTTTATAACTTACGACTTTATCAATGAGCTTATTGAACGAATGCTCCATGATTTTTAATTCGTTGTGCTCTGTGGTTTCAATGCTAACGCGAGCACCTTCGAGGTTATCGAGCTCCAGCTCTTCTATTTGCTGAGTTAAATCGGTTAATGGCTCGGTAAGTAATCGTCTAAAGGCCATTAAGAATAAAATAATCAGGAAGGTGGTTTTAATCAGTGCATTACCAACTAAAAAATAAAGCGATACCATTATGCGGCTAAATACTACCTCACGACTTGAAAATAGGGTTACATCACCAACTTGAGTTGCACGCCCTGAAAATTCAAATACCAGTGGAAAGGTATAACCAAATAAACCTGATGTATTGTGTTGAACTAATTTTGCTTCTTGTACTAGTTGAGATTCATAGCGCTCTACAATATCGATAGATTGGCCGATTTGCGAAATGATTTCACCGTTATCATCACGCACAATTACCCCTTCGATAGAGGGAATTGCTAATAAACCTTCGGCAATAGTGCGCGTTTGTTGGGTGTTTAGCTCCCATATGGCGCGGGTTAAGCTGCCTGAAAAGGTTTTTTGTAGAGTGGAGAGTTCGTTTTGAATGTGATCTTTCGAGTTATGATATTCGGCGATGACTTGGCCGCATGTCACAATAAACGTAAGTACAAAATAAACTGAGAGTACGCTGGTTAACAGGCGTTTAGAAAGACTTTTGCTCAACATTGAATTAACCAGAACCTCATTATTGTAATTTTTTAATGTACGTCATTAAAGTTAGCTAATTTTAACTCAAAAATAAATATGAAAGTGTTTAAATAAATTGAATAAATAAAAGCTTAGTTCATTTTTGCTATCTGCTCTTAAAAATTTAAGAATTATTTGACTTAAACAGGAATAACTAACAACTCGCTCGCATAAATGTTGCAATTATAGTGTTTACTCATATTATGACTCTATTGCAGTTTATTTAGGTTTTTATTGTTTTGACTAGTACATTTCCGGTACTTGTGTGTGATGACTCGCTTATTGCGCGAAAACAGGTTGTGCGCTTTTTTAAAAAACACGACGATTTTGTTATCAGCCAAGCCCAAAATGGCCAAGAGGCGATGGATTTATTACGTCAACAAGAGTTTGGTTTGTTGTGTCTTGATCTCACGATGCCAGTGATGGACGGTTTAGCCGTATTAGCAAACTTGAAAGCAGAACAAATTCATCTGCATACGGTGGTTATATCTGCCGACATCCAACCTGAAATGAAACAGCGTGTTGCCGACTATGGCGTATTAGGTTTTATTGAAAAACCGTTTAATGATGAAGACTTCTCGGCGGTTTTGCATAAATTTGGCATTCGTTGATTTATTATAGTGCTAAATGGAATAAATTATCTTTTTTTATAGTTGACATATCTTTGACTATTCGGCACCCTAATGGCCATGAAACAAATTAATTTAGTACACACCACCATTATTACAACCATTATCCTAACTGGATAGTGGCATAGGTCTGTACGCAAAATTTAAAGGCCTGTGCTCACTACGAGCACAGGCCTTTTTCGTTTTTGGAATGGGGAAAAAGAATGAAAGTATTAAAGTTTGGTGGCTCGTCACTCGCCGACTTTGCTTGTTTAAAGCAGGTAGCAGAACTTGCCAAAGGTCAGCTTGAAGACAAAATGTTGTTAGTGTTATCTGCACCAGGCGGTATGACTGACAGCCTTGTGGAATTATCAGAGCTAGCTGAAAAAGGGCAAGATTATTCGACCGCATGGCAAGCACTTGTAGCACGTAGTGAGGGCCTGAAAGCACAGGTTTCAGATGTTGCAGTAGTAACAAATTGGCCTAATTTTGATGAGCTAAAACAAAAACTCGATGGGGTTTCGCTTCTTGGCCATTGTCCTTCGCAAGTGAAAGCCTATGTCATTAGCTTTGGTGAGCGCGTTAGTGTGTCACTGATGCAAGCATTGTTAAATGAGCTTTCGCCTGTCTACCTTGAAGCCACTAAGTGCATTGCATCAAACAACAATTACTTAGATGCAGAAGTTGATTTAGCACAATCAAAACAGCAATTTGCTAAGCAATTAGCAGAGCACCCAAGCACTGTTTACATTATGCCGGGCTTTACTGCCGCAAGTGAGCAAGGCGAATTAACAACGCTAGGCCGTAATGGTTCGGATTACTCTGCGGCGATTGCCGCAGCCTGTGTTGATGCCAAGATCTGCCAAATCTGGACTGATGTAGACGGTGTTTATAGCGCTGATCCGCGTTATATCAAATCAGCTATGAAAATTCAGAGCTTAAGCTATAAAGAAGCAATGGAGCTTTCATACTTTGGCGCGAAAGTCCTTCATCCGAAAACAATTTTACCTTGTGCTAAATATGGTGTGCCGTGCGAAATTAAAAATACACATGATCCTGATGTGCCAGGCTCGCTTATCAGTGCACAGTCAAGTTCAAATGGTGAACCAGTAAAAGCACTTTCTAGTTTACAAGAACTTGCAATGATCACGGTATCTGGTCCGGGTATGAAAGGCAAAGTGGGCATGGCATCGCGCGTATTTAGCGCATTAGCACAAGATGAAATCTCAATTGTATTAATTACGCAGTCATCGTGCGAATTCAGCATTAGTTTTTGTGTATATCAAGCTGATTTGGCAAAAGCCACAAACGCACTTGAGCAGGCATTCTCGTTAGAAGCGCAAGCTGGGCTAATAGAGCCATTCCAAATCGAACAGAACTTAGCAATTGTGACTTTAGTGGGTGATAACATGAAAGCCCATAAAGGCCTTGCAGCTAAATTCTTTGCATCACTTGCACAAGCACAAGTAAACATTGTTGCGATTGCGCAAGACTCGACTGAAAGCGCGATTTCAGCGGTAATTGATGGGCAGTCATGTAATGATGCGGTGAAAGTATGTCATGAAAACTTCTTTACCCATGTGCCTTCTATCGATGTATTTTTACTCGGCTGTGGTTTAGTAGGTAAAGAACTAGTTAGCCAACTGCAGCGCCAACAAGCCTGGCTGCAAAAACGTAATATCAAACTAAATCTGTATGGCGTTGCAAACTCGCGTCAAATGCTACTTGATAACGACGGCGTAGATTTTAATAACTGGCAAATGCAACTTGCCGATTCACAGCAGAGCTTTGATTTAAAAGTAGTTGAGCAATTTGTAAAAGAAAACCATTTAATTAACCCAGTGTTGGTTGATTGTTCATCATCACAGTTGTTAGCAGATCAGTATTTAGATTTTATTAATGCAGGTTTCCACGTGGTAGCTGCAAACAAAAAAGCAAATACAAGCTCGCAGTCATATTACCAATCTTTAGTTGCAGCAACACAAAAAACAGGTCGTAAATTCTTATACGAAACAAACGTAGGTGCAGGCTTACCTGTGCTTGATAACTTACAGTTGCTGTTTGGCGCAGGTGATAAATTACTTAGCTTTAACGGTATTTTAAGTGGTTCGTTGTCGTATATGTTTGGTGTAGTAGAAGATGGCTTAAGCTTGAGCGCCGCAACCAAACAAGCAAAAGAGAATGGCTTTACCGAGCCAGATCCGCGAGATGATTTATCAGGCATGGATGTGGCGCGTAAGTTACTTATTATTGCTAGAGACTCAGGCTTAGAGCTAGAGCTCGATGATATTGATGTTGAACCTGTGGTATCACCAAATTTTGCTGAGGGGTCAAGTGTTGACGAGTTTATGGCACGACTGCCTGAGCTGGATACTGAATTTACAGCGCGTGTTGAGTCAGCAAAAGCTGAAGGCAAAGTGTTGCGTTATGTCGGTTCAATCAAAGATGGTAAATGTAAAGTAGGTATTCAAGCGGTTACTAAAGAAGATGCACTTAACTCTGTGCGTGACGGTGAAAATGCACTGGCAATTTTAAGCCAATATTATCAGCCAAAACCATTTGTCATACGTGGTTATGGCGCTGGCGCAGAAGTTACTGCGGCAGGTGTATTTGCTGATATTTTAAAAACACTGCCATAGGAGAGGGTGATGATTGAAGTTTATGCACCCGCATCCAGTGGCAACTTTGCCGTTGGTTTTGACTTACTTGGTGCAGCACTTGCGCCAGTAAGTGGCGCACTACTTGGCGATATTGTAGCAATTGAATCGAGTAACTCTGGCCAAGACGAATTTATATGTAGTGGAAAATACGCTGAGAAACTGGCAGGTCCCAAAGAGGATAACCTTGCATATCAGTGTTTAGTGCATTTTCGTGAACATGTTTCAAGCGATATGCCGGCCTGTAAACTGGAATTAAAGAAAAACTTGCCAGTTGGTTCGGGCTTAGGCTCAAGTGCGTGCTCTGTGGTTGCTGCATTTGCGGCACTTGATAAGTTTGCTAATACTAATCTTTCACAAAAACAGTTATTGGCATTAATGGCTGATTTTGAAGAAAAAGTCAGTGGTGGTCGCCACTACGATAACATTGCACCTTGTTATTTAGGTGGTTTGCAATTGTGCGGTGATTTAGTACCAAATAATTCACTGGCGTTACCAACCGATGAAAACTGGCAGTTAGTTGTTGCCTACCCAGGCTTTGCCCTGAATACCGCAAAAGCACGCGCAGTGCTACCAAAAGAAGTCAGTATGCATACTAGCATTAATTATGGTCAGCGTTTAAGCGCGTTTACCGCGTTATGTTTTAGCGGGCAATTTGATAGCGCAATAGCCTTGATGAAAGACGAACTTGCTGAGCCATATCGCCAATCTCTGATTGCAGGGTTTAGCGACGCCAAAGTTGCATTACCAGAATTAGGTGCAGAAGTGGTGGCTATTTCTGGCGCAGGTCCAACGCTTTTAGCTTTAACAAAAAGTGAAACACAAGCACAAGCGATAGACGCTTGGTTAAAAGAAAATTATTTGAATGAAAACGGTTTTAGCCACATTTGTAAAATAGATAACCGTGGCACACGTGTACTAGAAAAAGGAGAAAGTGATGTTATTGCATAATCTAAAAGACGCCGAGCAGAAGGTATCGTTTGTAGAGGCGGTAAAAGTAGGATTAGGCAACAATCAAGGTGTCTTTTTCCCAAATAGCCTAGTGCCGCTAAATAATGTTGATGAGTTACTTGAGCTTGATTTTGTCGCACGAAGTAGCAAAGTTTTATCGCATTTTATTGGTGATGAACTACCAGAAAGTACCGTACAGCAAATGGTACAAAATGCCTTTAACTTTCCAGCTGAACTGGTAAAAGTTGAAGATAATGTTTACTGCCTTGAGCTGTTTCATGGTCCAACGCTCGCATTTAAAGACTTTGGAGGCCGTTTTATGGCGGAGTGCTTGTCGGTATTTAATGAAGGTAACAAAACCACAATTTTAACGGCAACAAGTGGCGACACAGGTGCTGCTGTGGCACATGCGTTTTACGGCAAAAAAGACATTGATGTGGTGATTTTATACCCGAAAGGTAAAATTTCATTGGCACAGCAAAAACAGTTCACAACGCTCGGCAAAAACATTCATTGTTATGCAGTAGATGGCAGCTTTGATGATTGCCAAGCAATGGTAAAACAAGCGTTTCTAGATGATGAAGTAAAACAGCGCTTGGGCTTAAACTCAGCAAACTCAATCAATATTAGCCGTTTACTTGCGCAAGTATGTTACTACTTTGAAGCGGTGGCGAAATTACCTAAAGCCGAGCGCGCAAAAGCGCATATTTCGGTGCCAAGTGGTAACTTTGGTAATGTGTGTGCTGCAATGATTGCCGCAAGTTTAGGTTTACCAGTGGCTAAGCTTTCTGCAACGACAAACCAAAATGATACTGTGCCGCGCTATTTGGTATCAAAAGAATGGACGCCAAATGCTACGCTAGAATCGTTATCAAATGCGATGGACGTGAGTAAGCCAAATAACTGGCCGCGCGTGCAGTTTATGCTAGATAACAACTGGTTTAGTTACGATAACTTTTATTCACACAGTGTTGATGAAGCAGAAACGAAAGCGGTAATGCATGATGTTTATGCTAAAGGTTACTTAGCTGAGCCGCATACAGCGATTGCTTACCAAGGCTTAAAACAAGATTTAGCTGCCGATGGTGTTGGCATCTTTTTATCAACCGCTCACCCAGCTAAATTTAAAGAGTCAGTTGAAAACATTCTTTCGATTGAATTAGATATGCCAAAACCACTTGCTGATGCATTAGCAAAACAGTGTTTAGCAGAAGACCTAGTTAACGACTATCAAGTGCTTCGTGAAAACATTTTGGCAAAACTTGCTTAAACCTTTTTAATCTGTTGATTGAAATACCCAGCCGCTACAAGTTAGCGGCTTTTTTATGGCATACTGAAAACAAAAATAACCGACAAAGAAATTTATGACTACTTGGACAGATGTACTCGCTGTTGAAAAACAACAAGACTACTTTAAAGAAACGCTTGATCATGTTGCCAAAAGGCGCGCAGAGGGAGTTAGTGTATTTCCGCCTGCGGATGAGGTGTTTAATGCGTTTTCAATCACCGCGTTTGATGATGTGAAAGTAGTGATTTTGGGGCAAGATCCATATCATGGCCCAAATCAAGCACATGGCTTGGCATTTTCAGTAAAGCCGGGTGTTAAAGCCCCCCCATCTTTGGCTAACATGTATAAAGAATTAGAAACTGATATTGATGGCTTTGTTACACCAAATCATGGTTATTTGCAGTCGTGGGCGGAACAAGGAGTATTGTTGCTTAATACAGTATTAACCGTTGAACAGGGTCAAGCACACTCCCACAAAATGCTTGGTTGGGAGACCTTTACTGATCGCGTAATTGCAGCATTAAATGAACATGCTGAAGGTGTTGTATTTTTGTTATGGGGAGCCCATGCGCAAAAGAAAGGACGACGCATCGACACCACAAAGCATGTTGTATTTAATGGGCCACACCCATCACCGCTTTCCGCTTATCGCGGTTTTTTTGGATGTAAGCACTTCTCTAAGGCCAATGATGCATTGATTGGTATGGGTAAAACTCCGATTAATTGGCACTTAAATAACATCTAAATATGCTAAAAAAACACCTTATCAAGCACCTTGGCTTATGGTTGCTTTTTTTTACAGGAAGTTGTTTTGCTGCTGAGCCGGAATTGTTTATCGATCGAGATTGGCTTAAAACGCAATCAGGTGAGTGGGTAAATGGCGAGATCATTTCATTTTATGATGGCAAAGTAGAGTTTGATTCAGATGAGTTTGGTCTTCAATTGATTGATGCTGATGATGTCAGTGAAATACGCTCACAGTATGCGTTTAGTGTGAGGCTCAATGCAGGTCGTATTTATACTGGGCGCTTAGAGCTTAGCAATGATGTTTTACAGATCCATCAAGGATTAAAAAGTGAGCGTGTCTATTTTAGTAATGTACTTACTATGGTGCCCTTTGGGGAGAGCAGGATAAGTTTATGGTCAGGCTCGGTCAATTTAGGAGCAAATTTTCGCCGCGGAAATATAAAGCAAAACGATACTAACTTAAGAGTGCAGTTAAAAAGGCGCAGCAATTTAAACCGTTTAAGGCTTGACTATTTAGTTAACCGAAGCGAACGCACTAATTCGCAGGGGGATAAAGAAACAACCGTTGATAATCAGCGACTCAACCTGAGTTTAGATTGGTTCTTTGCTAACAATGTGTTTGTGCGTGCTTTTGAGTATGAATACTTTTCTGACCCGTTTAGTAATATCGAAGAGCGTGCCACTTATGGTGTTGGTTTGGGTTATCACTTGTATGATACTAACACCTTAGACTGGAGTATCAGTGGTGGTCCAAGTTATCAAAATACTTTATTTTCATCGGATAACCGCCGTGAAACTTCAGGCGCATTAACTCTCGGTATGCTACTTGATTGGGAGTTGTCTAAGCGCCTAGATTTTAAGTTTGATTATCAGGTTCAGTTTTTGCGAGAAGAAGTGGGCGGGCGCCAACATACGCTGAAAACAGGCTTTGATGTCGAGCTCACAAAAAATTTCGAAATGGATTTACTCTTTTACGTTGAGCGTAATGATAATCCAACATCGAGTAATGGGTTAACAGCAGATAAGAATGACTATCAAATCATTGTCAGTGTAGGCTATGAGTTTTAACTAGCAAAAATAAAGGCTCAAAAGAGCCTTTATTAAGATATTTGTTAGATAACTAAGTCATCTAAATCAATGTCATCTAGCGAACCGTATTCTTCCAGTTCTTTTTTCAGTCTATGTCTTTCCTTTAACGCTTCAATTTCACGCCATTTGCGCTTTTTCCCTTTAGAAGAGGTTTTTGTTGTTGGTTCAGGACGTTCTAATATTGCAAAAATATCTTCGATGCTATCCATGGTATCCTCCTGTGGATTTTTTAACCTCGGCATAAGAAATATCATAACTCGTCTAAAAATAAAACTAATATGTTTAGCTTTTGTTAAAAAATAATGAAGGTTTTTCGACTTGATCAAACAAGGAGGAAACAGCTACCAAACAGGTAGCTGTTAGGGTATTAATTTGTAAGTGTTTTTAGTAGATGAGCTGTTGAAGGGTCGAGCTGTTCATAATTTTGGGACGCCATCGCATCAAGTACTTGGTTGCCAAGCTGTTTGCCAAGTTCAACACCCCATTGGTCATAACTATTAATGCCAAATAACACGCCTTGCACAAATACTTTGTGTTCATAAAAAGCTAAAAGTGCGCCAAGTGAACGAGGTGATAAATCATCAATTAGTAATGTATTTGAGCCTTTATTGCCCGGCATCACTTTATGAGGCGCAAGCGCATTGACTTCTTCTTTACTTAATCCTTGTGCAGCTAATTCGGATTCAGCTTGCGCTAGGCTTTTACCTTGCAGTAGCGCTTGGCTTTGACCAAGGCAATTAGCAATCATTGCTTTATGGTGTTGTTGATAACTACTTTCACCAATACGAGGCAAAATAAAATCAATCATCGCACTTTGCTTTCCTTGATGCAGCAATTGCATAAATGAATGTTGGCAGTTTGTGCCCTCAGCACCCCACAATATTGGGCCTGATAGTTCAATCGATTCACCCGCAAGGTTCACGCTCTTACCATTACTTTCCATATCAAGCTGTTGTAAATACGCTGGTAATGTTTTTAATGCGTGGCCATAAGGTAGCACTAGTAGGTTATTTTCACCTAAATACTGTTGTTGCCAGTAGCCAATGATGGCGGCAATGATTGGTAAGTTTTGCGATTCTGGAGCTGTTAGAAAGTGTTGATCAAGATTTGCAGCACCTTCAAGTAAGGCTTCAAAATTGGCTTTACCAATTTTCAATGCAAGCGGTAGCGCTATGGTTGACCAAACTGAGTATCGGCCACCAATAAAATCCCATAGCGGGAAGATCATCTCGTCACTAAATCCTGCTTGCTTTGCCAGTTCAGGTTTAGCAGTTAGCGCAATCCACTGTTTGGCAATCGCTGTATCTGACATGGTTTTTTTAAACCAGTCCATAACGGCTTGCATGTTAAGCTGGGTTTCGGCTGTAGTCCACGATTTTGACGCTACTACAATCAAAGTGGTTTCCGCATTGAGCTTTGCCAGCGTATGCTTAATTTGTTGGCCATCAATGTTGGCAAGGTAGTGCACATTGATGTCATTCACATGGCTATCAACTAATGCGGCTTCTAACATTTTTGGACCAAAAAAAGATCCGCCAATACCAATGCTGATTACATCAGTAATGGCTTTTTCAGTTGCACCAGTGATTTTATTTTGTTCGAAACGCGAAACAAAGTCAAGCAACCTTGCTTTTGTTGATTCGATTTCTTGTGCCACCTTAGGCAAATTTTTGGCTAGCTGAGTAGTATCACGTAGCGCTGTATGCAGCACTGCACGTTGTTCCGTTGTGTTAACCAACTCACCACTAAATTGCGCGTCTCGTTGCTTTTTTAATTGCTTAAGCTTAGAAACTTCAATTAAATCATTCAGGATGGATTGATCGATTGCTTGCTTGGCAAAGTCGAGAGTTAAACCTGCCGCACTCAGCGTAAATTCACTTGCACGGTTAGGCTGCGAATCAAAAAGAGCCATAATTTGGCTCTTTTTAATATTCTCAGCAGCATGGGTTAGTTGCGTATGCAACTGCGCTAAGGTGGTCATAAACCGTTTATTCCTTATAGGTTTGCAAAACGTGTTTCAAGTTCGATTTGTGCTTCGGCAAACGAGCGAATGCCTTCAGCAAGTTTTTCCGTTGCCATCGCATCTTGGTTGTGCTGCCAGCGGAACTCATTTTCTGTTAATGGTGCTGGTTTTGGTAATACTTCCGTTGGTTTCTCTAACGGATGAACCTCAGCATCTGTAAGTTCTGCAAGTTCAGTTAACAACGCTGGGCTAATGGTTAAACGGTCACAGCCAGTTAGTGCTAAAATCTCACCAGTATTGCGGAAGCTCGCACCCATTACGATTGTCTCGTAACCATGTGTTTTATAGAAATTATAAATGCTACGAACTGATTGTACACCTGGATCGTCAAGTGCTGATTCTGGCTTTGGCATACCATTTTTAACATGCCAATCTAAAATACGGCCAACGAATGGTGAAATTAAGAAGACATTAGCATCTGCACACGCTTTGGCTTGGGCTTCAGAGAAAAGTAGTGTTAAGTTACACTTAATACCTTCTTTTTCTAATTGCTCAGCCGCCTTAATACCTTCCCACGTAGAAGCAATTTTGATTAGAATTTTATTTGTATCAACACCAACTTCTCGGTAAAGCGTAAGCAAGGCTTTTGCTTTTGCAATGGTGGCTTCTGTGTTAAACGATAGGCGAGCATCAACCTCAGTCGAAATGTAACCAGGTACAACTTCGCTAATTTCTTTACCTAATAATACAGAAAAGTAGTCACACGCTAACGCTACTTGTAGTTCGCTATTTGATTCATTTGCTTTTGCATAAGCAAGTGCTTGTTGAAGAAGTGGCTGATATGCTTCAATCTCACTGGCTTTTAAAAGTAGCGAAGGATTGGTTGTTGCATCTTCAGGTTGGTGTGCTTTGATTGCTGCGATATCACCAGTATCAGCAACAATGGTCGATTGGGCTTTTAAAGCCGCTAAAATTTGTGTCATGGTTTACCTCATTCCTAATTTCAAGGTAATAAAAATAGCGCGTTAGCTAAAGGCTGTTTGTCTTTTTATGCGAAAAACGCTTAAAAGATTACTAGAGCTTTCAGTTTAGCTTAAAGATGAATCATTAAAGCTAGATGACAAGTATTTGGGAAAGGTCAAATGTCCGTAACATCGAGTTTACGCTACTCCTAGCGAAGAAAAATCCATCGAAAACTAACTAACAGGTGATTTTTATTACAAGAAATGTTGAAATTACCTTAATACAACGACAAGTCAATAGTAATTATGATCACTGTAATATCACCCGCTAAAAATTTAGACTACGAAACACCTGCACCGAACAAAAACCATACTCAACCAGAGTTATTAAGTCATAGCCAAGAGTTGATTGAAGTATGCCGAACGCTTTCTGCGCAAGACTTATCAAGTTTGATGAAAATCAGCGATAAGCTGGCAGGCTTAAATGTGGCACGATTTACCGAGTGGCAAACACCGTTCAATACCGACAATGCAAAACAAGCTATTTTTGCGTTTAATGGCGATGTTTATGTTGGTTTAGATGCAGCAACCTTGAGTGATAGTGCGCTTGAGTATGCGCAATCGCATTTACGCATACTGTCAGGGTTGTATGGTATTTTGAAACCGCTTGATTTAATGATGGCGTATCGTTTAGAAATGGGCACCAAGCTGGCTAATCCGCGTGGTTCAAATTTATATCAGTTTTGGGGAACCGTTATTGCTGAAAAACTAAACCAAGTTTTTGCAGAGCAAAATACCTCTACATTAGTCAATTTAGCATCCAATGAATATTTTAAAGCGGTGGATAAAAAAGCGCTTAAAGGTGAGATAATTACGCCAGTATTCAAAGATTGCAAAAATGGCCAATATAAAGTGATTAGCTTTTATGCCAAAAAAGCGCGAGGCTTAATGGCGCGTTATATTATGGAACAGCAAGTAACGACAATGGATAAGCTATTAGCGTTTGACAGTGCCGGTTATTACTTCAGTGAAGAGCACACTAAAAAAGCCAATGAACCGGTATTTTTAAGAGCAGAGCAAGTGTAAAAGCTATTCTGTTGCTGAAAAATAGCGACAGACGCTAACTTGATACAACTTGGTTTCTTCCCTGTTGTTTGGCTTTGTATAGACGTTGATCAGCAATATCAATCAACGTCTCAAGCTTTGGGGTAACTGGGTTGAACTCAACAACGCCGATCGAAACTGTCATTGTAAATGATACTTCGGGTAATTGAATGACTGTATCTGCGAGTTTTTGTCGCAGTTGCTCTGCTTTTTCGGTTGCCGATGACAGGGCAATATGGGGCAAGAGTAATATAAATTCTTCACCACCCCAACGGGCAAATAAGTCAGACTCACGCGAGCTTTTTTCCATCAGTGAACTGAACTCAACTAAAGCTAAATCACCTACATTGTGCCCGTATTGATCGTTAATTTTTTTAAAGTGATCGATATCGAATAATAAAATACAAAATCGTGGTTTTTCGCTTTGCAGTATTTCTTTCACCTTATCCGTGAAGTAGCGGCGTGTATAAGCGCCGGTGAGGGGATCTGTTGTAGCAAGTTTTACTAGGGCATTCTTTTGCGTTTCTTGTTTTTTAAGCCACAGAGTGATGCCGTAAACAATCATTAGCAGCCCGATAATTTGAAAGATATCTTCAATTACAATCGTGATGATTTTTGGAAACTCAAATAGCTCATCAAGCGCATCAATATAAATAGCGGTAAACAGTATTGAAAAGCCAACAAATAGAATCTGATTCGAGCGTTCACCTTGTTTAAATTTTTTTAAATTAACAATACAGGTTAGCACTGTCCCTGCCATTATAAATTCAGAGACAAAGCTGATGACATCAATGTTGGTTACAGTGGGAAATAACCAAAAAGAAATCAATGGAAGCAAAAAAAATAAAGCTAACACCAAAATTAACATTATTAGAGTGGATTAATGTGTTTGTATAAGTATTGACCTTTTGCCTTACATTAACAAGTTAGGAACTTTCTCTAAATAGTGTCCTTGCTAAATTCAAGCGTTTGTGCAAGTTGGTTGTATACGGTGAAATGACCTGGTAATAGCTTTGTGAATTTAACTTTTTCTAAATGTTGTTTTGCCTGTTTTGGATTACTTTGCGCAGCGTTGATTTCTGCTAAACGTAGCTGAAAAATAGAATAATTCGGACTATCTTCACTTGTAAAGTGGGTCACTGCATCACGGTATGTGTCATTTGCTAATTGAAGTTGGCCAACTAATTGATAGGTGCGTGCTAAATTGCCAATTGCCATGGTGATGTCTTCAGAATAACCAAGCTGCTTAGCCCAAAAAATAGCACTCTTACGATGAGGTATGGATTCTAATAATTGGCTTTGTGAGTATAGTGCGTTGGCTAAGTTACCATAAATCTCATGCTGTAGTTTTGCATCTTTGCTTTTTTTATATTGTTGCGCAAGGCGGCTAAACATTTGTACAGCTTTGTCTTTGTTGCCAAAGACCATTTCTAAATTAGCTAATTCAACTTTTCTCAGTGGGTTAGGAAAACTGTCAGAGGTTGCTGTAACAAGCGCAATGGCTTTTTTTGCGTATTGTTGCGCTTTATCTTTTTCGCCGTAAATACCTAACGCTTTTGAGGCATAGAAATAAAGTTGAGTTTGGAAAGTAATCGGGTGTGTGTGCTCAACATTAATATACTCTTCTGTGATTTTTTTTAGCGGTAATAAACTGGTTGTTTCATAGAGAAAATCAAGATAGTGCGCAGTGATAAAATACCAATCTGTACTGAATTGAGCGTATTCACTTTGCAAGGTTAAAATTTTCTCACTGCATTTAGAAACGGGAAGTTCAACACACATATCTTCAAAGTTATGCATGTTATCGGCTGATTGAATGGTGTTACTTAAAAGCAGTAAGCTTGCAATGAGGCAGTTTAGTATTTTCATTATTTTTATTATTTCATTTCTAGGCCAACTACTTTGGCATCAGTGCTATTCTAGAAATTCCTGCCTTGCTCTTCAATTGATTTTTATTTGCAAGCATATTGGTGGAAAATTGTTTTCCCTAGAGTTTTATGGATAATGTATACAAAAATAACTAAAACCAGTCTCTATGAAATTCTTATTTGCACCTATTTTTTTTCTTTTTATTAGTTTTCAAGGGGTTGCTTCTTCACAACTCGAACGCGTAAACGAACCTAATATGGCTAAGTTTTACGATGAGTATGGCAACCAGCAAGGTAACCCTTTATTCGACTTGGGCAGTTGGCATGGTTTTTCATTACCTAACAAGTCAAACTCAAGTGGCTTTGCAGGTCCCGCTATTATATTTGAAGAGTACACGCTTTATTTCGGTGAATACATCGAAAAGTTATCGGTTTCAGTTGACGGTGGGGCATACCAAACACTCTCAAGTTTGCCAAACACCATGAGCAGTGAATTGGGCTATTTTAAGCAAACGTTTAGGTCTAACGCTTTTACAATCGATATCTATTTAAGCTTTGCATCGGATCGAAGTAGTGTTATTGATACCCGTATTGTTAATTTATCTAACAAGCCACTTGAGCTCTCTTTAAAATGGCAAGGGCAGCTAACACAGCATTGGGAGAGTGAGACAGATTCTTACGTATGGCAAGTTAAGCCGGAAATTTCAAATAGTGCGATTTCTTGGCATTTCAGTCAATCGCGAGATACGTGGCATAAACTTAATCAAAATAACGCACGTTTCCAAATTGCGCGCTCAATACCGTCTCAATCTGTGTTTAATTCGCTTCAACAAAGCTACAGCAGTGTTGGCAAAACGGTGGTTTTACCTAATAACACACAATTAATTACTTCGGTGTTGAGTTATACCCATAATCAGCAAGAAAGCGATAGTGAAGATTTAAAATTAAGCGCTTTGTTAAAAGCAGACAAAGAGGCCTATTTGAATGCTAAAAATAGATGGCAACTACTTGCGAAGACGGTATCAAATGAGCACCATGAGCAAGTCGAAAAATTAGCAATAAAGTCCCTTGAAACCTTAGTTGGTAATTGGCGAAGCCCTGCGGGTTCGATTAAACATAATGGCATCACACCGTCTGTGACAGCACGTTGGTTTAATGGCGTATGGGCTTGGGATAGCTGGAAGCATGCCTACGCACTTGCAGAGGTGATGCCTGAACTTGCTAAAGACAATGTGCGCGCCATGTTTGATTATCAAATTACGGAAAGTGATTCACTTCGTCCGCAAGACGCGTGCATGGTAATTGATGCCGTGTTTTACAACTTCTCAAACGCGCGCGGGGGTGATGGCGGCAACTGGAATGAACGTAATACTAAACCGCCACTGGCATCTTGGGTAGTATGGCACATAGTGTCAAAAACCAATGATAATGCGTTTTTGGCTGAAATGTATCCGAAACTAAAAGCGTATCATAATTGGTGGTATTTAAATCGCGACCATAATGGCAATGGTTTGATTGAATATGGTGGCACAGTTGATGACATACACACAAACAAAGAAAGTGAGATGCGCTTTTCTGTGCAAACAAGTTCAAAGTTACCTGCGTTGAAAACATGTAAAAAAGATAAAAATAACTGGTATGCATGCAGCGGTAATTCACTTTATTTAGATTTGCTTGAAGAAGCTAGAGTAAATGCGTTTGATATCCCTGTGCAACATGCTGCAGGTTGGGAATCAGGTATGGATAATGCTGCGCGTTTTGGTTTTATTTCAAATGAGCAGTTTAAAGAGTATGCCAATCAAACTTATCAAGGCGATATGGCAAAAGCCAAGGCAGATTGGCAGGTTAAGATTTTTGAAAACGTGCGTAATGGTCAACTGGTTGGCTATTCTATCAATCAAGAATCTGTAGAGCTTAACAGTTACCTTGCGATGGAAAAACGCCAACTTGCGCAAATGGCAAAACGATTAGGTAACAACCAAGATGCACAAAAATACCAAGCAGAATACCAAACCTTAAAAGCACGTATTGATGCGTGTTTTTACGATAGCACAACTGGCTTTTATTATGACTTAGCCATTGATAATACCCCGCAGTCAACGAGTGAATGTAAAGGCAAGTTGTTGGTGCATCGCGGTAAAGGCCCTGAAGGTTGGGCGCCGTTATTTAGCCAGGTTGCAAGTACTGAAAATGCGGAAAAGGTGATCATTAACATGCTGAGTGAGTATGAGTTTAATACCTATGTGCCATTTCCTACCGCAGCTATCACAAACCCCGCATTTGGCGCAGATGTTTATTGGCGTGGCAGAGTATGGCTTGATCAAGTGTATTTCGCACTAAGTGCACTAAGTCATTACGGCTATAAAAAGGACGCGCAGCAGCTTTTACAAAAGCTCATTCGTAATAGTAAAGGCCTTAACGAAAAAGACAGTATTCGTGAAAACTATCATCCTTTTACTGGTGAGCAACAAGGCGCAACTAACTTTAGTTGGAGCGCCGCACATTTAATGATGATGTTGGATGAAATTGGTTTGCCTGAAAGTTCGTTGAGTCAACACTAAAAATATACTTGTTCAGTTTTCGGTTGAGTGAAATGTTAGCCTTGGTTACGCTTGGCTAAAATCACCAAATGATTGGCTTTATGAAAATCACGCAACCTGAAAAAATTAACGAGTACTACCAAGCATTGGTAGATAAAAACAGTCAATATCTTGGCTGTTTTTATGCCTGTGTGACCAGCACGCAGATTTTTTGTATCGCAACTTGCAGTGCGCGCAAACCAAAAAAAGAAAATGTTGAGTTTTGCTCAGAGGTAAAAGATGCCCTTGATGCGGGCTTTCGCCCGTGCAAAGTATGTAAGCCAACACAAAATGCCCATTCAATGCCAGAGCCAGTGGCTACAGCATTAAAATTGCTAGCGCAAAAAGGCCAAGAAAAGCTTTCAGACTACCATTTGAAAGAGGCTGGAATTCAGCCTGAACTGGTAAGACGTTGGTTTAAAAAACACTATGGCATGACGTTTCAAGCCTATCAGCGCATGGTGCGTATAAATACCGCTTATCAAGAAATTCAAAATGGCAAACAGCTGATTGATTCAGCGCTTGATTCAGGTTTTAACTCGTTAAGTGGCTTTGCCTATACATTTAAAAAAGCCACAGGCCTTAATCCGAGCAAAAGTAAAGATAAGCAAGTTATCTTAATTGCGCGCCACACTACACCGATTGGACCAATGTTTATATGCGCAACTAATAATGGCGTTTGTTTGGTTGAGTTTGTTGATAGACGCATGCTGGAGACAGAATTTAACGAGTTACAAAAGCGCTTGAATGCAGTGATTTTACAAGGTGAAAATGAACATATTAAACAGTGTAAGTTTGAGTTGAATGAATATTTTGCAGGCACGCGAAAAGAGTTTAATGTGGCACTCGAACTGCCAGGCACTGAATTCCAGCAAGGGGTTTGGCAAGGCCTGCAAACTATTCCATTTGGTGAAACACGTAGTTATTCAGAACAAGCTTCTGCACTAAACAACGCCAAAGCGGTGCGTGCTGTGGCAACTGCAAATGGTATGAACCGCGTTGCGATTATTGTACCGTGTCATCGTGTGATTGGTAAGGATGGGTCACTTACTGGTTATGGTGGTGGTTTAGCGCGAAAAGCCTGGTTACTCGAGCATGAAGGCGTAATAAGCTGCTAATTTTATTTAATTAGCAGCTGAGTTTGTAATTGTAAATATCGCTCTTTGTGCAGTCTAGGCACACTGTTCGGTAAGATTTTATTAAAATGTTCCGTTGCGAGCTTTTTATTTTCTAATGCCAGACCCATTTCAGCTAGGTTTATTTGCAACCTAGCAAAGCTTGCTTGATTTTGCTTAGGGGCTTTTGTAGCAAGAGCTTTTTGGTAACTGTTGTAGGCAGCTTGATAGTCTTTATTTGCTTTTTGACTAAAAGCCAAACCACCATAAGCTATTTTTATTTTTTGTGGGTCGTTCGTTTGATGCGCAGCATAGAGCGCCTTTTGCCAAGACGTGGTTTGTTTATCTAAATCGCCTAATGCGATATAGGTTTGCGCAAGGTTACCGTAAAGCTCAAAATTAAAATGCGGATCTTGCCGTTTAGCAAATTGACGTTGGGTTTTCTGCAATAGCTTAAGCGCATTTTCTGGATCACCAAATACATGGTATAGGTTTGCTATTTCCACAATTCGGTAGGGGTCTTGAAAGGCATCAAAGTGTTCTTTTAGAATTTTCTTAGTTTTAAATGCAACTTCTTTAGCAAGCACTTTCTGGCCGGTATAGTTCAAAGCTTTAGCATGGTAAAAATAGATTTGCGCTTTAAACACGCTAGGTAACTCAGTCTGTGCTAGCAAAGGCGTGGTAATTTTCAATGTCTCTAAAAACAGCTGATGGTCGTAGTAAAAGTCGAGTTGATACGAGCTGACTTTATACCACTGAGTGCTCAAAGGGGTTATGTTTGCGAGTGAGTCTTTTAAATATAAATCGCACTGTTCAAACGAGCGAAGGTGACAGAATTGCTCGTGATCACTGTAAGTTTCGGCTGCAAAAATAACAGGACTTATAAACAGCGCTAAACTTGAAATAAAACGAGCGGTGTAGATTTTTAATCGAGAGTTCATTCTAAAATTGGATAATAAAATGCGGTGCAATAAATTAACACCGCATAATTAAGTTACTTCTTTTTCGCTTTTTTCTTGGCTTTCTTTTTCGCCTTCATTTTCTCCGGATCTTTTTTCTTCTTCGCCGGTAGTTTAGCTTCTTTGTGTTTTGGCTCTAGGCCTTTAATTGTACGGCGTTTAAGTTTTTGCTCTGTGTAGCGCTCAACTTTTGCCAAAATTTCCACATCATGGGCTTCGATAAATGAAATCGCTGTGCCTTTTTTACCCGCGCGACCGGTGCGACCAATACGGTGTACGTAAATGTCGGCAGTGCGCGGCATATCAAAGTTAATTACGTGGCTAATATCAGCCACATCAATACCACGTGCGGCCACGTCGGTCGCAATGAGTACCTTAGTGCGGCCAGTATCAAAGCTTTTTAGTGCTGCTAGGCGTTTATCCTGAGGCATTTCACCACGCAGCCACGTGGTTTTAATGTCTTTCGCGAATAGCTCACCAACTAGCTGCTCTAAACGTTCACGTGTTTTAACGAATACAATGGCCTTTTCAACGTCTTCCGATTTTAAAATCGCTTCTAGTTGCTCCACTTTATGTTCGCGGTTATCTGATAAATGCACCCACTGATGGATTTTGCCTTTTTCACGACGCGATGGGGTTGCTTCAAGTAACGCTGGATCATTTAGAATGCGCTCTGCAAATAGCTCAACGCTGTCGCCCTCTAGTGTGGCTGAGAATAAAAAGCATTGCTTACGGTTTTTAGCTTCGTCGCAAATACGCAGCATTTCTTTACGAAAACCCATGTCTAACATGCGGTCTGCTTCATCAAGAATAAGCACTTCAACATCTTCTGCGTGGAAGTTTTCTGAATTTAAGTAATCCATTAAACGACCAGGTGTAGCAATCAGAATATCGTTATTTTTTTCAAAAATTTCTTTATGGCTACCGTAGTTAATACCACCTGTTACTACACCAATTTTAAGGTGAGTTTGCGCGGCTAGGGTATTTGCTTGTTCATACACTTGATAGGCTAGTTCACGTGTTGGTGTCATTATGAGTACGCGCGCAAAACCTGGATTACGTCTTGGGAAATCAATCAGATATTGCATTGCACCAAGTAAAAACGCTGCGGTTTTACCTGTACCGGTTGGTGAACTTGCTAAAATATCGCGACCTTTCATCGCTGCAGGAATAGCGAGCGATTGAATGCTAGTCGGTTTATCAAAACCCATTTTTTCAATGGCGTTTAATAATTTGGGATCAAGATCTAGGTCAGCAAAGTGCATAAGGAAATAAACATAAAGGAAAATTAGCTGTATTATACACCGAATGAGGCAATAGGGCAGAGGGCATTTTACCGCAATGTCGGGTTTTACGTTTAAGCAGTTTCATATTAACCACGATAAATGTGCGATGAAAGTGGGCACTGATGGCATTTTGTTGGGCGCTTGGGCACCTCTTGAAGGCGCAAATAAAGCATTAGATATTGGCACAGGTACGGGGCTAATTGCCTTAATGCTTAAGCAGCGTGCGCCTAGTTTAGTTATCACAGCTGTTGAAATTGATAATGATGCATTTTTACAAGCGAAAGAGAATATTTCAGCTTCACCTTGGCAAGATATAGGCGTGTGGCAAGGGAATATCAAAGAATTTCATAAAGATACAGCATTTGATCTGATAGTTTCAAACCCGCCATTTTTTAATGACTCACTTAAAAGCGACAATGCACAGCGCATGACGGCACGTCATACGGATGGTTTATCGTTTGACAGTTTATGTGCTAAAGCGGCAAGTTTATTAAGCGAAAAGGGTCGGTTTTGTGTGGTATTGCCTACAACCGAGTTAAGCCGATTTGAAAGTGCCGCAGATAACGCTAATTTGAAAATTACAAAAAAGCAGTGGGTATTCACTAGCAAAAAGAAAGCAGCAAAACGGGTATTAATGTGTTTGGCGCATAAAAATGAGTTGCAAGCCTTGGTTGAAGAAGAATTGGTTATTCATGCTGAGAGTGGGGAGTACAGCACAGCGTATAAACAACTGTGCCGTGATTTCTATTTGAACTTTTGAGAAAAGAAGTTAAAGCGTTTCAGCGTATTCGGTCATTACTTGTTCAACCCAAGTAGCAATGCGTTCATCACTTTTCTCGTACTGACTGTCTTCATCCAGTGCCAAGCCAACAAACTGTGTGCCATCTTTGGTTAATGCTTTTGAGGCTTCAAACTCGTACTCTTCAGAGTTTGGCCAGTAGCCTAAAAAAGTCACGCCTTGTGGTTTAATTTTGTCGTGCAGCATGCCTAATGCATCTTGAAACCATTGACCATAGCCTTGTTGGTCGCCCATACCAAAAAGTGCAATGGTTTTACCGCTTAGGTTAACTGACTCAATATCATCCCAAATTGATTCCCAATCTTCTTGTAACTCGCCAAAGTCCCAAGTAGAAATACCAAACATTAAGAAATCGAATTGTTCTGCGTTTTTCAGTGGCTCGTCTTTAATATTGTGAAGTGAAATGATGTCTTCACCGATAATTTGCTGAATTTTTTCTGCAGCCATCTCGGTGTAACAAGTTGTAGAACCAAAAAATAAACCAATTTTCATATTAAATTTGTGCGTTGCCGTGAGCTTGATATGATAGTCGCTAGTTTACCTTAACCTATGTGTTATTAATACATTGACAGAAAAACAAACCCCAAGCGTTGAAAATAGCCAACATATAGAACAATTTTTAGATGCCCTTTGGTTAGAGCAAGGTTTAAGTGAAAATACCTTGGCAGCATATCGTAACGACTTAAACAAATTTGCAATTTATATTGCGAAAACACCGCTTTTTGAGGTTGATGAAGGCATTATTCTTGAATATTTAGCATATCGCCGAGAAAATGGTTTTACAGCACGAAGTACGGCTCGGGCGCAAAGCGCGTTAAAACGCTTTTATTTGTATTTTATTGGTTTGAAAAAACTCTCCAGCTCACCGCTTGCCCATATTGAACAGCCTAAGCTAGGCCAGTCATTACCTAAAACCCTAACAGAACAAGAAGTTGAAGCCTTGCTTGATGCGCCTAATCTTGAAGAGCCCATAGAGCTAAGAGATAAAGCCATGCTTGAACTGTTATACGCAACAGGGCTTCGCGTAAGTGAATTGGTTGGCCTGCGTATGGAACAAATTAATCTGCGCCAAGCTGTGGTATTTGTTAAAGGTAAAGGAAATAAAGAACGTTTAGTTCCAATGGGGGAAGTGGCGCTTGAGTATATTGAAGTGTTTATCAAGTTAGCACGTCCGCAATTAATTAAACACGCGACTGATTTTGTTTTTCCGTCAAAACGCGGCATTGGCATGACACGACAGACCTTTTGGCATCGCATTAAGCACTATGCTATCGTCGCGAATATTCAGAGTGAATTATCACCGCATACTTTGCGTCATGCATTTGCCACACATTTGATCAATCATGGTGCTGATTTACGTGTTGTACAAATGATGTTAGGCCATAGTGACTTATCGACCACACAGATTTATACTCATGTAGCAAAAGAAAGGTTAAAATCCATTCATCAGACGCATCATCCAAGAGCTTGATGACAAAATACGGAATTTTATGTGGCTTAATACGGTCTAAATATTTATAAGCCCCAGTATTTAAAAAAGAGATAGCAAATGAAAAAACTAGCAATCGCAGCTGCTTTGTTGAGTGCGGCATTTAATATTTCAGCAAATGGTGTCGCAGCAGCGAGTGTTGATCCAATCGAAGCGAAAATCATAGCGGAATTTGAAAAAATCGGTCTACAAGCAAGTGGTGTAGCAGAAACACCTGTAAAAGGTTTGTATGAAGTATTAACCAATCGCGGCGTGTTATATAGCACGGCTGATGGTAAGTATTTACTGCAAGGTACGTTACTTGATTTAGAAAATAAAGAAAACCTAACGGAAGTTGCACTGGGTAATTTGCGTAAAGAAGGCGTTAAGCAATTTGCAGACTCGATGATCGTTTACCCAGCTAAAAACGAAAAACATAAAGTAACGATTTTTACTGATATTACCTGTGGTTATTGTCGTAAACTACACCGTGAGTTAGATGATTATCTTGATGCAGGCATTACGGTGCAATATCTTGCTTATCCACGTGCAGGTATACCAAGTAAAGGATTTGATGACTTACAAGACATTTGGTGTGCAAAAGATGCTGCTAAAGCACTTACTGATGCAAAAGCGGGTGATGATGTAGTGGATGTAGCTGCATGTGATGCACCAGTGAAAGAACAATTTGAAATGGGTCAAAGTTTTGGTATTACGGGCACGCCAGCTATCATTTTAGAAGATGGCACGCTTATTCCTGGTTACCAGCCAGCGGCTCAGTTAAAGCAAATTCTTGAAAGTAGTACAAAAGGGTAACCTAACCAGTTTGTGAAATAGGGCCGTTAAGGCCCTTTTTAGTCTGAGATTATTAAAAACGGTTCATGCAAAAAACAATTCAAACACGTGCCCGCGTTGATGACAGTTATCTAGACGCATCGCTTCACCCTGTTATTAAACAAATTTATGCCTCTCGTGGCATCAAAAACAATACTGAACTCGATAATGGCGCTGCGTCATTACTTGATTTTCGTTTATTGAAAGATATTGATGTTGCCGCAAATATTCTGATTAATGGGCTGCAAAAACAAGCCAAAATTTTAATCGTCGGTGACTTTGATGCTGATGGTGCAACCAGTACTGCGGTGTTAATGGAAGGCCTGCCGATGTTTGGCTTTCAACATGTTGATTACTTAGTGCCAAACCGTTTTAATTTAGGTTATGGCCTAAGCCCGCAACTTGCAGAACAAGTAGTGCAAATTAAGCCGGATATTCTTATCACAGTTGATAACGGCATTTCCTGTTTGCAGGGTGTTGAGATTTGTAAGCAGGCGGGTATTCAAGTGATTGTAACCGATCACCATTTACAAGGTGAAAAGCTTCCCAACGCCGACGCAATTGTTAATCCAAACCGCTTTGATTGTCAGTTTCCATCAAAAGCATTGGCGGGATGCGGTGTTGCGTTTTACTTGCTGGTGGCACTTCGTCACACGTTGCGCGAGCAAAATTATTTTGAAAACTCCTGCTTAGCGCAACCTAATTTAGCGAGTCTTTTGGATATTGTTGCGCTGGGTACGGTGGCCGATGTGGTGCCGCTCGATGCTAATAACCGTACTTTGGTTTACCAAGGTTTGGCGCGTATTCGTGCAGGTCGTACTCGCCCCGGAATTTTAGCTTTGATTGAGGTTGCCAACCGTAATAGCTATCGCCTGCAAGCCAGCGACTTTGGCTTTGCTATTGCGCCAAGGCTTAATGCGGCAGGGCGCTTAGATGATATGAGTTTAGGTATTGCTTGTTTACTGAGTCAGGATGGCAATCAGGCAAGACGCATTGCCGCGGAACTTGATGGATTAAACCAAGAACGCCGTGAAATCGAGCAAAGTATGCAAGTTGAAGCTAACGCGGTGCTAGAACGCTTAGTGTCACAATCACAAGAAATTCCAGATGCAGTGTGTCTATATCAAGACGATTGGCACCAAGGTGTTATTGGTATTCTAGCGGGACGTTTAAAAGAGCAATATCACCGTCCCACTGTGATTTTTGCACAGGGTGAAAATGGTGAAATAAAAGGCAGTTGCCGCTCTATTCCAGGACTGCATATGCGTGATTTGTTAGAGTCAATTTCAACAAAATACCCCGATTTAATTTTAAAATTTGGTGGTCACGCAATGGCGGCAGGGTTATCGATTTTAGAAAGTGACTTTGCACGCTTTAAGCAAGTTTACACAGACGCGGTAGCAAACACGCTGGCAGAAGAAGATAAGCACGCTGTGATATTAACCGATGGTAATTTGCCAGCTGATTGTTTTAACTTGAATTTTGCTAACCAACTTAAGCAAGCTGGCCCGTTTGGACAGAGCTTTGCTGAGCCATTATTCGACGATGTTTTTTATGTTATTCAACAGCGTATGGTGGGTGAGAAGCATTTAAAATTAGTATTGCGCCATGCTTCAGGTTTAGATGTTGACGCGATTGCTTTTAATGTTGATTTAAGAGCGTGGCCAAATACCGCAGCTGAAAAAGTACGTTTAGCCTATCAGCTTGATATTAATGAGTTTAGAGGTAAGTTTTCGCTGCAATTATTGGTCAGTGAAATACAATTAGCATAGATAAGAAATATTTATGCGAAAAAATGGTTTTGAATCTAATCAAAACCATTTTTTTTTGCTAAAATTCCCGCCTTTGATTATTGCCAAGAATTAAGGCAAAACACCAGTTGGAGTGATGTAATGTTTGAAGTGAATCCTGTGATTAATCAAATCAAGGAAATTCGCGAGCGCACCGACCAACTTAGGGGGTATCTTTGACTACCCTCTAAAGAAAGAGCGGTTAGAAGAAGTTAATGCCGAATTAGAAGATTCTGCGGTTTGGAATGAACCAGAAAAAGCGCAGGCGTTAGGTCGTGAAAAATCGAGCTTAGAAGCGATTGTTGACACGATTGATACCTTAGACCAAGGTGCAGAAGATGTTGAAGGCTTAGTCGAGCTTGCTGTTGAAGCAGAAGATGAAGACACCTTTGCAGAAGCTGAAGCTGAACTCGAAGAATTAATGAAGCAGCTTGATAAGCTTGAATTCCGTCGAATGTTCTCTGGTGAGCAAGATGGTAACGATGCCTATATCGACCTGCAGTCAGGTTCAGGCGGCACTGAAGCACAAGACTGGTGTAATATGCTGCTGCGTATGTATTTACGTTGGGCAGAAGCAAAAGGCTTTAAAGCGGAAATCGTTGAAGCAACTGATGGTGATGTTGCAGGTATTAAAGGTGCAACGGTTCGTGTTTCAGGTGAGTATGCTTATGGTTGGTTACGCACCGAAACAGGTGTACACCGCTTAGTACGTAAAAGCCCGTTTGACTCAACAGGTCGCCGTCATACATCATTTGCTTCGGCGTTTGTTTATCCTGAAGTGGATGACAATATTGAAATTGATATTAACCCAGCCGATTTACGTATTGACGTATATCGTGCATCGGGTGCTGGTGGTCAGCACGTTAACCGTACAGAATCTGCGGTACGTATTACTCACTTACCAACCAACACGGTAGTGCAGTGTCAAAATGACCGTTCGCAACACAAAAACAAAGCACAGGCGATGAAGCAGTTAAAAGCAAAATTGTTTGAGCTTGAAATGCATAAACAGAATGCTGAAAAGCAGTCTCAAGAAGATGCAAAATCGGATATTGGTTGGGGTAGCCAAATTCGTTCTTACGTACTTGATGATTCTCGTATCAAAGATTTACGTACAGGGGTTGAAAACCGTAATACTCAAGCCGTATTAGACGGCGATTTAGATAAGTTTATCGAAGCCAGCCTGAAATCTGGCCTTTAATTTAAACCAAGCAACTTAGAGCTATAACATGACAGATCAAATTCAAGACGAAAATAAATTGATTGCAGAACGTCGTGCCAAGCTAGATGCGATTCGTGAGAATTGCTCAGCTAATGGTCACCCGAATACTTTCCGCCGTGAAGATTACACAGCAGATCTACAAGCTAAGTTTGGTGATAAATCGAAGGAAGAGTTAGTCGAGTTAGACCACCAAGTTTCAGTAGCAGGCCGTATTTTAGCAAAACGTGGTCCTTTCCTTGTACTTCAAGATATGAAAGGTCGTATTCAGGCGTATGCGTCTAAAGACGTGCAAAAAGCGCTAAAAGAGAAGTATGGCCAACTTGATATCGGTGACATCATCGGTGTGTCTGGTCCGCTTCATAAATCAGGTAAAGGTGACCTTTACGTAGATATGGTTAAGTACGAGTTACTGACTAAATCACTTCGCCCATTACCAGAGAAATTCCACGGTTTAACAGACCAAGAAGCAAAGTATCGTCAGCGTTATGTTGACCTTATTACAAATATGGACACCCGTGAGACGTTCCGTATTCGTTCAAAAGTGATTGAAGGTATTCGTCGTTTCTTAGCTGAACGTGACTTTATGGAAGTTGAAACGCCAATGCTTCAGGTTATTCCTGGTGGTGCAACGGCGCGCCCATTTGTGACTCACCACAACGCGTTAGATATCGACATGTACTTACGTATCGCACCAGAGCTTTACCTTAAGCGTTTAGTTGTGGGTGGTTTTGACCGCGTATTTGAAATTAACCGTAACTTCCGTAACGAAGGTCTTTCAACGCGTCACAACCCAGAATTTACGATGATTGAATTCTACCAAGCGTACGCTGACTACAACGATCTGATGAACTTAACGGAAGACATGTTACGTACCGTTGCACAAGATGTACTTGGTACAACAACGGTTGTTAACACAGTTAAGAACGCTGAAGGTGAAGTTGTTGAAACAATCGAATATGATTTTGGTAGCAAGTTCGAGCGTTTATCAATGGCTGATGCCATCATCAAGTATGGTCCTGATGCTGAAGAAATTGCGCATATCTTCAAAGATCCTGAAAACCACTTCGATGAGTTAGTCGCTTACGCGAAGAAAGTACACGTTAAGATCCCAGAAAAATGCGTATGGGGTGCAGGTAAGTTCTTATGTGAGATCTTCGAAGAAACAGCTGAACATAAGCTAATTCAACCGACTTTCATCACTGAGTACCCGTGGGAAGTGTCACCACTTGCACGTCGTAACGATGAAAATCCATTTATCACTGACCGTTTCGAATTCTTCGTAGGTGGCCGTGAATTAGCAAATGGTTTCTCTGAGCTTAATGATGCAGAAGACCAAGCAGCGCGCTTTGCGCGTCAGGTTGAAGAAAAAGATGCTGGTGACGATGAAGCAATGCACTTTGATGATGACTATATCCAAGCACTTGAATTTGGTTTACCACCAACAGCAGGTGAGGGTATTGGTATCGATCGTCTAGTGATGTTATTTACTGACTCGCCAACGATTAAAGATGTTATCTTATTCCCGCATATGCGCCCGCAAGCGGACTAAGTACCGTCTGATAAAAAACCCAGCTATATGCTGGGTTTTTTTTCAAGGGGCTGTGAATAAAACTGAGTTTTGTGAGCTGGTATTAGTGGGATGAAATTAAATACTCTTCAACATCTTCTTTTAGATCTTGAAACTCGTACTCATCAAGTTGAAGAATATCTAATACGTCTTGTTCAATCGTTTGCCACTGTGGCTCTGGGCGAAACTGACGAGCAACATGAACAAAGTTTTCCGCAAGTCTTAAACAGGCAAAACAGCTGCGCTCAAAATCATCTGAACACGCACTAAAAAAATCATCACTGTGATGCTGCAAAATTATTTGGCAAATTTGTTTAGGTAAATTCCAGCTGGTCGCAAGATAGTAACCTACCACAGCATGATTTGTTTTAAAGCGGTTTTCTTCTTTGTTAAATAACGGGTTAGTATCATTTTCTCTGTGTTCTTGTAAAAGACTGGCGTAATTCTCGAATCGGATCGCCATCGCGGGTATGCCTGCATCATGGAATAATCCAATTAAGTGAAGATTTTCAGGTGGTAACGGTGTTTTTAAATGCCTTGCAATAATGCACGAAACATTGGCGATGTCATTGGCATTATCCCAAAACCGATTGAGGGAGAGTGAACATTTACTTTGATCATATGCTTGTTTGAGAAGGTAGCCGGTAACGAGATTTGTAATGTTTTCTAGTCCCAAAAACATCACAGCCTGACGAATATCACTAATTGTTCTGGCAAGACCATAGAAGGGGCTATTAATTATTTTTAGCACTGCAGCAGAAGTTGCTACATCGGCCGCAATAATATCGGCTACACGGAATAATTCAGGTTCTTTGCTCAACTCATCTTGCAATGCTTGTAAGATATCCGGCTTTGCAGGAATGGAAAAACCGTTTGCAACATCGTTGAGTATTTTATTATCGATTTCAATCATGCGTTCGCTTAATTTAACAAACCATCTAATTACTATAGACAAAGATTGGCACACAATTGAAATTGAGGGTGTGATTTTAAAATAAAAAATCCCAGCACGTGCTGGGATTTTTGGTCAGTCATCAATTTAGATTTCCATATCTAAGCGGCTGTCCTTAAATCGGTGTCTTCTGAATTTTGCTTTATATCAGAATCCTTAAGTAAGAAGCTTAATATGACTGGCACTAAAATCAAAGTGAATATTGTTGAAACCACTAATCCGCCAACCACGACGCCGCCTAAACCGCGATAAAGCTCACTACCTGCACCAGGCATGAGTACCAGTGGTAACATGCCGCCCACAGAAGTAAGTGTAGACATCATAATTGGGCGAACACGACTTTCAACAGATTCTTTAATTGCCAATTGGGCAGTAAGTCCTTTGTACTTAAGATTGTTAAGTGCTTGATGCACGATCAAAATGGCGTTATTAACAACCACACCTGCCAAGATAACAAAACCAAGTAAAGTTAAAACATCAAGGTTTTGAATTGGTGTGTAGCGATCAAATACACTTGCCCAATGCACTGCTGCAAGACCCATAAAGCCACCAAGGGTTGCAAGTGGTACGCTCACCATAATAACAAGTGGGTATTTCCAGTTCTGGAATAAAATAACCATAACCAGATAAACTACAAACATAGCTAGAAACATGCTTGAACTTAAGGTGCCAAATAAACTACCGTCGCCGAGTAAGGACTTTTTAAGATCTGCAAGCTTACCGGCACTACCAGCAAGATTCACTTCAACGGCAGGAGAGATAGCACCCGCGCCGCGCAGTTCGTCGACCATAGTATTGACTGATGCAATGGCCTGTTCAAGTGGCATGCCAGCTGGTGGTGTAAATTGCAAAGTTACCGCACGTTGACGCGAAACGTGCTTAATTTGATCGACGGTTTGTGTACGCTCAACCAGTGCCAGCGATTGAAGATCAACTACCTGACTTTGTGGTGTTGCTAGCGGTGTTTGCATCAGTGCATCAATAGGGAAATCATCCTGTTGTGCACTCGTTACGATTTTAAGGTCTTTTAATTCGCCACCAACTGCAAAACTATTCATCATAATGATGCCATCACCATTAGCTTGCACTGCTAAGCCTAAATCACGACGTGTCATGTTGAGTTCGGCAAGACGCTCATCTAGCGGCTTAATTGATAGCTCTGGCGTTGGCAGTAAAAAGTTAGCTGGCTCAGGAATGGTTGCATAAGGCCCATAATTACCGATTAATTTAAATAGCAAGGCTGTTGCACCATTAGTGATTTGCTCTAGGTCATCACCTACCAAATCGATTTGAATCGCGCTACCCGTTGTACCACCGGTATTAAAAAGTGGAAACTGGAAAGCAAAGCCAATCACATCTGGTGCGTTTACGCCCATTAATGTTTGGTTTAAGAAGTCGACCGCATCAATGGTTTTATCTGCTTCTTTTGGGATCATGCCATGGAGAATTTGACCATCCATTGCGACTAAGAAATAGTGATCGATTTCTGGTGCTTTAATGGTGCTGCCATCCATTAATTGAATGTCAGGAACACTTTGCGTTAAATCAGGCTCTCCTCCTCGAATAATCGTCTCTGCTTGATATTTATCGCCAGTCACTTCCCATGCAGGGCGAAGCACTTTTTCAATACGGTCACCAATTTCTGAGACTTGATCAAGGTTGTAACCAGGCGGTGGCACCATAAAGCCAAAGGCAAAATTACGGTTACCTTTTGGTAAATAATCAAGCGGTGGGATGAGTAATGCAATCCCCACAAGTGTCACAACCGCAAAACTTGTCACTACCGTTAGTTTACGCTTGGTAGTACTGGTAATTGCGATAAACAAGGCGCCAATGTGGCTCGGCAGCTTTGCAGCTTTCTTTTCAAGCTCAGCCAATTTACCCGTTTTTAATTTTACTTGTTTAGAGTCACTGCGAGCACGCAAAAAATAAGCGCCGGCAACCGGAATAACTAAGACAGATACGACAAAACTAATAAAGACAGCTGCCATGATGGCAAGTGATATATCGCGAAAAAGCTGACCTGCACTGTCGGCAATGGTCAAAATCGGCACAAATACAACGAGCGTAGTCATGGTTGATGCAAATACAGCACCGGCAACTTCTTGCGTACCTTCAACACTGGCTTTAAGCGGTTTTTTACCCATTTCTAAATGGCGGAAAATGTTCTCGATAACCACAATGGCATTATCAACGACCATGCCTACCGCGAATGCCATACCAGCGAGAGAGACAATGTTAATTGAGCGCCCTAGGGCGACTAAAATCACTACTGATGCAATCACTGAAATTGGAATTGCGATAGCAATTACGCCAATGGTGCGCAGCGAGCGTAAAAATAGCAGAAGCGTAATTACAGCAAGTAAACCACCTACCATGATATTGCTTTGCACTAAATCAATGGCGTTTTCTACATAACTGGATGAGTCCCAGGTAGTAACCAGCTCAAAAGTACCATTCACCCCAAGCTTTTTAGCATGTTGTTCTAGCATACCATTCGGCTTATTCAACTCTGCAATTTCGGCTTTTAGCGCATTCATGGTTTCAAGCAGGTTAGCGCCATGGGCAAGTTGGAAATTAAAAAATGGCATTTTCACACCGCGAGCACGTACCCAATCACGCATATCTTTGTAATCGAGTTTTACCGTCGCAATGTCTTTAACATACACAGGACCGCGGCTGTCTTTTCGGATCACAATGTTTTCAATGGTGGCAACATCCGTAAAGCGTCCCATGGCACGCACACGAATATCGTTTTTGCCGTCAGGTAAGCGACCACCTGAGTAATTGGTGTTGGTAATTTGAATTGCATCTACTAATTGGCTGTAGGTAATGCCAAAGTTGGCAAGTTTGATAGGGTCAATCTGAATTTGCAGTTCTTGTTCACGTGCACCTAAAATGCCGACTTTTGAAATACCTTTGATGTTTTCAAGGCGAGGACGTAAACGACGTTCCATAAAATCATACAAGGTAGTGTTATCAAAACTCGGATCGCTAGCCGCAAGGCCTACCCAGGCAATGTAATCAACCGACATTGGGTCAACGCCTTCAACGGTTGGTTCCGAAACGCCCATAGGGTAGGCTGGTACTTCATTGAGTTTTTGTACAACTTCTGCCTGAGCTTGTTTAATATCAGTGCCAGTTTCAAATTCTAAACGCAACTGCGCTGCTGAGGTTTGACTGATACTGGTTAATGAAACCAAGCCATTTACATCTGACAGTACCTTTTCTTGTTCAATAACAACGTCAGATTCAATTTCTTCAGGGCTTGCGTTCTCCCAAAATGTTCTTACGCTAACAACCACTGAGTCAACCGATGGCGTCATTTGAACCGGTACTTGAGTGAAGGCTAATACGCCTGCAAGTACCGATAATATTACAGCAACGATAACACTTATGGGTTGTTTAACCGCGCTTTCTACAATCTTCATATCGTGCCTACTTTAAATGTTGTTTATTGCCATTTGAGGCGTCTGCTACTGCAACTACAGGTCCAGGCATTAATCGTTCATTACCTTCCGTAATTACTTTGTCATTAGGTGCTAACTGAGGTGCGAAAACGGCAACCTTATTTCCTTGATGAAATTGCACGTTAACCGAAACTGGTTGAGCAATTTGTTTATCACCTTGCACTACCACTTTATAAACCAAGTAATTGCCACCTCGGTTCACTAATGCATCTTTTGGAACTGTAAGCGTTGTGCGAGCATCACCCTCAGGTAACCATGCACTCACTGACATGCCTGGCATTAATCCTTTGCCATTTACTTGACCAATAACGCGAAAAGTACGCGCACGCTCATCAACGCTGTTAAGTATTTTTATATTGTGGGCTTGCACCAACTCATCACCGATTTGCAGTGCTATTTCAGAGGGGGCTTTGCTTGCTAAAAATGCGAATCGCTCTGGAACATCTAACCAAGCTTCTAATTTATTAAGTGAGGTGAGTGTGAAAGCATGATCGCCACTTCCTAACCATTGGCCTAACTCTGCAAGCCGACTCGTCACTTGACCATCAAACGGAGCACGGATTGACATATCATCAATGCGCACTTGTAATGCATCAAGCTGTGCGTTTAATGCTTCAATAGCTTGCGTTGCCGCAATCACTCGGGCTTGATTAGCGATTGTTTGTGTTTTGCTTTGATTTAGGCGCTGTTTTGATACAGCGCTTTTTTGTGCTGACTGTTTATAAGCTAGATAATCTGCCTCGGCTTGGGTAAATTCCGCTTTAGCTAATGATAGGTTTGCTTCGGCAAGCATTTTCTCTGCTTGTAAACGCTGTTTTTCAGCATCAAGACGACGCGTATCTAAATTAGCTAAAATGGCACCTTGAGTGACAGTATCGCCTTCATTAACTAGCACTTCGACAACCTTTCCTGATTCCACAGAAGCAACATTTGCTTGATTAAAGGCTTTTAAAGTACCGACTACACGTTTGCGTGGTTGTAATTGTTGTTCACTTGCTTCAGAAAAACGCACTACTTGTGCATTGGCTTGAAACACTAAAAACAACAGACTTAATAAAAGTACAATTTGTTTGAATGAGCGTGGAGAAGTCATTGTAATTTCCAATTTAGTAGACCAGTCGTCTAGTAGATTGTCTTTGATAATGGCAATTGTTGCAAGATGAATTTTAACTGAATAGTGTTTTTTTGCTGGCTTTTTTGCTTAACTCTTTGAAATTTTTTTATATATTTAATTTTTATTTTTTAGACCAATTGGTCTAGTTGAGGCGTTTTATATGAGTTTAGTGCCAATTAAGGCACTAGGATGGACTCAAAAATAATGTCGACAAAGTTATCGTAGGGTTCTGTTGAGCGTTCTACTTGCATTTGGATTGCAGCACCATGGCTGGCATTAAATAAAAAAGCAGCAATTTTATGTGGGTCGAGCTTTTCGTTCACTTCACCTTCTTGCTGGGCTTCACGAATGGTTTGCGCCATCATACTGTGCATTAAATCTTGTGCACATTTTATTCCACCACGCATATTTTCACTGAGTTGTGATTGTTCCAAAATCAATTTTGGCACCAAACATTCACAATCAATACCTTCTTCCTCATGAAATTGCTGAATACGCTTAAACCAATTGTTTATTCGTTGTAGTGGTGAATACTTTCGGTCGCGTAAGAATTCACGCATAAAGTCATGAGTTTGATCTTGGGCGCGCTCAATTAACGCTAAGCCAAAATCTTCCTTAGACTTAAAGTAATGATAAAATGATCCTTTAGGCACTCCAGCCTTATCTAGGATTTCTTTTAAGCCACATCCGTTGTAACTTTTTTCGATAATTAGCGCATGGCCTGCTGCCAAAATCGCTTCTTTGGTATCTGGCTTAGTCATATTTGGGTTAATACTTTTTTACACCTAGTGGGTATTATTAGACCAGTCGTCTCTAAAGTCAACTTGAACAACGTGTTTAAAGCTGATCTTCAATGGGTAGAATACCAAAAAAGCATGCCCCGATTTTACGCCAAATGCTTGCATCGGGTTCACTTGTAAATGTATTTTTTGTCTTTAAATCAATCCATTCAAGCTGATTATCATTGAGCTTAACCTGATAGGCAGAGTCACTGATGGCATCGGACAGTGCATTATGAATTTTCTCACTTAAGGGGGCGTTTTCAAACAGCACACCGATTTCGGTGTTGATAAAAATTGAACGTGGGTCGAGGTTTAAAGAGCCTACAAACGTGTGCTTGTTGTCAAAAATAATAGACTTAGCGTGAAGGCTTGCTTGGGTAGAGCCGCGCCATGCGCTTGGTTTAAAGTTGGGGGTAACTTTTGTTTCGTAAAGGGTGATACCTGCTGCTAAAAGGGGCTTTCGATAGGGAGCATAGCCCGAGTGCACAGCGACAACATCGGTTGCGGCAAGTGAGTTAGTCAATATGCTGACTTCAACACCACGCTCTACCATTTTTCTTAAATACTCAGTTCCATTTTCACCTGGCACAAAGTAGGGGGAAATAATAAATAAGCTTTCTGTGGTATTAGCAAAGGCCTCTTCTAAATCATCAAGTAGTGGGCTAGCGAGTCCTTTCTCATTGATTTTACTCGGTGGGTCATATAACACTTGGGCATTACCCCACGACCAAGGTAATTTACCTTCGGTTAAATGTTCAATAAATTCTGAGTTTAATAATGCTTGAACATAATCCTGTTTGCTCTCTTCGGTATTACTGACTTCAAGGTCCCAATTACTAAGAATATTAATTACTTCAGCGTCAGAATAGAGTTTATTGTGGAATACTTCTAAGGGGTAACTAAACTCACTATTCCAGTAACTATCAAATTGCGTATTAATGTCATTTACTGCAGCGCCAATTAGTAATAAATCAAAATCACCAAACTCAACTTCGTGACTTGCACTAAAGTATTCATCACCAATATTTCGTCCACCAATCACTGAGGTTAAGCTATCGACTGTGAGCGATTTATTATGCATCCGGCTATTTAAGCGATCGAAATCAGTAAGAATGCCAAGTGCTTTGAAGCGGCGGTTAGGTGAGGGATTAAATAGACGAATCTCAACATTTTTATGCTGATTTAAAATTTGTAATTGTGGGTTTGAATCAGGTGCTTTCAAGTCATCGAGCAATAATCTGATTTGCACGCCGCGTTCAGCAGCTTGATAGAGCGAATAGTTTATTTGGTTGCCGGTGACGTCTTTATTGTAGATATAGTACTGTAAATCGATACTACTACTTGCCGCGTTAATTAAACTGACTCGTGAGACAAATGCATCAACCCCTTTGCCAAGCGCATACACACCTGTTTGATTATCTTTTTGGTCAGTGGCATTAGAAACAAAGTTAGCTAAGCGACCCGTTTTGGCTGGTGCTTTCGCATAGCTTTTGACACTTGGGGTAGGCTTTATATGTGTTGCACACCCGACCATAAAAAGCACGACTCCTATGATTAAAATCCGCTTTAGTAACATTTGTTTACCGTTTAATCATGTTGAAAATATGACATCAAACACAGTATAGATTACAGGTAACATTAGAGGCGTCAAGATAGCACTTAAGATTAAGCTGACAGATGCAAACGCACCCATACGTTCATTTACTTCAATAGCTCTCGCTGTGCCAACCGCATGACAAGCCGATCCGAGTGCTAGCCCTTGGCTTTGTTGTTGAGTTATACCAAATAACTTGAGTAATGGGATGCCGAGCACGGCGCCAAAAATTCCGACACAAATAACCACCACAGCTGATAATGCACTAATACCTGCAAGTTGTTCAGTGACTTCAATTGCGATGGGCGTTGTAACTGCATTGGCAGCCAGGCTGACAACAAGTTGCTCGCTCGCTCCTAAACTACGTGCTGTAATCATAGCAATCACCGACGAACAGGTGACACCAATAGCGCTACACAAAATATAGCGCCATGTCTCTTTTTTAATAGTGCGTGACTCTTTATAAAGAGGAATTGCCAATGCAACGATAGCGAGATCTAATAACCAAAAAAATGGCGTGTTGATTTCTGCAAACTTTTGATAATCAATATCCAACCAAATCAATACAATACTGATGAATGCAATACTCAACAGAATTGGGTTGCATACACTGTACTTTAGATAATGTGTTTGCAGCCACTTAAACGTAAAAAAGCACAGAGGTGACAGAATAATTAAAAGTAAACTCATAACTATTCCTTTTTATGATCTGAAAATAAATAAGTTGCCACTTTTCCAACGATAAATAAGGTGCTAACAGTAGCTGCAAGTACTGAGATTATAATTAACAAGACGTTTTCTTTTATTAGATCAAGGTGCTGAATAATGCCGACACCCGCGGGTATAAAAAAAAGTGGGAAATACTTAAGCAGCAGGTTTCCAAGCACTTCACATTGCTTAAGTGTAACAATATTTAGTTTGAGTGCGATAAGCAGTACCCCCATACCAATAACAGCAGGGGGAAATTTAAAATTTACTAGCTGCAAAAACCCGTGACCAATAACTAAGGCCAACACTAAAATGATGAGACTATAAACGTATTTCATACCACTAGCCTACCATAGCCTTTCGCTTTGTATACTGGTCTTTAGTCGTTACCAATTGGCAGAGTTATAAAAAGGCTTTGACTCATCTTTCAAGCGGTTATTGATTGCTCGTTTTACGTTTTTACCGCGTAAAATTTTAATTTGATTGAGCGTTTCCGCGGCAAGTAGCTTACGTTTATTAAGCATCATGTGTTTTTGATAGGTGCGTTTGTTAGCGGCTAAAGCATCTGGAGATTTAGCAAGTAATGATGCCTTTAGTTGCTCGCAAGCACTGTCTAAATCATCACATACTTGCGTAACTAGGTTCAGTGAACGTGCTGTTTTGGCATCAATTGGCTCAGCCAGGTGAGTAAGCATCAATGCTTGATCATAAGGCATTAAGCCTTGTAGCATCACACTGCCAGCCATATCTGGAGTGAGTCCCCAGCGCGTTTCCATGATTGAAAACTGCGCATCTTTACTTACTAGGCGAAAGTCGGCACCGAGTGCAATCTGCATGCCCCCGCCAAAACAACGACCATGAATTTTACAAATCACAGGTGCTTTTATTGTTTGCCAGCCGATCGTTACGCGTTGGGCTAAATTCGCATTACCTGGCAACCATTTAAATAGCAGTTTTAGCATTTGTAAGGGGGATCGGCTGATGTTTTTTACATCTAAGCCAGTACAAAAATCATTACCATTGGCTTCAATAACCACCAGTCTCAATGACTTTTCTTTTTTAAGCCGTTTAATAATGCTGTCGAGTTGAATAAAGCTGTCAAAAGTGAGTGCATTTAACTTTTCCGCGCGGTCAAAAACCACAGTGGCAACGCCATTTTCAATGTTTAGGGTGATTAGGTGCTTCATTGTTGTTCTCATCCGACCTGTTGGTGGTTCTGAGATTAACGTGGAATATAGTTGCTGTAAAGCGCGTTACTTCACGCTCTGTTCATTTTATTTAGGCAAAATAACAGGCTTTCTTCGTGTTCAATTTTTAACAAGTTAAGTGTCAGTTAACTAAAATTAAAATATTAAATTACAATTAATTTCCAGTCGTATTATGATTGATTATCAAAAGAATTTATCTAAAAACTCGGCTTTCGAGCTGAAACCAAAAATTTGCTCTATTTGTGATAAGGGAGAGTTACATGTTTAAAACCACAGTTAAGAAGGTTAGTTGCCCGACTAAATCGGCTCTGTTTGTTAGTTGTATCTTGTTAGGGCCAATAGCTTTAACTGGGTGTGGTAAAGAACAAGTAGTGCAAAAAGCGCCAGCTCCGGCCGTTTCTGTTTACACCGTAAACAGCGATTTAGTAGGCACTTACCGAGAGTTTACAGCACGCACGCAAGCATCTAAAGAAGCTGAAATCACCACTCGTGTACAAGGTGAGTTGATTGAGCGTAAGTTTGTGGAAGGTTCGAAAGTTAAAAAAGATGATCTTTTGTTGAAAATCGACCCCAGTGAATATCAAGCGTTAGTGGCACAATATGACGCCGATCTAAAGTCAAAAATAGCCGGTGCGGCAGGTGCATCGCGTGACTTGAAGCGTGGTAAAGAAGTGGCTGAACAAGGATTTATCTCACAGTCAGATTTAGACAAACTAATTACAAATGCTGCGCAAACGCAAGCAGCTGTTAAGGCCGGTGAAGCGGCTCTGACAAAAGCAAAGTTAGATTTAAGTTACACTGAAATTAGCGCACCATTCGATGGCCAAATTGGTCGCGTAAATATTGATGTAGGCAATATTATCAGCCCGCAAAGTGGCGTATTAGCAACGATAACGTCGATTGATCCAATTTACGTTAATTTCTCAGTTGAGGAAGCGCTTTACACCACTTATTTACAAGAGCACCATAATATTCAAAGCCCTGATCAGGTTCCAATCGATTTAAAAATTCGCCTGCCAAACAACACCGAATACGCAGAAGCGGGCATGCTCGATTTTGCAGACACTAAAATTGACAGTAACACAGGTACAGTAGAGCTTAGAGCGACGTTCCCTAACCCTAATGGGATTGTTCTACCAGGCCTTTTTGTTAAGTTGATTGCAGAGAGTAAAAATAAATCGCAAATGGCGCTAGTACCTCAAGCAGCGGTACAAGAAAATCAACAAGGTAAATTTGTACTCGTTGTTGATGAAACGAATAAAGTAAGTACGCGACATGTTGATTTAGGCCGTCGTGTTAATGCCATGTGGGTAGTTAATTCGGGCATTAAAGCTGGTGAGAAAATCATTATTGAAGGGCTGCAAAAGGTACGCCCAGGAGTTGAAGTTAATCCAATCGATAAAAATGTTGATGCGATAACCGGTGTTATCACAAATAGTGCTGAATAGGTGATTTAGATGATTAGTAAAACCTTTATTAATCGGCCTAAATTTGCGCTGGTTATTTCAATTGTTATCACACTGGCTGGTTTAATATCGTTATACCTGTTACCAGTGAATATGTACCCAGAGATTACGCCTCCACAAATCCAAGTGACTGCCGTTTACCCTGGTGCGAGTGCTCAGGTAGTAGAAGAGTCCGTTATCCGGCCCATTGAAGAGCAAATCAATGGGGTGGAGGATATGCTCTACATTGAATCTACAGCTGCGAATAACGGTACAGCGACGATTACTGTGTACTTTAAAGTCGGCACCGACGATGATATGGCACAAGTTAATGTTCAAAACCGGGTGGCATTAGCAGAGGCGGGACTGCCGGAAGAAGTGAAACGTCAAGGTGTTGTGGTGCGAAAGCAATCCAGCAATATGCTTTTGGGTGTCACGCTTTACAGTGATCAAGAGAACCTCGATGATATTTTCTTAAGTAACTACGCTACTAACTATTTAACTGAACCATTGGGCCGTATTCCGGGTGTTGCCAATGCTGAGGTAATGGGTGAAAAAACGTATTCGATGCGTATTTGGTTAAATCCAAATAAAATGGCATCGCTTGGAGTGACCGTCGCAGATGTACAAAATGCACTAAGAGAGCAAAACTTAATTGTTGCAGCGGGTAAGTTAGGCGCAAGTCCAGCACCTAAAAATCAACAGTTTGAGTACTCTATTCAAGCGCGTGGCCGTTTAAAAACCCCTGATGAATTTGGTGATACGATTATTCGTGCCACTAATGAAGGCAATTTTGTTCGTTTATCAGATATTGGTCGTATTGAGCTAGGTTCTAAAATTTATGGCTTTACTGCTAAATTAAACGGTGACGATACCGCGTTTTTAGTTATCTACCAATTACCTGATGCAAACGCGACTGAAGTGGCGGCAAATGTTAAAAAAGAAATGGAAATTCTTGCGGAACGTTTCCCAGATGGCCTTCATTACAGCATTCCTTATGACACCACAGAGTTTATTAATCGCTCAATTGATGAAGTTGTGGTTACGCTTTACCAAGCGGTTGCTTTGGTTATTTTAGTTGTATTTTTATTCTTGCAAAACTGGCGCGCGACGCTTATTCCATCAGTAGCTATCCCTGTTTCGCTTGTCGGTACTTTTGCTTTTATGATGCTAATGGGTTATTCGATTAATACCATTACGTTATTTGGCTTAGTGCTGGCAATTGGTATTGTGGTAGATGATGCGATAGTTGTAATTGAAAACGTGGAACGCATCTTAAAAGAAGAAAAGCTGCCAATAAAAGAAGCGGTAACCAAAGCCATGGAACAAGTGTCAGGGCCCATTGTGGCAACTACCTTGGTACTGTTGGCAGTATTTGTACCGGTTGGTTTTATGCCGGGCATTACCGGTGAGCTTTATAAGCAGTTCTCAGTAACAATTTCATTTGCTGTACTTATTTCGTCGATAAATGCGTTAACGCTGAGCCCTGCGCTGTGTACTTTATTACTGAGTGAAAAGGCGATGAAGCCAGTAAAATGGCTTGCACCTGTTGAGCGTGGTATTGAAACGTCAACCAAAAAGTACTCTTCAAGCGTAAGCTGGTTGTTAAAGCGCTCTGCTCGTGTGGGTGTTGTTACTGTGTTGCTTTTTGCTGCAACCGGTTGGTTAACAAAAACAGTTCCCACAGCGTTTGTTCCAGCTGAAGACCAAGGTTATTTATTTGTTGATGTGCAACTGCCTGATGCAGCGGCAAGTGGTAGAACCGCGGAAGTGATGGCGAAAATTACAGATGTGATTTTGGCAGATCCTGCGGTGACAGACTTTATTTCTGTTGCAGGTAGCTCGCTATTAGGTGGCCCAGGTTCTAACAATGGATTAGGTATTATTATCCTGAAAGATTGGGAAGAACGCACAGCGCCAGAACTTGGTTTACAGCAAATAATTCCGCGCTTAATGGGGCAGCTTTTTGCGATGCCAGATGCGCAAATATTTGTCTTTAACCCTCCACCAATTCCAGGACTTGGAACGAGTTCGGGTTTTGAATTCAGATTACTGGACAGTGAAGGTCGCGATCCATCTGAACTTGCTCAGGTAATGAATGGCCTTATTTATGAGGCGAACCAACGTCCAGAATTGAGCCGTGTATTCAGTACTTTCCGTGCGAATGTACCGCAATACTTCCTTGAAATTGACCGAGATAAAGCTAAGGCACAAGGTGTAGCATTAAGTGATGTTTTTGTCACACTGCAAGCACAGTTAGGTTCGTTATATATTAATGACTTCAACCAATTTGGCCGTACTTATCAGGTAGTAATTCAGGCAGAAACCGAGTACCGTAAAGATCCGTCGGATTTAAATAATTACTATGTACGCGCAAGTAATGGTGAGATGGTGCCATTAACAACACTTGCTAGCCTTGAACCAATTTTAGGCCCAACCAGCATAAATCACTTTAACTTGTATCGCAGTGCAAGTATTACAGGGCAGCCTGCACCAGGTTATTCAAGCGGTGAGGCTATTCAGGTGATGCAAGAGCTGTCAGCACAGTTACCGACAGGTTATATTTATGATTGGGCTGGACAAACGAGACAAGAAATTCAGGCAGGTAATTTAGCACCACTGTTATTTGGTTTAGCGATTATCTTCGTTTACTTATTCCTAGTCGCGCAATATGAAAGTTGGACAATTCCATTCTCGGTAATTGCTGCCGTACCACTTGCTATTTTTGGGGCAATGAGTGCGCTTTATGCTGTGGGAATGGCCAATAATATTTATGCGCAAGTTGGCTTAATATTGTTGATTGGTCTCTCTACCAAAACCGCTATTTTGATTGTCGAATTTGCTATGGAGCAACGCGCTGCCGGCCACAGTATATTTGAATCTGCACTGAATGCTGCAAGGTTGCGTTTTAGAGCGGTATTAATGACGGCATTCTCATTTGTACTAGGCGTATTGCCACTCGTATTTGCAACAGGTGCGGGTGCCGGAAGCCGAGTTAGTTTAGGTTTAACTGTACTTGCAGGGATGTTAGCCGCGACAATTCTCGGTACGCTACTTATTCCAATTTTCTATGCATTAATTCAAACAATGCGAGAAAAAGTGAAAGGAAAGCTCGCGAGTGAATGATTAACTCGATAATTTAACAAAAATATAAGGCAAAGAAGCACTTCTTTGCCTTTTTTGTTTTGATATAATCAATAAAAAAATTCCTGAGCAAATTTATGACACAAGCAGATCATTTGTGGACCATTGAAGAAGCCACCAACCATGCGTACGAGGTGTTTTTAGAACTGGCACCTGACAACCTATCTGAACAAGACATTATTGAATTTAACAAGTATCGAGAAGATCTTGGTTTTATTGAAGAAAGTGAGCCTGATGAATCGTGGCAAGAGTTTACTGAATTTGAAATTGAGCCAGAGCTTTATATTCAAGTATTAGTTGGTTTGGAATTTGAAAACCAAGATATATTATTTGCCAGAATATTGATTAGTCGTGACAAAGCAGCCCCATTTGTACACGTTCTTTGGAAATAAGAAGAGTTACTCGGTAAGAAATAAATTTGGTAAGTAAAATTACATTTTCTACGCGGACTTTTTTATCTTATTTAGTTAACGTAACAATTTTAGAAGTGGATAAAGGTTTTAAGAGTTATTCATGCGCTCGGCAGTTGTATTAATTTGTTTATTCTTTTGCGGTAAGCTTTTTGCTGGTGATCCTGATCCGTTCGAGGATTTTGCCATTTATGGTGAAACACCTGTTGATGATAGATATGAAGAAAATAAGGGACGGCTATTTTTTGGCGATGTTGAGCTAGGTTTTATTGTCACTACGGGTAATACCAATACCTCGAGTGCTAAACTTAAATCTAATTTGATGCAAGATGTCAGTAATTGGCGAAATCAGCTGAAATTTGACTCGCTAGTAAAAAAAGAAAATGAGAACGAAAGCAGTTTATCGGCTGCGCGTTATTTTACCTCTTTACAAAGTAACTATTTACTTAACGAAAGTAACTCGTCTTTATTTTTATACGGCGATTATGAATATGATAAATTTAGCGGTATTGAAAAGCAGGCGAGTTTTGCAACTGGTTATGGTTGGCGTTTTTTAGAAGGTAAGAAAAATACCATTGATTTAGATATTGGACCGGGTTTGAATTACCAAGAAACAGAGTCGAAGCAGTCAAACCTTGGTTACTTAGTGAGGTTAGCGCTGCAATGGGAGCGTATTGTCAGTAAGCGTACTCGTTTTAACCAAGATATCAGTGCCGAACATTCCTTAAGTGGTTTAAATTCAAGAATTAAATCTGAAACCTCATTGGTCAGCCAAATTAGCGGTGCTTTGAGTCTCAAGTTTTCATACCTTTATCGTTACAATACAATGCCTGAGGTGGGTAAGCGGCATTACGATGCTGAAACAAGCGCTACCTTTGTATTTAGTTTTAACTAATTTGGAACAATTTTAATGTATTCACATAAGCAAATAGCTTGGGCTATTTTATTTTTGATGACGTGGATTTTCTCATTCACATTGCTCGCAGTGTATTTGCTTGGGCCAATTACGGGTTTACTTTTATTTGCTGGATTTGTGCTTTTAGTCGCGTTTTTGTTTCATGGCATGACGGTGATTGTGAAAGACAATACCATTAAGTGGGGGTTTGCGTTTGGTTGGTTTGGTCAAACACTGTCATTGTCAGAGATTGTTTCGTATCAGGCGGTGACAAACTCGTGGCGTCATGGCATTGGTTTACGTATAAGTCATGATGGTTTTGTGTATTCAGCGCACGGTTTTAAAGCGGTAGAGTTAGTATTACAAGATGACACGAAAATACGTCTTGGCACGAACGATCAAGAAGGATTAATTGCTGCCTTGGATAAACAAAAAAATAGCGCTCAATAGCGCTATTTTTGTTTGGTTGCTTATATTAACAACAACCACCGTTTTCGTCGTGTTTGTGCTCTGAGCCACAACCGCCTGCACCGTGGACGTGGCCATGGGCTAGTTCGTCTTCAGTTGCATCTCGAACATCCAGTATTTCAACATCAAATGTTAAATCAATACCTGACAGAGGGTGGTTGCCATCGACAACGACATCTTCGTCTTGAATATCGATAATAACCACTGTTTGCTCACCATCATCAGTCGTTGCACGAAATTGCATGCCGACCTCAATTTCCATGCCTTCAAACATTGATTTCGGCACTGCTTGCATTAGGCCATCATGACGTTCGCCATAACCATCTTTCGCCGCAACGTCTACGGTAAATGTATCACCTGCTTGCTTGTCAATGAGTGCATTTTCAAGGCCTGGGATCAAAAAACCAGAACCGATAATGAACTCAAGCGGTTCATTGTCGAATGAGCTATCGATTGCATTTTTGTCTTTATCCATTACTGAATAATGCAGTTTTACCACTTTTTGCTGTGCAATTTTCATATCTAACCTAATCTTCAAGTGTGTATGGAAGAGGTGTCACACAAAGGTGAGACTCTTCATTATCTTTGATGCGAAACTGAGCTTGCTCAGATGTATCGTTTGGCAATACAGCTTGCACATACGTGCCTTCTGCTGTTACTGCAATATTGGTAATTTTACCTGCGCGGCGCCAGTTTTCACCGAGTTGTATTTCTAGCTCGCTGGCATTTTCAATAGTTTGCTCTTTTGCAAATAAACTGTACATGGCACGTTTGTTTTTACCGAGATATTTCATGCGTGCCACCGTTTCTTGTCCGGTGTAACAGCCTTTGTTAAAGCTAATGCCACCAATCGCTTGTAGATTTACCATTTGCGGCACAAATTCATCTAATGTGTCTGAACTTAAACGTGGTAAACCCGCTTTGATTGTAGCAGCAAGCCAATCATTCTCGTGATCTTCAATGGTTAGTTTACTTTCAAGAGTGGCAAGTTTGTCAGTTTCAACAACCAGCTCTACTAGTCCATTTGCTAAATGTAGTGCATAGCCTAATTCGAATTTAACTAAGTTAGCTTCAGCAAAAGAGATTGATAATAGTGATTCAATATCGTGTGTGTTTTCAGCAATCAGGCCGATAGTATTTAATGATTCACTCAATTCAAATTCAGCTTTTGAAAATACACCGTATTTTTTAAGCTCAGCAAAACTTTGATTTGCTTCACTTTCACTTGCAAGTAGTAAAAAGCTTTCCGGTGTGGCGATAAGCTTATGTACTGACCATAATTTACCTTTCGCATTACAATGACCAGACCATAAAAATGTACTGTCATTAAGCGAATTTAAGTCTTGCGTTACTTGTCCATGGAGGTAAGACTTTCTATCTTGACCGCTAATTTCAATCACTTTTTCAGCTATACGATTTGCTAATACCATAATTGCCATATCATTATAAATTAATGCATTGATTTTAACTTAGATTCCTGATGATTGCATGCTTAGCTTTTGCTACTATTAGCAAGCGCTAATTAACGAGGTATGAAATGAGCAATTTAGATAGTAAGGCTAAATTACGTTGGGCATGTCGCCGTGGTATGTTGGAACTGGATGTTTTACTGAGACCATTTGTTGATGAAGCCTTTGATGCGTTAAGTGATAAGGATAAAGCGATTTTTCAGCGTTTACTGACAGCCGACGATCCGGATCTGTTTGCATGGTTCATGGGTCACGAAGAGTGCAAAGACGCTGAGTTAAATTACATGGTTAATGTCATTCTTAATCGTGTCAGAGTTTAGAATATACGTTAATCAATCCAAATTAATGCCGAGTATTTACATCGGCATTAACCTTCCAATTTTCGCCATTGCACTATTACCCGCAAACAACCTGATTTCGATTTGTTGTGTTACAGCCTTTCTGCTCTGTATCAGTTGCTATTGTTATTATCAGCTAAATAAAATGCTGGTTAGTGAACGTTATTTGTTAGTGGATGAGAAGCAATTTATTATAAGCTACCAAGATGGAAAGAAAATTGGTGATATCAGTCCGTTTAGTATCGTGACGCAATGGTTTGTTATTATCAAGTTTAAACGTAAACCGGCTAAAAATAGTCAGTTAATTTTATTCAATGCATTATCTCAACAGGATAAAAAACGGCTCCTAAGAGCCGTATATCACCAACAGTAAAACGTTAGTTTTTGAAAAGCACTGTAGGTTCCGGATTTGCTTTTGGCTCAGGATAGTCGAGCGTGTAATGAAGCCCGCGGCTTTCTTTTCGCTCTAGTGCACTGCGGATAATTAATTCAGAAACCTGAACTAAATTGCGTAGTTCGAGTAAGTTATTACTAACGCGGAAATTAGTGTAATACTCATCAATTTCTTGTTGTAATAATTCAACTCGACGCAATGCACGCTCTAAACGTTTGGTGGTGCGAACAATACCCACATAGTCCCACATAAATAAGCGTAACTCGTGCCAGTTATGGGTAATGACAATTTCCTCGTCAGAATTTGTCACGCGGCTTTCATCCCAGTTCGGGATAGTAACAGGGCTATTGGGTTGTTCTAGTTGTGAAATAATATCTTTTGCCGCTGCTTGGGCAAATACAATGCATTCCAGTAAGGAGTTACTGGCCATGCGATTAGCGCCATGCAAGCCTGTATAAGCAACTTCACCGATGGCATATAAGTTATCTAAATCAGTCTTACCATTAAAATTGGTCATTACACCACCACAGGTATAATGTGCTGCTGGCACAACTGGAATCGCTTCTTTAGTAATGTCGAGACCAACACTTAGGCACTTTGCATAGATAGTCGGGAAGTGATCGATAATAAAGTTTTTATCTTTATGACTAATATCCAGATAAACACAATTCGCGCCAAGGCGTTTCATTTCATAGTCGATTGCACGGGCTACGACGTCTCGCGGCGCTAGTTCGGCGCGCTCATCAAAATCTGGCATAAAACGTGTGCCGTCAGGGCGTCTTAAATATGCGCCTTCTCCGCGCATAGCTTCGGTGATCAGAAAGTTCTGTAGTTCAGGGTGATACAAACTGGTTGGGTGGAACTGATTAAACTCCATGTTGGCTACGCGACAACCTGCACGCCATGCCATTGCAATGCCATCGCCACTGGAAACATCTGGATTTGAAGTGTAAAGATAAACCTTACTTGCACCACCCGTTGCAAGAGCCACAAAACGAGCATTAATGATTTCAACTTGTTCCGATAAGCGGTTCCAAACATATAAGCCATGGCAGCGTTTACCCGAGTGACCTAGTTTTTCATCGGTAATTAAATCGATAGCGTTATATCTTTCAAGCAATTGAATATTTTTGTGCTCTTTAACACGATCGATAAGTGTGGTTTGAACTGCTTTCCCTGTTGCATCGGCGGCATGTAAAATGCGGCGGTGGCTGTGGCCACCTTCACGCGTTAAGTGGTAACGTTCTTTACCAAGTGCATTTTTATCCATATCAAATGGCACGCCTTGCTCAATAAGCCATTTCATACAGGTTTTTGCATTGCTTGCTGTATAGTGAACTGCATCTCGGTCACATAATCCGCCGCCAGCGGCGAGGGTGTCTTCAACATGAGATTCAACACTGTCTTCTTTATCAAACACTGCTGCAATGCCACCTTGGGCATACATGGTTGAACCTTCGGTTAATGGACCTTTACTTAATACAGTTACGTTGCAGTAATTTGCTAACGTGAGGGCCAAAGTTAAGCCTGCTGCACCACTGCCTACGATAACAACATCGGTTGTTAATTGTGGTGTATTTGTCATACAAGTATCACTTTACAATGCTATTGAGTTATAAGCGCTATATTAACACCAATTAGCACAATGATAAAAAGACAAAAATTGCACTTAATAGTAAGGAAATGAGGAAATAACTTCGATTTATAGCGATAAGCTTATTTTGTGCTAATTTTGCATTAGAAAAGGTGTTAAAGTCAGTTAATTAAGTTTTTTATAAAATGAATCGAACTTTTTCATAACCCTAGAGTCCTATATTGTGAATTTATTCTCGGGAACAAGAGAAAGACTATAAACAAGAGGAGTACCGGCTCGAATGAGCGAGCAGGATTTGGATTTAGCGCTAGTAAGAAAAGTTCAGCAAGGTGATAAAAACGCATTTAATGTGCTTGTTAAAAAATATCAGAATAAAGTTGCGAACTTAATTGGACGTTATGTCTCTAACCATGGAGATGTTGCGGATATAGCACAAGAAGCGTTTATAAAAGCATATCGCGCATTACCTGGTTTTCGAGGTGAGAGTGCGTTTTACACATGGCTTTATCGTATTGCGGTTAACTGTGCTAAAAACCACTTAGTGTCAATGGGACGCCGTCCACCTGCGAATGACGTAGATGCGGATGATGCAGAGTTTTACGATGGTGCAGATGCATTGAGAAGTAATTCTACACCCGAAAACTTGTTACTAAGTGATGAAATTAAACAGGTAATTTTTAAGACTATTGATGGTTTACCAGATGATCTTAAAACAGCAATTACATTACGCGAATTAGAGGGGTTAAGTTACGAAGATATTGCCATGATTATGGACTGTCCTGTAGGGACTGTCAGATCTCGGATTTTCCGAGCTCGCGAGGCAATCGACAATCGACTTGACCCAATATTAAATAATGCATAGGTCGCTTATATGACTAATTTGAATGAGAAACGAAAAGAACAAATATCGGCTTTGTTTGACGATGAACAGAGTCTTGAAAGCCGGCATTTGGGTGATGAATTAGAACACGCAGCATCGCGTTATTCACTGATTGGTGATGTTATGCGTGGTGAGGGTCAATCGCTAATTCAAATCGATATCGCAGATCAGGTCGCGTTAGCATTAGAACAAGAAGAAACATATAACCAAGAACCGTTCGCTGAAGATGCCAATGTTACAACGCAACAAAACACAGTAGCCATCTCGAATTGGAAAAAACCGTTTGCACAACTTGCTATCGCAGCAAGTGTTGCAGCAGTTGCGGTAATTGGTGTGCAAACCGTACCACAAAGTACCGATTCCATTAATGCAGAGCCACAAATTCAAAATTTAGAAACGATTCCTTTCGGTGGTACAGCAACGCCTGTTAGCTATTCTACTGAACCTGCGCTTGAAACCGCACAAAAAGGTTTAAAGGAACTAGAAGAAAAACGCTTAGGTGCGCTTTTAATTGAGCACCAAAGGCAGTCGCGTATTGCCCAAGCAGAAAAAGTGAAAGAAGACGATTCGGAGAACAACTAATCAATGCGACTATTCGTTGTCTTAGCTTGGCTTGTAGTTGCGTTGCCAAGCTTTGCTTCTGAACCTAATGAAGCCAAGCAGCTATTATTAGATATGGCCGAAACGGTCAAAAAAAGTAACTTTACCGCCTCATTTGTTGTTGTTAAGGGGCGCAATAATATCGAGCCTTATGCATGGCGCCATGCAAATTACAATGGCACTGAATTAGAGCACTTAAGTTTGCTTGATGGAGCAGGTGTTGAAATGCTCCGTGTGGGTAATGTGGTTACCTATTTCGAGCCTCAAAATACGCCTTACTCTTTATACAGCTCATCGCTGGCAGGGCCAATCCCGAGTGTTATCTTTAATGACATTTCAGATTTAGAACCACATTATCATTTTGCTTTGGGTGGGAAGTCACGTATTTCTGGCCGAGTTGCGCAATTAGTAAGAATTGAGTCAAAAGACCAAAGTAAGTTTAACTACTGGCTTTGGTTAGATGGTCAGTCAAAATTGCCGTTAAAAACTGCGTATGTGTCAGCAACAGGCGAAATTGTTGAACAATTACAAATGACCAACGTGAGTTTCAGTGAGCAGCCGAGTGTTGAACTTATCGAAATGAGTCAGCAAAATTTACCAGCGCCAGTGGCAGCAGCATCAGATGATAACAGCATTGAAACATGGCAGATTGAGGCGATGCCAGCAGGTTTCGCGCTGATCAAATCTGAACGCCAAACGTTAAACTTAAATGGCGAATTGGCAGATTATTATCTTTATAGTGACGGTTTGATCGAAGTATCCGTTTTTATACAAAGACCTCTTGCCAGTAATGGCCGTAGCAAAGCGCTTTCTGCTGGAGCTACTACAGTATTTATTCATCAAGCCGCAGGTTATGAGGTGTCTGTGATTGGTCAACTACCACCAATGACTGCTAAACTAGTGGCAGAATCGGTAAAGCGAGCCCATTAAAGCATTGCATTCAGTTCAACTGAATTAACAGATAAACAAAATATCACCTTATATGATTGAAAAAACGTTTACAGTGGCCAAAGTGGAGAACACTTTGGTCACTTTTGCATTACCCAAACCTCAGGCATGTAGCGGCTGTGATGGAAAGTGTGGGTCGCTAACTTTTGCAAAACTGTTTGCTAATAAGCGCTCAGAACTCACAATTGAAAGCAAAGAGCGGCTGGAAGTAGGTCAAAAAGTTGATCTAGCTTTGGATGACTCGCATGTCATTAAAATGTCGCTTTTGACCTATATGGTGCCATTGTTACTTGCTCTGATCTTTACAATTGTGTCTACAAACGTATTTGTATTGGCTGAACTATGGCAAGTTTTGTTTGCCATAATTGGCGGGTATGTTGGTTTTATATTGGCAAAAGAAAAGCAAAAAGGGTTAAAAAATCGTATTAAAATAAAAAAAATCCACCCAATCAGCTTACCAATCACGCAAATTAATGGTGATTAACCCAAATTAAGGGTAAAATCGGCGTTTTGATTTTGAACCCTAATTATTTAGAAGTATTGAATCCAACATATGAAGCACATTCGTAACTTTTCTATTATTGCCCACATTGATCACGGTAAATCAACGTTATCGGATCGTTTAATCCAAGTCTGTGGTGGTTTATCTGATCGCGAAATGCAACAGCAGGTATTGGATTCAATGGAGCTTGAGCGTGAACGTGGTATTACCATTAAGGCGCAAAGTGTAACGCTTAACTATACAGCTAACGATGGTGAAACTTACCAATTAAACTTTATCGACACACCAGGACACGTGGACTTTACCTATGAAGTATCGCGTTCTTTGGCTGCATGTGAAGGTGCACTATTAGTAGTTGATGCTGGTCAAGGTGTAGAAGCGCAAACAGTTGCAAACTGTTACACTGCGATTGAAATGGATTTAGAAGTTTTACCAATTCTAAACAAGATTGATTTACCACAAGCTGATCCTGACCGCGTTTCAGAAGAAATTGAAGATATCGTAGGTATTGATGCTACTGGTGCAACTCAATGTAGTGCAAAAACAGGTATCGGTATTGACGCGGTTTTAGAAGACATTGTTAAAAATATTCCACCACCAGAAGGTGAACCAGAAAAGCCTCTACAAGCACTAATTATCGATTCATGGTTTGACCCATACCAGGGTGTTGTATCACTTGTGCGCATCAAACACGGTGAACTGAAAAAAGGCGACAAAATCCAGATCATGTCAAATGGTCAGGTTCATATTGTTGATAAAGTGGGTATTTTTACACCAAAACAAACTGACACCGGTATTTTAAAAACAGGTGAAGTAGGTTTTGTTATTGCAGGTATCAAAGAGATCCATGGTGCACCTGTAGGTGATACCATTACCCTACAGCGCGAGCCGGCAGAAGGTCCACTACCAGGTTTTAAAAAGGTGAAACCGCAAGTTTATGCGGGTATGTACCCAATCTCTTCGGATGAATATGAGAACTTCCGTGATGCGCTTTCTAAACTAAGCCTGAACGATGCTTCATTATTCTATGAGCCAGAAAACTCAACAGCACTTGGTTTTGGTTTCCGTTGTGGCTTCTTGGGTATGCTTCACATGGAAATTATTCAAGAGCGTCTAGAACGTGAATACGACATGGATCTAATCACTACTGCACCAACGGTAGTGTATGAGATTGTTGAAAAGGGCGGTAATGTTATTCATATCGATAACCCGTCTGCATTACCACCGGTTGGTAATATTGACGAAATTCGTGAGCCAATTGTTGAAGCAAACATCCTTGTACCACAAGAATACCTTGGTAACGTAATTACCTTGTGTATTGAAAAACGCGGTGTACAAACGAAAATGGCTTACCACGGTAACCAAGTGGCAGTGACTTACGAATTACCTATGGGTGAAGTGGTGATGGACTTCTTTGATAAGTTGAAGTCAACCAGCCGTGGTTTTGCGTCACTTGATTACAACTTCAAGCATTTCCAACCAGCCGACATGGTGCGCGTTGATATTCTTATTAACGGTGATCGCGTTGATGCACTGGCAATCATTTGTCACCGCGATGCTTCTCAGTCTCGTGGTCGTCAATTAGCGGAAGCATTAAAAGAGCTGATTCCACGTCAGATGTTCGATATTGCGATTCAAGCAACTATCGGAGGTCACGTAATTGCACGTACAACTGTTAAACAGCTTCGTAAAAACGTAATCGCGAAGTGTTACGGTGGTGACGTATCACGTAAGAAAAAGCTATTACAAAAACAAAAAGAAGGTAAAAAGCGTATGAAACAACTCGGTAATGTTGAAGTACCTCAAGACGCCTTCCTAGCCATTTTGAAAGTGGGTAAGTAAGGAGTTAATTACATGGCGGGTTATTTTTCAATATTCCTAGTATTGTTGACCTTAGGTTCAGGCCTGATTTGGTTAATCGACCACTTAGTTTACGCGCCAAAGCGTAAAGAGCGTATTGCAATCGCGCAGGGCTCAAGCCAAGTGCCGTTAACCGAAGAAGTGATCGAACAAATTGCGCCGCAGCATTCTATTGCAGAAACAGCGCAATCGATTTTTCCTATGGTTGCCGCCATCACCATTTTCCGTTCGTTTTTGTATGAACCGTTTCAAATTCCATCAGGTTCAATGATGCCAACCTTGTTAAAAGGCGATTTTATTCTGGTGGAAAAATATTCTTATGGTGTAAAAGACCCTGTTTGGCGTTCGCAATTGATGGATGTAGGTACGCCTGAACGTGGTGACCCATTTGTATTTAAGTACCCAGAAGACGATAAAATCGATTTTATTAAACGCGTAATTGGTTTACCGGGTGATACCATTATTTACCGCAATAAAGAAGTTTATATCAAACCAAAGTGCGACGCTGGGCAAACTGATAGCCAAGGTTTAACTTGTGGCCAGTTTAATAAAATGGAACGCGAGTTAATAAATCAAGGTGAGTTTAGCTTAGCGGGTATTCCACAAATTCGCGCAACCGAGCAGCTTTCGGGTTTAACACACGATATTTTAATTAACCCGGCAATGCCTGAGTTATCTGGTCGTTACTACCAACAAGCGGGGACCGCGCAGGATGAATGGCGTGTACCTGAAGGTCATTATTTTGCAATGGGTGATAACCGTGATAACAGCCAAGATAGCCGTGTCTGGGGATTTGTGCCAAAAGAAAATTTAGTGGGTAAAGCTGTGTTTATTTGGATGAGCTTTACTTTTTCAGAAGACGAAGACAGTTTATTACCGTCTTGGGTGCCAACCGGTGTGCGTTTTGAGCGCCTTGGCAAAATTCAATAATTTTTTGAAAGTTAATAATGACTAAAGACGTAAACTTATTATTTAAGAAGATAGGTTACAGCTTTAACGACGTTCGCTTGCTAGAGCAAGCAATGACCCATAGAAGTTACCGAGGTGCTCATAATGAGCGCCTTGAGTTTTTAGGTGACTCGATTTTGAGCTTCGTTATAGCTGATGCTTTGTATCATCAATTTCCAAAAGCCCGTGAGGGTGACTTAAGCCGCATGCGTTCGACGCTTGTACGCGGTCAGACATTGGCGGAGTTTGGTGTGGAATTTGAACTAGGCGATTTTCTTCGTTTAGGTCCTGGTGAGTTGAAAAGCGGTGGTTATCGCCGTGAGTCGACGCTTGCTGATGCCGTGGAAGCAATTATAGGTGCTGTATTTTTAGATTCAGACATTGAAACATGTCGTGAATTAGTACTCAATTGGTATCAATCACGATTACAAGCGATTACTCCAGGTCACAACCAGAAAGATCCTAAAACTTTGCTACAAGAGTATTTGCAGGCCCGCAAAACACCTCTGCCTAGCTATAATGTAATAGATACCAAAGGCCAAGCACATAACCAAGTCTTTACTGTTGAGTGCTTAATTGAGAATAAACCTCAAGTAGTAGCTAAAGGAAGTTCGCGTCGTAAAGCAGAACAAAAGGCAGCTGAACTTGCATTGAAGATGATTAAAGATGACGCTTGATAAAGAAGCACTAGATACACCAATTGACACTCACTGTGGTATGGTGGCAATTGTAGGTCGCCCAAATGTGGGTAAATCAACCTTGTTAAACCGCTTGGTTGAGCAAAAAGTGAGTATTACCTCACGTAAGCCACAAACTACTCGACACCGTATTATGGGTATTCACACTGAAGGTAAATACCAAGCCGTGTATGTTGATACTCCAGGCCTTCACAGTGAAGAAAAACGTGCGATCAACCGTTTAATGAACCGTGCAGCATCAAGCTCAATTGGTGATGTAGAACTGATTATTTTTGTCGTTGAAGGTACACGTTGGACTGACGACGATGAAATGGTGTTGACTAAAGTAATGGGCAGCGGCGTGCCTGTGATTCTTGCAATCAACAAAGAGGATAATGTTAAGGAAAAAGAAGAGTTACTACCACATTTGCAGTGGCTGGCAACCAAAGGTAATTTCCTTGATATGATCCCTATTTCAGCGAAACACGGCAAACGTGTTGAGCAAATAAAACAGCATGTACACAATACTTTGCCACAATGTGAGTTTTACTTCCCTGAAGACTATGTAACCGATCGTTCAATGCGCTTTTTAGCGGCAGAAATTATTCGTGAAAAGCTAATGCGTTTTATGGGTGATGAACTTCCGTATTCTGTAACCGTTGAGATTGAACAGTTTAAATGGATGGACAATGGCGTTTGGCAAATTAACGGCCTAATCTTAGTTGAACGTCAAACGCAAAAGCGCATGGTTATTGGCAACAAAGGCGAAAAGCTTAAAGTGATCGGTCGTGAAGCCCGAAAAGATCTTGAAGATATGCTTGATAACAAAGTATTTTTAGAACTTTGGGTTAAAGTTAAGTCAGGTTGGGCTGATGATGAACGCGCGCTTCGCAGCTTAGGCTATGGTGAAGACTAAGGCCTAATCAATGCAACACTTTGTGCCAGCTTATTTACTGCATTCACGTCCTTTTAGCGACTCGCAGTTAATGTTGGACTTGTTGGTACAAGGTGTTGGTCATATCCGCTTGCTGGCTCGTGTGAAGGGCCGTAATAGCGTCAAACAAAAAGCTAATCTTCAACCATTTAGCCGACTTACCGTTCAATACGCTGGTAATGGCGATATCAAATACTTAAACCAATACGAGTTAGAAGGCCTTGTTTCACTCAAAAACAAAGCCTTGTATTGTGGATTTTATCTAAATGAATTAACCGCACGGTTAACGCCAGTCAATGAACCTCTTGATGAAATATATGAGTTATATCATCAACATTTAACACAGTTAGTTAATGATGAAGACTACGAACCCATCTTACGTTCATTTGAGTTTCAATTGTTGGAAGCGTTAGGGGTGGGGCTTGATTTTTCTTTTGATGCTCATGGCTCCGAATTAAAAGATGATACGTATTACCAGTATCAAAATGAACTTGGTTGGCTATCTTTGCGTGGCAGCAAACGTGGCTTAAGCGGCAAGCAAATTCAACAAATTGCACAGTTAGATTTTTCTGATAAGCTAACGCGCACATTAGCAAAGCAACTGGCACGCTACTTACTTAATCCGCTTTTAGGGTATAAAAAACTGAAAAGCAGAGAATTATTTGGATCTTAATTTATGAAAGATATTTTATTAGGGGTCAATGTTGACCATATCGCCACATTAAGACAAGCCCGTGGCACGCAGTTTCCTGATCCGGCTCACGCTGCAACGGTTGCAGAGCATGCAGGTGCTGATGGTATTACCATTCACTTACGTGAAGACCGCCGTCATATTCAAGACCGCGATGTTTATGTTATGGCAAAAACCATTCAAACACGTATGAATTTAGAAATGGCCGTTACTGATGAAATGATTGGCATTGCGTTAGAAGTAAACCCAGAATATGTGTGTTTAGTGCCAGAAAAACGTGAAGAGCTAACGACTGAAGGCGGCTTAGACGTGATTGGCAATGAAGCAAAAATAGCTGATGCTGTTGCAAAGTTAAGTGCGGCGGGTATTAAGGTCTCATTATTTGTTGATGCAATTGACGCGCAACTTGATGCCTGTGCACGCGTAAAAGCCCCGTTTGTTGAAATTCACACGGGTGCTTATGCAGACGCTGAAACTGATAAAGAGCGTGATGAAGAGTTAGCTCGTATTGCGGCGGGTTGTAAATACGCAGCGGGCCTAGGTTTAACAGTAAACGCAGGTCATGGATTGCATTATCACAATGTAAAACCAATCGCTGCTATTCCAGAAATTTACGAACTTAATATTGGCCATGCAATCATTGCCCGTGCAGCGATTGATGGTTTAGCAAAAGCCGTTTCAGACATGAAGCGCTTGATGCTCGAAGCAAGAATGTAAGTTATTTCAGTGAGGAGTTTTAGCTAAGCCTAGTGTAAAGCTAAAATTTCTTTGTCGCTGCTCTTAGAAGCAGCGACAGTACTGGAGTTATAAGAAAAGATTTAAGACAGACGTTCTCGCTTTTATCTTCGGCATTGGTTAAAGATAAAGACCTTATTCCACATTCTGTATTGCCCCTGCATCTTGCATTAGTCCCGATAAACAATCTTGTAGCTCAAATATTTCAGGCTCAATGTCTTTTACTGTTTGCGATTGCTTTAATGCGGTTTCAATAGTTTCTGCTAAAGCTTTAATCTTAGGAACACCTGTATAGCAGCAAGCGCCATGGAATTTATGAATAATACTGAGTAGCTCATTATTGTTATTTTCGGCAAATGCTTCACTAATTAACTTTTGTGTTTCAGGAATACTCAACAGCAGCATGCTGAGCATTTCATTGGCAAGATCTTCCTTACCCCCAGCACGTTGAAGGGCTAGTTGCCAGTCGATCATCATACTTTCAAATGGTGGTTCGCTACTGATTAGTTTCGCGGGTTGCACTTTGGGTTGGTAATCTTTTGAACCGAACTCGGCAATGGTCTTCATTAATATTTCTTCATCGATAGGCTTAGTTAAATAGCTGGTAAAACCGCTACTTAACAAAGATTCTTTTTCGCTGGACAGTGCATGAGCGGTCACCGCGATTATCGGCGTTTGCTCATTGAGAGATGACTCTAAAATCAATTTACATGCAGTGACACCATCCATAATCGGCATTTGAATATCGAGTAATATCACATCGTATTTACGACTTTTCGCAAGGCTTACTGCTTGAGCACCATTATGCGCAGTGTCAAAACTTTCGATCTTATCTTGTAAAAGGGCACACATTAAACGCAGATTCGCGTCATTGTCATCTACTACAAGGGCTTTAAGTGGTAGCTTTTCGTCGGTGTTCGTTGGTGTACTGATTGTGGGGTGATCTAACCGGTAAGGCGCAGCGAGAGTGTGGCATAATTTGCGATGATTCATTGGCTTCGACAAACACGCATCGGCACCTGCGTTAACCACGACTTCACGATAGCTATGAGAAATGGTATTAACCAGCACATATAGATAATCGCATTTTTCTCGACATCGTTTGATTAAATCGCGACATGCTTGTAAATCATTGGGGTCTATGTCAATCGCAAGTAAGCCAATATCAAAGTTAAACGGTTGGCTAAAAGCGTCTTCAAGTTCACCGAGTGAAGTACACGGGGTGACATTTAATTGCCAGCTTTCGAGCAACTCAACAGCTGCTTCAAAACTATGCTCGAAAGGTTCGAAAAATAGAATACGTTTTTGCTCAAGTGGCGCAAGTGGTAAGTCTACAGCATATTGGTGCTTCGGAATCTCAAGTTCTGCATTAAAGGTAAAGCAGCTGCCTTTTCCAATAGCCGAATTTAACGAAATCTTACCGCCCATAGCTTCCACTAAATGCTTAGTAATAATTAAACCAAGGCCTGTGCCTCCAAACTTACGGGTAATGCTTGAATCTGCCTGCCCAAAGGCTAAAAAGAGCGAGTCTTGCTTATTGGCATCAATACCAATACCTGTATCTTTGACAGAAATTAATAGGGTTTGTTTGTAATCACTAAGCATGCGACCTGTAACATCAATTGTCACACTGCCATTTTCGGTGAATTTTATGGCATTACTAATAAGGTTAATTAATATTTGTTTAAAGCGAGTCGGGTCACCAATTACATGATCTGAAATGTCCTTAGCAATATATAGTGAGAGTTCTATTTTCTTATCATGCGCATTGGGAGCTAGCAGAGTCAGGGCTTCATTGATGGTATCTCGCAACTGAAAATGAATGTGCTCAAGCTCCATCGCACCCGCTTCAAGTTTAGAGAAATCCAAAATATCACTGATAATGGTGAGTAAACTTTTAGCTGAAAATTCGATGGTATCTAGATAGTCTTTTTGATGTTTATTGAGCGGTGTTTTAGATAATTGGCGAGTAAACCCAATCACCCCGTTAAGCGGCGTTCTGAGCTCATGACTCATTTTCGCAAGGAAGTCTGATTTTACCTGGTTTGCTCGTTGCGCTTCGCGTTTGGCAAAGTTTAGTTTTATATTTTGTGTTTCGTATTGTTCCAGTGTTTCACGGTAGTCGCTAATGGCTTGATCAATATGTTTTTGCATCTCATCTTTTTGCGTCACCATATTTTCAGCTATATCATTTAGACCACGTCTTAAAATCTCAAATTCACCGGTCATGCGTTGCGGCAAATTGGTATCAAGTTCACCACTTTTTAGTTGATCGACGGCAAACACTAGTTTTTTAATTGGATCGCTTAATTTATTTGTGAAACGAAATGCAATGACTAACCCAATTGCAATAGCGAGGCTTATCATAATGATGCTAAACAACATTGCACTTTGTCTTGCAATGATTGCTCTGTCAGTACTTATTTCAAGATTAATGTAAGCTTTTATAGGCAAGTCTTGCGAAATTAATAAGCTTTCTTGAGAAAGGGTGCTTTTATCGAAAATCGGAAGTGAAAATAAAATGCTGTGTTTTAGTTGTTTAATATAAAGTTGTTTTGGCAAGGCATTGCCATTATCGAATTTTAAAAGCTCTATTTCGGGATAATAATTACTCGTTAGAATGAGTTGATGTTGTGCATTATATAAAACGATGGATTTGATCAGTGGGGCATGTTGATTGTGAGTATCACTGATAACGCGCTTTAGCTCGGCGACGTTGTTTTCATTGAGTGCATGTTCAACGGCATTTGCCAAAGGGGTTGCTATTGTTCGGCCTTGTTCAACGAGAAAATCGTTAAGTTCTTGATAGCGAGTTAAGGTAAAATAACTGCCAAGAATAATACCAACCGCTAAGGTGGGTACTAAGGTTAATAGTATTATCCAGTCTCTTAAGCCAAATCTACTCATCGGGTGCAATTGTTATAATGAATTATTATGACACTTGAGTTAAGGGTAAAGACTAAAGCGGTATTAGGCAAACAATTTATAGGGTTAATAATAGTGGCAAGGTTTTTTAAACCACAGAAAAAGCAACTTACTTCAGAGAAACAAACATTTACCATAAATTCGATGAATCATGAGGGGCTCGGAGTAACGCGTGTAAACAACAAAGTAGTATTTGTTGAAGGTGCGCTCAGTGGGGAAACAGTACAAGCAAAACAGCTTACAAATAAAAGTAAATTTGAAAAGTATCAAACGGTTAAAGTTATTGAGCAAAGTCCGTTTAGGGTCACACCTTTTTGCCAACACTATCAAGCATGTGGTGGTTGCCAATTACAACACTTAGATACACAGCAGCAAATAACTGAAAAACAAGCTGCAGTTGATAAATTGTTTGAAAAGTTTGCTAATGTATCAGACTTACCATGGCAATTACCATTAAGCAGCAAGCCTACTCACTATCGTCGCAGCGGCAGGGTTGCGGTCATCTATGACAAGAAAAAAGATACATTCTTAGTTGGTTATCGTCAAAAGCAATCAAAGAAAATCATTAATATTGAAAGCTGCGATGTGCTCGTTAGACCTTGGCAAGCGCTCTTTACCAAAATACGTAACTTACTACTTGACTTAAATGCAGGTAATACGATTTCGCATTTACAACTGTGCTCTGTCGAAAGTGGTGACTATCTAATTGTGCGTCACACTAAACCGCTAAAGAGCAAAGATGTTGCTCAATTGCAGCAAGTTTGTCATGCAAATAATTGGCAGTTGGTACTCAACAGTGAGAAAGGTGTATTTGATAGTCAAGAGACACCGTATTACTTACTTGATGATTATCAGCTAAAGCTCTTTTTTGGTTTTGATAACTTTATTCAAGTAAATGCTGACGTCAATAAAGCAATGATTAATCAAGCACTCAACTGGTTAAACTTAACACGAGAGGACAAAGTGTTAGACCTCTTTTGTGGCATTGGTAATTTTACCTTGCCACTTGCGACACAGTGTAAAGACGTTGTAGGTGTTGAAGGTGTTGCCTCTGCGATTGAACTGGCAAAACTAAATGCAAAAGAAAATCAATTGCCCAATGCCGAGTTTTATTGTCAGGATTTAACTGAAAATATTAAGTCGCAAGACTGGTTTAATCGTGAGTATTCGGTACTATTGCTAGACCCATCGCGTATGGGGGCGTTTGATATTCTAACTCAACTTAAATTAAAGCGTTTTTCTCGTATACTTTACGTTGCATGTGACCCTGTAACCATGGCACGTGACAGCAAGCTTTTAATTAATGCCGGTTTTAAGGTGAGTAAAATTTCATTAATGAATATGTTTCCTAATACGTCCCATATTGAAACGATGGCGTTGTTTGAAAAGGAGAATTAATAAACATGGTATCCATTAGGCAATCGCACTTACTTGCTAATCTAGAGAGCTTTCAAGCTTGGTTAGAGATGTTGGCCTTAAGCGACGATAAGCAACAGCAGCTTGAGCGAGCTTATGATTATTGCCTAGCATATTGCGAGCAAAAAAAATTAGACGATGAATTTGAAACCAGCTTGCCTGCTAGCAAAGAAATTGTCGAAATTCTCGCAGAGCTTAATATGGATGCCGAGACCTTGTTAACTGCTTTTTTAACGCCGCTTTATTTAAACGGTAAGCTCGATAAAGAACATTTAAGCAAACACTTTTCAAGATCGGTCGTTGAGCTGTTAAAAGGTGTTGAACAAATGGCGGCACTTGGTGCACTTAGCTTCCAAGGTAAAGGCAGCACGCAAATCGACAATATTCGTCGTATGCTATTGGCAATGGTGGAAGATGTGCGCGCGGTGGTGATTAAATTAGCACAGCAAGTGTGTTTACTACGCGAGCTAAAAAACGCTTCAGAAGAAGAGCGGGTAATTGCTGCCAAAGAAACAGACAACATTTTTGCACCACTGGCGAACCGCTTAGGTATTGGCCAATTAAAGTGGGAGCTAGAAGACCTTTCACTGCGTTACCTTCACCCCGCAAAGTACAAAGAGATTGCTAAATTACTCGATGATAAACGCATCGCTCGTGAAAGTTACATGAGTAATATGGTGGCATTGGTAAAAGCCAAGCTTGCTGAGTCAGGCATTGAAGCCGAAGTCTACGGTCGACCAAAACACATTTATAGCATCTATAAAAAGATGCAGAATAAAAATTACGAGTTTGATCAGTTATTTGATATTCGCGCTATGCGTGTAGTCGTTAGTGAATTGCAAGATTGCTATGCAGCACTTGGTATTGTGCATACTAACTGGCGTCATCTAAATAAAGAATTCGATGATTACATTGCCACGCCAAAAGCCAATGGCTACCAATCTATTCACACTGTAGTGTTTGGCCCAGAAGGCAAAACTGTTGAAATACAAATTCGAACCGAAGCAATGCACCAAGATGCTGAGCTTGGTGTTGCCGCACACTGGCTTTATAAAGAAGGTTCATTGCCGGGTAAGAACTCAGGTTACGAGCAAAAAATTAGTTGGCTAAGAAAGTTACTACAGTGGCAAGAAGAAGTTGTTGACGATGAAGAGTTTGCTGAAGAGCTTAAAAACCAAGTAGTTGAAGATCGTGTATACGTATTTACGCCGCGCGGTGATATTCTCGACTTACCAAAAGGCGCGACACCACTTGATTTTGCTTATTACATTCACTCAAATGTTGGACACCGCTGTATTGGAGCAAAAGTGTTCGGCAAAATTGTGCCGTTTACCCATGAGCTTCACACTGGCGACCAAGTTGAAATTCTTACGCAGAAAGAACCTAACCCAAGTCGAGACTGGCTAAACCCATCATTGGGCTATGTCAAATCCTCACGCGCGCGCTCTAAAATTCATCATTGGTTTAAACAACAAGACCGCGATAAAAACCTTGCCGCTGGTAAAGAAATTCTGGATGCGGAACTTGCTAAGCTGAACTTGCAAACCAAAGATTTAAAACCAGCATTAACGCGTTTTAACTTGAACTCAATAGAAGATTTACAAGTTGCGGTTGGTGCAGCGGATGTGCGCATAAACCAGCTAATTAACTTTTTACAAAATAAACATCTGCCGCAAGATGACGAGTTACCTAAATTCCGTAAATCAGCAAAACCGCGCAAAGGTGATAAGAACGGTATTGTTGTTGATGGTGTAGGCAGTTTATTAAGCCATGTTGCCAAGTGTTGTGAACCGGTGCCAGGCGATAGCGTACAAGGGTTTATAACTCAAGGGCGTGGCATTGCGGTGCACCGAAGTGACTGTGAGCAGTTAGAACATTTACGAAGCCAATTTCCAGAGCGTTTTATTGATGTGAGCTGGGCCGATGAAGTGTGTGAACACTACGCAGTAACGATTCGCATTGAAGCAAACGATCGCCAAGGGTTGATGCGTGATATCTCGTCAGTGCTTGCTAATGAGAAAACCAATGTGCTGAATATGAATCTGCAAACTAATAATGCCCGTCAAACAGCAATTTTTGAAATGAAGATCGAAATCAACAATATCGAGCAGATGAATAAATTGTTAGTTAAGCTATCGCAAGTCGACGGCGTATTTTCAGCGGTAAGAACCTAATGAGCCAAAGCCACAATATTGAAATTCTGCTTAATATAATGAGCAAATTACGTGATCCCGACGGTGGTTGCCCTTGGGACTTGCAGCAAGATTTTGCCTCAATTGTGCCGCACACCCTTGAAGAGGCTTATGAAGTAGCCGATTGTATCGAACGAGCGGACTTGCTTGAGCTTAAAGATGAGTTGGGTGATTTACTGTTCCAAATTATCTTTTATGCGCAACTTGGGAAAGAACAGCAGCTATTTAACTTTGACGATATTGTTGCGGCTATTTGCGATAAATTAGTGCGCCGTCACCCGCATGTATTTGCCAATTCAGAAGTGTTTTCTGAAGAACAGCTAAAAGCGAATTGGGAAGAGCAAAAGGCTACAGAGCGTAAACAAAAATCAAAAACGAATACTCTTGATGATATTCCTCATGGCTTACCAGCACTGACGCGTGCGCAGAAAATTCAAAAACGTGTTGCCAGTGTTGGCTTTGATTGGCCATCAGTTAAAGGGGCGCTTGATAAAGTCGAAGAAGAGTTTCAAGAAGTTCGTGAAGAGCTAGAATCAAACGGACCAGATGAAAAATTGGCTGAAGAGCTAGGCGATTTACTGTTTGCTTTAGTCAATGTAATTCGCCATTCAGGGTTTAACGCTGAGCAGGTGTTGCGTAACGCTAATAATAAGTTTGTAAGGCGTTTTAATTCCGTTGAATTAACCATTACCAAGTCAAAACCAATGAAAGAAGCAAGCCTTGAAGAAATGGAAGCGGTTTGGCAGCGTGTTAAAAAGCTTGAGAAAGCGTAAATTTCATTTGAGCAAAATGGCAACTTTTAGTATAATGTTTTCCCGTCTTGTTGATTGCCTTTAACGGCAATATTGTCTATTAATTCCTGACATCTTAGGGTTCACATGAATACAAAATTTATCTTCGTTACAGGCGGGGTCGTTTCCTCCTTGGGTAAAGGTATTGCTGCAGCATCACTGGCTGCAATTTTAGAAGCGCGCGGTTTAAACGTAACGATTCTAAAGCTTGATCCTTACATTAATGTTGATCCTGGCACTATGAGCCCTATCCAGCACGGTGAAGTATTTGTTACCGAAGACGGTGCTGAGACTGACCTAGATTTAGGTCACTACGAGCGTTTTATTCGCACCAAAATGACTAAACGTAATAACTTTACGCAAGGTCGTGTTTTTGAAGACGTATTACGTCGTGAGCGTCGTGGTGAGTTCCTTGGCGCGACGATCCAAGTTATTCCTCATATTACTAACGATATCAAGCGCCGCGTACTGGATGGTGCAGAAGGTTATGATGTTGCTATCGTTGAAGTTGGCGGCACGGTAGGTGATATTGAATCACAGCCTTTCCTTGAAGCATTACGTCAACTTGGTACTGAGCTTGGCCGTGAAGCTGCACTTTACATGCACCTTACATTAGTGCCGTTCTTAGGTGCTGCGGGTGAAGTAAAAACAAAACCAACACAACACTCTGTAAAAGAGTTACGTTCAATTGGTATTCAGCCTGACATTCTTATTTGTCGTTCAGATCGCCAAATTCCTGCAAATGAACGAGCAAAGATTGCGTTATTTACAAACGTAGAAGAAAAAGCCGTAATCTCATTAAAAGATGTAGACAGTATTTATAAAATCCCTGCGCTTCTTAAATCGCAAGGTTTAGACGAACTAGTTTGTCGTCGCTTTTACATTGAGCCGCCAGAAGCGGATCTTTCTGAGTGGGAACAAGTACTTTATCAAGAGTCAAACCCAACAGGTGAAGTGACAATTGGTATGGTCGGTAAGTATATCGAACTACCAGATGCCTATAAATCAGTAAACGAAGCATTAAAGCACGCAGGCCTTAAAAACCGTGTAACGGTAAATATCAAGTATGTTGATTCACAGGATGTTGAAACAAAAGGTGTTGAGATACTGGCAGACCTTGACGGTATTTTAGTACCAGGTGGTTTCGGTGGTCGTGGTGTTGAAGGTAAAATTTTAACGGCACAATACGCTCGTGAAAACAAAGTACCATACTTAGGTATTTGTTTAGGTATGCAGGTTGCTTTAATTGAGTTTGCACGAAATGTTGCAGGTCTTGAAGGTGCTAACTCATCAGAGTTTGACGCTGACGCTGAGCACAAAGTAATTGGTTTAATTACTGAGTGGTTAGACAAAGAAGGTAACGTTGAGCAGCGCTCTGAAGAGTCTGATCTTGGCGGTACAATGCGTTTAGGTTCGCAAAAGTGTCACTTAGTTGAAGGTACGAAAGCGCGTGAAGTATATGGCGCAGCAGAAATTTTCGAACGTCACCGCCACAGATATGAAGTGAACAATCACTATGTTGAGCAACTTGAGAAAGCAGGCTTGGTGTTCTCTGGCTTATCAGAAGATAAAAAGCTAGTTGAAATGATTGAGCATCCAAACCACCCGTGGTTTGTAGCGGCTCAGTTCCACCCTGAGTTTACCTCAGGACCTCGTGATGGCCACCGTTTATTCGAAGGCTTCGTGGGTGCAGCATACGCGCAACAAAAAGACGAAAATTAATTATTAAGCCGTGACTTGTGTCGCGGCTTTTTTATTTTAACTGCCTGTGATTTTGAACCCTTCACAGGCTTAGCACAACAACCTTTATGGGAAAGAGGATATAAGATGTCTGAAATCGTAAAAGTCATTGGTCGTGAAGTAATGGATTCACGTGGTAACCCAACTGTTGAAGCTGAAGTACATTTAGCAAACGGCATTTGGGGTCGTGCATGTGCACCATCTGGCGCATCAACGGGTACCCGCGAAGCATTAGAACTTCGTGATGGTGACAAGAGCCGTTACTTAGGTAAAGGTGTTTTAAATGCGGTGAATTTCATCAATGGTCCAATCGCTGACGCTTTAATCGGCAAAAACTCTCACCAGCAAAAAGACATTGATGGCATCATGATTGATCTTGATGGCACAGAAAACAAAGAAAAACTGGGCGCGAACGCGATTCTAGCTGTTTCATTAGCAAACGCTAAAGCAGCAGCACAAGACAAAGGCCAAGAGTTATTCGAGCACATTGCAGAATTAAACGGTACGCCGGGTAAATTCTCAATGCCAGTACCTATGATGAACATCATCAACGGTGGTGAGCACGCGGATAACAACGTAGACATTCAAGAGTTTATGGTTCAGCCAGTAGGCGCACCTAACTTTAAAGAAGCACTTCGCATGGGTGCAGAAATCTTCCACAGCCTGAAGAAAGTACTTAGTGCACGTGGCCTAAACACGGCTGTTGGTGATGAAGGTGGTTTTGCACCTAACTTATCATCTAACGAAGAAGCGCTTGCTGTAATCGTTGAAGCGGTTGAAGCTGCTGGCTACAAGATGAATGAAGATGTAACACTTGCACTAGATTGTGCTTCATCTGAATTCTACACAGATGGTAAGTATGACCTGAAAGGTGAAGGTAAAGTATTCGATTCAGAAGGTTTTGCTGACTTCCTAGCGGATCTTTCTGCACGTTACCCAATTGTGTCAATTGAAGACGGCTTAGACGAAAGCGACTGGGCAGGTTGGAAAGTACTAACCGATAAGATCGGCGACAAAGTACAGCTAGTTGGTGACGATTTATTCGTAACCAATACTAAGATCTTAAAGCGTGGTATTGATGAAAAGATTGGTAACTCAATCTTAATCAAGTTCAACCAAATTGGCTCACTTACAGAAACACTTGAAGCAATTCAAATGGCGCATGACGCTGGCTTTACAGCGGTTATCTCGCACCGTTCAGGTGAAACTGAAGATGCAACAATTGCTGATTTAGCGGTAGGTACTGCGGCAGGTCAAATTAAGACTGGTTCACTGTGTCGTTCTGACCGTGTTGCTAAGTACAACCAACTTCTTCGCATCGAAGAGAAGCTAGCTGAAAAAGCGATTTACAATGGCCGTAGCGAAATTAAAGGTCAGTAATTGACACTTAATTTGTAGCTGAAAAAACCGCTGTTTTGCAGCGGTTTTTTGTTTTTCTGAACAAAGTAAACTGAAAATAATTGAAATAATAATTTAATATCAATAGCATAGTGTATTTTTAACATAAGGAGATGGAATTGTGGTTAAATCCTATATTGTCTTATTTTTATCGGTGTTTTTGATATCTTGTTCGACTGACAAAGATAAAAATCAAGCACCCGAAATTTTAGCTATTGATAATATTACACTTGTAGAAGGTGAGAGCAAACAGATCAGTGTTGATGCTAAGGATGCGGAAGGGGATATTCTAAGTTTTGACTGGCAAGTTCCTAATGGATTACTTATATCTGGGAGTGGGAAATCTGTAGAGTTGTTAGCTGAAGACGTCTTAGAAAATACAAACTATATTGTAAAACTAACAGTTTCAGATGGTAAGAGCTCAGTTGATACACAATTTGAAGTTTTTGTAACGGAGCGACCTTTTTCTTTTGTAGTACAATATAACGAAAAAATTAAAGCCGGTGAACCTTTGGAAATCACTCTCGTAGAACAAGGTGAAGAAATAATTTCTAGTTCGATCGCATTTGATACTTATTTAGAACCAATTATAAATCAAATCACCCCTACTTTTTATGAAGTACTCTTCCCTAAGGTCTATGAACAAGAGTTACTTAATTTTACGTTAGTTGCAAATAACGATAAAGGAGAAGAATTTTCAGTTGAGCAAAATATTGATGTTGATATTAACCTCCGTCCAAAGCCTGTTGTATACCCTCATGAAATCACACCAATAAAAGTTGATGATTCATACGAGTTTTACATTGATTGGCCGTTTACAGACGAAGATGAAATTGCTTCTTATGAGTTGCATACAGATGATGAGTCAGCCACAATTACTCAAATTGCTGGTAGCCAATTTAAAGTTAATATTGATTCATTAGAAACATTCGAGTTAGTAATGATAGCTACGGATAGATTTGGTCAATCTAATTCTTTATCAAAAGTGTTTAATTATAGCAATACATTAGTTGAGCAAATAGTGTTGAACCCTTGGCCTGAGTATTATTATTTACATGAGCAGGGAACTGTTTACCTTAAACTAGTAAATGCTCCAGATAATATAGGAATTGTAGAAACAAAATGGGAGCAAATATCTGGTGTTCCGTTTACTATTATTGAGAGTAAGAGTGAAGAGCTAACGATTATTCCGACGCAATATTCTGACGAGCCCGTAGTCGTTAAGGCGACGGTTACCCTATCAAACGGCAATAAACAGATAATTGAACAAGAACTAGATATTATTAAAGATACAGCGTTTTCTGTAGTTGTATTACCTTCTGATACTGTAGATGAAATACTAACTGACTTGGCGAAATCTACTATCTTTGATATTAATAATGATGGTATTGGTGATCAGATTGATATTGAAAACGGCCTCATACAGGTTGCATTGTCCCGAGAGGATGGCAGCATTGGTGAACTTAAAAATGCGGGAAAAATAAGTTACCATCAAGATTATACACGACAAAACAGAAAGTTTTTAGGAAGTTTATCTGAGCGTAGAGCGTTAGCTAGTTATACTCTCAAAGATGTAACAGATGTTGACGGTGATGGTATTGTAGATCTTGTATTGGATGACTCTTATCACACTAGTGAATATAGTTATGATGGTGTGACTTATTGGGTTAAGGGGCGAGCAGAGGGGAATGGTATTATACCTACATCCTTCTACGGAGATTATTTACTGCTGGATAGTTGGACTTATAGCCTAGAACATTTAATAGACATCAATGGTGACTCTATTAAGGATGCTATTTATTCAGGTTTGGTGGGTGGTCGCAATTATAACTCTACTCTGCCTGACAACACTCTTGAGGCCAATTACTTTAATAGGGCTGGCTTTTTCCCAGGTATGGGGGCGCGAACAAGTATAGTTGCTAAACTTTCTAATCGTAAGTCTACCGAATATTTATACTCTCCATTTTCAAATGACGACAAAGAGCATATATATATTTATGGGCAAAACGACACAACAAATAACTTTGAACTTTTAACTAGGTTAAAAGTAAAAGATGTTCTACCGTATGGGTTTCAGCTTACTAGTTATGATGTGGATAACGATGGGGAGTTAGAGCTAGTTTTTTACCGTGGCAATTATGTTCGAATGCTGAAGTTTTAGGACTAAGCTCGTAATGAGAAGTTAAACGTATATAAGCTGCATATATTGAAAGTCACTTCTCATTTATTTTAGGTTTACGGATAAGAAACCCTGTATCTGCAGGGTTTTATTGCATTTGATATTACTTTTTTGCACGAGATGTTTGGGAAAGGTGCAGTTAAGCATATTTTAAAACTCCTGTTACAGTTAACTAAACTGCTTGGCTAAAATTTGCCGTGTGAATTCTGTTTTAAGGTAGTAACCGCGTGGCAATGTCATAATTTCACAGCCATTTGGACCAATAGCTTGGGTAAGTGCTTTACTGTTTGCCGCTTTGGGGCGAAGCTGTAGAACTTGGCCAAAATGCCCATTCAATTGCTCAATATTACCAAGCGCAATCATTTCAGTGAGCTCCTCCCAATCTTTTTTTAATAATGCTTCCTCTTGTTGACTTGGCTGCCATAAAAAGCCACTTCCAATAATGCGATCAGTCGGTGCAAGATCGCGTTCTGATAGAATGGGTAACCATAAAACGTGAGAAAGCTTCTTTTTCACGACAGAGTTTTGCCAGGTCACACCATGAAGATTTGTTAAGGGGGTAATCGACACATAGGTTGTTTCTAAGGGTTTTCCGGTATAAGAAATAGGCAGTGTTTTAAGCTCAACACCTAGATGTGGAAAATCAGGTTCAGGTTTTGATGCCGCAGTTGCGCCTAGTACATACTCAATCAGTTGACCAATCCAACCTTTCTCTCTCAGTAGGTTGTCAGGTGTTTTAAATGCATATTGTGTTGCAATTTCGCCAAGTGTTAATCCTGCAATAGCATTAACTCGCATCATTAACTCTGGAATATCTCTCGGGGCGTTTGGCTTGTTCATAAAAATGCATTGTGAAGTAAAAGTTAAGTTTATCAAATATAGTCTGTTTGAATAACCTTAAAATTGAATGGCTTGTACAGAAAATGCACTGCTTTTTAATGGGAGTGTTTTTCAAGTGTTTTATTGTTTTAAGTTGCTGAAATATATTGGGTTTTTGTTTTTGTTATCTATGGAGGTAAAAGTATTATGATGTATTTATGCACTAAATACACAAATATGAACAGTGTTATCCACAGAAACTGTGGAGAACTACGTTAAATTATAGCTCTATTGTGGATTTGTTTGAGAAATGTGCGAATATTTATGATTTTATTCACAACTTGTGGGTAAGCTGAGTATATGCTGGTTTTTCATTTGCTGTTAACTAAGGATTATGGAACAATCGAGCTATATTAAGAATTAAAAGAGGCACATGCGGGTGATAGATGCCGAAGGGTTCCGTGCCAACGTTGGAATAGTTATTTGTAACAACCAAGGACAGGTTTTTTGGGCAAGACGCTATGGTCAGCATTCTTGGCAATTTCCACAAGGTGGTGTTGATCAAGGTGAAACGGCCGAACAAACCATGTACCGTGAATTAAATGAAGAAGTCGGTTTGAAGCCTGAAGATGTTGAAATTATAGCAAGCTCCAAACATTGGTTACGTTATAAGCTGCCGAAACGTTTAATTCGTCGAGATTCTAGTCCGGTTTGCATCGGTCAGAAACAGAAGTGGTTTTTACTCAAACTGCGTTGTCCAGATGAGGATGTGGATTTATCAAAAACAAATCATCCTGAGTTTGATGATTGGCGATGGGTAAGTTATTGGTACCCTGTACGGCAAGTTGTTTCATTTAAACGGGATGTATACCGCCGAGTGATGAAAGAATTTGCTCCTCACGCAATGCCATTTCACAAAAAAGATTCACAATGGCGGCATAGGCGCTAATTAATGAGGTCATTGTGCTTACAGCATTGAGAGAAATTGCACAGAAAGTGTCGCAACAAACTAGTTTAAAAGCGGCATTAGAGTGTTTTGTTTTAAGTGTTAAAAGCACAATGAAAACAGATTGTTGCTCCGTTTATTTCGCTGATTATGCACAAGATTCGTTTGTTTTAATGGCTACTGAAGGGTTAAACCCTGATGCGGTTGGTAATTTCAGAATTGGATTTACCGAGGGCCTTGTCGGTCTTGTTGCACAACGTGAAGAAGCCATTAACCTAGCGTTTGCCAAATCTCACCCTCGCTTTAAACTTGCTCCAGAAGTTGATGAAGAAATTTTTAATGCATTTTTAGCAGTGCCAATTGTTCATCAAGGTAAAATATTAGGCGTTATTGTTGTTCAGCAAATAGCGGCACGTGTGTTTAACCAAGATGAAGAATCGTTTTTAGTTACTTTGTCAGCACAACTTGCGGCTCAGCTAGCCAATGCAGAAATTCAGCATCTGCTAGAGTTTGATCAATCAGAACAAAAAACAACCTGCTTAAAGGGCTTAAGCTCAGCGCCGGGTATTGCCCTTGGCAAAGCTTATGTCGTCGCGCCCAGTATAGACTTTAGCCAGTTAGAATTAATGAAATCCGATGCCCCTGCAGAGCAAATCAGGCTATTTCACCATGCAGTGATTACCACTCGCAAGGAGTTTCGGCGTATGGCCGCACAGCTTGATTCAGATCTCGGGCAAGAAACCTTGGCTGTTTTTACTGTCTATGAGCAGTTACTTGAAGCAAAAAGCCTTGGAGATCAAGTGGAGGATAAGATCAACCAAGGTTGGTGTGCGAAAAGCGCTTTAAAACTCGTAATTGAAGGCCTTGTTGCGCAATTTATGTCAATGCAAGATACCTACATACGCGAACGGGCCATTGATATTCAAGATATTGGCTTACGTGTATTACACCATTTACTAAACAGTGAAATAAAAAAGCACAGCTTTGATTCTCCAATTATTTTAGTCGCAGACATGATTACACCAACCATGCTTGCAGATATACCCAGAGAGATGCTGGCAGGTGTTGTGAGTATTAGTGGCGCGGCAAATTCCCATGCATCAATTCTCACCCGTGCTATGGGACTTCCTGCTATTTGGGGCCTTTCTGGCTTACCTATTTCACATGTCGCAGACAAAGAATTGATTCTAGATGCGTATGCCGGACGAATTTATATTTCGCCAAGTAAGGCATTGATTAATGAATACTCGAGATTGCAGCGTGAAGACGCCCGTTTACACGATACTTTTGATGCAGAGTATAATCTTGAAGCAGCTACATTAGACGGTGAGGAGATTAAGTTATACGCCAACACCGGCCTTGAAGTGTCAAATGACTTAATCAATGCGAAATACCTTGATGGTATCGGTTTATACCGCACAGAAGCATGGTTTATGCAACAAGACTCTTTCCCTAGTCAGGCAGAGCAAGAAGTGTGGTACCGAGACATATTAACGGCCTATCATCCAGCACCTGTTACCATGAGAACACTGGATATTGGCGGCGATAAATCTCTCAGTTACTTTAATTTTACTGAAGAAAATCCATTTCTCGGTTGGCGTGGGATCCGTATTAGTTTAGATCACCCAGAACTCTTTTTAGAGCAAGTCAAAGCAATGCTAAAAGCGAATATGGGCTTAGGTAATCTAAAAATCATGTTGCCAATGGTGGCCGATGTGAATGAGGTTGAGTCGGCAAAACGGCTTATTCAACAAGCATTTTTTGAATTACAAGAAGAATGGGTGCCAGCACACGGTACGCTCGATATGCCAGAAATAGGAATAATGCTTGAGGTGCCTTCTAGTGTGTATTTACTGCCTGAGTGGGCTAATAGTGTTGATTTTTGTTCGGTAGGTAGCAACGACTTAACACAATACATGCTTGCCGTTGATAGAACAAACTCCCGTGTTGCTAATTTATTTGACAGTTATCATCCCGCAATTTTACGTGTGTTGAATGATATCGCCATTCAGTGTCTTGATTATGAACTGCCTTTTAGTTTGTGTGGCGAATTAGCAGCGGACCCTGAAGGAGCATTATTATTAGTAGCAATGGGCTATCGTAATTTAAGTATGAGCCCAAGTGCAATTAATAAAGTAAAATATGTCTTAAGGCGTTTACATGTAAGTGATATGGAAGCCTTACTAAAAACCTGTTTAGCGGCTAGAAATGCCAAACAAGTACACAGGCTATTACGGGAATTCATTATTCACCACAAGTTAAGCCAAATTTTGTATACTAGCTCAGTCCACTAACACTTAGGTTATTCATGTCTGATATTTCGATTGTTTTTTTTAGCTGTTTAGCACTCGGTTGTCTAGTTGGCTTTTTAGCTGGATTACTCGGCATTGGAGGCGGGTTAATAATTGTACCAGTGCTCAGTTACTTATTATTAGCACTTGATTTAGTGCCAAATGAACAAGCTATGCTAGTGGCAATTGCAACCTCCTTAGCGTCCATTATCTTTACTTCTTCTAGCTCTGCTTTTGCCCATCATCGCAATCAAAATATTCCTTGGCATATTGCGCCTTGGGTTTTAGTAGGCGTTTCTGTTGGCGCACTTTTAAGTGGTGTCATTGCGACCGGTATTAGCAATGATACCTTACAGTTAATTTTTGCGAGCTGTGTCATCTTTATTGCAATTCGCATGATTTTGCCTCACCAACCAAAAGAACAATCAGCATTGCCCCATGGCAGTATTTTGACACTGGGCACCAGTGTAATTGGCGCCATTTCTGGTATGGTTGGGATCGGTGGCGGCGCATTATTGGTGCCGTTTTTAACTTATTTTAAATTAGACATGCGCAAAGCAATTGGCTGCGCCGCGTTGAGTGGTATTTTAATCGCAACGTTTGGGGTGGTAGGTTACATTAGTTTGGGCTTACAATACCACGATATTAATGAAGGGTTTATTGGCTATGTTTATTTGCCTGCATTGATTGGCATAGTGCTAACGTCAGCGCTTTTTGCTCAGTTAGGCGCAAAAGCTGTGCAATATTTACCTGTTAAAATAATAAAACGAATTTTTGCGGCACTATTAGTAATTGTTGCAATTAGAATGTTAAGTAGTTAAAAGGAAAGGTGGAAATAAGTGGATTTTCCAAATATTGATCCAGTATTTATTGAGTTAGGACCAATAAAAGTACACTGGTACGGCATGATGTATTTGATTGCTTTTGTAACTGCATCGTATTTAGCATCGCGTGCTGCCAGTAAACCTAACAGTGGCTGGACAAAAGAGCAAACCAGTGACTTGTTATTTTATGGCATGTTAGGTGTGATTTTAGGCGGACGCTTTGGCTACGTCTTGTTTTACCAATTTAGCTACTTTTTAGAAAATCCATTGTATTTATTTAAAATTTGGGAAGGTGGCATGTCTTTCCATGGCGGTGTAATTGGTGTTGTCTCAGCAATCGCTTGGTTTGCCAAAAAACAAAATAAAACATTATTGGGTGTGGGAGATTTTGTCGCACCGCTGGTGCCTTTAGGATTGTTCTTTGGTCGTATAGGCAACTTTATAAATGGCGAACTCTGGGGTAGGGTGTCTGATGTGCCATGGGCTATGGTATTTCCAACAGGGGGCCCTGTGGCGCGTCACCCATCGCAACTTTATGAAGCAATTTTAGAAGGGCTTGTACTCTTTGCGATAATTCAGTTTGTAAATAGAAAACCGCGCCCAGAAGGGGTTATTGGTGGCTTATTCTTATTTGGTTATGGTTTCTTCAGATTTATCGTTGAATACTTCCGTGAGCCAGATGCGCATATTGGTCTGTATGGCGGTATCATCTCGCAGGGACAAATTCTATCACTTCCAATGATTTTAGCCGGCCTTGGTTTAATGTTATGGGCTTCAAAGCGCCAACAAAAAGAGTGTAATGCATGAAACAGTATTTAGAGTTATGTCAACGCATTGTTGATGAAGGTCACTGGGTTGAAAATAAGCGCACAGGAATTCGCTGCTTAACTGTTGTGAATGCTGATTTAGAATATGATGTGGCAAATAATAAGTTTCCATTAATTACCACCCGTAAAAGTTTTTACAAAGCTGCTATTGCAGAGTTACTGGGTTACTTACGTGGTTATGATAATGCTGCGCAATTTAGAGCGATTGGTTGTAATACCTGGAATGCCAATGCTAATGAAAATACGGCTTGGTTAAATAATCCTCATCGTAAAGGTGAGGATGATATGGGGCGTGTTTATGGGGTACAAGGGCGCTCATGGCAAAAGCCAGATGGTACGACGCTTGATCAACTTAAAAAGATTGTTGAAAACCTCAAACAAGGCATCGATGATCGCGCCGAAATCCTCACTTTTTATAACCCTGGCGAGTTTGAAATGGGGTGTTTACGTCCGTGTATGCATACGCATACCTTTTCACTTTTGGGCGATACGCTTTATTTAACATCTTACCAGCGTAGCTGCGATGTGCCGCTTGGCCTTAACTTTAACCAAATTCAGTGTTTTGTATTGCTTGCATTAATGGCGCAAATTTGCGGCCTAAAACCGGGGAAGGCATATCATAAAATTGTGAACGCACACATTTATGAAAATCAACTCGAATTAATGCGCGATGTACAGTTAAAGCGTGAGCCTTTTGAGTCACCTAAACTTATCATTAACCCTGAGATTAAAACATTGGAAGATATTGAAACTTGGGTAACGACCGATGATTTTAAAGTGGAAGGTTATCAATATCATGAGGCAATAAAGTATCCATTTGCCGTGTAATATAATAAGGAAAATTAAACCATGAAAGCTGTTATTCCTGTAGCTGGCTTAGGAACCCGTATGTTGCCAGCAACAAAAGCAATACCGAAAGAAATGCTGCCGATTGTTGATAGGCCATTGATTCAATATATTGTTGAAGAAGTTGCGGCTGCTGGTATTAAAGAAATTGTATTAGTTACCCATTCAAGTAAAAATTCAATAGAAAACCATTTTGATACCAGTTTTGAACTTGAAGCAACGTTAGAGCGTCGTGTAAAACGTCAACTACTTGAAGAAGTACAAGCAATCTGTCCGAAAGATGTCACCATTATTCATGTTCGTCAGGGTGAAGCTAAAGGGTTGGGTCATGCTGTTGAATGTGCAAGACCTATCGTGGGAGATGCGCCTTTTGCTGTAGTATTACCTGATGTAATTTTGGACAATGCCAGCTGTAATCTAAGCAAAGATAATTTGGCGGATATGCTGTCGCGTTTTAATGAAACCGGAAATAGCCAAATTATGGTTGAAAAAGTGGCAGATGAGGATGTCGATAAGTTCGGTATTGTGAATATCAATGGCAATGATCTTTTACCCGGCGGTAGTACAGCAATCAAAAATATTGTGGAAAAGCCAAACCGTGAAGATGCTCCTTCTAATTTAGCGGTTGTAGGGCGTTATGTACTGGATAAGTCAATTTGGCCTTTATTGAAACAAACACCGCTAGGTGCAGGCAATGAAATTCAGCTGACTGATGCAATCGCTATGTTAATGAAAGAGCAACAAGTTGATGCCTATTATATGAAAGGCAAAAGCCATGATTGCGGCTCGAAATCAGGCTATATGAAAGCTAATATAGAATACGCGCTACGCAGAGATGATTTAAAGGGCGAACTAAAAGCCCATATCAAAACGCTGCTTTAGTTAACGTTATTGAATAAAAAGAAAATGCCACTTCAAAGTGGCATTTTTTTTGCTTGGTTTTTAGCATTAAAGCATATTTGAGGCGGATGAAATGAAACAGCCAGTATTTATCGTTTTATTAACAGTGTTGCTTGCTGGTTGCGCGGGAGAGCCCATGTATACCCAATCATCAGAGGCGAAGGTTTTCAATAAAACGACCGTATCAGAGCGAAATCTTCATAGCTTTGCGAAACAACTCGCTGTCTCGATGTTTGACACAATGCCAAAGCTAAACGCTGATAATCGAATTGCTGTAGGATCTTTTTTACCGGAAGGTGATTTAATCGATCAGCAAAATTATCAATTAGTCACACTCGGTAATCAAGTTCAATCAAGTTTGCAAACACTCTACACTCAAGTCGGTGCGAGTGTTATTGAATTTAAAGCTTCAGAACACATTAATATTGCCGATAACCAAGATATTATGCTTTCTCGAAAGCAGAGTGATTTAGCAAATAAATTAGCCATCAATTATTTTTTAACAGGAACAATCAGTCAAGTTGAGAATGGATTTATTGTGAATGCACGGTTGATCGATTTAGCTGATAAACGTGTTGTTTCAGCTGCAACTGAGATATTTCCAGCGAACCTTAATTGGCAAAAAAATAAAGTATTACTCAGAAATGGAAAGCTTTATAGGAGCACCTATTAATGAAAGTTTCATTTTTAAAAACAGTTAGCCTCGTATCAATGGCTTCTTTAGTTGTTGGTTGTTCAATTTTTGACGCTCCTAAGGAAACCGTTGCAGCGACGGACAAAACGGCAATGCAAATTGATAGCCGATTTCAAGCTTATAGTGCTGAATCCTTCATGGCTAATAAAGGCTCGGTGAAAGAAATAAAAAATATTAATCACTATGTTCGTGGTTTGATGCATCAACTGGCAGATAATATTAAATACGTTAACCAAAAGACACCTATAGCAGTAATGAGCTTCGTTTTATTGGATAGCGACCTGCAAAAAACAACGTTAGTGGGGAATCAAATAGCAGAGAGTTTTGTGCACGAAATTCATAAATTTGGATTGCCAGTCTTAGATTATAAAACCACAGATTTTTTCAGAATAAGCGAAGAGGGTGATTTTATTTTTAGCCGAGATTATATGGAACTTAGAGCAGATCTCCCAATTGATTACGTTTTATCGGGTACCTTAACAAAGCATCAAAAAGGGTATCTGGTTAACGCCAGAATAATTGGTATAAAGTCAAAGGCTGTAGTTGCTTCAGCTCAAGGGCTTGTTCCTGATTACGCAATTAAGTCATTGCAGAATACAAAAAGTAATGATGGTATCCCGCTTCGAAAAGGGTAATGAGGCCGCTATGAAATATTTGTGCATTTTGACTGCAGCTTTTCTTTCCGGCTGCATCAGTAATACTCAACAAACTCCCCCTGTAGAAGCACCTGTGGTGAGCGAAGTCGAAATTTATCACCCTTCTTATCGTATTTATCCAATTAATGATTATTTATTAGATGAATATGTTGAACAGTTGGCTATGAAGCTAATAGAGAATCTAAATGCTGAGCCAGATGCAGTTAGGTTAGCGGTGTCTTCATTTGTTGACTTAGACGGTTCATTGCAAACCGCAAGTCGACTTGGTAATCAGTTAGCAGAATCGATGCTTACGGAAATACAAGCGTTTGGTCTGAATGTTGTTGATCATAAAGTTATGCCCATGATGCGCATTGATAGTGGCGGAGATTACAGTTATTCAAGGGATGTTTTACAATTAAATACCAAAGGGCATATTAATGCTGTTTTAAGTGGGACATTATTGTATAAAGAAAATGGCGTTGTTATAAACTCGAGGATTACTAGTTTAGAAAACCAGAGTATCCTAGCGAGCGCAAAATACGTTATTCCATACAGTGTTGCATTTGATAACTAAATAATAAAAAGAACTTGTTTGAGCTAATTCAGAACTTAAACGTAACTTTCATTCCGGGCGTCCAATTTTTAATCTTTAAAGTTCCCGTAGCTCAGTTGGATAGAGCATTCGCCTCCTAAGCGAAGGGTCGCAGGTTCAACTCCTGCCGGGAACGCCAAGACTCAACTCTAAAAAACCTTAAACGCTATGGTTTACTTTCATCATTTTACTTTTATTGGTAGTTACTACTGGATATTAGTGTGCAAAAAAGTAGGTAATTACTTTAAAGCCGGGTAGGTTGATCAAATGTTCAATTACTATTTAATGGCTCTTAAAGTGAGTGCATTTAAACTCAGTTTGATACCGTTAATATAACTGTTTACGTTGTTGGTAGTTTTGCATCCACTGAGTAAGATGATTCTTCATACACGCGTTAAAAACTAGCGAGTGTAACCAAATCACCCAATTGCACATTTGCTAGTAATTTATCACCAATGACTTTGGCAATCGCAGTATTTTGATTAACTTGTGTAACTCGAAGCTGATAATCAGTATTTATGATCAATTGCTTCTGATTAAACCCTTTGCGCAATGCGACATGTAACTTTTGACCTTTAACCAAGTTGTTTTCAGAGCCAAGACTAATGATGATTGTGTCATGGTCGATGCTTAAAATTCGTGCTTGTGCGGGGGTACACGCTAAATCACTTGCTAAATCTTGTCCTAACTTTAAGTTGATGTCTGTAATAGCTTGGCCATAAGGCATGGTCCAAAATCTTTCGCTATTCACATCGATTCGAGCTGACTTTTTTGTTTGCCACGTTGCAAAAGTGTCATAGTGCTTTTGCGTTATTAACTCGCCAGTCAGTCCGTTATACAAGGCTGTGTTTAAGGTAAAGAAGCGCTCAAATGCTTTATTTTGCCAAAAAGATAACGATGAGTTTTGTTGCTCACCTAATGAAACATCATCAATCTGAGACACCCACACAAATTGACTGTTATTTTGGTCGGCAATTTGTTGAATTAATTTACTGGTATTCGCATCATGGTGTGCGGTGAATAATGACTTTGTATTTAGCTTGCGATTAATATCAGATTTTGTATTAAATAAATGATTGAATTGAGATAAATGGGTTATCAATTTGTCACTGTAAGCTTTTGGAAGTTCAAATATTTGTCCATAAGTTGCTTGTTCTGGAAACTTAAAACCAGCGCGTGTAATAGCAATATTTTTCTTTAATGATGAGTTTTGACAAGTTTCACTGTCATCAAGAATATCAATTCTCACTGAAATAGATAATGTGTCAGAAGATTGCAGTTCATCAATTACTTCAATTTGATTAATCGCGCCATGTGAGTAAATTTGTGTTGTTGGTGCTTGCCAAATACCGTTTACCACTTGTTGTAAACTTGAAACTTGCGCACCAGAGAAGAGTAATGCTTGTTGGATTGCATCTTCAGTGGCCATTAATCTTGCTTGTTCAATGTTGCCGTTTCTTATTTTGGCTTCACCAGTTGATTCGTACCAAACTGCTTGACTTGAAAAGCTTGCAAACATCATCAGTGCGATTAAGCGCATGGTTTTACTCTCTCATTTTAATGATACCTTGTTTATTCAATTTCTATACCAAGCTTAGACTGGCTCAAAAATTGCTTTTAATAACATAGATTATTTTTCTATGGTGAGTGATATGTCACATTCTTTTTTTCAAACAACCGTTATTGCAGGGTGTATATTATTGGGTGGTTGTAGCCAAATGTTTGATAAACATGTTGAGTATGAGTATCAAACGCCAGAAAATTTCCCGGTATTATATGCAGTTGGCTATGCTCCAATTAGTTTGCAGCCCGGCAGTACCGAACAGCAGAAGGCGATTATGGCGATGAAAGCATCTAAGTTAGAGGCATATCGCGAACTGGCTGAACAAGTGTATGGACAAAAAGTTGACGCGCAAACAAGTGTACAAGGCATGGTTGCAAACAACGACTCGTTAAAGGTACGAGTTCAAGGGGTTGTAAGAGGGGCTAAGGTTGTTAAAAGTTATGCGGTTGGTGATACTTATGCTACAGAAGTTGAGCTGGATATGAAGCTGGTGCACGATCTGTATGTAGGTCAAACTAGACCGAGAAGCGTAAAAAAAGTGACTTACTTTTAGCATGAGTCACTTTTTCAAAACTATTACGCCTTCAACCCTCTGGCGATCGGGTTAGGTAGAGAGATTGATTTACCCGTTTTATCGTATCCAGATTGATTCTTGCCAAATAAAATGTCTTTTAATTTTTGTGACGCTAGTTGACTTTGGTTTGCTGCCACCTGGTTTACATCGTTTTGCTTTTTACAATCAGCAAGTAGCTGATTAATTTGACTGATTTCATCTTTAAAAGATGAGATATCAGTGTCTCCTTGGTCAAAAAGCTTAGCGATATGTTGATCGCGCTGTTGAATTGAACGAAGTGATTCAACTTTGCTTTCTACAACAGATATTAGATTTTCATGATCGCGTGAGACAATAGCATCTAGCTCTTTTTCTAAAAGCTGAGACATGTTATTTAGCTCATCGAGTTGTTGCGATAATATCTGTTCTAAGCTCATTGTTTATCGACCAAAAAGTTTAAATTCTAATTTGTTGATGTTTTCAGCAAGCTTTTCAGCATCAATTTTGTATTCACCATTTGCAATGGCTTTTTTAAGCTCATTCACTTTCTTGTGGTCAATACCAGAAGATTGCTCAGCTTTTTCATTTAGCTTTTTAAGCTGTTGAGCCTGAGGTGTAATGCTTACAGAATCACTTGTTGCTTTAGCTGTCGCAGTATTTACTTGCACTTGTTTTGCTGAGTCAGTTGCTTGCTGTTTGGTATTCTCAAGCCTGACATTAGCCTGGCTGTTTGAACCCTGATTTATTTGATTAACCATGACAATTCTCTCTACTAAGATTTCTCATCCTAGTTATCGGCATTTAAGGTACAACCTTTAGTAAAAAAGTAGATAATTTTTAAAAATTTCTAACTTGTTATTTAACCTGAATTTCATCTTTTAGTACAGCGTTAAATGTTTACTTCAACTTGAAGTGCATTGGTTACTTGGGCCTGAATCTTTTTTCCAGATTTAACATTTCGGATGGCAATATTGTCACCAACTCTGCCATCTTCGAGTGCCTCTCCTTGTGTTTTTATTGTCATGCCCTTAAAACTTGCAAGAATCGTCACTTTATCACCTTTGCACACGTTACAAATGTAATTGTAGTTGATAGATTGACCCGCGCGAACATTACGCTTTGAGCGGCCACCAATCAAAAACTCTTTGGATTTAAATTGATTTGAGCGAGTAAGGTGTTTGGCAACCTTTTTAGTTGTTAAATGTTTGGCTGTAATTTTTTGACCTTTGCTAATTCCTTTAGCTGCAGTAATTACTTCAATTAACTCTTGTTGGCGTGTATGCACGAAAACTTGCCAACTATTTTGATCTAAACACTTAATTTTTATAGTAGATTGCCGATTATTATTAAGTGGATTTGCAGCGCTAAGTTGTAATGGCGTTTTGCAAGAACGTGATTTAATGCGTGAATCTAGCGGTAAGGCTGTGATTGAAAGCTCTGAATTAGTTTGTTGAGCATTCATTTTGTCTCTTTGTTGAGAGACAAAGTCAATCGCAAGTTGCTGCAACTCTAATTTATTATACTCTTTAGCTTTGAGTGAAGTCATAGCAAGAGATGTAATTTGTATTAAAATGAATAAATACAGGTTTTTTTTAAACAAACTCATAATGTTTCGACTATGCTTTATGGGTAAAACAAGGTATAACTAAGTAGTGTCAAAATTATGGCACAGAGGTCGTTATACGGTAGTACAATAACAAAGAAGCAAGAAGCATACCTTTTCATTGCTTCAAGTTAGGAGATTGAAATGGCAGGCATTTTAGATTCGGTTAACCAACGAACGCAGCTCGTAGGCCAAAACAGATTAGAGCTATTACTGTTTAAATTAAAAGGCAGACAGCGCTTTGGTATAAACGTGTTTAAAGTACGAGAGGTTTTACAGTGTCCTAACTTAACTGCAATGCCTAAATCTAATCATTTTGTTAAAGGCGTTGCACATATTCGTGGGCAAACTATTTCAGTTATCGACTTATCTTTGGCTATCGGTGGTCCAGGCATTCAAAACACCAAAGATTGCTTTATCATTATCACTGAATATAACCGTTCAGTGCAGGGTTTCTTAGTTGACTCGGTTGAGCGTATTGTCAATATCAACTGGGAATCGATTATGCCACCGCCTTCTGGTTCTGGCCGCTATTCTTATTTAACCGCAGTGACCGAAATCGAAAAAGAATTGGTTGAAATTCTCGACGTTGAAAAAATCCTTAATGAAATTTGTCCTGTAAATACAGAAGTAAGTGCTGACCTTCTTTCTGACGGCGAAATGCAAAAAGATCTCGGTGAGCGAATTGTCTTTATTGCTGATGATTCGACCGTTGCGCGTAATCAAGTGAAAAGGGCATTGGAACCATTAGGTGTGCAAACGGAAGTTGCAAAAAATGGCCGTGAAGCACTTATCAGACTGAAAGAAATTGCCGATCAAGATTGTCAAAACGTTATTACTGAACGAGTTGCATTATTAATTTCTGACGTAGAAATGCCTGAGATGGATGGCTACACCTTGACTGCTGAATTAAAAGCAGATCCGCGAATGGCACCTTTGCACATTATTTTACACACATCTCTCAGTGGTGTATTTAACCAAGCCATGGTTGAGAAGGTAGGTGCCGATGATTTTATCGCTAAGTTTAACCCAGATGAGTTAGCAACTGCGGTTAAGAAATGGGTTCATGAAGCGTAGAGCAGCGAGTAATAAATTTGAACAAAAATCTAGATGATAAAGAATACCAGCAGTTTAGAAGCTTTTTAGAGCAACAATGCGGTATTGTTTTAGGCGATAACAAACAGTACTTGGTTAAAAGTCGTTTGGCACCTTTAATGGCGCGTTTTGAAGTTGCATCTTTATCTGAATTAGTCACAAAGACATTAAGTCCTCGTGAACGTCAACTTCGAGCTGCTGTTGTTGATGCAATGACAACAAATGAAACTTTGTGGTTTAGGGATACTTATCCGTTTGAGCTATTAAAGAATAAGCTTTTTCCAGAACTTTCCGAGTTACGTCGCCCTATCAAAATTTGGTCAGCTGCTAGCTCATCTGGTCAAGAACCATATTCTATTGCAATGAGTGCAGCAGAGTATAAACAATCAAAGCCAGGTGGACTTGCGGGTGTTAATATTGTTGGTACGGATATTTCAAATACTATGTTAGATATCTGTAAAAATGCAGAATATGATTCTTTGGCGTTAGCTAGGGGCTTGTCACCAGAACGTCGCCGCAAGTTTTTTACAGATTCTGGTCACGGTATGGCAAGGGTAAATGACGATATTAAACGTATGGTGAGTTTCCGTCATCTCAACTTGCTCGATTCATATGCACTCATGGGCAAATTTGAAATCATTTTCTGCCGTAATGTCCTTATTTACTTTTCGCCTGAAGTTAAAGCGAAAATTATTAAACAATTCCACCAAGCGCTTAATCCAAAAGGGTATTTATTTTTAGGTGCGTCTGAATCCATGACCGGTCTGAGTGATGATTTTGAAATGATCCGCTGTAACCCTGGTATTATTTATCAAAAAAAATAACTTCACATATTAGTTTTGGCTCTCAAATTGCATAACTTCTCCAAAGTCACTTTTTTGGAGAAGTTATGGCTATCAGTTTTGACAGAGCATTAGGTATACATCCGCAAGCAACATTGGCTCGTTCACAAAGAGCAGAGGTGTTAGCAACTAACATTGCTAATGCAGATACGCCTAACTACAAAGCGCGCGATATCGATTTTTCTAAAGCCTTAGAACAGGCAAAATCAAGTCAGTCAAAGCGCCTTGCAACCACTCACGAAAAACACTTCGATCTATCAATTAATAGCTTAGAAAGTAATACGCTTTACCGGATCCCAAACCAGCCTGATACAGGTGATGGCAATACTGTAGATATGCAGCTTGAACGAGGTAAATATGTTCAAAATGCTATGGAGTATCAAGCGAGTATTAACTTTCTCGGCGGCAAATTTAAGGGCTTGAAAAAAGCACTTGGCGGTCAGGGAGCATAATTATGAGTTTGTACAACGTATTTAATATTTCCGGGACAGGCATGAGTGCGCAATCGGTTCGATTGAATACTACGGCTAGTAATTTATCGAACGCAAACTCAGTGAGTTCCAGCGCCGATGAAACATATCGAGCAAGACACCCTGTATTCTCAGCCGAGTTGAGCAAGGCCCTTAACTCGCAACAGGGAGAAGCTGTGGGTGTAAAAGTGCTCGGTATTGTAGAAAGTGATAAACCACTTAAACGAGAGTTTAATCCAGAGCATCCGTTAGCAGACAAAGATGGCTTTATTTATAAGCCAAATGTCAATGTGGTTGAAGAAATGGCCAATATGATTTCAGCATCTCGTAATTATCAGACTAATGTGCAAGTAGCTGATGCTGCAAAACAAATGTTATCTCGCACATTGAGAATGGGTCAAAACTAATAGGAGCAGGTTATGACAACTAATGTATCAAATGATAGTTATATCGACTCATTGAAGTGGCAGCAACCTACTGGCGTGCCAGATGCGAATAACAATGATCAACTCACACAATCAGACTTTTTTGCATTGTTAACACAGCAGCTTTCTTATCAGGACCCTACAAAACCTGCAGATAATGATCAAATGATTGCACAGATGACGAGCTTTTCGATGGCTGATGGTATCAGTCAACTGAATAGCAATTTTGAAAGCTTTGCATCATCAATGACATCAAACTCAGCGCTGCAAGCATCTACTTTAGTAGGCAAAGATGCACTTGTACCTTCTTCAGTATTGGAACTAACTGATGGAAAACCATCGAAAGGAAGTGTAGCACTGGATCAGGCTGCACATGATGTAACAGTGAAGATTAAAAACGATGCGGGTGAAGTAGTTCGTACAATTGATATCGGTTCTAAAGCTGCTGGTGCTACAAAGTTTGAATGGGATGGTAAAGACCAAAGCGGAAATCCATTGCCACCTGGCAATTATGCAATGACTGCAGAAGGAAGAGTTGCTGATGGTGAGTACACAAGTTTTCCAACAGGTGCATTTTTAAATATTTCAAGCGTTAGTTTGAAAGGTACACATGGCCTAGTTCTAAATACTGGTGCGGGCTCGGTTAATTTGAGTGACGTTGTAGAAATCGCTCAAGGCTAATCTTGGCATTAAATTTGAATATTAATTTAGTGTAAAGCAGTTAATTACCTATTTTTAAACTGCACATTTTAGAGGTGAATTATGAGTTTTAATATTGCATTAACGGGATTGGCAGCAGCACAAAAAGATCTCGATGTAACAGCAAATAATATTGCAAACGTAAACACAACCGGTTTTAAAGAATCACGTGCTGAGTTTGCAGATGTTTATGCAGCATCAGTGTTTAGTTCAGGCAAGACAAAAAATGGCGATGGTGTGCAGACCACTGTAGTTGCACAACAATTTAATCAAGGATCATTGCAGTTTACGCAAAATGCCCTTGATTTAGCCATTACAGGCGAAGGCTATTTTGCAATGACTGATTCTTTATCATCACAAGATTATACCTATACGCGTGCTGGTGCATTTAAGCTAAATAAAGATAACTTTGTTGTTGATGCACAAGGTAACTTTTTACGTGGCTTCCCAGTTGACCCTTCAAATGGTGATACGACTTCGGTAAGTTTGAGTACTGCAACTCCGATTCAGATACCAGATGCATCAGGCGCACCACGTGCAACAAATAATGTTTATACATCATTTAACTTAGATGCGGGCGCAAGCCAACCAACCGTAGCTCCGTTTAACCCAACGGATTCTGCTACATTTAATGCTTCAACATCAACAACCGTTTATGATTCGCTGGGTGAGCCGCATATTATGCAGTTTTTCTTTTTAAAGACAGCTACAAATAATCAATGGGAAGTTCGTGCAACTTTAGATGGACAGGAGTTTGATAATACGGGTACTAACCCGGCTGCAGCTCCTGTATCAACATTTACATTTGATTCAAGTGGTTTACCTAATGCACCTGTAACGGCACCAAATACAACATTTGATCCAGTATCTCTTACAGCCGGAAATTTATCAGCCCTTTTATCAAATGGTGCTACTTTCCCAAATGACGTTAATATTAATTGGCGTGATGAAGCCGGTACTGCAAATAAGCAACCTACTCAGTATGCAAGTCGTTTTGAAGTAAAAGCGCTTGAACAAGATGGTGCTACTGTAGGACGTTTAACAGGTATTGATATAGGCACCGATGGTAAAATAGTTGCTTCTTACAGTAATGGTGATTCTACCTATATCAGTCAAGTATCTATGGTACGCTTTGCGAACTCTCAGGGTTTATCACAAGTAGGTAATACAGCTTGGAAAGAGAGTTTAACGTCAGGTGAGCCAATTGCAGGTGAACCAGGTTCTGGCACCCTTGGAACAATCAACTCAAGTGCCCTTGAGCAGTCAAATGTTAACCTAACCAACGAATTGGTTGATTTGATTTCAGCTCAGCGTAACTTCCAAGCAAACTCGCGAGCATTAGAAGTTAACTCAACACTACAACAAAATATTTTACAGATCCGATAATCTAAAATATCTAATTCACTTCTTCAATGGGCTGATCTATCAGCCCTTTTTATTCCCTCAATGCTCCTCTTTAAGCGTCAATTTTCTACCCCTCGTTATTGGCACTATTTTTGCTCTAGTTAACTATTAGAGATAACTAAAGGGCTGTGCTGATGGATAAACTACTTTACATCGCCACCTCAGGTGCAAAACAAAACATGCTGGGTATCGCAGTTAAAGCGAATAACCTCGCGAATGCGAAAACAACGGGCTTTAAGGCTGACTTAGAACAAGCACGTTCAATGCAAGCATTTGGCGAAGGTTTACCAACACGTGTTTTTGCCATGGAAGAAAGACCTGGTTCGCGTTTAAGTGCAGGCGCGATGTCAATGACAGGTCGAGAACTCGATATTGCGATTGGCGAAAATGGTTGGTTAGCTGTGCAAGATGCTAATGGTGAAGAAGCCTACACGCGTTCAGGCAATTTAAAGATGAGCGAAACAGGCCAGCTTTTTACTGCTAATGGCTTACCGGTAATTGGTGAAGCTGGTCCGGTTATTTTGCCGTTGCCAATAGAGAAAGTGCAGATTTCGAAAGATGGCATGATCCAAGTGAGACCACAAGGGGCACCTGCAAACTTTATTGAAGATATTGATAGGCTCAAGTTAGTTAGTGCCTATGGTGTGCAGCCACTTGAAAAAGGGCTCGATGGCTTATTTAGAAATAAAGAAGGGGAAGTGCTTGATACTGACCCTAATATGACTGTAACGAGCGGTGCGTTAGAGATGTCTAATGTTAACCCGGTTGATGAGATGGTCGGCATGATCTCACACCAACGACAATTTGAGTTACAAGTCAAAATGATGAAAACAGCTGAGAAAATTGACGAAAGCCAATCTTCTCTAATGCGAATTTATTAATGGTTTTTGGAGGTTAGTATGCATCCTGCATTGTGGATTAGTAAAACAGGTATCGATGCGCAGCAAACCGATACATCTGTGATCTCAAATAACTTAGCGAACGCAAGTACAGTTGGCTATAAAAAGAGTCGTGCAATTTTTGAAGATTTGCTCTATCAGAATATTAACCAACCGGGTGGCCGCTCATCACAAGATACTCAGTTGCCATCAGGCTTAATGCTTGGTGCGGGTTCGAAAGTGGTTGCAACACAAAAGAACTTCTCGCAAGGGAATATGTTAACTACCGACAATTCAATGGATTGGATGATTCAAGGACAAGGTTTTTTTGAAGTTGCTATGCCGGATGGTAGCCTCGCTTATACGCGCAATGGTCAATTTACTACAGATGAAGAAGGGCGAATTGTTACATCAGGTGCAGGTTACCCGTTACAACCAGAAATGAATGTGCCTGATGATGCGCAGCAGATTATCGTTTCTCAAGATGGTGAAGTGTCTGTACGTATTGCAGGGCAAGCTGATAATGCTGTAATTGGTCAGTTAACCATATCGGATTTTATCAATCCGTCTGGTTTAGAACCTATGGGTCAAAATTTATATACGGAAACCGCAGTCAGTGGGGCACCAGTGCAAGGTAATCCAAGTATTGATGGTTTGGGAGTAATTGTTCAAGGCTCACTTGAGACCTCAAACGTAAATGTAACAGAAGAGTTAGTTAACTTAATCGAAACGCAGCGAGTATATGAAATGAACTCGAAAGTCATTTCATCTGTTGATGAGATGTTAAGTTACATTAACCAGCAACTTTAGTAGGTGATTGCCATGGGTAAGTTAGTTTTAGCAATTGTTTCAGGGGTGTTATTGAGTGGGTGTGTCACCACCGCGAATCGTTTTGTCGAACGTGATGACCCTTATTATGCGCCACTGTATCCAGAAGACACCAATGTTTCGCAAGTAAACACTGGGTCGCTATTTAATACTCACTACTCAAATGACCTCTACTCTGACCAAAAGGCATTGCGCCAAGGTGACATTATTACCGTTGTGTTGAGTGAATCGACACAAGCCTCTAAAACGGCAAAAACGGAAACCGATCGTGAAACCGATTTTTCATTATCTCCTGTTACTGGATTAGGTGGAAATGCTATTACCATTAATGGTGATGCACTGCAGTACGGTGTCGGTTCTGAAGGCTCCTACAAAGGGGATGCTAAATCGGACCAATCCAATAGCTTAAACGGTAATATTTCGGTCAATGTAATGCGTGTTTTACCGAATGGTAATTTAGTTATCCGTGGTGAAAAATGGTTAACGCTTAATACGGGTGAGGAATTTATTCGCTTAGAAGGCATTGTGCGTCCGAAAGATGTCAGCGCCGATAACATGGTGATGTCAAATCGCATTGCTAATGCGCGTATTCAATACTCAGGCAAAGGCGCACTCGCAGATGCGCAGGAAGCGGGTTGGCTTTCACAATTTTTCCTAAGCCCATTAAATCCTTTTTAGGAGGCAGCATGCGATATTTTGCATTTATTATAGTATTACTTGGTGCAATTCATTTTCCGGCATCAGCTGAACGCATTAAAGATGTCACAGCCGTTGAAGGCGTGAGAAATAACCAGTTGGTAGGTTATGGCTTAGTTGTTGGTTTACCAGGTACAGGCGAAAAAAGTAGTTTTACCGAACAAAGCTTTAAAGCGATGTTAAGCAGCTTCGGTATTACGCTACCGGCGAATTTAAAGCCAAAAATAAAGAATGTTGCAGCCGTGGCTGTGCATGCCGATTTACCGCCCTTTATAAAGCCAGGACAAACTATTGATGTAACGGTTTCGTCAATTGGTAGTGCATTGAGCCTTCGTGGTGGTACGCTAATTCAAACTTTTTTGAAAGGCGTTGACGGCAACGTGTATGCGATTGCTCAGGGAAGTTTGGTGGTAAGTGGATTAGGTGCAGAGGGAGCCGATGGCAGTAAAGTGTTAGTAAATACACCAACTGTAGGGCGGGTCCCTAATGGCGCGATAGTAGAGCGTTCTGTTGCATCTCCTTTTAATCAGGGCGATCACATTACATTTAACCTACACCGTCCAGACTTTTCTACCGCAAAAGCGTTATCAGATACAATTAACGATCTTGTGGGTCCTAATACGGCAACGGCAATGGATGCAGCTTCTGTAAAAGTACTCGCGCCACGTGATCCAGCGCAACGTGTTGCCTATCTTGCGACCTTAGAAAATCTCGAATTTGAACCGGCAGATAATAGCGCGAAAATTATTGTTAATTCACGAACTGGCACCATTGTGATTGGTAAAAACGTTACCTTAGAACCTGCCGCGATAACTCATGGAGGTTTAACGGTAACGATTGCAGAGCAACAAAATGTAAATCAACCAAATCCGCTTGCTGGTGGTCAAACGGTTGTAACCGAGCAAAGTATCATTGATGTTGCTCGTGACGATACTCGTGCCTTTGTATTTGATCCCGGAGCAAGTTTAGATGATTTAGTGCGAGCCATTAATGAGGTTGGTGCAGCTCCAGGTGACCTAATGGCAATTTTAGAAGCGCTTAAAGAAGCCGGTGCTATTAGTGGGCAGTTAATTGTAATCTAACGCAATCGTTACGGGATAGCACTATGCTGTCTCTTAATAAAAGACATATTTAATCTGTTATTGAAGGCCTGATTTCGAAATTTTCTCGAAGCAGGCCTTTTTTATTTAGCATTAATGACTAAAGGTTTGGATCAATTTTTGCATTGAAATATTAGAGTGTTTCGTAGCCAATTTTTTGAATGAGAGCTGACTTATGGATGGCAACAACATAAATCATCAACAAAGCTTCTTTGATTTAAGCAATTTAAACTCTTTGAGAGAAGAGGCATTGCAAGGCGATCCTGATAAAAAAGCACTAAAGCAGGTTGCAGCACAATTTGAATCTATTTTTACGCAAATGCTGTTCAAAAGTATGCGTAAAGCGAATGAGGCATTTGAAGATGAAGACAGCCCTTTTAATGCCAGTAGTGTGAAATTTTATCGCGATATGCATGATCAGCAGTTATCGATGGAATTATCGCAAAGTGGTGCACTAGGGCTTGCTGACATTATTGTTGAGCAGTTATCGCCAACACCTGGCAAGTACACTCCTGCAAGTTTATTTTCACCAAGTCAAATTGCACCTATGGTTTCTAAACCAACTGAGCCGGTAGAGGAAATCAAAGAAACTGTGACAGCTTCAAATGATGTAAAAGTAATTGAAAGTGAGCAATCATTTGTTTCTGAACTTTGGCAACATGCAAAACAAGCTGCCGAAAAAATTGGTTTAAGTCCTGCTGTTATGCTTGCGCAATCGGCGTTAGAAACAGGGTGGGGCAAATATGTGATAACCAAGAGCGATGGGCAAAGTTCCAACAACTTCTTTAACATCAAAGCGGATAAATCTTGGCAAGGTGACAAAGCAGCCAAAGCATCGCTCGAATTTGAAGATGGCGTGGCAGTGAAAAAGCAATCTAACTTCAGAGCTTACAACAACATTGCTGAAAGCTTTGATGATTTTGTAAACTTTTTACAGCAAAACCCTCGTTATAAATCAGCATTAAAAACAACAGCAAACCCAACTGAATATCTTAACGAGCTGCAAAAGGCTGGTTATGCAACTGACCCTAATTACGCACAAAAAATAATAAATGTACTCAGCAGAAGTGAATTTAATGATGCGATTAAATCAGTCGCTTCAGGAATCAATGTAAAGGATATGATGAAAAGTTCGATAACAGGTTTAGGAGGCAGTGACTAATGTCTTTTAATCTACTTAATATTGCAAACTCAGGAGTTCGCGCTAGCTCTGAGTTACTGCAAACGACCAGTAAAAATATCACCAATGTAAATACTGAAGGTTATGTTCGTGAACGTACAGAGCACAGAACACTCTTTGATAATCAAGTCGGTTTGGGTCAGACCTTTCGCTTGGTGAATGACTTTGCACAGCAACAATTGAATCGTGATGTATCTAATCTTGCTTTTTTCAATCAGTTTGTTGATGAATCTGCGCGAGTCGATAGTTTGTTTGCTGAAGAGTCTAATAGTTTATCAACTAGCATGAATTCTTTGTTTAATTCACTGCAAGAGAGTTTAAATCAACCTTCATCCATGGTAAGTCGCTCACTCTTTTTTAATGATGCACAAGGCTATATTGATCAATTAGGTCGACTTTCTGGCATTGTATTTGACCAAAAAACCATTGTTAATGATCAGCTTGAAATCTATACCGATGAAGCAAATGGACTTATTAATAAAATCAGCGAACTTAACCTTGCTATTGCATCGGGCTCTTCAGGACCTGATGGCAGTGCGCTTAATAGCACGATTAATCAGCGCGATTTAGCAATTAAAGAACTGGCAGAATACATCGATATTGAAACACTTGATGGCCCAAATGGTGAAAAGCTAGTTTTTATGGGCACAGGTGAAGCCGTGGTGATGGAAAATGGTGCATTCAATCTATTTTCTTTATCAGGTGACCCTGATCCAAATTTTAAAGACTTAAAACTCGATGTGGATTCAGGTAAAGCAATTCCTCTTGAAGTAAATACTAGTTTACTGAAAGGAAAAATTGGTGGTCTTTTAGCTTATCGAGAAGATATTCTAATTCCATCACAGAATAAACTTGGTCAGCTTAGCCTTGCAATGGCTGACGCGTTTAATCAGCAAAATAGATTGGGTTTAGATGCCGATGGTGAGTTAGGTGGCGACCTTTTCACCATTCCAACAGCGGGTGCTTATGCGTATGCTGCAAATACTGGTACAGCTCAAGTAACAGGTACAGTAGAAGCTGGCAAAGGCAGCGAAATTCCGGCAACCGATTTTCTAATTGAATATACAGCCGCAAACCAAATTACGGTTTCAGCACTTGATAAGTATGGCAACCCAACTGGGACGCCGATTGTTGCGAATGTGGTAGCGGGTCAAGCCGATTCAACCACCGCAGTTGGCGGAGAGTTGTTTGGTTTACAAATTAATTTGACTGCGGGTGCTAATGTTGGTGACCAATTTGAATTAAAATTGAACTCGGATGCCTCTACAAATATCAAGTTAGCTACTAATCGACCTGAGGATTTGGCACTCGCTTCACCAATTCGCACCAGTAATAATATTAATAACCAAGGTACAGGCAGTATTTCTTCTAGTACGGTCACAGACACAAGTGCTGCTGGCTTTACAGCAGGCCCGCCCCCTTCTTTAACTAATGGGCCAATCACTGTTACCAAAACCGCTAACCCGAATGAATTTAATATCACAGATGGTACGCCTCCAGTGACCACTACGGTCGTTCTGACGCCGCCCTATGACAATGTGTTGAATCAGTCCGGAGCTCCTTACAATGCTTACGGCTTTGATTTTAGTCTTGAAGGTGCTCCGAATGCAGGCGACACATTTACCATTGAATTTAATACCAATGGTTTTGATGATAATCGCAATGGCTTAATGCTTGCGGGGCTGCAAGATAAAGAGCTTGTTCGAGCAAATGTTGATGCATCTCCAGGGGGTGATAATTTAACAAAACTTAATGAAGCTTATGGCAATCTAATTACTGATGTGGGTATTAGAACTTCGTCAGCCAAAACAAATCAAGTTGCATTTGAAGCTCTAGCCAATCAATCAAACGCATGGTATGAGTCAATTTCTGGCGTTAATTTGGATGAAGAAGCTGCAAATCTTTTAAGGTTTCAGCAGTCATACTCTGCCGCAGCGCAAATCTTAACAACAGCAAGAACTGTTTTTGACACCATATTGAATGCAGCGAGGTAAATTGAATGCGTTTATCAAACAACATAATGTATCAAAACAACCTTGATAAAATTTTAGAAAATCAGCAGAAGGTTGCTGTTGCGCAAGAAAAAGTGTCAACCCAAACACGTATATTGACACCTTCTGATGATCCAGCCGCTTCTGCGCAAGCTCTGTTATTAAGTGAACGAATTGATATAAATAATCAATTTCAAAAAAATAACAGCTATTTAACGAGTAAGCTACAGACTGAAGAAAGTGTACTGCAAAATATTAAAACATCACTGCAGCGAGGTTATCAATTAACGGTGCAGGCAGGTAATGGCGCATTATCTGAACAAGATAGAGAAACCATAGCTGAGGAAATGAAGTCAATTCAGGCGACTTTATATGATTTAATGAATTCAAAATCTGAAGATGGCAAATTTATCTTTTCAGGTTTTCAAGATAGTAATCAAACTTATGTATTTAATGGGGCTACTGGTACTTATGACTATCAAGGTGACCAAGGTAACCATGAGATGCAACTTGCAGTAGGTGTAACTCTTCGTTCAAGTGATAATGGCATCGATGCATTTGAGAATGTTGATGAGCGACTAAATGTTAATACCAATACCCCAACCGTTGGCGGTGGCATTACAGGTGGGTCAGTATATGTTAAGGAACAAGCACAATTTGATTCCTTTCATAAAGCTAATTATGACCCGTTAGTGCCTGCGAATAATAACCTTCAAGTTACAGTTACTGCTGGAATACCTGATACTTATGCAATAACGTTAGGAGGTACGCCTGTAGGGGGCGGCAACTTTACAAATGATACAATTAAGTTTCAAGGCATGGAAATTAACTTAGCGGGTGTTGCGCCAGGTACCGCAGATTTCTCATTAGCACCACCAGAAAAGAAAAATATGCTAAATACTTTAGAGGAACTAATTACTGGTCTTACGAACCCTGGATTGTCAAATGATGCATATCAAGAGTATCTGGCAGATGGTATGGTTGGAATTACGAATGCCCAAAATCAAGTTTCCATTACTCAGGCGAATTTAGGCGGGCGGATTAATGTTGCAGAGCGTTTACTTGGTTCAACGGCTGATATCAATATTAACCATAAAGAATCAAAAGCGAAGCTAGTTGAACTTGATATGGCAGAAGCCATTACAGAATTAACGAAAGAGGAAACAGCTTTGCAAGCTTCGCAGGCAACTTTTGGCCGCTTAACACAGCTTTCCTTGTTTGATTACATTCGTTAAAGAATAAACTTTCAAATGATTTAAAGCGGGGACTTCCCGCTTTTTTTATGCCTATTTATCAATTTGTCCCTAAAATTTAGATAAAACACATAAAGTATATTATTTTTTGGCCGATACATTAGTTAGCCAGAAATTTAATTTAAATTAAGCTATTGAAAATTAATAAAAAATATAAAAAATAATCTAAAGGAATTTTTTTTCCTCCCGATAACAGAATTAACTTAGAGAGATACTGAATACATCGTAACTCTCTTTAAAAGAGAAATTGAAAGTAAGTAATATTTACTTCGGGAGAAAGAACCATGGCACTTTATGTAAATACAAACGTAAGTTCATTAAATGCTCAACGTCAGTTAATGAATTCAGGTAACGCTCTAGATCAATCTTTCCAGCGTTTATCTTCAGGTCTTCGTATCAACAGCGCAGCTGACGATGCAGCAGGTCTACAAATTTCTGATCGTCTTCAATCGCAAATCAACGGCCTGAACCAAGGTAACCGTAATGCTAATGATGGTATTTCACTTGCACAAACAGCTGAAGGTGCAATGGATGAAATTACAGGTATGTTCCAGCGTATTCGTACACTGGCACAACAAGCATCAAATGGTTCAAATACTGATGAAGACCGCTTAGCTATTCAAGAAGAAATTCGTCAACTTTCTTCTGAAGTAAACCGTGTAGCTACTGATACTACCTTTGGTGGTCAAAATTTGTTAGATGGTACCTACGAAGCAAGTTTTCAAGTTGGTGCTGATGCCGTTCAAACCATTGGCTTTTCAATGCAAAATGTTGGCGGTACAGCAGCAATTAACAGTTTGAGTGCTAACGGCGGTTTTACATTGTCAGGCATCGCTGGTGTTGCAAGTGCCGTAACTGGTCAACGTTTATCTACACTAGCTGAAGGTGCTTCTGATATTGGCGGGGCAGCACTGACAACAGATACATTTGCAGCATCTTTTATTGCCACTGCAATAAGTGTTTCTAGCCAAGTTAATGCGCAAGTAACGCTTGCTGGTGTTGACTCATTGATTGCTGTTGTTGATAAAAAGCGTGCTGAATTGGGTGCAGTGCAAAACCGTTTCCAATCGACAATTCGAAACCAATCTAATATTGCTGAAAACTTGAGTGCAGCTAAATCACGAATTAAAGATGCAGACTTCGCTGCAGAAACAGCGGCGTTAACACGTAATCAGATTCTTCAACAGGCGAGCCAAACTATTTTAAGTCAGGCTAACCAGCGTCCACAGGCTGCATTAAGTCTATTAGGATAATTAAGAGAAATGCCCTTATCAGATGGGGTAATAGATAAGGGCATTAAAAGGGATATTTAAAGCGGAGGCAACTGCAGAAAATATCCAAACAAGTAAGTATAAGAAACCAGTCGGTCTCTCGTACTGAAATGATTAAGCAAATATAGTACCAAGTATAAAACAAGTTTTTTGACACCGCTATGTTTGCCACTTACTTTCGATCTCTTTTCATTAAAAAGGAGCCTTATTTATAAGGCTCCTTTTTTATTTCTTGTTTTGGCATGGATATTGATTGTTATTAACTTGAACAAGATATGTAGGAAAAGTTAGGTGGTTAATTGCCGCTTTTGTATGAAAGTAGGCAAATATTTTCCTAGACCCTAATGGCATTGTTGCAAGTGGTGCGATTGTACTGCGTTTACCGGGTTACTCATATCTAACCATAAAAAAAGAGATAGAGAGAGTAAGATTATGGCTTTATATGTAAATACAAATGTAAGCTCGCTAAATGCCCAGCGCCAACTAGATAAATCAGGCGGTGATTTAGATACGGCCTTTAAACGTTTGTCTTCTGGTTTAAGAATTAATAGTGCAGCTGATGATGCGGCTGGTCTTCAGATTTCTGACCGTCTTCAATCGCAAATTCTGGGCTTGAATCAGGGTAATCGAAACGCGAACGACGGTATTTCACTTGCGCAAACTGCCGAAGGTGCGATGGATGAAATGACAACCATGTTGCAGCGTATGCGCGTACTTTCTCAGCAGTCAGCAAATGGTTCAAATACCGACGAAGACCGATTGGCACTTCAAGAAGAAATACGTCAACTTTCTGAAGAAATCAACCGGGTGGCAACAGATACGACATTTGGTGGACGAAATCTTCTTGATGGCAGTTATGCAGCTAGTTTCCAAATAGGTGCAGATGCTGTTCAAACAGTTGGTTTTAGTATGCAAAACGTAGGTGGTACAGCAGCGATTAACAGTTTAAGTGCTAATGGCGGCTTTACCCTGTCGGGAATAGCAGGTATTGCGAGTGCAGTTACAGGGCAGCGTTTATCAACTCTTGCAGAAGGCGCATCGGATATAGCTGGTGCAGCTCTGACTACAGATACTTTTGCTGCTGCGTTTATTGCTACTGCAATTAGTGTATCAACGCAAACAAATGCTCAAATTGTGATGGCTGGTGTTGACTCATTAATTGCCGTGGTCGACAAAAAGCGCTCAGAACTAGGTGCGGTGCAAAACCGTTTCCAATCGACCATTCGTAACCAAGCGAATATTGCAGAAAATTTAAGTGCAGCAAAATCACGAATTAAAGATGCTGACTTTGCAATGGAAACTGCGCAATTAACGCGAGCACAGATATTACAACAGGCTAGCCAAACAATTCTTGGCCAGGCAAACCAAAGGCCTCAAGCTGCATTAAGTTTGCTTCAAGGCTAATATTATTTCTTATTAAGAAGCTCCTTTTCAGGGGCTTTTTTTATGCCAGTAAAAAAAATTAAAAAAATTGCTAAAGCAAATTCTAAAGATGTCGATAAGCCGACTAGAACACCTAATTTAGGATTCTAATTTGGGCATTTTAAATAAGTAGGGGTACTTATTTAAATTGCACTTTAGTTAATAAAGCGGAGGCAATTATGGCTTTATATGTAAATACAAATGTGAGCTCTTTAAACGCTCAAAGACAATTAAGTCAGTCAGGTACAAACCTTGATACTTCGTTCCAGCGATTGTCATCAGGTTTACGCATTAATGGTGCAAAAGATGATGCTGCTGGTATGCAGATTTCAAACCGGCTTACTGGCCAGATTAATGGCTTAAACCAAGGTATTCGAAATGCCAATGACGGTATTTCATTAGCGCAAACAGCTGAAGGTGCGATGGATGAAATTACGGGTATGTTTCAACGTATGCGTACATTGGCACAACAAGCATCAAATGGTTCAAACACTGATGAAGACCGTTTAGCACTGCAAGAAGAGATTCGCCAGCTTTCGTCTGAAGTGAATCGTGTTGCTGAAGATACGACATTTGGTGGCCAAAATCTTCTAGACGGTAGTTATGATGCAAACTTCCAAGTTGGTGCTGATGCTGTACAGACCATTGGATTCTCTATGCAGAATGTTGGTGGTACTGCTGCAATAAACAGTATTAGTGCAAATGGTGGCTTTACATTATCAGGTATCGCTGGTGTTGCAAGTGCGGTAACTGGTCAGCGTTTATCAACTCTAGCAGAAGGTGCATCAGATATTGGTGGTGCTGCGCTGACAACAGATACTTTTGCAGCGTCTTTTATCGCAACTGCAATTAGTGTTTCAAGCCAAGTAAACGCTCAAGTAACGCTTGCTGGTATGGACTCTTTGATAGCCGTTGTTGATAAAAAACGTGCAGAATTAGGTGCTGTTCAAAACCGTTTCCAATCGTCAATTCGAAATCAAGCGAATGTTTCTGAAAACTTGAGCGCTGCTCGCTCACGTATTCGTGACACAGATTTCGCTGCGGAAACTGCTGCGTTAACTCGTAATCAGATCTTACAGCAGGCAAGTACGTCAATCTTAAGCCAGGCGAATCAAAGACCACAAGTGGCCCTTTCTTTACTTGGCTAAACGACTCGCTTAAGCTGATTACACAGGCATTTAAACGCTTTGCAATCAGCTTAAGCTATACTTGTGAAAAGAGGATATTGTTATGAATACTATTCAAGAACCACTGACGAGTGTATTCGACACTAATAACGCACCTATAAAACAAGAAGCGACACCAGTTATTGGTACGGATCGTGCTAATGATGAGAAAAGTCCTGCACAAGTAATTGTGCGACCTGAAACTAGCTCAGTCGGTGAGCAAGAACAAAATTTCTTTGAAGAAATTAAAGAAAACTTAAAGAAAATTAATGACTTTATACCTGTTAGTTCGACAAACTTAGTTTTTGAGTTTGATGAACTTGGTGAGCCACCTGTGGTGAAAGTGATTGATAAGTCAAATGATGAAGTGATACGCGAAATTCCTCCACAGGAAATACGGGAGGTTGCTAAAGCTTTTGAAAATTTGGCCGATAAATTAAATACTCAAACAGGGATCTTATTTAACGATTCTGTATAGAGTGAACTGAAGTGAATTTTAAAGAGGTTGAATCATGGCAAGTATTACATCAGCAGGAGTCGGCTCTGGTTTAGATTTGGAAAGCATAATTAAAGCTTCTCTCGATGCTGAGAATATTCCTAAACTTCAAGCTTTCGCCACAAAAGAAGAGTCACTTCAAAAAGAGTTAAGCTCTATTGATACTATCAGTTCGGCAATTTCCCAACTTGAATCCACTGTCAAAAAGTTAAGTGATATTGATAACTTTAATAAACGTACCGCCTCTATTACTCAACCTTCATCCGGGGATATCATTGGTGTAACTACAACCAAAAATTCAACCGCTGGAAATTTTAATATTGAGGTCGTGCAATTGGCTCAAGGTAGTCGTGCAGTTTCTAATACTGGGTTTACTGCAAGTACCGATGTTGTCACTGCGACAGGTGGAACATTAACCTTTTCTGCTGGCAGCTCAAGTTTTGATGTTGTCTTAGACGCTGGGGCAACGCTTGAAGATGTTCGTAATGCTATTAATGATGAAAATTCCAACTTTGGCGTTATTGCTAACATTATCAACACCGGTTCTGAATCAAAACTGGTTTTAACCTCAAACAAAACGGGTACAGGAAATGACTTGGTCGTAAGTAATAATACAGCCGAGTTAGATGCCGTTTCCACTGTGGCAAATGGTGGTGGTGCCGGTGGGCTAGCAATTGCCGCTTCGGACCAAGCGACCGATGCAATCATCAAAGTTGATGGCATAACAGTAACCAATGATTCTAATACATTTACTGATGCTGTCCAAGACATGACTATCACAGCAAAAAAAGTAAGTGAAAATAACGAAACAGCTCGTATTAATGTTGATTACGATAAAGCTTCAGTTAACACTCTCATAGATGAATTTATAGCAAACTACAATAACTTGATTGGCAATATCGGATTTCAAACACGCATTGGGAATCCGTTAAATGGTGATGCTTCAATGCGCTCATTAGACAATCAGTTGACAAGCATTCTTGGTACAAATTTAACTGGCCTTGAGCCTTTTGGCACGATATTTGATATTGGTTTAGGTATCGACAAAGATGGTTACCTTGAGAAATCCACACTCGTCAGAAGTGTTAATGATTCATTAGATAATTATTATGACAAGGTTGGTGAAGCATTTGCCGGTGATAATGGCATAGCAAAACAGTTTCAAGGCTTGATTGATAATTATATTGATTCAAAAGGGATCATCAAGGAACGTTCTTCTTCTTTAAATCAGCAACTAGATGATATGGAAGAAGATATATTAAATCATGAATATAGAATGGAGCAACTCGAGATTCGACTCAGAAAGCAATATTCTTCATTGGATGTACTACTCGCGGAAATGCAATCAACGCAGTCTTATTTGAGTGCGCAACTTGCAAGTTTGCCTGGTTTCACTTCAGCTAAAAAGTAGGGTAAAAGATAATGTATAATGCCAAAGTAAAAAACTACCAAAAAGAAGCACTAAAAACCCAAGTTGCTGGTGCTGACCGTTATGAATTGATACAAATGTTAATGGCTGGTGTAATTGAAAAATTAGTCATGGCTAAAGTATCGATAGAAAGACAGAACTTAGAAGCTAAAGCAGAGCACCTTTCTAAAGCAAGCGCAATTATTGAGGCACTTAGAGGTTGTATTGACTTTGAAGTGGGTGGTGATGTTACAGAAAACTTATATGCTCTTTACAGTTACATGCTTGACCGATTAATTGATGCAAGTATTAAAAATGATCCAGAAATAGTAGAAGAAGTTTCTAATTTAATTAAAGAAATAAAGCTTGGGTGGGATGCTATTCCAGTGGATGTTAGAGAGCAAACCCTGAATGGGGAAGCTAACGCAAGTGTCGGATAACGTTGAAAAAATATTAAGTCAGCTTACTTCAGATATAGAAAAAAGTAGCTATGAGACAGCAATCGATAGGCTTAGTGAATTCAAGAAAAAGTTTGAATTTGAAATTAATCGGCAAGACTTGACTGATATTGAACAAAAAGCGTTACTTTCTCAATTTGGATTATTTGAGCAATTGGTTACTAAAATATCTGAAAATAAAAAATCTTTAAGCAAAGAAATAGCTCAGTTCAAGCGAAATAACACTAAAATAAATAAGTACATTCAACATAAGTAGCAGGCGAATATGTCTTCAATTGATCAGGAAATAAATCAACTAGCTTCCTCTATTGATAATGCAAAATCTCAAATTGAACGTGAATCTAAGTTCGTAGAACAAGCAAATAAGCAGTTTGAAGCAAATTTATTGGCATTCAAACATTATTTCCCTGATATATATGAAAGATTTGTAAGTTATCAGCCAACTGACAAATTCAATTTATTCGTCAACAATAACGGCTCTGGTAATATTACTGACACTAAATTAAATGTCCCTTTTTATTCCGAAGATCCAATTTTGCAAAGTCAAAAGCAGGTTGATGATGCGATTGCACTTCCTGAGGTTTGCAGAGTAGATCAGTCTGTCATTGAACATTTATCTAACGAAACTAACTTTGTTCATGTAGACCTTCTGAAAAGTATTGGTGTTGTTTACAACAAAGCTAAAAGTGAGCTACCTCCAAATAACAAACTTGATGATGTAATTCCAAGTGTGATTATTTTTGGGGTAGGCCTTGGGTATCACTTGAGCTATTTAAATGAACAAGTAAAAGCGTCATATATTAATATATTTGAGCCCAATGAGGATTATTTCTTTGGTAGTTTATTTTGTTTCGACTGGGCTAATTATTTAAAGAGAATTGACGACCAAGGAAGTGCGCTTTATATCGGTATTGGTGTGCCGGAAGAAGAGTTATATGAAGAGTTATACCGAAGAGCTCAATATTTGGGAGCTTTTAGCATTTCTAATTCATTCTTTTATCAACATTACCCCTCTCAAGAAGTAAATGAGTTAATTGAAAAAATTAAAATTAATTTTCATCAGTTTTTTATGGGCTGGGGGTTTTTTGATGATGCGTTAATGAGCATTGCTCATACTTTGGAAAACACACAGAAAGATATTAACTTGTTGGTTCAGCATGACAAACTGCCTACTGAAATTGAAAAGTTCCCTATCTTTATTGTAGCAAATGGGCCATCACTGGATAAGGATATCGAAGTAATTCGAGCAATGAAGGATGAAGTGGTTTTGGTATCTTGTAACTCTGCCACTACAGCTTTACTCAAACAAGGTATCATACCGGATTTCCATGTTGCATTAGAGAGAACAAAAGCAACTGCGGACTTTCTTACAGCATTTATAACACCTGAGCAGCGCAAAAAAATAGGTTTGATCACAGTTAATGTTATGTATCCTGAAGTACCTGAGTTGTTTGGATGGTGTGGAGTTGGTTTTAAAGGGAATGAACCTGGAACAAGCATTTACCACATTGCTGAGTATATAAAAACGCAGAAAATTACGACCACTGTGGGGTATTGCAATCCGTTGGTGGGGAATACAGCTCTAAGTTTCTTCGCGAGTAAAAAGTTCAAAGAAATTTATTTATTTGGTGTTGATAATGGGTATGTAGACCCAAATCACCATCATTCTAAAGCTAGTTATTACTACAATGACAAAGGTTCCACTATTCATAACCCTCTTAAGATGGGTAATGAAATGGTTGTTGAAGGAAACTTTGGTAAAAAAGTAATCACAGACCACTTTATGTATACAGGCAAAGAGCAAATGGAGCGCCTGCTTGAGTCATTCAAAGGAACGCATTTAAATTGTTATAATTGTAGTGATGGTACTAAAATTGAGGGAGCATTACCTCTTCACTCTTCGGATATACTACTCGACCAACAGCCAACAACAAAACAACATGTAATTCAGTTTATTAAACAAGAATGTTATAAGCCGTTTGATAAAAGTATAGATGCAAAAGAGTATTTAGATTTTGATATTTTTGAGAGTATCTGCAGCAGTATGGTTGAAATTTTAGAGCAACCAATGAACTCTCGTGAGCAAGCGTTGGAAAATTTACTGGCTAGCCTTCGTTTCTTGTATTCTTTCAAACAGGAAGCACGATACGCCCATTTATACTTGATTTTAGAAGGTGAATGTTTGTACACAAGTTCAATACTTCTAAGCGCACTTTATAATTTCGGAACCTCAGAAGAAGCATTGCCTTACTATTCAGACGCACTTGTACTTTGGATTGATTTTTTGAAGCAAGCACCTACTTATTATCGCGAACGCTGGAATCAGTTGAGTGATTATAGTTTTGATTACAGCAAACCCTCGGTTGAAAATATTGAAAATTGATACTGAAAGATTTCATCTAAGAGAGCTTTCTGATTCTGATGCCAGTGAGCGATATTTAAGTTGGTTTCAAGATACAACAACTCAACAGTTTATTGCTAAAAAGGCAGAAACAATTTCACAATTAAAGGAATATATTCTCGAAAAAAAAACAGATAAAAATTGTCTGTTTTTAGGGGTTTTCTATCAAGGTATTCACATCGGAAATATTAAGTATGAGCCGATTGATATCTCGAAAGCTCAAGCTACTATGGGGATTTTAATTGGGGAGAAGGATTGGCGAGGCAAAGGGGTTGCCGGTGAAGTGATTATGGCGTCGTCAATTTACTTACGCGAGCATTATGGCATCAACCGTATATTACTAGGAGTTGAGCAGGAGAATAGTGCAGCGGTGCAAGCGTATAATAAGCTTGGCTTTGTAAAATATAAAGTAACGCCTGATGGGCTATATATGAGCCTTGAACTCAACAGCGTTAATTAGCTTATTAACGAGATAAACGTATCATCGTGAATTGTTAAGAAATCCAATCGTCTGTGTTTTTTAGTTCTGTGGCCTATTGCTAACAGTAAGTCTCTACTCGATATGCATCGCCTTAAATACCCATAACGACTTAGCATACAATGATCGGGCTGTGAGTTAACTTGTGGTTGAAAAATGCAGACGTTTAACCCGAGTAAATAGGCTTCTATAAGCAAAGTGGACGCCATTCCTATCACTAAATCATACTGCATGAGCTGTTGATGGCTAAACGCTTTATTGCGGCAATTATAGGCCGGTATTTTACGTTTTAGTTTATTTTCTTTCGGGTGAAATTTGACACTTAGGTTGTGCTTAGCACGTAATTGCCTTAAAACTTTCAAAGTTGCAAAGAATGTTGTTTTCTCGTTATAACCGTAAATTTGCTGAATTTGTTGACGGCTTAACGTGTTACTTATTGGCTCGCTAATAAAGAGTGTATTACCGGATGGCGTTTTGACCTTTCTCATTGGTGGCCGTAATGTCAGTGATCTTAAATAGGGTTGCCCACCACAGGCTATTTCAGCATACTCAGGTATTTCGTTTTTAAATTCTATTAAGGCTTTGTTGTCAGGCAAAATTACCTTGTCTGGTAGAACAAACTTATTAAATTGTTTAAAACGAGTTTGATAATTTTGCCACTGATCAACAAAGGAAACAGTTTTAATATCGAGTCGCCTAGCGGCTTTTATAATATTAGGCTCAATTTGATTTTGATTGCTAGTGCCGAGCAAAACAAGTTCGGGTTGAAATGTATTGAGTTGTGCTAGTGCCTCATCACTTGTTTTTGTCACTTTGTGAGGAATATTCGCAAAATTTTGAAAATAGTTTGTAGCACTTTGGCTGACACATAAACTTATCGCAAATTTCGCCGATAACTTATTAAACACAGTTCTGATAATTTGCGCAGCACCAATATCGCATACGAATATAAATAAGCGCTTTTTAATTGCTGTCATTATTATTACACTTAAATGATATCAAGCTGGTGTAAATATTGCAGATGTTCTCTTGAAAAACAACGTATTGTGGAGCTTTTACTTTGTCTCTTAAAGAAAATTCAGGCGCTAAGCTTTGGCAGCGTGCAAAACAAATCATTCCAGGTGGCAATCAGTTGTTGTCAAAGCGTGCAGAAATGTTTTTGCCAGAGGCCTGGCCTGCATATTATAGCAAAGCAAAAGGGTGTGAAATTTGGGATTTAGACAATAACCACTATTATGATTTCTCTATTATGGGTATCGGAACGAGTTCTTTAGGCTATGCTCATTCAGCGGTTACGCAAGCAGTGGTTGACGCGATTCATAATGGCAGTATGGCAAGTCTAAACTGTCCAGAAGAAGTGGCATTAGCTGAAAAGTTACTAGCGATACATACTTGGGCAGGCGCAGCACGCTTTACTCGCACCGGTGGCGAATCTTGTGCGTTAGCGATTCGTATCGCAAGGGCTTATGCTAAACGTGATATGGTCGCTTTTTGTGGCTACCATGGTTGGCATGATTGGTACTTAGCAACCAATATAATCAATAATGAAAACCTTGATGAACAACTGCTACCAGGTCTGCAGCCGGCAGGTGTGCCACAGCAACTTGGAGGCTCTGCTATTCCCTTTAAAGAGGGTGATATTCAAGGGTTTAAGCAAATTATTGAAAAACATGGTGAGCGTTTAGGAGTCGTTATGATGGAAGTGTTCCGTCATGGGCAACCTGACCTTGCATTTATTCGCGAAGTTAGAGCACTGTGTGATCAACATAATATTGTTTTAGTTTTTGATGAAATCTCTTCTGGCTTTCGTTTAAACACCGGCGCATCGCATCTATTATGGGATATCGAGCCAGATATTTGTGTACTTGGTAAAGCCTTGGGTAATGGTCATCCAATTGGTGCGGTTATTGGTAAGCATGATGTAATGGATGCGGCTCAATTGTCTTTTATTAGTAGTTCATATTGGACTGAACGTGTTGGTTTTGTTGCTGCACTCAAAACGCTGGAAGTATTTGAAAAAGAAAAAGTTCCTCTGCAACTTAATCAAACAGGGCAATATCTAAAAACAGGGCTTGAGGCCATCATTAATGACACTGGGTTTGAACTAAGTATTATTGGTATAGACAGTGTGCCAATATTTATCTTCCCAGGAGAGAACCCGCTGGCAACCAAAACCCTCTTCACCCAAGAAATGCTTAAACGAGGTTTCTTAGCAAGTAATGTCATCTATTTATCCATTGCCCATACACCAGAATTGGTAGATAAATATTTAGTGGCAGTAGAAGAGGTGTTTATATTTATTAAGCAAGCGATGGATAACGGTGTCGCACTTGAAACATTGCTTGAAAATCAAGTATGTCATAGTGGTTTTCAGAGGCTTAACTAGCATGGGGACGACGGCATTTATTCAGGCCCGAATGGGATCTTCAAGGTTACCTGGCAAAGTGATGAAGCCACTTAATGGGCAGCCGGTGATCAGGCATATTGTTAGTCGCTTAGAATCTTGCAAGTACATCGATAAAATTGTGGTACTTACATCAACGAACCCAGAAAATAAAGTGCTAGTTGATTACCTTACTGCCGAGGGTATCTCGGTTTTTCAAGGTGATGAAAACAATGTACTGGCGCGCTTTCAAGCAGCATTACAACACTATCAATGTGACACTGTTTTACGAATAACTGGTGACAGCCCGTTACTTGATTTTGAAATCTGTGATCAATTAATTCATTACTTTAACTTGCACGGGGCAGATTATGCTTATTTAAGCGAACAATTTGCAGAAGGGGTAGACTGTGAAGTTGTTAAGGCCAGCTTATTAGCAAAGCTCGATCTTGCTAAGTTGCGCCCGTCTGAGCAAGAACATGTAACCTTGCATTTTTACGAAAATAAGGAAAATCGATTTCATTGTGTTGAGTTGCCAAATACGCAAGATGATAGTCATTACCGCTTTACCTTAGACACGCAAGAAGATTGGCAGGTTGTCGAAGCTGTGTATCAAAGAAATAGCAATATCAACAATATGGATTATGCCGCGGTTAAAACGTACTTCGATCAACATCCAGAGATTAAAGTGATTAACCAGCATGTAGTACGAAATGAAGGCTTAGCCATATCACTAGCGCAAGAACTTACCGGAAATTTAAATGAGTAAATTCATCATCAATGGCAGAAATATAGGCGTTGACGAACCTTGCTATATCATTGCTGAAATGTCCGCAAATCATGGCGGTCACTTAGACAAGGCGATAGAAATATTGCATGCGGCAAAGGCGGCAGGTGCTGACGCTGTTAAATTGCAGACTTATCGTGCTGATACTATAACGCTCAATTCAACTAAGCCTGATTTTTGTTTGCCTTCAGATAATCCTTGGCAGGAACATGTTTCTTTGTACTCGCTTTATGAAAAAGCTTTTACACCTTGGCAATGGCATGAAACCTTATTTTCAGAAGCTAACAGAATCGGTATAGATATTTTTTCTTCTCCCTTTGATGCCAGCGCAGTAGATCTATTGGAATCACTTAATGCACCGGCTTATAAAATTGCTTCGCCAGAAATTACCGATATACCACTTCTGAAGAAGGTCGCAAGTACCGGTAAACCGATTATTCTATCGACTGGCATTGCTGAATTAAGCGATATTGAACTAGCAGTGAGAACACTTCGACAACATGGTTGTGAACAATTGGCGATATTGAAATGCACAACAGCATACCCTACGCCATTTTCCGAATGTAATTTGAATACTATCGCAGATATTGCGACTCGATTTAACTGTGTGTCAGGTTTATCAGATCATACGTTAGGGTTGGTCTCGCCAATTACGAGCATAGCGTTAGGTGGCAAGATCATTGAAAAACACTTTATATTGGATAAATCAGATGAATCTGTAGATGCGTTTTTTTCCTTAGATGAAAAAGAATTTGCCCAAATGGTTTCAGCAGTGAGAGACGCTGAACAAGCTCTCGGCAAAGTAACTTATGCAATTACTCAGTCAGCGCAGAAAAACCTTCTTGCCAGACGTTCACTGTATTTTTGCCGAGATCTAGTCTCAGGTACGACAATAACGGAAAATGATATTCAGTCAGTCAGACCAGGGTTTGGATTACACACGCAATATTATGACGATATCTTAGGCAAAAAAGTAGCCCGAGATGTCTTTCACGGTGACCGTGTTACTTTTGAATCAGTAACCGGGTTGACGGAGAAGTAAAATGAAAGCATGTGTTGTTGTAGGCGGTGGGATCAGTGGCTTAACCGCCGCGATTTTGCTTAAAAAAAATTTTGAGTATGTCTACTTAGTTGAGCAAAGTGATCAGCTTGGAGGTTTGCTATCGAGTGTATCAGACGAGCAAGGTAACTGCTACGACCAAGGCACACACATCCCTGAGAAAACAGGTATCAAAGAAATCGATGATATTTTATTTGATGAAAATGATCTTAACGAAAATTGGCACGCATTATCACCCTTAGTAACGGGAAATTACTTCGCCGGTAGTTGGGATAATACTACACAAACCATTGATGCCCGAAAATTACCTACACCTCTGTATCAGCAAGGTATTGGCGAGTTTATGCAGTTGGTTGGTGCACCAGATTCCACGAGCATTGAAGCCTATTTAAACTCTACACTCGGTCCAACCTTTTATCATCATCTCGCTGAGCCCATAATAAAAAAATTGTATGGCTGTGAAGTTAATTGTGCAGATCTCGCAGTGCGAACTGGCGTCAATTATTTTGGTGCAGGCCGAATAAAAGCACTTGATAAAATGACAACTCAGTTGTTAAAAATGCACCCAAATTTTAATAACAAACTCGGTTTTCACAGTGCTGCAGAGTATGACGCGCTATTAAAAGAGCAGGGGGCTGAATTACCTGAGTATTATTACCCGAAAGGCAAACGTGGTGCGGTAGTGTGGATTGACAAGCTGACTGCCAAAGCACAAAAAGCGGGCGTTGAAATTCTGACCTCGAAACAAGTGGTTCGTATAAATAGCAGCGCTAAGAAGATCACTAGTGTCGAGTTAAACGATGGGAAATCGTTAGATTGCCAATTGGTATACTGGAGTGCGCCGCCCATTTTTGCGTTAAAAGCGGCACAGTTAGAAATCGAAACAGCACCGATTAGTTTTAGAACGGCAAATTTATTACATTATACATTTGATAAGAAACCCCTTAATGATATTGCACATTATCTATGGAATTGGGACACATGTTCACCCATATTTAGAATCACTTTATATCATAACATTCGAAAGAATCAGCATTATCAACTAACCGCAGAAATTTTAAGCAGTAAAGAAGAATCACATAAGATTAGTCTCGCGCAAGGACTAAAGGACTTAAAAGCGATGGGACTTATTGCGGAGGATACACAGGTATTAGCGAGTATAAAACAGACGATTCATAATACGTTTCCAGTACCAACGCATGATTTCGCAAAGCTTACCGAAGCACATTATCAGCAGTTAACTCAGCAATTTGACAACTTTATTTTGTCAGGACGCTTTAGTGGCCGTTGTTGGTTGCAAGGTGACGTACTGAAGTTAGCGCAACAAGAAATTCAGGAATTCTGTTGTGGATTATGATGTTATTGTTTATTGCCATGGCACAAAAGAAACCGGTTTAGGGCACTTCTCGCGCTGTTTCAATATTGCTTTGGCATTAAAAGACATGGGTGCTAGTTTAGCTTTTTATGGTCAGTTTGATGAATTTGCAAAAGCGCGAATTGCGCAGTCAGGTTTTGTGCTTACCTCGCATTACTCATTTACCTCCCACCCGGTGATTCTCTGCGATGATTATAATTTTAGACAAAAAGAATTAAAACTATTACATGATGCTGGAGCAAAGCTCATCGCGATTGACGACTTCGATCAGTACAATTTTGATTTTATTAAACGGATCGTAAATTTTCGTTATAAGGCGGCTACTTTATGTCATGCGACGAACCGTCACTTATTGGACTTGAGTTACTTTCCTTTTCACCCAGATTTGGAGTCAGTGCGAACACAGAATTTGAATAATTCTGAAAAACGTCAAAAAGTTAACACTATTTTATTGTTTATTGGCGCACATGATAGACACGCAGTTGCCAGACGTTTGCTGAAGGCACTTGATAACTTAGTAAACGCGAAACAAATCGTGTTAGTGGCTGGTAAGCAGCTAAAGTTTGATTGTAAAAATAACCAATTAAAGCAACTTAGTTTTGTTGATGATATGGCTCAGTTATACCGTCAAGCTGATATGGTTATTTCAGGTGGTGGCCTAACAAAATACGAAGCGGGTTTTTGTTTATTGCCCAATGCTGCTATCTCACAAACTAAAGAGCAACAACTTGATACAGAAATACTGGCAGAGTCTAAGCTATGCTATGATTTAGGCCTTGCTCCTGCAATAGAGCAAACCGAGCTGGAAAATCGCTTGAGTTTATTTTTAAGCGACGAATTTAAACATCAATTTGAAAAACAAAAATCAGCATTTCACATTGATTCTACGCGCCATTTAGCACAAAAAATACTAGAGGTAAGAGATGAGTGAATTTCTTAAAAAGCAGTCTGAATGGCAACAGCAAGCAACTTCATCAGATGATTTTAAAGCACAGGTTGGCCGTCCTCAGAGCGATGCAAGTTGGCAGCAGCTTGCATTAGACGTTAAACATAAACTGAATTTGATAGATGGAGATTCACTGCTTGATGTTGGTTGTGGCAGCGGGTTGTTATTATCTAAGTTAGCTAACCACTGTGCATCTGTGGCGGGTATCGATTACGCACAAGCAATGGTTGATAAAGCTCAGCAATTAATCCCAAATGGAACGTTTTATTGTGGTGAAGCTGCAGCACTCAAATTCGATTCAAATTCATTTGATAAATTGTTGAGTTATAGCATCTTTCACTACTTTCCAAGCCAAGACTATGCAATTGATGTGATCAAGGAAATGGCTCGGGTGGTCAAGCCTGGTGGTGTAATCTTGATTGGTGATGTGCTGGATGCAGATTTTGAAATGGCGATTAAATCCGGTAGCAATTTAGAGTATGAACAGAAGATTCCTTATATTCACCGCTACTCTCAGTGGCGATTTTATGACCTAGCGCATTTACAAGACGCTGTCTCACATTTAGTAAATAAGTTTGAAGTACTTACTCAACCGAGTGAATTCGAGCTTTCTGGTTATCGTAAGGATATTCGCTTGTGGCTCTAATTGATACGCAACAGCGTCTAGCGAGTATGTTTCAGCGCCAACATGCTATATTGACACGTTCAGGCAGTATGGCGATTATTGCTGCATTGAATGCCTCAGGCATAAAACAAAATAGCAAGGTTGTAATTCCGGCAAGTTGCTGCCCAATCGTACTGTTTGCGATTCAGCTTGCTGGCTTTGAGGTGGTGATTGCGGATGTTTCCCTGACTTCACTTTCTATGGAAGTAGAGCATATTGATGCTGTATACAGCGAGGAGGTTGCGGCAATTATTGCTGTGCATGGTTATGGTCATTATTGTGATATCGAAGCAATCGTAGAGTATGCGAACAACAAAAATTTGATTGTAATTGAAGATGCCTGTCTTGCTTATGGTGGTTATTCTAATGGTAAAGCGCTGGGGAGCTTTGGAGATTTTTCTGTACTGAGCTTTGGTTATGATAAACCAATTAATTTAGGTTATGGCGGCGCTGTATTGGCTAATTGTACGCAATTTGAGTTATCACTGAATCAATTTATCGCTGATAATAAAATGAGTCGTTTCGCTGATATGTCGATTTTGCCTACACTCAATTCCGAATTGGAACTTTTGCCAAATTACATGGCTAAACGTAAAGAAAATATTGCTTTTTTGGAACGTGAAATATCGCATAACGCTTTTATAAAAATACCCTTCAACAATGAGTTAGTTTATTGGCGCTATCCACTTTTAGTGAAAAATAGAACCCACTTTTTAGCATATGCTGAACAAAAAAATGTATTGTTTACATCACATTATAAAAGCTTAAGCGAACTACAAACTTCGGTGAGTTGCCCCAATGCTGAACGTATTGGTAATGAAATGATTAATTTATTTGTTCGCCATCAAACACCACAAAGAGAATTAGATGCTATGGTGCAATGCATTAATGAGTATGTTGCAAGATGACAGATTTAAAAACGCATTATCAAAAATTATATCAACAGCATGGCGCTACCCATAACGCAGTACAGCACGTATCTAAAACATCTCAGCAGGTTAGATTTGCCATATTTCATTCTTTGATAAAAAACAGTGATAGCGTGATTGACCTTGGTTGTGGTCTAGGTGACATGCTCAGTTATTTAAGAGAAAAAGGTTTTAAAGGGCGCTACTTAGGTTGTGACTTTGTACCCGAATTTATCGATTATGCTAAACAAGCTTATAGTGACGATAAACATGCTGAATTTGTTGAGTTTGATATCTTTAAAGACACGCTTCCTAATGATTATGAACATATTCTGATCAGCGGCATTTTCAATAATAAAATGGCAGATAACTTTACCTTTTTACGCCATACGCTTGCGATGAGTTTTCGTGCATGTAGGCACTCTGTCATTTTTAATGCATTGTCAGATTTTGTAGAGTTTCAAGACCCTGAATTATATTATATTTCGCCGCTTATGGTTTTTGAGCACTGCAAGCTGCATCTAACACCTTATGTATTACTCAAACACGATTATGTAACAAAACAAGGTGGTTTCCCCTATGAATTTACCATGCAATTAAGCAAACAAGCGGATCTAATAGATTTATGATAGTGAGTGTAATGCAGCCTACCTACTTGCCTTGGCTAGGTTATTTTGACTTGATTGATAGCTCAGATGCTTTTGTTTTTCTTGACGACGTAAAATTAGAGAAGAGTGACTGGCACGTGCGCAATCGAGTCAAAGGAGCAAACGGTGAATTGATGTTAACATGCCCTGTAGCAACGCCAAGTGGACGTATGGAAGCAAAAATTAATTCCACCGTGTTTGCAAAAGGTCATCCTTGGCGTAAAAAACATTTAAAAAGTATCGAAGCGTGTTATCGCAAAACCCCGTTTTTTGATGAATTATTTCTAAAACTCAGTAACTACTATCTAGCATCGCACAATGAATTGCTTGGGCAATTTAATATTGGGTTAATTAAGCTTTTATGTGATTACTTGTCCATTTCGAGTCAGTTTTTTACTGCATCAGAATTATCAGGCATAACAGGGACTAAAGATCATAGACTGGTCAGTATTTGCCAAAAATTAAAGGCAAATAACTATTTATCACCACTTGGCGCGAAAGCCTATATTGAGCAGCAACAACCCGGTGGGCAGCTTGCTGAAAACGGTATCGAAGTTTTTTATCAAAACTTTGAGCACCCGCACTATCAGCAGCTTTTCGGTCCATTTATTTCTCACCTTGGAGTGATTGATTGTTTATTTAATGTTGGTCCCGAGCAAACGTTAACACTGATTCGTCAAGGGCATAATCCTGCGATTCATTATCGTGAGATCAGCAAGCTTTAGTTGATATCACATAACTACCTTGTCAAATTTGCCATAAACTAGGGTTTATAAACGCTTCATTATCACAGCTTAACTGCTGCCAGTTATATGTTGGTAGTTCTTCGCCAATTGATTGTACTATTGCTGTGAGTTGTGCTTGATTATTAACACCTACAACGACTTTATCGACTTGTGGCTGTTGCAAGGCAAAGTTGAGTGCCATAGCGATTCTGCTCATTCCATAGTCTTTACATAATCTGTCTATTTGCTCAAAATGACTATTAAGGCTGTAAAAATAGTCAGGCCGTACTGCTTTCTCCATCAATAACAGGCCTTGTAAAAAGACTGAGCGCACATGTACTTCAACCCCGTTTTCTTTTAACCTTTTAAGCATGCCTGAATGAATAAACCTTTGATCAAACAGATTCAATGGAATTTGTATTAAATCGATATGGCAGTGATCAAGTATAATTGCGGCTTGTTCTGGGCTATAGACGGATACGCCAATTTTATTTATTACACCTTGTTGCTGTTTCTTAGTGAGCCAGTTTCTGACATTTCCATAGGTAAGTATATCTTCGCAATGATGGTATAGGTATCCATAAATATGATTTGATTGCAGATTCTTAAGCGTGGCTTGTAATGAGTTTTCAGCAAAAGCGAGAGCTTCCCGGCTAGAACTATCAGATTTAATTGGCGGCAGTTTCGACACAAGTTCAAAATCTTTAACGTTGGCGCACCCTAAAACTTTTTCAGCATCACCGTAGGCAGCGGCTGTATCAAGCAGGGTTATCCCTTGTTGTTGTGCGTAGTTGAGAATAGCTTTTACTTGATTTTGTGATGTTTGACCAGTGTTATTGCTCACTCCATAATCGAGGCCAAACTGTACCGTACCAATTGCAAGCTTCACATTAGTTCTCTTAATGTGTCTGAAATAAAAATAATGTCATTTTCAGTTAAATTTGGGTGAAGCGGCAAGGTAATCGCTTTGGAATAATATTCTTCTGCATTTGGGTAGTCACCTTTTCTAAAACCTAAATTGTGATAGTAAGGCTGTAAATGAATTGGAATATAGTGAACATGCGCAAATATACCTCTGGCACGTAATTGGGTTACAATTTCTTTTCTCTTTGCGGCATTATCCAAAAGCACCACATATAAATGATAAGAAGAATAGCAATCGGGTGATTGCATGAGGTGCGTTAGATTAATTGGTAAATGCTTGGTATACAACGCTGTGAGTTGGTGACGTCTGGTGACAAACTCATCCAAGCGTTTCATTTGACTAAGGCCAAGCGCTGCTTGAATATCTGTGATGCGATAATTAAATCCAAGAGATTGTTGCTCGTAATACCAAGGCCCTTGATCATCTTTCACGAGATCTTTTGGCTGATTTGTAATGCCATGACTACGCAAGCTTTTTAATTTAGTTGCGATATTACCGCACTTGGTTGTTAGCATACCGCCTTCGGCACTCGTGATGATTTTTACAGGATGGAAACTAAACACACAAATATCGCTGAACTGGCAATTTCCTACTGGCGAGTTTTGATATTTTGCACCTATTGCATGAGATGCATCTTCAATAATTTTAAAGTGAAATTCATTTGCTAGTTTTGCAATTTCTGCCATATCACATGATTGACCCGCAAAATGCACAGGTATAACGACTTTTGGCAATGTGTTGTTTTTTTTAGCTTCTTGTAATTTCGCTCGTAGTAGAGCAACCGAGATATTTCCCGTTTCAACATCAATATCAACAAAGTCGACGGTTGCATCACAGTAAATCGCGCAGTTACTACTAGCTACAAATGAGTTTGGTGAAGTCCAAACAATGTCTCCTTTGCTGACACCGAGCGCTAAACAGGCGATGTGTAATGCAGACGTTGCGCTATTAACCGCAATTGCATACTCAGCGCCACAATATTCACTAACGGCTTGTTCAAATTGACCAATTGCCGGACCTTGCGTTAAGTAATCCGATTTTAAAACGTTAACAACAGCATCGATATCGTCTTGATTGATATCTTGTTTGCCATACGGAATCACTTAAGCGCCTCAATATTAAAGTTGGCAATTTGCTCAATCGTCATATAATCAGGGTTGTCTAGAGAGTTATATTCAAAGCCTGGTTGAACTTCCTTGCCTTTCTCACCAATTGCATTAATTGTAAAATCATTGCTTCTACTGCTGAATTTGATGCCTGGCGCAATGACGAAGTGATCGTCGTATTCAAATGTGTCATAGCATAGATCGGCGGGGCACATCACTTCATGCAGTTTTTCACCTGGGCGAATGCCTATGATTTTAAGTGGTAAATTTGGGGCCATTGCTTTGGCTAAATCGGTGATTTTGATTGACGGAATTTTAGGCACGAAAATTTCACCGCCAAGCATACGTTCAAAGTTCTTAAGCACGAAGTCAACGCCCTGTTGAAGGCTAATCCAAAAACGCGTCATATCTTCATGGGTAATAGGAATATGATCTTTACCTTCGTCGATAAACTTTTGGAAAACAGGTACTACTGAGCCTCGAGAACAAACAACATTACCGTATCGCACGACAGAAAATGTGGTTTTATGACCACCTGCGATATTATTCGCAGCAACAAATAATTTATCAGATGCTAGTTTGGTTGCACCGTAAAGGTTAATAGGATTTGCGGCTTTATCGGTTGATAGGGCAATGACTTTTTCAACGTCATTGTTGAGAGCTGCATCAATCACATTTTCAGCGCCATTGATGTTTGTTTTAATGCATTCCATCGGGTTGTATTCAGCTGCTGGAACCTGTTTTAAAGCCGCAGCATGAATGACATAATCTACACCTCTCATTGCACGGTTAAGTCTTTCTTTGTCCCTTACATCACCAATAAAATAACGCATGCAGTCTTGATTGAAATCCTGCTGCATCTCAAATTGTTTTAATTCATCACGTGAAAACACAATAATCTTTTTTGGGCTGTAGCGTGATAACAATGTTTTGACATATTTTTTGCCAAAAGACCCTGTTCCACCTGTTATTAAAATTGTTTTGTTGTCGAACATAGTGTTTCCCGAGGATTTACCTGAATTACAAAAAGATTGATAGTTCTTTCATTACTTTAGCTTATTAAGCACTAAATATGCCAATAGTTTGTCAATAAACCCTTTAATATCGGGTGAAAAAGCACCTTTTAGGTCTATAATTAAACTAATTAAATCTTGAATTAATCAGGGTAAAATACAGGTAGGAGGCAACCTGGTATGAAGATCCAAAATCAGAACTTTGCTTTTTTCAATCGCACCGAAGAAAAAAGCAAAACATTACTTGAACAATTAGCTAGCGGAAAGCGGGTTAATTCAGCATCTGATGACGCAGCAGCGCTGCAAATAATAGACCGGTTACAAGCGCAACAAAACGGTCAAAACCAGGCAATTCGTAATAGTTATGACGGTATTTCGCTGGCGCAAGTAGCAGAAGGCGCGCTTGGTGGGGTAAATGAGTCGGTTGCACGCATTGAGGAATTATCGCTGCAGGCTGCAAATGGCGCGTTAACTGATGCTGACAGGAGCGCAATTCAAGATGAGATAACGCAATTGCAAGAAGGAATTACAGATACATTTGAAAATACAACTTTCGGTGGTTCGCCTGTGTTCACGGGTGATGATATCAGCTTTCAAACTGGCGCTGACGCAAATCAAACGAAAAACATAAGTGCTGGTGATAGCAGTGTTGTTAATGACGTATTAAATATCGATGTATCAACTCAGGCTGGTGCACAGGCTGCAATTAGTGTAACTCAACAAGCACGTGATGATATTAACTCTAATCGTGCGAGTTTAGGAGCCAGTCAAAACGCGTTTGAACAAAATATACGGGGTTTAACGAATAATGCTGTGAATGTTGCAGCGTCACAAAGCCGGATACAAGATGCTGACTTTGCAAGTATTTTGTCTCAAAAAACGGCTAATGATATTTTGTCTCAGGCTTCAATCGCACTTAGAGGGCAAGCTAATCAATCTGCAGATCAGGTGTTAGGGCTTCTTTAAATCGTTGTGATAAATCAATTTTGGCGTCAATTTTTTGAATTGACGCCAAAATCCCGCCACTTGTACCTTGCAACCTCAAGTTAAGCCGTTACAATAAAACAATAATTAAAATAATATATTGCTGTGCCCTAATTATGAGCCTTACCAATTACACTTGGGTTATTGACGAAAACGAGAATCGTGCAAATAAGTTGGTTGCATCACTGTGTTTCATTGGTGAACATGCCAAACTTGCAACAGTGTCAGAAATTCAAGAATCAGCTCTTCATCATGTGGAAACAGTTTTTTTAGGTGCATTGGTTGGCTCTGATCACGAACAGATTATAAAAAATCAGCCAGAAACACCTTTTATTTTAATCGGCGAAACATTAAGACCATTGCTCGCATTACCTAATGTGATTGGTATTTTAGCTGAACCTTTTTCATACGCACCTACCACAGAACTTTTACGTGACTGCCAAGAATATAAAAGGCACTTACCAAGTGGCGATAATAATACTCAAGAAAAGCGCTTTGATGGCTTAATTGGTGCAACATCAGAGATTGAGCATATTCGCTTCTTGATCAAGCAAGTAGCCACCACAAACGCGAATGTGCTTATTTTGGGTGAGTCAGGTACGGGCAAAGAAGTTGTCGCTCGCAATATTCATCTTTTATCAAACCGTAACGCTGGTCCATTTATCCCTGTAAATTGTGGCGCTATACCAGGGGATTTACTGGAAAGTGAACTATTCGGTCATGAAAAAGGAGCCTTTACTGGCGCTATTTCAACGCGAAAAGGGCGATTTGAAATGGCACAAGGTGGGACCTTATTTCTCGATGAAATTGGTGATATGCCAAGTCAAATGCAAGTTAAGCTACTGCGTGTACTACAAGAACGTGTGTATGAACGCGTTGGTGGTGGCAAGCCAATAAAAGCAGATGTACGCATTATTGCAGCGACACATCGCAACTTAGAAACCATGATTGAGGAAGATTCATTCCGCGAAGATTTATACTATCGCTTAAATGTATTTCCGATTGAAAACCCTTCCTTACGTGAGCGTAAAGAAGATGTACCTTTGTTACTGCAAGAGCTCATAAAGCGCAATGTGGCAGTTGGTGGTGCGCATGTAAAGTTTACAGAGCGTGCCCTTGAGAGTTTAAAAGAGCATAACTGGCCTGGTAATGTCAGGGAGCTATCTAACTTAGTTGAACGCATGCAAATTATGTTTCCTGAGAAGGTTGTTGATGTGTCTGATTTACCAAAAAAATATCAACACATTGATGTGGAAGAATACATTCCAGAGTACCCGGAAGAGATTCTTGAACGTCAGGCATTAAACGACATATTCAGTTCTGGATTTGCTGAGTTTGAAGAAGATGAAGATTCTCATGAGCAAGTATTTGATTCAAGCAAGCCGGCGGTGTTACCAGCTGAAGGCATTGAACTTAAAAGCTACTTGGCTGAACTTGAAATTTGTTTAATTGAGCAAGCACTAGAACGAAGTGACAATGTAGTCGCAAGAGCTGCCGAAGTTTTAGGGGTGAGACGCACAACGCTCGTTGAAAAGATGAAAAAGTATAATTTAAACAATTAAATAGCACATCTTTAAAGGCTTAGCTTATAGTTAATTATATAGCTTAAAGCTAGCCATCATTTCACACTTATTGAAAATGAACCTTGCACAAATATAGAGTGAAAACTCTATATTTTTTGTACCTAAGATAAATTTTATTGAATTCAACTGTAATAATTGTTAATTTTTTGTATCGTAGTCGAGAAAATAATAATGATAAGGTTGGTGGTATGAAACAATTTGCATTGACGGCATTAGTCGGATTGTCTTTGGTTGGTTGCGGTGATCCCGATAGCCTAGACAATATTGAGTTTGTAAAACGCAATCTTGAAAATAAAAATTTGCATGAAAAACTGCTGACTATCGAGCAGAGCAAAGACCTATCAGAAAAACACAAAGCGCTTTACCAGCAAATCAGCTCGAGCTACAACTTGCTTGAACAAAGCAAAAAAGAAAAAGACCGATTTTCTTCTTATCATAATGGATTTTTGGCGCGTAGTGCTTATTACACCGACGAAGCTGATTACCAAGCAGTTGTAAGTGCAAAGAAGCTGGAAGATGTAACAGGCTTATATCGCCGTATTGAACCTTATTTTAAAACTGAGAAAGCAGCGGATTTCATTTACACAACAACAGCTGATACTTGGGACATTTATTCTGTAATACAGCAAGTTAAATATAACGCTCAAGTATTACATGCAGTAAATGAAGGGGAAAATGTTAAGAATAAAAACAATAATCCAGAACTAAGAAAATGGCTCGATAAAACAATCGCCCGCCAATACCAAGAACTACAAGAAATTGTGTATATTCTGGTGCAAGCCAGTGAAACAGAGAAAGAAGTCTTTTACGCTGATAAAAAGCAAATTGAACAAGATGCTGACCGAATACTTGCTGGTGTAAGAGCTGAAAAAGCAAGACAAATGTTAAAACCGGATATGTATGCATGGCAGCAAAAGAACCTGTGGCGTTATGAATTAGTTAACAACACATGTATGGTGCTTGATGAAAAAATTCGTGACTATGGCATAGCCAAAGATTGTCACCGATTACTAAAAGCATATGAAGGTTACACGATTGAACCGGACGAGTTTTCAAACTTTGCTGCTAAATCACGTATCGCACGCAATAAATTAGCTTCAGTGACTGAAGAACTGAAAGAGCGGTATAACTATTCCGAGACAGTCGAAAAAGTAGCACTTAAACCAAATGACCAACTTAATGCGTTGATGATGTCTTTGAAAAAAGATATGTATCGTGCGACTCCCAATATCGGGATACTTTAAAAAAAGCAGCGTTAGCTGCTTTTTTTATGTCATTTATTTAGTCAGTTGCTATCATACGTTTTTTGTTGTTTATTATCGTAGGTGTAGTTTGAGTTCACATTACCCAATTGGTATTCCTGGTCAAAAATGGAATGAAAGCGAAAAATCACAGTGGTTAACTCTTCAGAATAAAAAACGTGATTATCATCAATTAGTTGTTTCTCAGATTAATGCGTTAGAAGCGGATTTTCAGATTGAGCAATATGGTGAGCTACCTTATGGTGAAAACCTTGTGCTATTTGCTATGCGCTCTAAATCTTGGCAGCAAGATAAGCCAGCTATTTTAATTACTGGCGGTGTTCATGGTTATGAAACAAGCGGCGTAATGGGGGCACTGGCATTTGCAAAAGGCAAGGCTAAAGACTATCAAGATGCATTTAATTTCGTGATTCTGCCTTGTATTAGCCCGTGGGGCTTTGAGACGATTAATCGCTGGAATGCGTATGCGATTGATCCAAATCGTTCGTTTTATAATGACTCGCCTGCACCTGAGTCAAAAGCAGTATTAGATTACTTAGCAAAACTTAAATGTGACTTTTTGATGCACATTGATCTTCATGAAACGACCGATACTGATAATTCGGAGTTTCGTCCAGCACTTGCTGCCCGCGATGGGGTAGAGCATACCAATTGGAATATCCCAGATGGTTTTTATTTGGTTGGAGATTCAAAACGTCCTGAAGCAGATTTTCAAAAAGCGATGATTGAATCAGTTGAGAAAGTAACTCATATTGCGCCAGCGGATGAAAATGGTGAATTGATTGGCGTTACTATTGAACAGTTTGGTGTATGTAATTATGACTGCAAAGGGCTTTCACTGTGCGCAGGTATTACAGATGCAACATATGTAACGACTACGGAAGTGTATCCTGATAGCCCAACGGCAAATGAACAAAACTGCATTGATGCACAAGTTGCAGTCATTTGTGGTGGTCTAGATTACCTTACAGTACGTTAGCGGAGCGTATAAGTGGCACTCATAACGCAAATTCCACTCATTAAGAAAATGGAGTTAGTGAATCGCTTACCCTTTTTTAAAACGCTGACATTGGCTGAGCGGCAAATGGTTGTTGAATCATTCTCCGAGCTCCATTTATTTAAACAAGGCAAAATGGTTTTTCGCCAAAACGAGCATGATAACCACCTTTATATCGTACTTTCAGGTGAATTAGTGCTATTTAAACAGCAACATAAGCCATCACTTGTGCATATTGAGCCAGGTGATTTTGTTGGTGAGGGGTCGTTTGTTGAGACCCATACTCGCAGTATTAACGCACAAGCACACTCGGAGACCATTGTGCTTGCTATCTCACATACAGCAATGCAGAAATTACCTTATGCCATTCGTGACAAGATTAAAGATCGAATTATTTTGGGCATGAGTCAACGCATTGAAAAACTTGGAGCAGTGATTGATAACCTGCAGGGACCATAAATGAAAATGATTAAAAATTCGGGCTTATTGTGTATTTTGATAGTGTTAAGCGCATGCAGCACTGCGCCAAGAAGTACGAACCAGATTGAGTGCAATGGCGAGCGGTATCCTGTTACTTACATGAGTGAAATGCAGCAATATGAAGTAGAACGTTTTGCAATGCGCCATGAATTCAGGCCTGGCTGCGTGTCTAGTAAGTTGAAAGAAATTAAAGCCCAGACATGCCAAACGGCATCTTCGCTCAGTTATGAACAATGGATGACACTCTACAGTAGTTGTGCGGTTAACAACCCTTAGCCTTTTTTAAAAATTTGCTTTAATTTACTTTTGACAGAACGCCAATGTGTCATCGGAATACTTGGCGCTTTTTTTAACAAGTAATTAAAGTCGATACTAGAAAACTCGATCTTGCCATCATGAGCCAAAAGTAAAAACTCTGGTTTTAATGTTTTGAGCATTAACAGCGAATTAAGATAGCGTTTAGGGTAGAAGACAGGGAAGGGTGGGATCAGCTTGCCTTTCACTTTTACCATTAAATCAGCCACATAAAGTGTATTGCTTGGTAAATGGTGTAGGCAAATATCTCTGTCAGTATGACCGGGGCTATGGTGTATTTGCCATTCATCGTATCCAGGTATAGTAACGCCATCAGCTAAAAATATATCTGCTCTAAGCTTTCGTGGATACCACATAAACCCCTGTTTCTTTCCCTTTCGGCTGGCTACCCAACGTGCTAATAAGATATCTGTAAGATGCATCATAATACCATCAAACCCCTGATACCAATGGCCGGGCGCGTTTGATGTTGCTATTTTTGCACCTGTGATATCACGAAGTTTATGTGCTCCACCGGCATGGTCAGGGTGCATATGAGTTACCACAATGAGTTTTAAATCAGAAAGTGGGCGATTTAATGTAGTTGTAACAAAATGCGCAACTAAGTCGCAATCAGCTCGGCAGCACCCATCCAATAACATAAGTTTATCGGGGTATTCGACTAAATAAATAGATTGTATGTGTCCATTTAAGGTATGTAGTTGCATAATAAGCTGATAATTTTCATGCGATATATTCAGCTTATCGCAACTCATCTGACCACTCAAGAGGTGTGTTATTAGTAGTCAAAAAATCTTTGTGCTTGGTTTACCGAGAACGGGCACTACAAGTGTGTGCGCAGCAGCATTAGAACTGGGATTTAAAACCGCACATACGGTGTATATTCAAGAGACGTTAGAAGCAGCTGAGTTTATCGCTGATACCCCTGTGTTTCATGACTATGACACGCTGCTTGCAAGGTTTCCTAATGCGAAATTTATATACCTAGAGCGGGATTTAGCTAATTGGTTGCCCTCAATTAAAGTGTTATTAAGTCGGATGGCTGAACGGCTATTAACAGAGCATGGTGGTTTTTTCCCAAGTTTAAAGCGCTGCTATGGCGAGGTTTTTTATCCGTTAACAACAGAAAGCATGTTAGATGATAATCACTTAACAGCGCGCTATTTTGCACACCGTGATGCAGTACTTGCCTTTTTTGAACGCATAGATAACCCTCGCCTCATCATTAATTTATCAGATCCTCAAAGCTATCAGCATTTTTGTCATTTTTTAGAAAAAGCGCCAAAAGGTGGATTCGAGCAGCTGAATGTTAATGGCAAAGTGACTGCGTGGAAGCAAATTAAAAGTCCGCTGAAACTTGATTCAACACGCAATGGTAAAGCGGATTTAAAATAGACATCTTGCATGCTGACCTTTAAACTGCGGCTAATTTAAATTGAAGACAATTAGCTAAGTATGTTTGAACTAAAATACAAAACGCCATTTTCTTGGACAGAAGCGGTAATGGCCGATTTTGATACCTTTTTACAAGACCATGCCGCTGCTGAAAAAAAGGCATCGGGTATGGCGCTATCAATGCTGTCGCATTATCCTGACCGTCGTAAATTAGTCCGTGCAATGACAGACTTAGCATTGGAAGAAATGATCCACTTTAAACAAGTGGTTAAAATCTTGCTTGAACGAAATATTACGCTGGGCAAAGACACCAAAGACACTTATGTGAAAGATTTACGTGCGCTTTTCCGTCAAGGTAAGGATGTATTTTTATTAGACCGTCTAATTGTTGCAGCGGTTATAGAAGCTAGAGGCTATGAGCGTTTTTCGTTAGTTGCTGAAGCCCTTGAAGAAGGTAAAGAGAAAGACTTTTACGTCACCATAGCAAAATCAGAAGAAAAACACGCTTTTTTATTTGTTGAATTAGCATACGAATATTTTGATAAGGCAGTGGTAGATGCGCGATTAGAAGAAATTTTAGAAGCGGAAGCGGAAATTTGTGCCAAGCTGCCGCACACAGCGGCGCTTCACTAGCACTTTTGCTTAGTCTAGCGTTAGATTAAGCAAATTTTTTGCAATATGCTCAAGTAAAAAGGTTTCACGCACAATGCTGATACCTTTTTTTTCTGACTCAGCCATTGTTTGCTTGTTGTAGGCAATGGCTTTTTCAATGTCGACCCAGTGTACCGTCATACCATTGGCAATTTCGTAATCTTCTAAGTTCTGCTGATCAAATTCATTATCGATTTCGCATGTAAAGCAATAAGATAGCATTTCAATTATTTGACCGTCTTGCTTGTAGTTAGCACGAAATTCACGAATGAGCCCGTAGGGGGTAATGTTGTCGATTTCGCGTGCACCGGTTTCTTCTTTTAATTCTCTTATTAGTGCTTGCTGGAGGCTCTCACCGTGGTCTACCCCGCCACCTGGTAATGAGTAATCACGATAACGCTCAGTATGAAGTAGTAAAACTTGCTGTCCTCTAGTGACAATTGCGCGCGTAGCAGGGCGTAAGATATGTTGATGATTATTGAGGGCAAAGTCATCAACAAAATGGAACTCTTTAATTACTTGCATAACACAACCTGCTTTGTCAAAAGATGCGAATAGTAGCCTGCCAAAATGTAAATTAAAAGCAAAATAAAAGGCTGGTTAAAACAAAATAAGTTTCCTTTATCGCGACATCGTTTATGATAAATTAGCAAGAATTATAACTATTAGGGAAATACCATGTCATCGAGTAACACTGATGCACAGACGCAAAAAGTAAAACCCATAGATAAATTTCTAAATGGTATTGAGTACGTTGGAAATAAATTGCCAGATCCGGCAATGATTTTTTTATTCTCAATGTTATTAATTTGGGTACTTTCTGCGATTTTTTCAAATTATACGTTTTCAGCAATTGATCCTCGCACAGGCGAAGCAATAGTTGTTAATAATTTACTGACAGGCGATAGCCTTGCCGCCTTTTTAGCTAATATGGTTAAAACATTCACTGGTTTCGCGCCACTGGGCGTTGTGCTAGTGGCTATGTTGGGTGTAGGTGTAGCAGAGCACTCTGGCTATATTAATACTGGCCTGAAGTTAATGCTAAAACGCACACCAAAAGCACTTTTAACGCCGTGTGTCATCTTAATTGCGATTGTCAGCCACACAGCAACAGATGCGGGCTATGTGCTAGTAATCCCATTAGCAGGTGTAATTTTTTACGCCATGGGTCGTCATCCACTAGTTGGTATTGCAGCCGCATTTGCTGGTGTAAGTGGTGGTTTTAGTGCTAACTTCATTCCTTCGGGTATCGATCCTTTACTGCAAAGTTTCACGCAAAGTGCTGCACAAATTATTGATCCAACGATTGAGGTAAATCCATTAAATAACTGGTATTTCACTTCGGCATCAAGCTTATTTATTGTGTTATTAGGCTGGTACATTACTGACAAGATTATTGAACCTCGTTTAAATAAGGTTGCGCTTGATGGCGATACTGATGACTTACCAAGTTTTGACCAAATCACTGATACTGAGCGAAAGGGCTTCTATATTGCTTCAGCGGTGATGCTTGCTGGTCTTGCACTACTTGCTTATGCTGCTTGGGGAGAAAGTTCACCATTAAGAAGCAAAGAGGGCTCGCTCACCGATTTTAAAGCGCCACTAATGCAATCTATTGTGCCGATTATCTTTTTAGTTTTTTGGATACCTGGTGCCGTTTATGGCTTTGTTGTGGGTACCTTTAAATCAAGTAAAGACATGATTGATGCAATGACCAAAGCAATGCATGGTATGGCATATTATGTGGTTATGGCATTCTTCTGTGCATTGTTTATTGCGGCTTTCTCTCAATCAAACTTGGGAGCGCTATTAGCAATTGAGGGTGCGGAAGTACTTAAAGCAATGCAATTACCAAGCGCTGTTACAGTCGTTGGCATTATTTTCTTAACTGGTTTTGTCAATCTATTTGTTGGTTCAAGTAGTGCAAAATGGGCGTTATTAGGGCCAATTTTTGTACCTATGCTAATGCAGCTAGGGATTTCACCTGACTTAACACAGGCGGCTTATCGTATTGGTGATTCAAGCTCTAATATTATTACGCCGTTAATGCCTTACTTCCCGCTGGTGGTGGTTTACTGTCAAAAGTATGTTAAAAATACCGGTATTGGTACATTAATCGCGCTTATGATCCCGTATTCAATTGCCTTTATGATTGGCTGGACCTTGTTCTTATTGGCTTATTGGGGTTTAGGTATTCAGCTTGGATTACAGGCAAGTTACACCTATGGTTAACTATTAACTCTAGAGGTAGAAATAAAAACAGCAGGTATTATCCTGCTGTTTTTGTTTGAGATGATGGCTCATTGTTACACTATATCTAAAGCATTAATTAAATGCGCCATTGCAACGAATTTTGCAATTTATCATTATATGGCGAAAGTGCTTGGCCTTTCTCACCAAGTAAAATTAAATTAGCTTTATGACCTTGATAAGTCGCACCATCAAAGGATTCATCTGAGAAATACGATTCAGTGCGATATTGGTTGTTACTTGGCACAATGAATAACGTCATTGGGCCTTGTTCAGTTTGAAACACTAAATGAAGACTCTTCTGCCCTTTAAAATCACAAAAAGTAAGGTAGCTTACTTGGTTGGGCAGTTCACTAAAATTACCACCAAAGCTGGCGAGCTTTGCATTCACCTCTTGTAAACTAAAGTCGTGCTTCACATTGGTCAACGAACTTGGCTCATGGTAGATATGTGCAAGTGCATGTTGCTCTAAATTAAGTGGAGCGCCCATATTTAAATAAGTGAAAGACACACCAAATAAAAACGCGACTGATGCAGCTAATGCTAAATGGATACGAGACTTTTTACGCTGTGTTTTAAATGCGTGTAAAGACTGATTTAACACTAATCGCTCAGCAAGGTTTTCTGGCACCGGAACGTTAAGTGCTTGTTCAATGTCGCTGTCGAGAGTTTTTAGTTCTTTACTAAATGCATTCGCATCTGGGTCTGCTTCAAGCGCCTCAAGTATGTCTTTATCGCTGGTATTCGGATCAGCATATAAACGACGACGTAGTTCTAATTCATCCATTGTTGATCCCCCTTTGTAAATTTGGTTGTAAGGTATCTTTTAGCTGGTTGCGAGCCCGAAATAAGCGTGTCATTACCGTGTTTTTATTGAGTGACAAAATGGATGCAATCTCATCACCACTAAAACCCATAACGACTTGTAATAGCAGTGGTTCACGATACTCTTCTTCCAGTTGCATGATGCGTTTTTGCAGTTGTGAACGCTCTGCATTTTGCTCCATATCGAGCGTTTCGGTATCACACAGTGTGTCTTGTTCCACATCACTGTAGTCAAACTGTTTGCGCTCAAAACGGCGGGCATTTTCCCGGCGTAAAATCGTAATTAACCATGCTTTTGCAGCTTGCTGATCCAGCAGAGAATCAAGCGAGCGCCAAGCCCTTAAAAATGTTTCTTGCACTAGGTCTTCTGCCACCGTAGGGTCACCTGCCAACCAGTATGCGAAGCGATATAGTTCTTTGTGATACACATTGACTAACGCTTCATATCGTTTTTGTTTATCAGCCATGTCAATTAAGACCTGACGTTGCTGTTTTTTCTTTCCGAACATTGAAACTATTTTAATAGAGTTGGCTTAACTCATTCTCACCTTTAGGTTTTTTATTTAAACTTTTTATCTGTTGATAGATGTCGTTAAGGTCAACAGCATGGTTTTTACCTGCATAGAGGTTAGCTTGTAAATGACTAACTGCATTATCAAAGTCGGTGTTATTAAGTGCTTTGCTAAGTTTAGTTAAATCTGCGCTACCTGTATGCGATTTACAGAGTTTAATCAGCTGATGGTAGAAGCTGCGTTGGTTATTTTCTTTGAGTGCAGCTTGTAACCCTGATAATGGATTGACAGTTAACAAATGATCTTGATTTGTGTTCACAGGCGAATTCGTTTCGCGCTTTAGCCACCAAATAAAAAGTGTCACTAGCCAAAGTACATAACCTAGTATAACGAGCGGCCAGTAATAAATAGGTTGCTCAAAGGCCTTTGCTGTTTGCTTAATTGTGAGCTCATCGGCAGGGGAGCTATTAGTTTGAATGGGCGTAGTTGTTGGTTGAATAAAGTTTGGGTCACCGACAACGGTCAGTGCTCTTGCAGGCAAAGTTGCATATTCAACCCGATTGGTTATTACGTTAAACCAAGGCACACGTACTTCTGGTAGGGTAAAGTCTCCTGGCGTTTGTGGCATCAGTGCAAATGATTCAACTTTTTGCGAAATGACTTTACCATTACGTACTAAATTGTTTGTGTCAGCTTGGTCTGAATAGCTGCGCACACCCGTGATGCTAGGTAGATTGATTTCTGGTAGTTGCTCTTTGGTTATACCTAGTGCTGTGATAGTAATAGTACGAGTAATAGGTTCACCAATCTGGTAACTTTGTTTTTCAGGTTGCCATTCTTCATTCAAGGTGACTAGTTCACTAGGTAACCAGTTCCCAGAAATATTGTTCGGGATCGGTTTAATGGTTAATTGAATATCTCGGCCAATAGCGCTTGCTGCTCGGGTGCGGTAATTATCGCGAATACGGCCTTTAAAATAAGGTGATTTAACCGTGTATTGACCACTTTTTTGCGGTTGAATAAGATAGTTACGCTCAATCACCAAATAGCGAATACCATCAATAATTTCATAACTCTCTTTTTGTTTTCCAAGTTGAGAAACATTGGCGTTTTCTAATTCTGGCGAGCCAAGCTGCCCTTCAGTAAGATCATTCGCTAAAAATAGTTTAACCGTATAAACACCAGCTTGTTGAACATAGAGCTCATTATTTTCCATGCTCGTTTCAATATACACATCTTTGCTTTTGCTATCGGCATTGGAGGCTGCAACCACTTTCACTGTGATTGGACTTGATTGCATGTTAGCGACTGTAAAGCTGGGTATGGTGTAGTCACCAGGATTTCGTGCCATCAACTCAACTTGCCACTGTGTTGTGTGGTTTACTTGGCCGTTAATAATACTTGTATTGCTGCGCACTGATGTAGGGCCAACCACAAAGTGTTTAAGTAGTGCTGTGGTATCGGGTTGTTCACCTTTGACATTTTGCTCTGCACGAATGGTTAAATTAAAAAACTCACCTGCGAGTACAGGGTTACGATCAACACTGGCGCTTAGAGCTGCAACAGCTTGTAATGGCAGTAAAACAAGGCAAATTAAAACAACAATGCGACTTACCATGACTTCTCAACTCCTTGCTGCTGGATGCGCTGACGGTATCTTTTTTGACTTTCTAATTTCATTTTATTGCGTAACAAAATGGCCGGATCATCCGGTACCTTTCTTAATAATTGGTTAATAATTTGAACTTGTTCTTTTTCTTCCGGCGTTAATTCAGGTGCTTGATTTGCTGCTTGCTGAGAAAGAGGCTGCTGTGGCGGTTGTTCATGCGCTTCATCTGACTTTTCATTGGGCTCAGGTTTTGTTTCGGGTGCTTGCTTTGGCTCATCACTTTTAGCTTCTTCTGAGTCAGCTTTCATCTCAGGTTGGTTATTGTTTTGCTGCGTAGAATCACTGCTGTTCTTACTTTCCTCGCTGTTGTTCTCTTGCTGACCCTGTTGTTGCGATTGATTTTGTTCCTGCTGGTTTTGCTGCTGCGATTGTTCACCCGATTGCTCACCTTGCTGTTGGTTTTGATCGCTTTGTTGCTGCTCATCACTTTGTTGTTGATCATCACCATTTTGCTGTTGTTGATTTTGTTGCTGTTGCTTCAAATCTTCCAACAAAGCCTTATTTTCCTGAGCTTCTTCAAACTCAGGCTGTTGTTTTAGAGCTTTTTCATATGCTGCAATAGCTTCATCAAAGCGGTTGAGTTTTGCCAGTGCATTGCCTTGATTATATAGCCCTTGGGCACTGCTATCTTGTTGGAATTTACTTAAGGCATTTTCAAAATCGCCTTGCTGGTAGAGTGCCGAGCCTGAAAGGTTTGCAGTATTTGACTGTGCTGCCGCCTCGTAATTTTGTTGTTGATAAGCTTGGTGCGCACGTTGTTCATCATTTAATAGCCAATTAGGCAGGGAAAATGCGTAACTTAACTCAGGTTTAAATAAGACTACACAGCATAATCCCAGTAAAAATTTAGGCTGTTGCTTTAACATCATAAAACCTAGTGGAATTAATAAGAATACTAGGTAAATACCGCCATCAATCGGTTGCTCGCTTGTTTGTTCGTGTTTAATAACATCATCCGCGTTGGATGAGGATGGTTTGAATAAGGCCAAATCAGAATCATTAACCTGATAAAAGCTAAATTTCCCGCCACTATTGGACGCGAGTTGCTGTAACAAGCTTAAATTAGCTTTTGGAATGACAATTTGCCCATAGTTATCTTTTAAAAAACCTTCATCTGGCAATTGAATAGGCGCACCTTGCTCAGTTGCGACAGAATAAATATGCAACTTCATTTTGTGTTGTTTGACGAGTTTTTCGATATCACGGCTTTCGTCAAAATCATCAATGCCATCAGTAATCCAATAAATTTCACCATTGCTTACCTTCGCTTGGTTGAGTAGGTCAACCGCTAAAGAAATGCCTGCGTAGGCATTACTGCCGGGAACTGGCATAATTTCAGGGCTTAGGCTTGGAATTAAATTAGCCAGCGTTTGATGGTCTGAAGTGAGCGGTGAAATTGTATAAGCATCATTACTATAGGCAACTAAAGCCAAGTCGCTTTCTTTTAAAATATCGGCAAGCGTAAGCGCTTTAAAACGCGCTTGCGTTAAACGGTTTGGCTTAATATCTTGGCTGTACATTGAGCGCGACATATCCATAACAATAACTCTGGCATGTTTACTCTTATAAATTGGCAAAGGCTGTGATTGCCAACTCGGACCTGCGAGGGCACATACACTGACAATTAAAAACAAACTTAACCACAATGAATTGATTTTCGTTTGTTTACTTTCACCATCAAGAAGAAACTGGGCAAGGTGAGGTGCAATTGGGCTGCTACCAAGATGTTTGCGCTTTTTTAATAGTTGCAAAACGATAACGCATGCAACCAAGGGTATTAAATAAAATGCTTCGGGACGAATAAATTCAATAGTCATGCGCCACTCCTTAATCGTAACGTTTTAAGGCTATTCACTAAGGTCTGAGTAAACAGTAATAACACAATGATAAATAATGGAATATAAAATAATGCTGTTTGTGGACGAACGGTTTCGCTGTTGTCGCTTATCGGCTCAAGTTGGTCTAGCATTTGGTAAATACGTTGTAAGCTTTCAACATCCGTGGCACGAAAGTATTGGCCGCCAGTTTCTCTGGCAATTTCGGTTAATAAGCTTTCATCAAGTGCGCTGCCTCGTTGCATTTGAAAGCCAAAAAAGTTTGACTGACTATCAGCGCCTACACCCACGGTATACACTTTTATGCCTGCATCTTTTGCAAGAATGAGAGCTTCTTCTGGGGCAAGGTTGCCCGCAGTATTTTGACCGTCAGTTAATAAAATTAGTATGCGGTTACTATCATCCTTCAAGGCAAAGCGTTTAACTGCAAGGCCAAGTGCATCGCCAATAGCAGTCGCTTGACCAACTAAGCCAATTTGCGCTTCTTCTAACATTTTAGCGACTGTGGTGAGGTCTCGGGTGAGTGGGGTTTGTAAAAATGCGGTATCAGCAAATAAAATGAGTCCTAATCTATCGCCTGTGCGAGCAGTAATAAACTCATTAAGTACGGCTTTTACAACTGATAGCCTGTCAATGTACTGCCCTTGATACTGCATATCTTGTTCGCGCATTGAGGTTGATAAATCAACTGCCAGCATGATTTCTCGTCCTTCATTTGGCAGCTGAATGGGTTCGCCATAATATTTGGGGTGAGCGAGGGCGACGCATAAACAAAGCCAAATAATCCAAGGCCAGATTGAAAAACGTGCTGGCTGACTGATGCTACCTGTTTGCACCATTGGGTTGTGGTAAAGCGCGGTTGTGCGAACAATGGCTGTTTGCTGACTTTTTTGTAACTTGGTTAGCAATAGTGGCAGTGGTAACAATAGAAATGCGAATGGCCAAGCAAACTCAAACATTTAACGCTCCTTTTACCTTAAATTGCTTAATTGCTTTGACGAGTTTTTGATGAAAACTGCTAATTGGCTGTTCTGATTCACCTTGGTAAAGGCGCGAAAGCTCCTCATTGGTTAACTTTGTCTTTGTTGTTTTAAGCACAACCTCTTGCCATTTCTCACCAAATTGATTTGCAGCCTCAATACCGTAATAGTGTTTTACAAGGCGCTTTAAAATTAAATGTAATGCTTGGGTATTGGCATAATTGCTCGTTAAATAAGCTTTGCTTTCTAACAGTGCTTGGCGTTTTGCTTTCGCTAATTGGTAACGTTTATAACACACATAAATCGCGGCAATAATTAATGTAATCAGGATAGCGATGAGCGTAAAAGCAGGCACTGAAAGTGGCCACCATGATACCGTCGCTGGTGCGATAACATCATGCAAATTGTCGAGCGGAGATGTTGGGTTTGCCATTTAACCATTATCCCTTTAATTGCTGTTCAATCGGCTGCGCTGCACTAAATGGCATCAGCGCTAGGCCAGATTTTTGTAATAATTGAAATAAAGATGTTTGCTGTGTACTTGCTTGTGCGGCATAGCTCTCACGAAACTTTGCATTGGCAAGGGGTAAACTTGCTTGGCGATCGCCGGATTTTAATGTGAGTTGCTCACCCACATTAGGTAGTGAGAGTTCCATGGGGTCGAATATAGGGCAGGCGATGAGTTCACAATGACGTGTGAGGTACATTAACTGCTTTGCCATATCCTCGCTTAGATGGTGAAAATCAGAAATCAAGTACACTAACGAACCTGGTTTTGCTAAATGCACTAAACGATTTAATTGATCGTTTAGTGTTTGTGATTCGCCGTCAAGTTTACTCTCAAGGGCTGCTTGGTGAGCGAGCTGCAAGTTATGAAACAGTTTAAGCACGGCACTTTGCCTCGATGCTGGCTTGAGCTCCCAGTGTGCATTGTGATTGAACACCAGGCCACCTATTCGATCGCCTCGTTGAATCGCACTCCAAGCGATTAGTGCGCTTAAATGCGCAGCCTGTACAGACTTTAGCAGCAGTTGCGAGCCAAAGAGCATACTGTCACTAAAGTCGGTTAAGATAAAAACTGGGCGCTCTTTTTCTTCCTGAAAAAGCTTGGTATGTGCAATACCTGTGCGTGCAGTAACTCGCCAATCAATTGCGCGCACATCATCACCTGGTTGGTAGTGCCTTACCTCGGCAAATTCCATTCCGCGGCCTTTATGCGGAGCTAAATATTGCCCCGCATTTGGGTGTTTAACTTTGCGCTTTGGCGATAACTCAAGCAAGGTCGTTTTGTTGTGGTAAGCCATTAACTCATTGAGTGAAAGTGCCACACCATTGCTTTTTAATTCAGCGAGTTGTGCAGAGTGTGTGTTCATAATAAATATTAAGGTGCTACCACACGTGCAATAATTTCTGCTAAAACATCGTCTTTACTTACGCCATCGGCTTGCGCTTCATAAGACAAAATAATGCGGTGACGAAGTACATTAGCAAATACGCTTTGAATATCTTCGGGTGCAACAAAATCTCGGCCTGCAAGCCATGCATGGGCGCGGGCACAGCGATCAAGTGCAATTGTTGCGCGTGGGCTGGCGCCATATTCAATCCAACGTCCTAACTCTGGGCTGAATTTTTCTGCCTGCCGTGTTGCAATAATCAGTTGTACAAGATAGCGCTCAAGCGGCTCAGATAAATGCAAAGACAATACTTGCTTGCGTGACTCAAATAAGGTTTCTTGAGATATTTGCGGTGCTTTTACCTGTTCTTCAGCAAGTGCTTCACCGCGAGTTAAACGCAGAATGGCTAATTCATTTTGTGCGTCTGGATAATCAATATTGAGGTGAAGCAAGAAGCGATCGAGTTGTGCTTCAGGCAGTGGGTAAGTCCCTTCTTGCTCTAGTGGGTTTTGCGTAGCCATAACTAAAAACAGTTCCGGTAATGGGTAGGTATTTTTACCCACGGTAATTTGTCTTTCAGCCATCGCTTCTAACAGTGCTGATTGCACTTTAGCAGGTGCACGGTTAATTTCGTCAGCAAGCACAAGGTTATGGAATAACGGACCTGCTTCAAACACAAACTCGCTCGTTTGCTGGCGATAAATATCCGTACCTGTAATATCCGCTGGCAATAAATCAGGGGTAAATTGCACGCGTTGGAAATTACCTTCGACACCTTTTGCTAAGGCATTCACTGCACGTGTTTTTGCAAGTCCTGGTGGACCTTCCACCAATAAATGGCCATCGGCTAAAAGTGCTAATAATAATGCTTGGGTAAGCTGAGGTTGGCCAATGATTTGGCTGTCTAAATAATTTTGTAGCTGAACAAACGCTGATACCGCCATGTTAGTCGCTATCCTTATTGTTTTAATTGGCTTAAATAGTTCTTAACCGCTAGATTATACTCAAGCTACCTTGTAAGCCAAGCGCTTAAGTTAATAAATGTATCCGGGAAATCGTGTGTAGCTAGGATGGTGATAGCAGTAAAAAGTTCAAAAAAAAGCTGCACATTAGGTGCAGCTTTCAAAAGTGATTGGCTAGACTAAACAACAAAAGCACTTAAGCACCTTTGCTCGCGTCTTGTTCCTGTAGCAACTTACGGTATTTTAAACCATCAATTAAAAGCTCAAGAATTGGGCGTTTCTCACCATTATACCAATTGTTAGCGGTCCGTTTACTCAGCGCCCCTTGGGTTTGGTCAGAAATAGTGTTAGCGGTCCATTGCGTGCCTAGCTCCGTTTTAATGTATTGAGTTAGCTTCATAGTGTTCTCCATCTAACGTGATTTGATGTGGAAATTGTTACTTCTTTCCAGGTTAAAAAGTAGGTGGTCAGCGTAATCCTTTGTTTTAAAATGTGATTAAATGTTATTCAGGGTGAGATGCTGTTAAAGGATTGGACTACACTTAGGCTTGATGTTGCGCTGAAGCATTTATTGGGGCGTGGATGGCATTTGAAAAACTTGCGCTTTGCTATTGGCAAACACAGATACCTTGTTTAGAATCAATAAACTTGATAACAGGTCAGACCTGTAACCAGAGGAACAACCTATGTCTGAACAAAATATACTAAAAACAACAAAAGGCGACCGAATTGCCGTTGTCAGCGGATTGAGAACTCCATTTGCTAAACAAGCCACTTACTTCCACCATGTACCTGCATTAGATATGGGTAAAATGGTTGTAAATGAAATGCTTGAACGCATGAATCTTGATAAAAATGAAATCGATCAGCTGGTTTTCGGACAGGTTGTTCAAATGCCAGAAGCACCTAATATTGCACGTGAGATTGTCCTTGGCACGGGGATGCCAGTGTCGGTGGATGCGTATTCCGTATCTCGTGCATGTGCGACGAGTTTCCAAGCAGTTGCCAATGTTGCTGAATCGATTATTGCCGGTTCAGTTAACGTAGGTATTGCAGGTGGCGCAGATTCATCGTCTGTTCTGCCTATTGGTGTGAGTAAAAAGTTAGCAGGCAGCCTTGTTGATTTAAACAAAGCGCGCACGTTCGGTCAGCGTTTTAAAATTCTATCAAAGTTACGCCTAAAAGATTTAATGCCTGTACCGCCAGCGGTTGCTGAATACTCAACGGGCCTTTCGATGGGCCAAACTGCTGAGCAGATGGCAAAAACCCACAACATCAGCCGTACTGATCAAGATGCAATGGCGCATCGTTCACATACGCTTGCAGCAAAAGCGTGGAATGATGGTTTACTTGCTAATGAAGTAATGACAGCGCACGTGCCGCCTTATAAAGGCTTTTTAGACCGTGATAATAATATTCGTGAAAACTCAAATGTTGAAAGTTACGCAAAACTTCGTCCGGTATTTGATCGCCAACACGGTTCAGTAACTGCGGCTAATGCAACACCTTTGACAGATGGCGCAGCTGCAGTATTAATGATGAGTGAGTCTAAAGCAAAGGCGTTAGGCTACCCGATTTTAGGTTATATCCGTAGCTTTGCATTTAGTGCCATTGATGTACATGAAGATATGTTAATGGGCCCTGCGCACTCAACGCCAATGGCGCTTGATAGAGCGGGCATTACATTACAAGATCTTGACCTGATTGAAATGCACGAAGCATTTGCAGCACAAGCACTTGCCAACATGAAGATGTTCGGATGTGATAAATTTGCAAAAGAGAAACTAGGTCGTTCAAAAGCGATTGGTGAAATCGATATGGACAAGTTTAATGTAAACGGTGGCTCACTCGCTTATGGTCACCCATTTGCGGCAACAGGCGCACGTTTAATTACACAAAGTTTAAATGAATTAAATCGTCGTGGTGGTGGCCTTGCATTAACTACTGCATGTGCTGCAGGTGGTTTAGGCGCGGCATTCGTTTTAGAGGGAGCATAGTATGACAGCTGAACAAGCGAACTCAGTTTTTGATTTTAAAGTGAATGATGACAATATCGCGATTGTTACCATTGACGTAGCAGGGGAAAAAATGAATACTCTGCGCGACAGCTTTGTTGATGACCTTAATGCAGTGATTAAGCAGGGCGTAGAGCAAAATATTAAAGGCATGGTATTTATCAGTGGTAAGCCGGATAATTTTATCGCGGGCGCTGATATTAAAATGCTGGATAACGCGAAAACTCGTGATGATGCGCTGTATTTATCACAAACGTGTCACAGCGTATTTGCTGATTTAGTAAAACTACCTTTCCCAACGGTTGCGGCAATGAATGGCGCAACATTAGGTGGTGGTTTAGAGTTTGCGCTGGCGTGTGATTATCGTGTTGCGAGCGATGCAAGCAATACTAAGTTAGGTCTGCCTGAAGTACAGTTAGGCCTATTGCCAGGCGGCGGTGGTACGCAACGTTTACCTAAACTTGTGGGTATTCAAAAAGCACTTGAATGGACCTTAACTGGTAAGCAAGTGCGTCCTAAACAGGCTAAAAAAGCTGGGTTAGTTGATGATGTCGTGCCTAATAGTGTGCTGCTTGATGTAGCGCTTAAATTTGCTGTTAAAGGCAAACGAAAGAGTATTAAGCCTAAGCTAGGCAAAGTCTCTCAAATGCTTGAGTCAAACCCATTTGGCCGCAATATTATCTTCAAAAAAGCAACTGAGAATGTTGAGAAGAAAACAGGTGGTCATTACCCAGCGCCATTTGCCATTATTAAAGCAATCCGCGCTGCAGCAGAAATGGCACCCGCTAAAGGCTATGAAATTGAAGCACAAGGCTTTGCTGATCTGGTAATGAGTAAAGAGTCAAAAGCGTTACGTGGCATTTTCTTCGCTACCACTGAAATGAAAAAAGAGTGGAACGAGCAATCGCAACCAACAGAGAATGTTGCTGTGTTAGGTGGTGGATTAATGGGCGCGGGCATTGCTCATGTTAGCGCATGCAAAGCTGGTGCCCGTGTACGTGTGAAAGACATTGCACAAAAAGGCATTTCTGGTGCACTTAACTACAGTTTTAAAATTCTTAACAAAAAGCAAAAACGCCGTATTTTATCTAAAGCTGAACTACAGCTACAGATGGCGCGCATCACTGGTGGTACAGATTACGCAGGCTTTGAAAATACAGATATTGCCATTGAAGCAGTATTTGAAGATTTAAAACTAAAGCAAAGTATGGTTGCTGATATCGAAGAAAATTGTAATGAAAATACCATTTTCGCGTCGAATACCTCTTCGCTACCAATTGGTCAAATTGCTGAAAATGCAGCACGTCCTGAAAATGTGATTGGTCTTCACTATTTCTCACCGGTTGAAAAAATGCCGCTAGTAGAAATTATTCCTCATGAGACAACCGCGAAAGAGACCATTGCACGCGTTGTAAACTTTGCTCGCAAGCAAGGTAAAACACCAATTGTTGTAAAAGACAAAGCGGGCTTTTATGTAAACCGAATTTTAGCGCCTTACGTTAACGAAGCGGCTAACTTATTACTTGCTGGTGAGCCAATTGAAAAGATTGACGAAGCCTTAGTTGAGTTTGGCTTTCCGGTAGGTCCAATGACATTACTGGATGAAGTTGGCATTGATATCGGCTCTAAGATTGCCCCAATTCTTGAAAAAGAACTGGGTGAACGTTTTAAAGCGCCAGATGCATTCTCGCGTTTAATCGATGCAGGTCGTTTAGGCCGTAAAAGTGGCCGAGGCTTTTTTGTTTACGATAAGAAAGACAAGAAAGTGGATGAGTCAATTTACGATTTACTTGGTATCAGCAAGAACCCGCGTTTAAACAAAGAAGAAATTGCCGAGCGTTGTGTGTCACAAATGCTAAATGAAGCGGCTCGTTGTTTAGATGAAGGCATTATTGCAAGTGCACGAGATGGTGATATTGGTGCAATATTCGGTATTGGATTCCCACCATTCTTAGGCGGCCCATTCAGTTATATGGATTCGTTAGGTGCAGGTCATCTCGCATCACGTTTAGCAACGTTTGCCGAACAAAATAAGCATTTCACACCGTGTGAGCCATTGGTTGCTATGGCTGAAGCAAAAGAAGCGTTTTATACGGAGCAAGCAAGCGCAAGTTAAAGTTTATTTTGCAGTAATTATTTAGTATAAATTTCACCCCAAAAGCTCAATTAATCATCGATTATTTGAGCTTTTTTTTATACTATAGCGCTCCTTTTGTTCAATGAGAAAAATGATGTTGTGGTATTTGCTCGCTTTATTGGTCATAAATGGTTACATAAGTGCAGTTGTTGCGGGGCGTTTTGGTTTAGTTGGTAAACGTTGGGCAATTGCAGGGCTATTAACTGGGCCTGCGGTATACAGTGTAATTAATGTAAAGCAGCGAATGTTACTAAGAAAGTCGTTAGGGTTCGTATTTACCCGAATTAGCGCATAAATAAACTGCCTAGTACTAAAATTTATTGCACTAGGCTAAGTTTGACTTCTTTTTCTATTTCGCGGTGTGGCTGATGTGCTTTTTTACAATGCGCTAATAAGAACTGTTCAAATTGTTCATGAGAGAGGGGTTTAGAGTAGAAGTAGCCTTGTACCGTCGCACAATTTAGTTCTTTTAATTGTTCTACCTGATCTGCATACTCGACGCCTTCAGCTACCACAGATAAACCAAGGTTATGCGCGATAGTCACGATTGAGTCGACCATATTTTTACCTTTTTCATTGCCCATATCATCAATAAAGGCTTTATCTACCTTGAGGGTGTTGAGCGGGAATTGCTTAAGGTAGGCAAGCGATGAATAACCCGTGCCAAAATCATCAATGGCAAGGTGAATACCACGGGCACTGAGTGTATTCATAATGCGAATGGCGTCTTTCGGATCTTCCATGATAGTGCCTTCGGTGATCTCGAGTTCTAAGTAGTATGACGCAAGCCCTTCACGTTTCAGTATTTTATCAATGCTGCCAATAAGGTCGGGCTGCATAAATTGCTTTGCAGAAAGGTTTACTGCCACACGACCATCGAATAAACCACGGTTTATCCAGTCTTTAACGTCTCGGCATGCTTTTTCAAGTACTACTTCACCGACTTCTACAATTTGACCGGTTTCTTCCGCAATTGGGATAAATTGTGCTGGGCTGATCAGTCCCTTATTTGGTGTAATAAAACGCACCAGCGCTTCCATACCAACCAGCTCACCACTATTAATATCCATTTTGGGCTGATAAAACACCTTGAAATGATCTTCTTTTAATCCATAACGAATTAAGTTTTCGATTTGCAGACGTTTTACAGCTTGGCGGTTCATTGCATCGTTGAAAAAGAGGTATCGGTTGCCGTGCTGTTTAGCATGATACATGGCAGTATCGGCGTTTTTAAGTAGTAACTCTGGCGTGTTACCATCTTCAGGGAAGAGAACAATACCGACACTTGAAGTAATAACCAGTTCATGTCCAGACATATGAAATGGCGCTTCAATTAATGCTAAGAAATTTTTTGCCGCTTGTGTGATTGTATGAATATCATTGGTATTTTGCATAACCAGTGCAAATTCATCGCCACCTAAACGATAGAATTGATCTCTTTCACGGGTGCGTTTAGATAACCGAGATGCCAAACGACATAACAAAATATCACCCGCATGGTGACCTAAGCTATCATTAATTTTTTTGAAATTATCTAAATCAAACACCAACAACGCATGACGATTTTTGCTGCTAACCAAGGATTTCATATTGGTAAAAAATTGATTACGGTTTGGCAGGCCTGTTAGGCGGTCACGGTTGGTGAGCTTTTGCAGTGCTAGTTCAGTTTGCTTGTTATCTGTGATGTCGTTATATACAGCGATGTAATGACGCAAGTTGTTTTTCGTATCATCAATGCGGTCAATTGAGAGTGAAAAAAACGTATTTTGTTTTTCTTTATTGAGGGTCAGTTCTTTGTGCCAATGTGATGCTTTTCGTATGGATTGGTAAAATTGCTGCGTTTGACGTTTATCGTGACCAGGTAATTTATATAACATACCAATGTGATTAGTTGCATTGCCGCCAAAGTAGTCTAAAAATGTTTTGTTTACCTCAACAATGGTGAAGTTTGAATCAAAAATGACAATGGGATCGGATAAGTTTTCAATGCAATTTGCTAATAAATTTAAGCGCTCTTGGGTTTGTTTTATTGAACCTATGTCTTTGACTGTGCCCATCATACGCATTGGCTTGAGTTGACTATCGGTCTCGATTACACGGCCTTTATCTAATACCCAGCGCCAATTTCCAGTTGCATCTTTAGCGCGATAGCTTGCTTCAAAGTGGGTTGTTTCACCTGAGAGGTGTTTTTTTAAAGAATGTTCAACAAATTCGATATCAGATGGGTGAATATTGGACCTATTAGGTGGAAAGTCTTGAGTGTGGTCAATGGCATTAAACAGTCCATCATTAATGCGCTCAAGACGTTGTTCATTAATGTGCCAATCCCAAACAGCATCCCCACTTGCTAAAATGCTATTTTTAAAACGATGCTCGGAACGTTTTAAAGCGACTTGCGACTTTCTTAAACGCAGCACAGCGACAAGGGCAACCATCAAGCTCAAAGATGCAAGTGTTAGTGGAATCAATAAATCAGAATCTAACAATGTGGGTTGGTGTGCATAGCATGCAAAAGCAGTAAACAAACCAGTAAACCCAGCGATTATTTTTATTATTTTTTTGGGCATCGGCTTAACACAAAGAGTACAACCCCCTTACACTAAGGGATTGTCTCTAATGTGTCAAAACTTGTTTATCAACTTGAGAAGTAGTTGCTTGTTTTGTCGTCTTTTTTTCAGTTTTCAGCTCAAGACGTGTGCTATTTTCAGCAAATAAGCGTTTGGCGTAGCTTACTAATTGCGCTTTACTGAGTTGCAATAACGCTGTTTTGAGCTGTGCTTGCATATCAAACTGGCCATCTCCGTTGCCAATTGCTAACCAAAAACGCTGTGACTTTAAACGCAAGTTTTTATCTTTTTCAACGATTTGCATCATCAATGCTTGTTTTGCTTGCTCCCAATCAATGGCATCCATAGCACTAAGTTTTAGATGATAGTCAGCTAAAAACCGATTGCTGTGCTCCACCAGAATATCTGAACATACTTCGGGAGATTGGATGTAAAATGCAATACCAGCTCGGTTGTTAAGTGGGGCAAACCCTGAACCAACCAGATAGCCAAGTTGTTTTTCAGTACGCATATCATGAAAATAATCTTGGCTTATAAGGTGATTAAGTGCCATCAGACGAATTTTTTCACTAATAGAGTCATTACTTGCCTGGAAGTAACTTACCATAGCATGGTCAGGATGAGGCACAGTATGCGTTTGAATTGCAGGTTCATTTAGTGTCACTATTGGACGATTCAAGTCTGCACTGGTGGTTTTACCTGACAAGGCTTTTTGTAACATAGCGACACAATTATCACCTTCCTCAGGCGTCCAATTGCCGTGCATTAGTGTTTGGCAATGTAGGCTATCGAAAAGTCCGCTTCTAAACTCATTGAACTCACAAAAGCTAACTTGCTCAATGGCTTCGGCGAGTTTTAGCGGTGTCGGATTCCACGGTAAAAGAGTAGCGCTTAGCTCTGAGAATAAGAGACTAACCGGTTTGCTCTGATTGCCATTTTGCCAGTGCCTTACTAGTTGGCGTTGGTACTCATAAAAACGAATAGAATCAAATTTACAGGTTAGCAGTTCTTCGATAATTTCATTTATTAGCTCAATTTGATTACCACTTAGCCCCCAGGTGTGTAATGTTAAGCCACCTTGGTGTGCAGATAATTGATAGTTTATGCCTGCTAACTCTGCAGGGTAAAACTGTTCAGCTACTTTATCCATAAATAGATCAGCGAAAAGACGCGTCATTGCCATGTTCTTTATGCTTTCGACAGTTTTTTTACTATCAAGAGCTAAATAAAAATGTCCTTTTGCGACTCGGAAAGTCGTGTCTTGTTTAAACCAAAACTCAAAGGTGTTACTGGATACACGCTTTTCAGGTGTTTTGTGTTTATGTGCAATCTCATGCAACACAACCGGTTTAGCAAGGTAGGGGTTCGTTGACGGCAAGGTTAATTCGATTGCACTAGCGTCCACCTTTTCGAGGGATTCTAGCCAAGGAGCTGAAATTTCACTAATACTGTAAGGCGTTGAATACCATTTTGCATGGGTGTCAGTGGGGACATTCGGATGGATATGAATTAAGCGCATGTTTTTGGCATTGAAAAGCGCTAACACTTCATCAAATTGCACTTTATTAAAGCCTGTCATTATGTAATCACCATAGATGAGGTGATCATCTGGGTAATGATGCATATTGACACTTAAACTATTTACCCAATCCAATACACGCGATTTTTCTTGATTATTAAAAGCTATCTCCATCAAGGTTTTCTTATCTTGATAAAGTTGAACTAACAAGTCGGTTTCAGCTTGTGCAAGTAACTTTAAGTAACAAAACACGTACTCTACTATTGCAGTCTTGTGTTTTTCACCTTCATCCGTGAGCGCAATACTGATGTTGAAATCTTTAAAATTACTACCATTAATGCCACCACCGGCACTTAGTCCATTGATCCATCCTGCTTTTTTAAGAATGGAATAAAGTGACCCTTTACCTTCATAACCAATCAAATGAGCAATGAAACTCACCGTTTTTTCGCGGTAAAAATTATCAATACTGGGCAGTGCAAACGACACAATGAGCTTTTGCATATGCTTATGTGGCTCGATAAAAATCGATTTTTGCATATGTTCAGGCAAATACAGTTGCTCACTAATGGCAGGTTTTAAACTGTTTGGGTCGCCATTTAAACAACTAAACAGCTGCTTAATTCTAACTTGCATTAGTTCGCAAGGCATATTGCTTGAAACCACCAAGGTCATATTTTGAGCTTGATATTGCTGAGTGAAAAAGGCGCGGATCTCCTCACTAATACACTCACTTAGATTACTCAGTGTTTGATGATTGCCTACTGAAAATTTAGCAAACGGGTGCGCACTGTTGCACGTTTCTTTGTGTACTTGGTAAATGCGACGCGAGTCATCTTTGAGTTTTAATTTAAATTCTGCATCAATGGCATTGCGCTCTTTTTCGCAAGCAGACGGTAAAATAAGCGGTGCATGAAAAATATCTGCAAATTGGGTTAACGCCTGTGAGAAGTGGTCGTTAAGTACTTCAAAGAAGTAACTTGAATGTTCAGTACCTGTCCACGCATTACAGTTACCGCCATGGTGAGATAAAAATTGTGAAAAAGATCCGGGTTCAGGAAAATTTTCAGAGCCTAAAAATAACATATGCTCTAAAAAATGCGCTAATCCTTGGCGATTTATGGGATCGTCAAAATGGCCACAATTAACAGTAAGAGATGCTGCTGATTTATCGCTAGAGTGGTCTTCTATAACAAGTATTTTAAGACCATTGTCCAGTTTGAGGGACTGATAAATTCTGCTATCATTGCTGCTGGTTATCAATGTTTGCTCCGTATCTAAAAGAAAGCGTTATCGCGTTTAAGGCGATTGGAAAGGACTATGAAGCAACACAGCTTAACTAAAAAACTACCTGAGTTTTTATTGCTTTAAAGCTAATATAGCGGACACATCATAGATTTGGCTATAGCAAAGTCGTTATTTTTTGTAGATTTCAGATTTTGTTTCAACGAGCAGTGTTATGAAAAAAATTTTTATTATGCGTCATGGTCAAGCACAGTCTTTGAGTGTGACTGATGAAAGCAGAATGTTGACAGATTTTGGTCGCCTGGAAGCTCAGTCGATGGCCAATAAACTGCAGCAAGATTGCAAAATTGATGCAATTTTAACAAGCACTTATGTACGTGCTAAACAAACAGCAGAAATTGTTGCTGCAAAGCAAGAAAGCATTCGCTATCAAGACAGTTTTGACGACTTTATTCCAAGTGGTGATGCAGAAAATGCTGCTGAATTAATTAAAGCAATGGTAAGCTACAAACCTAATTTAAATAATTGGCTTTTGGTCGCTCATATGCCAATTGTGAGTTATATCGTTGAGCAATTTTGTCCTGATAATATGCCAATTTTTGCAACAGCGGCAGTTGCCGAGATTCACTATAATGAAGAGTCAGGTTTGGCTGAGTTAGTAGCCATGCATTTACCTGATGTTGGTGAAAAAGCTTCTTAAAACAAAAAATGACTCAGTTGAGTCATTTTTTATTAGGTGAAACACATTAGCGGAAAAACGGATCTTCTGGAATATCCACCAAAATCAGTAACGCGCCACGCCCACCATATTCAAGCGGCGCCTGATGAATAGCCAGCACATCAGGGTGCTGTACTAAATAATGCGGCACTTTGTGTTTTAATACACGTTCACCCACACCCGTCACGATACATGCACAGCGTAAATGACGCTTTTTACAGGCGCTGATAAGGCCTGCTAACTCCAGTTTTGCTGTCTCTTTATTCATGCCATGCATATCTAAAATAAGCTCAGGAGCAAAGTCACCACGGCGCAGTTGTTTTGCTAAATAGCTATCCGCACCGGGTTTAACAAAGTTAACAGTACTCGATGTGTCTATGTCAGGAATATATTCATCCGAAAAATAAAACTCAGCATCGAGCTGTTTTACTTTAGTGTTGGTAGTTTGCTCCGGTGCTTTTTGCGCTTTTTTAAAATGAACAGTGTCTTGGCTTATTTTCTTTGAGCCAGACATTTCACTGCGAAAAAGGGCAATGTCATCATCGGAAAGTGAGTGATCTTTTTTCATGGCGCGATTGTATCCAAAAATATGTAAAAAACCTAGAGTATTGCGCCTTTAAACCGTTACAATAGTGCTTTTAAACACTAGTGAAACTTGATTATGGAACAGGCATTTTTAGATTCGGCAATGCAAACAGAAGCCGTTACAGAGCTTAATACAATTAATGATTGGTTACGTTGGACGACCAGTCAGTTTGCTGCGTCAGGTATTTTCTTTGGTCACGGTTCAGATAACCCGTGGGATGAAGCAGTACAATTAATTATGCCGGCATTGAGTTTACCGATTGATGCGCCAAAAGAGCTTGCAACCAGCAAACTGACCACCTCTGAAAAAGAAACGCTGGTGGCGTTAATTGCTGCGCGCATTAATGAGCGTGTTCCAGTTGCTTACTTAACCAATCAAGCTTATTTCGCAGGCCTACCATTTTATGTTGATGAGCGCGTATTAGTGCCACGTTCACCGTTTGCTGAGCTTATCAATAAAAAGTTTGATACTTGGCTCGACCCAGAACAAGAAGTTACCCGAATTTTAGATATGTGTACTGGTTCGGCATGTATTGCTATTGCACTGGCACAGGCGTTTGAAAATGCCGAAGTAGATGCGGTTGATATTTCGTTTGATGCATTAGAAGTCGCGGATATTAATATCTCAAATTACCAGTTAAACCATCGTGTTTTCCCAATTCAATCGGATGTGTTTTCGGGTGTGCCTGGCCAAAAATACGATTTAATTGTGGCAAATCCACCGTATGTTGATGCAGAAGACATGGGCGACCTGCCAGATGAATTCCATCACGAGCCTGAACTTGGCCTTGCGTCAGGTGAAGACGGCCTTGATGTTACTCGTACATTATTAAATGAAGCGGCGGAGCATCTAACTGATAACGGTTGGTTATTTGTTGAAGTGGGTAATTCTATGGTACATATGGAAGCGCTTTATCCTGGCGTGCCATTTGAGTGGATTGAATTTAAACACGGCGGCTTAGGCGTGTTTGCAATTAATAAACAAGATTTAATTGCGCATTTAGGGTAATCACTAAGTAAAAAACGCAGTTTGGCGGCACTGTATCTACCAACGCTGCCATTTGGGAATGAGGAAATGAGACGTTATGGCCGGAAATAGTATAGGTCAATTATTTAAGGTGAGTACCTTTGGCGAAAGCCATGGTATTGCACTGGGTGGGGTGGTCGATGGTTGCCCGCCGGGGTTAGAAATTTGTGAAGCTGATTTGCAAATCGATTTAGACAGACGAAAGCCTGGACAAAGTCGTTACACTACGCAGCGCCGCGAAGAAGATGCTGTTCAAATTTTATCGGGTATTTTTGAAGGTAAAACGACAGGCACCAGCATTGGCCTGCTTATCGAAAATGGCGATCAGCGCTCAAAAGATTATTCAAAAATTGCCGATGTATATCGTCCAGGTCACGGTGATTATACTTACTGGCATAAATACGGTATTCGCGATTACCGTGGTGGCGGTCGCTCGTCAGCACGCGAAACAGCCATTCGTGTTGCAGCAGGCGCAATTGCTAAAAAGTATTTAAAACAATTTCATGGTGTTGAAATTAATGCGTGTTTATCGCAACTTGGGCCAATTAAAGCAGAGCAATTTGATTGGTCTGTGGTTGAACAAAACCCATTCTTTTTTCCAGATAGCACTAAGCTAGATGCGCTTGATGAATATATGCGCGCGCTGAAAAAAGAAGGTGATTCAATTGGCGCAAAAGTTACTGTGGTTGCGAAAAATGTACCGGTGGGTTTAGGTGAGCCAGTGTTTGATCGTTTAGATGCTGAAATTGCCCATTCACTGATGAGCATTAACGCGGTAAAAGGCGTTGAAATTGGTGACGGCTTTGAAGTGATTGAGCAAAAAGGATCAGAGCATCGCGACACCATCACCCCTGAAGGTTTTACTTCAAATCACGCAGGTGGTGTACTTGCGGGCATTTCAACCGGGCAAGATATTGTCGCATCTATAGCGCTTAAACCAACATCGAGCATAACAGTGCCAGGTAAAAGCATTAATACACAAAACGAAGCGGTTGAGATGATTACCAAAGGGCGTCATGATCCGTGTGTGGGCATTCGTGCAATTCCAATTGCCGAGGCCATGTTGGCAATTACCTTGATGGACCACTTATTGCGTCATCAAGGGCAAAACAAGCATGTTAATGTGCAGCCTGGCCCAATTCCAGGGCAAGCTGAATAATTACTGTCGATATTTAAAAAAGGGGCTATTTCAGCCCCTTTTTATTTTTGCTAAAATGCCAGCAATTTTTTGCTGTACCTATCGTTATGCATCGTTATCAAGATTTAATTACCATCTTTAATAGCTGTTTTGAGCGCACACTAAACACACGTTTAGTGAAAGGCGATGGCGAGCCGATTTACCTGCCAGCTGATGACAATACACCATTCCATCGCATTGAATTTGCCCATGGCTATTATGCCAGTGGCCTGCATGAAGTGGCGCATTGGTTAGTGGCAGGTGAGGCTAGACGTTTATTAGAAGATTACGGTTACTGGTATTGCCCTGATGGGCGTGATGAAGCGCAGCAAGCTGAATTTGAAAAAGTGGAAGTGCATCCACAAGCCATTGAATGGGCGCTCAGTGTAGCAGCTGGCTTTAATTTTAATGTATCAGCAGATAACTTAAACGGCGCACAAACGTGTCGCTTTGCATTTCAGCGTAAGGTTTACAAAAAGGTATGTGAGTTACTTGAGAGCGGGTTTAATAAGCGTACGGAAACCTTAATCAAGGCGTTATGCGATTTTTATGACACACCATACCCGTTAACACGCGCACAATTTACTTGGCAGGATGAATTAATCAATGACGAAGCAGTTTAAACTAGGCCTTATTATTAACCCTGTTGCTGGTTTAGGTGGCAGTGTTGGCCTAAAAGGCAGTGATAATGTTACTGAAGAGGCGCTTGCCCTTGGTGCAGAGCCTAAATCGCATAAACGCACCCAAGCGGCACTTGAAGTGCTTTTGCCGTATAAAGAACAGATTCAAATATTTACCCCAAGTGGCAAAATGGGGCAAACCCTTGCTGAAGAAATGGGGTTTAGTACCGAGGTTGTATTGACGGTAGGTGAGAATACATCGCCTGCTGATACTGAGCTCACGGTTAAAACCTTAATTGAACAAGGCGTTGATTTAATTTTATTTGCTGGTGGTGATGGTACAGCGCGTAATGTGTGCAGTGCAGTAAGCGATAATACAACCGTACTCGGTATTCCTGCTGGTTGTAAAATCCATTCTGGCGTTTATGCGATTACCCCAAAAGCAGCAGGACGTGTTGTTGAAATGCTGATAAACGGCGAGCTAGTTACGCTTTCAGATGCGGATGTAATGGATATTGATGAATCGGCATTTCGTGAAGGGGTAGTTAAGGCCAAACGCTATGGTGAAATGCAAGTGCCAAGTGAATTACGCTATGTGCAAGCCGTTAAAAGCGGTGGCAAAGAGACGGATGAGTTAGTACTTGCTGACTTATCGGCCTATGTTGTGTCAGAAATGGAAGATGACGAATATTATGTAATGGGCTCGGGCTCTACCGTTGCTGCAATTATGGATGAAATGGGGCTTGAAAACACCTTACTCGGTGTTGATGTAGTGCTCGACCAAGATGTTATTGCCGCAGATTGTACCGCACAGCAGCTAATTGATTTAACCAAGGGCAAGCCGACTAAAATTGTGATTACCTTAATTGGTGGGCAAGGCCATATTTTTGGTCGCGGCAATCAGCAGCTTAGCCCTGAACTTATTCGCCAAGTAGGTAAAGAAAATATTATTGTGGTTGCTACTAAACGCAAACTGCAAGCACTAAATGGCCGTCCGCTTATTTGTGACACAGGCGACAGCGTGTTAGATGACGAACTATCAGGTTTTATAAAAGTGGTAACTGGATACAACGATCATGTGATGTATGCAGTGGGCCTTGAAGAGGAAAAATAAATGCAATTTTTAGGATATGTTGATAAGGCCAATGAGTTCTTTGATAAACTGGTTGAAACAGCAACCGATGATGAATTGTTTGCAAGTGGTTACTTACGTGGCCACTTTGATTTGCAAGTAGGTTACGCGCAAGTTGAAGGTGATGATTTAAGTAGTGATGAATTAAATGAAAAAATTGAAAAATCACTGGTTAAAGCGTATCGCAATGGTGAACTAACCGATGAAGACCGTGATCATGTAGTTGCGATTTGGGAAAAAGTAAAAGAACTTGTTTAAGTATTTTGCGCATTTTCAAAATCAAAAAAAGCAGCCAATGGCTGCTTTTTTACTTTTTATACACATAACTGAATTGGTATTACTCAGAGTATAAGCCTAAGTGCTCTTTTGCGTATGCTTCGAAATCGGTGAAGCCGCCAATGTGTTTTTGATCTAAGAAGATTTGAGGTACTGTTTCACAAGGCTTGCCAGCTGATTTTTCTAAATCCGCTTTTGATACGCCTTCTTTAATAATATCTACGTAACGGAATTTAAAATCATCACGTTCTTCAGTTAAACGTTCTGCTAGTTCTTTTGCACGAACACAAAATGGGCAGCCATCACGGCCAAAAATTACTGTAAACATTATTCTTTCCTCTTTAAATTTAATAAGCCCATTGTGTCAGCGAAAAACGTATTTGTGAAATTGATTAACTCAATCGCATCATTCGCAAATAACGATGGGTGGTTTTAAATAAACTATTTTTAGAGAATTAAGTGCGGTATACCGTTTTAATTAGGTGATAACCAAATTTGGTTTTTACAGGGCCGTGCACTTCAAATAATGGCTTTTTAAAAACCACATCATCAAATGCTTTTACCATATCGCCTTTATTAAACTCGCCCAAATCGCCACCGCGCTTGCGCGACGGGCATGTTGAATGTTGTTTTGCAAGCTTGTTAAAGTCAGCTCCTTTTTTAAGCTTTTCTTTTAACTCTAAACAGAGTTTTTCAGTATTAACTAAGATGTGGTACGCGCATGCTTTAGGCATTGGATTCTCGAATGCAAATTAAGATTCGCGTATTTTAATGGCTTGTGGCTATTTTGTCTAAAAGCTACGGGCTCTTAAGCCTAATTCTGTGGAATAGCCCATCGACTTGGCAATAATTTTTAAATCTTCTGAAATCACATAATAAGTGGGAAACGCAGAAATTTTATAATTACTAGCGGTGTGGCTATCGGCTAATAACACCTGCATTCTGAGGGATAAGTCGTCTACAAATGCTTCAACCTGTTGTTTGCTCTCATAGTCAGCGGCAATGGCTATAGCATTGATACTGCCATTCTTAGCCAGTTTATCGAGGTTTGGCATGCTGAGTTTACATACGGTGCACCAAGGGGCAAAAAAGTAAACCACCGTTTGTTGGTTTTGTAGCGATTTAATGGATATTCGCTCGCCGGTTTGCAGTGTTTCTAAATTAAAATAAGGTGCTGGTTCGTCGTTACTCAGTAAGTTTCTTTGCTGAAAAGAGGTGATTACGAAAAAAATCACAGAAAAAAATAAAATATTTTTAATGATATCTTTTATCTTTAATTTCATATATTTAAAGTGCTCCCTAACGATGTGATTTAGGTGGATAAGTAAAAAATTTAAATGAATACCTTGAAAAAGAATTTAGCCACCACATATCTAGTTATGAAGACGCCATAAGGGTTTTCTACTCAGGTAACAATTTGAATTTCCTGACTTTATTTAAGACTTGTCCGCTTTAGGAGAGTCGTTTTTAAGACAATTATCGCTTTATGAGGATATATACTATGCGTAATTTAGATCTATCTCCACTTTATCGTTCTTTCATCGGTTTTGATCACTTAGCTCAAATGATGGATAACGCGAGTCGCAATACCAAGCAATCAAACTTTCCACCGTACAATATTGAGCTTTTAGGTGAAAATGACTATCAAATCACCATGGCTGTTGCAGGCTTTTTAGAATCTGAGTTAACCATTGAAACAGAGAAAAACACGCTAAAAGTATCTGGCGTTAAAGCAGAAAAAGAGTCGCAAGCTGAGCGTAAATTTATTCACCAAGGCATTGCTGAGCGAAACTTTGAGCACAAATTCCAGTTAGGTGATCATGTTAAAGTTGTAGGCGCAAATTTAGAAAACGGTTTATTGAACATTACTTTGCTTCGCGAAATTCCAGAAGCGCATAAGCCACGTAAAATTGCCATTAACTCAACGCAAGAGTTACTTGAAGAAGCATAAACTTTAAAACAGATTTTCCAACCACAAAAAGCGCCGCAAGGTGCTTTTTTAGTTTAAGGCGTCGAGCGCGCGCTGTAATTTGACTTGGGCGAGGTGATTAAGGTTTTGCGCTTTTTCAATGCTAATCGCATTAAACGCCACTTCATCACCTGCGCGCTTTTGTAATAAGTTTGCACAATCTAATGCAGTGACTGAGCCAAGTTTCGGATAGCCGCCAATGGTTTGGCGATCATTTAAAAGTACGATGGGTTGGCCATCGGCAGGGACTTGTATTGCACCTAGGTTAATACCCTCAGAAAATCGTGCACCGGTTGGGCTTTCTAATGCAGCACCTTGTATACGATAACCCATGCGGTCACTTTGCCCAGTTACGGTATAACTTGAACTTAGAAAGCGGTTCAAATCAGCCGCTGAAAATTCATGATGTTGCAGTGCAAGCACCATATTAAGCGGTGTGTTTTGGCAAAAATTAGGTATTAAGTTAGCAGGTAACCTCTTTTGCTTGCTAAAACGAGGTGCTTGCTGTTTTATCAGTGTGTTAGCTTCAATTTTGCAGCCAAGTCCTTCACGCATGACAGTACTAACACTTGTAAAGTGTGACTGTGCTTTGACCCCACCCGAGATTGCAAGCGTGTGCCTCAAACCAATGTGGGGCGTTGCAATTTCAATTACATCGCCACGTGCTACTTGAATACTTTGCCAAAGCGCTTGGTTTTTATTGTTAATCGTAAACCCGACATTTAGCCCTGTGAGTGCAATTGTTATTGGTGCTAGTACTTCCGCACGAAAGCCGCCTAGCGTTAACTCAAGTGCTGGGCTATTAATTGGGTTGCCGACAAGGGCATTAGCAATTTTAAAGGCGTAAGCATCGTGACAACCCCCGGTGGTAAGGCCTAAATGGTTTTGCCCGAACCGCCCCAAATCTTGCACGCAGCTATAAAGCCCAGGATTTATCACTTTGAGTATGCTAGTCAATGTGACCTCCTAAACGAATAAATTCGTTTCGCTCAATAGGTACAAACTTCACGCTATCACCAATATTAAAAGGCAAAGGTGGGGTATTCGCAGCATCAAATAGTGAAACAGGGCAATTACCAATAAGATTCCAGCCACCTGGAGATACAGCTGGATAAACCGCAGTTTGCTTATCCGCGATGGCGATTGAACCCTTGGCTACTTTTTTACGAGGAGTCGCAAGGCGAGGAGTGGCAAGTATTGGGTTTACTTCACCTAAAAACGCAAAACCAGGAGCAAAACCAATGGCAAATACACTGTAAATTTGCTCGCTGTGGAATTTGATAATATCGGATACAGTCAGATTTTTTGCTTTTGCCATGGTGTTTAGATCAGCACCCACTTCGCTATGGTAATAGGCGGGTAACTCGATTTGCTTTACTGAAAATGTAATATCGTTTAGCTGGGTAAGTATGCTTTTAATTTTTTGCTTTATTGAGAAGTGATCAATACTAAGGCTTTGATAAGTAACTAACGCACTGGTGTAGGAAAGGGTCACATCAACAATTAATTCACCTAGTGACGTCTTTAAAGCGTGTGAAAAGGCAGCGATTTTTTGTGTTTGCTCGCTTGAAACAATATCACTAAAGTAAACTATTACGGCATTTTCGCTCGCATCAAAAATGCGATAGCTAGGGTTACTCATTGCTACCAATAATCTGTTTGATTTTTGCTATTTGAGCAACTGCACTAGGATTATCACCGTGTACACATAGCGAGTCGCATTGCAGTGTTAACTTGCTGCCATCGCGGGTGGTGATCGTGCCAAATTGCTTTAACTCACTCACTTGCTCAAGTAGCTTGGTTTCATCGTGCACAGCACCTGCAAGATTACGTGAAACCAAGGAACCATCAGGGGTGTATTGCCTATCAGCGAAGACTTCAAACAGTAATTCAATGCCGGCTTTCTGTGCGATTTGAATTGCTTGGCTGTTATTAACTCTACTTAGTACCATTAGCTTTAACTCACAGGGGTAACTTGCGATTGCCTGTGCAATGGTGTTAAGTAACTCGGAGTTTGCCATCATATCGTTATAAAGTGCGCCGTGTGGCTTTACATAGCTAAGGCTAAGCCCTTGTACTTTTGCCATGCCTTCAAGCGTTGCGATTTGAAAGTGCAACAAATTGGTCAGCTCGGTATTTGATAGATGCATGCTGCGCCTGCCGAAACCTTGCCTATCTGGGTAACTTGGGTGAGCACCTATCTCAACATTATGAAGTTTCGCTAGACTCAGTGTTTGCGCCATTACATTTGGGTCACTTGCATGAAAACCACACGCAATGTTTGCCATATCAATGACTGGCATGGCTTGTTCATCACAACCTAGCGAGTATTGGCCAAAACTTTCCCCTAAATCGCAATTGAGTTTCATGGTTTATCCTTGGCAGCGCTTAATGTTATCGAGAATAATGCCGCTAGCCATAGCAACATTGAGTGATTCAGCCTGACCAAAGGCAGGTATAGTTATTTTTTTGCTAATCGCACTGGCAATATGCTCGCGAATACCGTGAGATTCGCTACCCATCACTAATATTAAGTCGCTTTCAAACTGGGTTGAGTGAATGCTTTCGCCGCCTAAGTATGCGCCGTAAACAGGACGAGTTTGCTTACTAAAGTAGTCAGTTAATTCAGTTTGAATAATATTGACGCGAGTAAAGCTTCCCATTGTCGCGCTGATCACTTTTGGATTATAAGGGTCTGCACAGTCAGGGCTTAAAATCAGCTCATTAATGCCATACCAGTCGGCCACGCGAATGATGGTGCCTAAATTGCCTGGATCGGCAACGCCATCAAGCACAATGGAAATACCTTGGCTGTTTGACTCACCTTGTTTTGGCGTTTTAACAATCGCAATGGCGGCATTATTACTTACTAAAGTGCTAGCTTTAGCAAGTTCCTCTTCTTCACAAGTGATGATGTTGAGGTCAGTTAATCGTGAAGCGTGCTTTTCGCAAAAAATTTGGGTTGCAAAAAGCTGTTCAATAACTAAATTGCTGTCGAGTAATTCGAGTACGTTTTTTTCACCTTGCACTAAAAATAAATTTTGTAACTTACGTTGCTTTTTTTGAGATAACGCACGTAATTGTTTTAGCTGGTTTTTAGAGATCATACTGTACCCTTCTTAAATCTGACAAAATTATATCACTCATCGCTTGAGGCGGAAGGGTTTTGACAATAAGAATTTTTAGCCTATACCTAAAAGTGTAAGGCAAATGCTTTATATCTCTCACAAACGTTCAAATGGTTTGAACACTTACGCAAAGGAGCGCGTTATGAAAATTCTAACCTTGCCAATCCTAGGCGCATTGGCTTTATTATTTTCTTCGATCACATGTTCTGTTTTAGCAAGTCCGAATGAGACAAAGCCTGATCATGATAAAGTGTCTGAAGTGACTAAATTAGCCCTCGTTAATTTAAACACTGCAAATGCCAAGGAGTTGGCAACCTTACCAGGTATTGGTGAATCGCGGGCACTTCGAATTATTAATTATCGTGAGCAAAATGGGCAGATAAAATCGCTGGAGCAATTAGGTGAAATTAAAGGGTTTGGAGAACGCTCACTCGCAAAATTAAAAGGCAAGGTCGCCTTTTAAGATATTTATAAGCGCAAAGAAAGGGGCTAATTAGCCCCTTTATCTTTTTTATTTTCGTATTCTTTTCTTGCGTTTGCCAACAGGGGCTTAATAAACGTCAATGTTATCGGTGTGGTAATTAGCGGGTAACATAAGCCTACAATGAGTAGGTATAAAAGTAGCCACCAAGATTCAATATTTGCTAGCAATAAAAATATTGGTGTTAGGCAGGCAATCTTGATGACATTCAAGGTGATTTTTTTCCCTGCAGGCAAGCTTGCAACTGCTAAGTGGATAACCTCTTGTCTCTCTCGGACTGATAATCCATCTAATTCTGGGATATTTTTTGTTGAAAAATACATATTAAATCTTTTTAGCAAAAACAAGGCGTGTGACTAGTACGATAAATAATACAGTACTCGCAATTGCAAAGATCACTTGCATCCAACCTGGCATGCTTAGGCCAAGAAATTGCCAGCTGATGTTGCCACAGTCGCCTGTGACTTCAAAAAACCATGGCACCAATTGATGCAGTGGCAAAAATGCAGGGAAATTCGGTTCAAATGCACAACCCGCAAAAGCAAATGGGTCAGTATTATTTTGCATAGCAATATGTTCGGCAGCAATTAAATAGCCCCAGATTGCTGAGATAGCCCAAAGCGTAAATCCGATAACACGAGCAAAGACATTTTGCGGTTTAATCGCACCTGCAATACCTGCGAACAACAGCCCCAACATTGCCGTACGCTGGTAAATACACATTACGCATGGCCCTAAATCCATTGCATATTGGAAGAAAAGTGCTGCAGCTTCAAGAATAAACGCAATGCCAGCTAATAAAAGCCAAGGTAAGCGTTGTTCTGGCCAATGGGCAAGTTTTGAAAACATAGACGTTACTATTTGTTCGTTGGTATTGGGGCACACTATAAAAAAAACGTGGCTGGTTCGCACGAATTTTCGATGGAAATTTGTAAAATGGCGTAAATCAGATGATTGACGTGATTTTTAAATTGTGAATTGCGTTACAAACATTAACAGAGCTGTGGTAAAAACAGTTTACAGACTATTTTATCTTATGCATTTATTTGCTTGTGCAAACAATCGCATCTGGTACAATCAGTTTGACTAAAAAAGCATTACAAGAACGACTGGACACTTCATGAGAATTTTTAAAGCCAAAAGCCCTGCGGGATTTGCTGAGGAATACATAGTTGAATCAATTTGGAACGGTGAGTTCGCACCAGGTTCAATTCTACCAGCAGAGCGAGAGTTATCAGAGCTTATTGGTGTAACACGTACAACGCTACGTGAAGTGCTACAGCGTTTGGCACGTGATGGTTGGTTGACTATTCAACACGGTAAACCAACACGTGTTAATAATTACTGGGAAACGTCTGGTCTTAATATTCTCGAGACATTAGCCAAGTTAGATTCAGGTAAAGTACCTGAACTTATTGACCAGTTGCTTTCTGCACGAACAAACATCAGTGCGATTTACACACGTTCAGCGATCAAAACGAACCCTGATAAAGTAATTGAAACCTTGACTCGAGCTGATGATTTAGCCGATACAGCAGAAGCGTTTGCGGATTATGACTATCGCATGCATCATGAACTTGCATTTGCGTGTGGTAATCCAATTTATGTTTTAACGCTTAATGGCTTTAAAGGCTTTTATGCGCGTATTGCACGTCATTACTTCGCTGATGCTCGCACGCGTAAGTTGGCGCTTAAGTTTTTTGCAGAATTAAAAGCATTAGCAGAGCAAAACAAATTTGATGAGTCTATTTTCTTAGTGCGTAAATATGGTTTAGAGTCAGGCGCATTATGGCAAGAAATTAGAGAAACGATGCCAGAAGATATTATGGAGCAAGATGCATAACTAACTTCTCGCTTAGCCAACGAAAGCCAGCATATCTGCTGGTTTTTTTGTTTTTTATGGCTGAAATAGCAAAGCAAGTAACGCCTTTCATCTATCCTAAGGAAAGGGCTTGTGCAAAAACAAAACCTATCAATAAATCAAAACTCACTATCGCGTGATTTGTATCATAATCGCTTTTATCGAACGGCCTTATCGTTTTAATTGATTATCTTTAACTACATCGATTCGTTACACTTTCTTAAGTTAAAAATAAAAGCCAAGCACTCTTGGTTTTTTTTATTTAGGCATTATATTTATTGCCAGAGATGATGATAAATCATCGCAACTGGATATTTCATTATAAATAATTGGAGAAAATAATGGGCGTATTAGTAGGCCGCAAGGCACCAGACTTTACAGCTGCAGCAGTTTTAGGCAACGGTGAAATCGTAGATAGCTACAACTTACACGAAGCAATTAAAGGTAAAAAAGCAGTTGTTTTCTTTTACCCATTAGACTTTACTTTCGTATGTCCTTCAGAGCTTATCGCTTTTGACAAGCGTTTCGAAGAATTCCAAAAGCGTGGCGTAGAAGTTATCGGTGTTTCAATCGATTCTCAATTCTCACACAACGCATGGCGTAACACGCCAGTTAACGAAGGCGGTATTGGTCCAGTTAAATACGCACTAGTTGCTGACGTTAAGCACGAAATCTGTCAAGCATACGACGTTGAGCACCCAGAAGCTGGCGTTGCTTTCCGTGGTTCTTTCCTAATCGATGAAGAAGGTAACGTACGTCACCAAGTAGTTAACGACTTACCACTAGGTCGTAACATCGACGAAATGCTTCGCATGGTTGACGCACTAGCGTTCCACTCAGAGCACGGTGAAGTGTGTCCAGCAGGTTGGGAAGAAGGCAAAAAAGGTATGGATGCAAGCCCAGCTGGCGTTGCAGCTTTCCTATCTGAAAACGAAGGCGACCTATAAGTCAAACTCGTTGAGCTGTCTTTATGGCAGCTTTCAATAGATATAAAAAATCCGGCAACTGCCGGATTTTTTATGTATTTAATTCTGATTAGAATTTGTATTTAGCACCAAGCATAAATACGAATGGGTCGATTGCTACGTCTGAAGTAACCGCTTTTTGACCGTTAGCCCACACTTCTGCATCCGTATTGATGTCAATGTATGATGCCATTACGTGAATGCCCCATTTATCATTAATTGAATAGTTTGCACCTACCTGCGCTGCTAAACCGAATGAATCATCAAGTTTAAGTTCAACGTCATCTGTACCAAGTGCCGCTTTAAGTTCACTATCAACCTCTTCGCTGAAGAAAATAGTGTAGTTTGCGCCAAGACCTACAAAAGGACGGAACTGGCTGTCTGCGCTACCAAAGTGGTACTGTGCAAATAGTGATGGTGGTAGATGTTTTGTAGAACCGATTGCTACGCCATTTAAACCGCCTGAGCCGTTAATGTCATGGCTAAAAGGTGTTGCTGCAACTAGCTCAACAACCCAATTGTCGTTTAGAGCATAGTCAAAAGTAATACCTAACTGTGTATTGCTATCTACTGTTACACCTGTGCCATCTAAGCTTAGAGGGCTTGCACTGCTATCAGGGTTTACGTGGATTGCACCTACGTTAACGCTAAGCTTAGCCATTGCTGGAGCTGCTAAAAGACCTGAAGTAAGTAGTGCTGTAGTTAGTAATTTTTTCATCGATAATCTCCCGAATCATCTTTTGTTTTGATGTGGCTATTATCGGTAGCTGAAAAAATTAAAAGCTGTTCTAGATCAAGTTTTGATAGTCAAAAGGTGGTCAGTAACATTAGAATTTGATTTAGATTAAGTTTTTGGCCAAGTGAAGGGCATTTATGAGTATTTTATTAGTCATTCCCAATCGCAATCTCGATAAACTCGTCGCTAAATTTCAATTGTTATTGCCTAATACCCCAATTGAAGTTTGGCCAAATGTGAAAGAACCACTTGCCGTTGAATATATAATTGCATGGCAACCTCCCAAAGGATCATTTGCGCCTTTTACTAATTGCAAAGTAATCGCGTCTTTTGGTGCGGGGGTAGACAGTATTTTAGACTATCAAGATCTACCAAAGATACCGGTAACGCGTATCGTTGATAATACGTTAGCCAAAGATATGAGTCGGTATGTAATGACCCATATCCTTGCTTACCAACACAGACTAGTAAGTTATTTCAAGCAGCAAGATGCACTGCAATGGAAACCTAAAAGAGCGAGAGCTGGTAACAAGGTTACGATTTTAGGTGCGGGTCAACTAGGGTTAGCTTGTGCCAAATTACTTAAATTAAATGAGTTCGATGTGAGCGTTTGGTCGAGAACACAAAAGTCACTTGACGGTATTAACAGTTATAGCATTGATGAATTGGTTGATGCTGTGAACGATGCTGATTACATAGTATGTTTATTACCAGCTACAACTGATACAACACATATTATAAATCAATCCTTACTGAATCAAACTAAAAAAGGTGTGGTATTAATCAACGTATCACGTGGCAGTACGGTTGATGAAAAAAGCTTATTAGCATCTTTAGAAACCGGTCAGGTTGGGCATGCAGTGTTGGATGTCTTTAATATCGAGCCTTTACCCGCAGAACACCCATTTTGGCAGCATGAACAAATCACTATTACCCCTCATTGCTCAGCCTTAAGTAATGTCGACACAGTGACAGAGCAATTAAGTGAAAACTATTTAAGAATGTTAGCAGGTAAGCCTTTACTCAATGTTGTTAACCGAGAATTGGGTTATTAAATTAATACTAATTACTGGTTGTAAAACCAGTCTTTTAATGGGTTGTTAAAATTTGTAAATTGTTTACAATAATTTCTCAGTACAAGTTATGTACTAAAAAACAATAATAAAAATATATTTGGGGGAGTTATGCACCGCGCAATGACTAAAGGCATCAAATTAAGCTCAGTCGCTTTATTGGTTGCTTTTTTAGGAGTGAGTGCTTGGTTTACTCAAGCTGATGAAGTTGTAAACCAAACAACCGAAGTTATAAATGTAGAATAAGGCTCAATGGAGCCTTATTTTTTTGCGTGAATTTCTCGGTTTGCTAGCTTAGCTTGTTCATTTTTACTCAATAACACATACACTGATCCATAACCACCGTGCTGAGTTTGTGCTGTATGAAAACCAAGTACAAATGGGAAGTGAACTAGCCAAGCGTTAACATAGCTTTTCATTTTAGCCGGTTGCTCAGTGTTTTCTTTTCCAACCCCATGCTTAATCAGCACAACGCGAATATTTCTGCGATGACAAGTAGAGAGCTCGTTAATTAATGTATCTTGCGCCTCTTTTATCGAAAGACCTTGTAGCTCTATTTTTGCATCGATATCGTATTTTGCTAACCGCAAATTTTTAAATACCCCAGCTTGCAAACCTGGTGACTTGAAGCTGATATAATCATCAGGTGCAACAAATTCCACTTGTGTGTTTTTTAATGCATCTTTCAGTTGGAGCAGCTGTTTACTGCTTTGTTGTTTGTAAAAACTGCTCAGAGCGTTTTTTGCACTGTTGTTAGGGGTGTTAATGGCATCTTGCTTTAACGGTGTAACATCAGCCATTTGCTGAAGGAAAAAGTCAGAGTCTGAGTGAGACATGGCATGCTCTCGATTGTTACGAAATCATGCCATTATTGTATCGCTATGCTTAGTTCTGTTCTAGTTGATACTGGGTATAAACTTTAAAAAGATAAAACGCATTAATTAAAATAAGCGTAATGTTAGATAAATGTTGTTGCGGATCTGTTGTCATACTTTGCATTGCGAAAAGTGATACAAGCGATATCACAGCAAAAAGCTTAATGACCTTAGTATTACTAATAAAAAAAGCACCAATACATAAAGCGAGAATAACAAGATTTGTTGATAAAAAGATTAAGTGTTCCACTTGGTGCCTCCGATAATTCTAAGTGGTGAGAATTATCGGAGCATTTAGTGTTTTCTTCAAACGAGAAAATCTGTCATTTTCAAATAAAAAAAACTAATCTGAAATAAGGTGAGATATAACAGAAATAAAGCCTTCTTCTTTAACTATTTGATATTTTTGACATCCTACATTTTGATTGATGTCATCGCATAAGTAGATCTTGCCTTGTTCAATCTCTCCAGCCAAGGTTAAATCAGAATCTAAAATAGTTGCAGGTATGCCTAAAAAACCCGACCAATAAATACTTGTGCCTACTACATTTAGCTTCTGGTAGGAGATCATTTTTGGTTTAGGTATTACAATTGCTAAAAGGGCAAAGAATGCAATTGTGAACCAAAGCCCTTTTTTGGGTTTATTATTTGCCGAGGACGCACTCGATTTTGCTGTTTGTGACTGGCTTGCACTTGATGACTGCGATTGAACGCGACTTTTGGGTGCTTCGCGCTTTTTGACTTTTTTCTTACTGGTTGAGTCGCCCATTAGCGACTGACGTTTAATTTTAATAGACATATGTGTTAATTCGTTTGACAATAGTGTCATTAATTTGTGATCTGAATTATAAGTATATAAGTTTAACAATATAATTCATTAATAAATACGGGACGATTTATGAGTGGTGAGCATGCTATTTTGATAGTAGACGATGTAGGGACAGTGAGAAACTTTCTTCACCAGACACTAATTCATTTTGGTTTAAATAACATAGATGAAGCTTCTACAGCACAAAAATGCATAGAGAAAATTAATGATAAGCAATACGATGTTATTTTTCTCGATATTGAGCTGCCTGATGGTGATGGAAAAGAACTAATCAAAGAAATCAATCAAATTTCTCCTGAATCGAATGTCGTCATGGTTTCTGCGCACTCAACCGTTGAAAATGTGAAAGATGCAATAGAGCGCGGTGCAAAGGGGTTTGTAGTTAAGCCTTTTTCACCAAAGAAGATTGCAGGTATTTTGAAGAAGCTAATGCCTGAGCTTGCAATTTAGTCAGAGTATGAATTTTAGATATAAAAAAACCGGTGTTACCCGGTTTTTTTATTTGCAAAATAAAGTACTAATTAAAGTGCTTTGATTTTTGCAGCTAAACGGCTCTTATGACGAGCAGCTTTGTTCTTGTGAATTAGACCTTTAGTTGCGTAACGGTCTAAAACTGGAACTACTTTTTCGAAAGCTGCTTGTGCGCCTTCTTTGTTACCCGCTTCGATTTCAGCAACTACTTTCTTGAAGAAAGTACGCATCATTGAACGACGGCTTGCGTTGTGCTGACGACGCTTTTCGCTCGTAATAGCACGTTTTTTTGCAGACTTGATGTTAGCCAAGGTTTGCTCCTAACAATCTTAAAATAAGCTTAATTTAAAGGCCGAGGAATATGCCAATATAAAGTGCAAAAGTCAATTACTTTTGCACTTTTGTTTAGCTTAAAAGCTGTACTGGCTTGCCTCAACCGAACAAGTGGCGGGAGTATATCAAATAAGCACTTATTAATACTAGTACTTAACAAGATAAATTATCGCCACAAAATGATTCGCGTTATGTCACCCTGTGGCAAGTTTATGGCATACTGAGCGACTGAATTTACTTTGTGACTTAAAAATATAGGTGGAACAGTGGCGAAAGGCCTATTTCGATCTGGCATGGTTGTGAGCTTCATGACCTTTTTATCGCGTATCTTAGGGTTAGTCCGTGATGCTGTAACCGCACATTTACTTGGCGCCGGAGCTGCTGCTGATATTTTCTTGTTCGCAAATAAAATCCCCAATTTTTTGCGTCGCTTATTTGCTGAAGGGGCGTTTGCGCAAGCGTTTGTACCTGTATTGACCGAGGTGAAAGAAAAAGACGGTGATAATGGTGTTCGCCTATTTGTAGCACAAGCAACAGGCACACTCGGTACGGTGTTATTAATTGTCACAATTCTTGGGGTGTTAGGATCTGGTGTGGTTGCCGCGATTTTTGCACCGGGTTGGTACAACGAATATGCTACTGGCGGTGCCGAAGGATTTAAATATGAACTCTTCAGCCAAATGCTCAAGCTTACATTTCCATATTTATTTTTCGTTAGTTTGGTTGCTCTTTCTGGGGCAGTGCTAAACGTATATAACCAATTCTCGGTAGCTGCATTTACACCCGTTTTATTAAACGTTTCTATTATAATTTGTGCGTATTATTTTCACGATAAATTTGAGTTTGGCGCATTTGCCATGGCACTCGGTGTGTTTGTTGGCGGTCTGGTGCAACTGTTGTTTCAATTTCCTTTTTTACGAAAAAACAAAGTGCTGGTAAAACCAAAGTTTGCCTGGCGAGATAAAAACGTAAAAAAAGTACGTACTTTAATGTTACCTGCGATGTTTGGCGTATCGGTCAGCCAAATTAACTTATTGCTTGATACCGTTATTGCATCTTTTTTAGTCACCGGCTCTGTGGCTTGGCTTTACTACTCTGACCGTTTAATTGAATTTCCACTAGGCTTGTTTGGCATTGGTATCGCAACGGTTATTTTGCCAACCTTATCAAAATTACATGTTAATGATGACCCGCAACAATTTCAGGCGACTGTAGATTGGGGAGTGAGATTTGTTATATGGCTCGGAATTCCCGCTTGTTTTGGTCTAATCGCGTTAGCTCCTATTATTATCAACGTATTATTTGGCCATGGTGAGTTTATGGCGAGCGGCAATCATGTTGATAAAGTAGCAATGGGCGTAACCGCGTATGCTACAGGGCTCTTGAGCTTTATGTTAATTAAAGTTTTGGCACCTGCTTTTTACGCAAAACAAAATACCAAAACACCCGCCAAAATTGGTGTTGCGGCAATGGTATTAAATATGGTGTTTAATTTAATACTAGCGCCTGTTTTTGGTTATTTAGGGTTGGCACTTGCCACATCGCTTTCTGCAACGTGTAACGCAATTTTGCTTTATTATTTTTTACAAAAACAGCAGGTTTACCACGTATCAAAAAATACGCTTTGGTTTTTTATTAAGTGTCTTATTTCAAGTGTTTTAATGTTTGTTGCGGTTTATCAATTGCAAAATTATTTTGTATGGCAGCAACAAGGGTTTATGCATCAAGTAATTCTATTAAGTGGATTTATTGTGTCTGCTGTTGTTATTTATTTTGCACTATTACTGTTAATGGGTGTGCGATTCAGACAAATAAAAAATATTAACTGATCATCGAGCAAAAAAAGTCTATAATCGGGCGCTTAAAATTTAATTCACTTTTTTTGAGGTTTCTTAGTACGTAATGGAGTTAATCCGCGGTATACACAACATAAGGCCAAAACACAGAGGCTGTGTGTTAACTATTGGTAACTTTGATGGTGTACATTTAGGTCATCAAGCTGTTATTAAAGGGTTAATTAAAGATGCAAAAGAGCATCAATTACCTAGTACAGTGATGATTTTTGAACCTCAACCTCAAGAGTACTTCAGAAAAGGTGATGCGCCAGCAAGGCTCACCCGTTTACGCGATAAATTAGCGCTGCTTGAAAAATTAGGTGTAGAACGTGTTATCTGCATTAAATTTAATGAAACCTTTGCAAATCAGTCAGCCGATGAGTTTGTGCAGCGTATTTTAGTTGAGAAACTAGGAATTGTGGCGCTTACCGTTGGTGATGACTTCCGTTTTGGTAAAGGTCGTGCCGGTAATTACGAGATGTTGCAAACAAATGGCGCTCGTTATGACTTTAAAGTAAAAAGCACTGCTAGCTTAAGACAAAAAGATTGTCGTGTTAGTAGCACAGCTATACGTAATGCACTTAATCAGGGTGATATTGAAATTGCCAATGATATGCTCAGCAGACCATATAGTGTAACTGGTAAAGTAGTTCATGGTTGGAAAAAAGGGCGTGAGCTTGGTTTTCCGACAGCCAATATCCCACTTAAACGACAAGTCAGTCCGTTAAGTGGCGTTTACTGTGTAAAAGTGACAGTAGCCGATAAGAGTTATTATGGGGTTGCTAATATAGGTATTAAACCTACCTTTAATGGCAAGCGCACCCTTTTAGAAGCGCACCTATTTGATTTTAATTGTGACCTTTATGGTCAAGTTATCGAAGTGGCGCCGATGCGTAAACTTCGTGATGAAAAAAAGTTTGATAGCTTTTCAGAGTTAACAACACAGATTTCATGTGATGTTGAAGCTGCAAAAGCCTATTTTGATTTAATTTAGTAGCCGATACGGAAAGTAGAATTAAATGAGCGACTACAAACATACCTTAAATTTGCCGGAAACTCAGTTTCCAATGCGTGGTAACTTAGCACAACGCGAACCACAAATGCTTAAATCTTGGTACGAGAAAGATCTTTACGGTCAAATTCGTCAAGCTAAAAAAGGCAAGAAATCATTCATTTTGCATGATGGTCCTCCGTATGCAAATGGCAATATTCACTTAGGTCACTCTGTAAATAAAATTCTAAAAGACATTATTATTAAGTCTAAGACGCTTTCAGGCTTTGATGCGCCATACGTTCCTGGTTGGGACTGTCATGGTTTACCAATCGAGCTACAAGTAGAGAAGAAAGTAGGCAAACCGGGTAAAAAAGTATCAGTTGCTGAATTCCGTGAGAAATGTCGCGACTACGCGAAAAAGCAAGTTGAAGGTCAAAAGGCTGACTTTAAACGCTTAGGTGTGTTTGGTGATTGGGACAAACCTTACTTAACAATGAACTTCGATTTCGAAGCAAACGCGATTCGCGTGCTTGGTCGTATTATTAAAAATGGTCACCTACATAAAGGTTCTAAGCCAGTTCATTGGTGTACTGATTGTGGTTCGGCACTTGCTGAAGCAGAAGTTGAATACCAAGATAAGCAATCACCTGCAATTGACGTTAAGTTTACTTTTGTTGATGAAGCAGCACTTATCTCTAAATTTAATTTAGCTGATGGTCATGAAGGTGAAGGCGATATCAGCATTGTTATTTGGACAACAACACCTTGGACACTGCCTGCGAACCGTGGTGTGGCAGTGCACGAAGGTCTTGAGTACAGCTTAGTGCAAATTGAAACTGAACAAGGTAAACAGCGTTTAGTATTAGCATCTGATCTTGTTAAAGATGCAATGGATCGTTACGGCGTGGATAAGTTCCATGCACTTGGTTATTGCCAAGGTTCAGACCTTGAATTATTGCAAGCAAACCACCCATTCTACGATTTCACTGTTCCTGTGATTTTAGGTGAGCACGTAACAACTGATTCTGGTACGGGTGCTGTTCATACTGCACCAGGTCACGGTCAAGAAGACTTTGTTGTGGGTCAGCAATATAACTTAGAAGTAGCTAACCCAGTAGGTGCAAATGGTGTGTATTTACCTGATACCGAACTATTTGCAGGCCAACATGTATTTAAAGCGAATGCGAGCGTAATTGACGTATTAACTGAAAAAGGTGCGTTAATGCACCACCATGCGCTTAATCACAGTTACCCACATTGTTGGCGCCACAAAACGCCAATTATTTTCCGTGCAACACCACAGTGGTTTGTTAGCATGGATCAGGCTAACTTACGCCAAGATTCATTAAACGAAATTAAAAAGACACAGTGGTTACCTGAGTGGGGCGAAAGCCGCATTGCGAACATGGTTGAAGGCCGTCCAGATTGGTGTATTTCACGTCAGCGTACGTGGGGTGTGCCAATTGCATTATTTGTTGATAAAGATACCGGTAGCCTACACCCGAATACTGCTGAACTTATCGAGCAAGTTGCTGTAAAGGTAGAAGAAAAGGGTATTCAAGCTTGGTATGACTTAGATGTAACTGAGCTACTAAGTGCTGAAGATGCTGAGCAATACGTAAAAGTACAAGATACGCTTGACGTTTGGTTTGATTCAGGTGTAACACACGCATGTGTTGTCGATGCACGTGAAGAACTAACAGGCCCTGCAGATTTATATCTTGAAGGTTCTGACCAACACCGTGGTTGGTTTATGTCATCAATGATGACATCAGTTGCCATTAACGGTCACGCACCATATAAGCAAGTGCTTACTCATGGCTTTACCGTTGATCAAAATGGTCGCAAAATGTCTAAGTCACTTGGTAATGTTATTTCACCACAAGACATTATGAACAAGATGGGTGCCGATATCCTACGTTTATGGGTTGCATCAACGGATTACACTGCTGAAATGACGGTTTCTGATGAAATCTTCAAACGCTCTGCAGATCGTTACCGCCGTATTCGTAACACTGCTCGTTACTTATTAGCGAACCTAAATGGTTTTAATCCAGAGACGGACATGATTGCAGCAGATGAAATGGTTGCCCTTGACCGTTGGATTTTAGATCGTGCTGCGGTATTACAAGATGAACTTGTAGCAGCGTATGATGAATATCAAATGCTTGTAGTAACTCAAAAGTTAATGAACTTCTGTACTGTTGAATTAGGTTCATTCTACTTAGATGTGATCAAAGATCGTCAGTACACAGCAAAGGCTGACAGTGTTGCACGTCGTTCATGTCAAACTGCGCTTTATCATATTGCTGAAGCAATGACGCGCTGGATGGCACCAATTATGAGCTTTACTGCTCAAGAAATCTGGCAAGTACTACCAGGTAAGCGTGATGAGTTTGTTTTTACAGGTGAATGGTATCAGGGTCTTGTAAAAGCAGATTCAGCTAAGCTAGATAACGCTTTCTGGCAGCAATTACTTGAAGTACGCGCTGAGGTAAACAAAGTACTTGAAGCCGCTCGTAAAGAAGAAAAGATTGGTGCAACGCTACAGGCGGAAGTAACTCTTTATGTAGGTAAATCACTGGAAGAGCAATTAGTTGCGCTAGGTGATGAACTACGATTTGTATTATTAACTTCTAAAGCGGTTGTTGAAAGCAAAGAAAATCGCCCGGAAGATGCCATTGCAAGTGATATTGAAGGTCTCTTCATTACTGTTTCAGCAACATCTGCTGAAAAATGTGAGCGTTGTTGGCACTATTGTGATGATGTGGGCACTCATGAAGAGCACAAAGATATTTGTGGCCGCTGTGTAACTAACGTAGATGGCGAAGGTGAAGTTCGTCAATTTGCTTAGGGGATAGGCGTGTTAAAAGGACGTAGTGGTCTTATTTGGTTAGTGCTCAGCATTGTTTTGCTGGCACTAGACCAAATAACTAAATGGGTAGTGAGTACTGAGATGTCTCTCTACCAAACTATTGATATTTTACCAGTATTTAATTTTACCTATGTACATAACTATGGAGCTGCGTTTAGCTTTTTAAGTGAGGCCGGTGGCTGGCAAAAATACTTTTTTAGTACGATTGCAGTAACAATCAGTGTGCTGCTGATTTATTGGCTAAAGAAATTACCAGCAACTAATAAATTACTGTGTAGTGCGTATGCATTAGTTTTAGCTGGTGCAATTGGTAATTTGATTGATCGCTTAGTACATGGATACGTAATAGATTTTCTTCATGTATATTATCAGCAATATGATTTCCCTGTGTTTAATATCGCTGATGTAGCAATCAGCATTGGCGCAGCGTTGCTGTTACTTGATGCGTTTTTTGAGCAAAAAGAGAGCGATAAATGACAGATTTAAAGATTGGTGAAAATTCTGAAGTTGTTTTTCACTTTTCAATCAAATTAGAAGATGGCTCTGCCGCCGATTCAACAAAAGTTCATAACAAACCAGCAAAATTAGTTATGGGTGATGGTAGCTTAACTGAAAACTTTGAAAAGTGTTTATTAGGTTTATCAGCAGGCGACGAAAAAAGCTTTAAGCTAGCACCTGAAGATGCGTTTGGTATGCCAAACCCAGATAACATTTATTATGTTGACCGTAGTAAATTTGGTTCTGATACACCTGCTGAAGTAGGCGCAATTATCGCGTTTACACAGCCAGATGGTACTGATTTACCTGGTTTAATTCGTGAAGTAGCAGGTGACTCTGTAACGGTTGATTTTAATCATCCACTTGCAGGTCAACATGTCGAGTTTGAAGTTGAAATTTTAGAAGTGCGAAACTAATGAATATTTTATTGGCGAATCCGCGTGGCTTTTGCGCAGGTGTTGATAGAGCAATTAGTATTGTTGAACGGGCACTTGACCTGTTTAAACCACCCATTTATGTACGCCATGAAGTGGTACACAACAAATATGTGGTAAATCGCTTAAAAGACCGCGGTGCCATTTTTGTAGAAGAACTTCACCAAGTGCCTGATGATAATATTGTTATTTTTAGTGCACATGGTGTATCGCAAGCCGTCAGACAAGAAGCTAAGCGTCGCGAGCTTAAAGTATTTGATGCTACTTGCCCGCTAGTAACTAAAGTCCATATGGAAGTAACGCGCGCGAGTCGCAAAGGCACTGAGTGTGTTCTTATAGGGCACCATGGTCACCCTGAAGTTGAAGGTACTATGGGGCAATACGATAATGATGAAGGCGGTATTTATCTGGTTGAAACACCGGATGATGTTGCGACTTTATCGGTAAAAGACCCTGATAACTTGTTTTATTGCAGCCAAACAACACTGTCGGTTGATGACACAGCTGATGTGATTGATGCACTCCGTGCTAAATTTCCAAATATCCACGGTCCTCGTAAAGACGATATTTGTTATGCAACACAAAATCGTCAAGATGCAGTACGTGATCTAGCTGATAAAGCTGACTTAGTATTAGTTGTTGGCGCCAAAAACAGTTCTAATTCAAATCGTCTGCGCGAACTTAGTGCGAAAGTAGGCACGCCAGCACATTTGATTGATGACGCTACAATGATGGAGCAAAGCTGGTTTGAAACAATTGGTACTGTAGGTGTGACAGCTGGAGCTTCTGCGCCAGAGGTGCTAGTTCAACAAGTTGTTGACCAACTTAAAGCTTGGGGGGGAACTGAAGTAGTTGAAAACCCAGGTGAAGAAGAAAATATCATTTTTGCGGTACCCGCTGAATTGAGATAATTTTAAGGCTTGCTAATGATTTCAATGAGTCAAATTAAAGGTGATTTATTAGCAAGCTTACTTAATGATAGAGCACTGCTGGCAGTTATTATTGTTGGTCAATTACTCGCTATTATTTTAACGTTTTCTCCGCTTATCAAATCCGATCCTTGGCTCACTTTAGCGCCTGTTAGTTTGTTTATTCATTTCGTATCACTAGCGAGTTTAAGCTCTATCTATCTTTTAAAAAAGCAACTTGCAAATGCAAGCTATCAGCAACAGTTGATAGTGCTCATTTTAGTGATTTGCAGCTTTACATTAGCGACTAGTTATTTAGTGTTTACGCTTGAGATATTAAACTCCATTTCATTGTTTGAATTTTTGAGCCGAAACTTACTCATTGCACTTATTATAGCCGTGCTTTATGCCCAATTTAGTATTATGCATGCAGAGCGGGGCTACTCAGAACAAATTGCTACACAAGCTCAACTAAGCTCGTTACAGGCGCGCATCAGACCACATTTTTTATTTAATAGTTTAAATATGGCGGCTGAACTTGTTTATCATAATGCAGAAGATGCAGAAAAAACGATTTTGGCGCTTGCTGATTTATCACGTGCAGCAATGCATTGTGATGAGGCAATTCCGTTAGAAAAAGAAGTTTTACTCGCGCAGCAGTATATGTTGGTAGAGTCATGGCGCTTTGGCGATAGATTAACGATAGACTGGCAATTGCCAGAAAAGTTGCCTGAATTGAAAGTACCCGCATTAACCATTCAGCCGCTATTGGAAAATGCTATTTGTCATGGGGTAGAACCAAATGAAGCAGCCTCTACTGTCTCAATACAGTTATTGGTCAGTAGCAGTTCTATTTCATTTATTATTGATAATCCTTACTTGCAACAGGCATCAAAATCACGCCCTTCAAACGGCATTGCAGTTGAGAATATTAAAGAGCGCTTAACTATGTATTTTGGCAAGCGAGCTAAGCTTACACACTTTATTCAAGATGAAAATTATCGCACTAAATTAGTTATACCGAGATAGCTATGAATGTTTTAATTGTTGATGATGAGCCTTTAGCAAGAGCCAGAATTGCGAGATTATTGCAAAAACTGCGCCCTGATTTTTCGCTATTGCCTTTAGCTTGCAATGCAAATGAAGCCTTGAAAATATGCGGCGATGTAATGCCTGATTTAGCGCTTTTAGATATCGAAATGCCAGGTATGTCAGGCATAGAGCTCGCGCAAAAATTGAAAGAAATAGAACCACCACCTGCAATTGTTTTTATTACAGCCTACCCAGATAAAGCCCTGCCTGCGTTTTCGGTATTACCGCAAGGGTACCTTGTAAAACCAATTGATGAAGCATCGCTTGCTAAGATCATATCAGGGCTGCAATTGACTCACCGTGCACAAACAGCACTAAAACAACAAGAAGCACTAGATTATCTAGAAAATGGCATGCACAAACAGATATTAATCGCTGATATTAGGTTGATAAAGACAGAAGATAAATATCTTAGAGTAGTTACACCGACACGCAGTTTTTTAATTGAAGGATCACTTAAAAAATTATTAAATGATTTCCCCCTCTTTTTTGTTCGCGCTCATCGCAACACCATTGTGAACAGTAGTTACCTGAGTGAAGTTGGTCATGATCATAACAAGCACTGGTTAAAGTTAATTGATTTGGATGACAAAATTGAGATTAGCCGACGTGAGTGGCCTAACTTAAAGCAATTACTTAAATAATAAATACCGTTTATCGGAAATTCTTACCGTTAATTACTTGTTAATTGAGTTTCAACTTTCGTTCAGCGACTATTAAGCTAGAAAAATTTTAGTTTAAAGGATGAATGAAAAATGCGAATACTCAATTCCACTTTTTCCTCTTTTAAGAATAGATCTCAAAGTAAGGGTTTTACACTTATTGAGGTGTTGGTTGCTTTTATTGTGTTAACAGTTGGCCTTTTGGGAACTGTTGCGTTGCAATCAAATGCTAAGCAAGCAAGTTATGACGCTAATCAACGCAGTGCTGCGTTGGCACTAGCCAATGATATTGTTGAACGTATTCGTGCAAATGACACGGCTGACATTGTTGCAAATTACAGTAAGACCTTCAGTTATTTAGATACACCAGTTGAAAAAAAATGTCTAAATACTCGTTGCTCATCTTCTGAAATCGCTGAGTATGACTTATACCAGTGGAACAAAGCCTTAAGAGTCTCAGACAATACAGGGGCTTTGGCTAATGGCACCGTGTGTATTTCTCCAACCGCTGACGGTGATGGTGTAAATTTGAGAGTCGTTGTAGCTTGGCAAGGCAGACAAAAAATCGCGGAGTCTAGCGCTTCTAAGGCGGTTACTTGCGGTACGATTGCAAATAGAAAAACAGTTGTACTTGATAGCTATATTTTTATGAGGTCAGCATAAATGATCAAGCTTAATAAATTTAATCAGCTTGGTTTTACCATGCTGGAACTGATGATCTCTCTTTTCGTAGGCGCTTTTATCCTTGCAGGCGTTATGTTTACTTACTTAGGCATGAAAATTACCACTGCAGACACAATGGATATTGGTGAGCTACAAGAGTCGGGACGTTTGGCAATGGATGTGTTGAAGCGTGATATTGAATTGGCAGGCTTTTGGGGTAATTTTACAGAAACGCCAAGTGCAGCTGTATTAACAAATGCCAGTCCTACTTCCCCATCACCTGACTGCTCAGAAGGTACTAATAATGGCACTTTTCCAGATACAGGCGCAGGTAGCAATAGTGCGTTTAAAGTCATTTATGCCAAAGAAGCAGCCTCTGGGAACGAATTGAATTGCATCGGCAGTCCGTTAGCAGGTAGTGATATTTTACAAATTAAACGTGTACTGGGGCAAGAAGTAACAGGCACGACGGTGACGTCGAATACTTATTTTACTGCTACCCCTCAAACAGCCCGTTTTATTAGAGGGACAGGTGCAGTTATAAATCCGGGTATTAACGCAAAAGTGTGGGAATACACACACAACGCTTATTTTGTGCAAGACCAAACATATACACTTAATGGTAAATCTGTAGTTGTGCCAACGCTCAGAAGAATGCGTCTGTCTAATGGGCAAATGCGCTCTGAAACGGTAATGGAAGGCATTGAAAATATCAGATTCGTATTCGGTTTGGATACAAATGGTGATTTGCGTGTAGATACTTACAAAACGACAGCACAAATGTCAGCGATTGACTGGGATCAACAAAGCGCGGTTGTTTCGAGCGTACAAATATTTTTACTTGTTAGAACACTTGAAGAAGATAGAAATAACCCTGCAACAAACCAGACGTTTATTTTAGGTGGGGAAGGTGACCATAAGCGAGTACTGACTTTCAACGATGGCTTCAGACGCAAGTTATTAACTTCAACAGTGCGCTTAGTGAATGTGGGGAACGATCAATGGGCAATTTAAAAAATCAAAAAGGCATCGTGCTTGTAGCGGCAATGTTAATGATTTTAATGGTATCAGGCATTGCGGTTACTGTGATGAGTGGTAGTGCTTTAGACAGTAAAATGATCAATGCTACTCAGGACTCATATCGAGCAGAATCTATCACCCGTGGTGATACTGAAAAATCTATTAAAGATGAACTTGCTAAAAAAGGTAATAGTCAGTTCCTTCTAAAAAGAAGCAATGCTGCCTATGTGAACGATTCAATTACTTTACTCTCAGGTAGTACCAAGGTTGTGATGGTTAACGAAGTTGGTGGACCGGATGAATTACTGGACTGTCCTCCGCGTTTTGCACCTACCCCAAAAATTAGCTGTAACTTTTTAAAGTTAACAACGTCAAGGGCATATGGCAAAAACGATAAACACACCATGACAATAAATACTGGCATTCAACAAGAAATGATAGGAGGCCAATAACATGAATAGATTATCAAAATTTAATTCATGGCTTATTTTGGGGCTAGTTATAGGGTTACTTCCGGCAAGCTTTAAAGTAGCCGCTGAAGATATTGAAATTTATGTGCAGTCATTGCTCAATGAAAAAGAAAAAGCACGGGTAATGCTCGTTTTTGATACATCAGGTAGTATGCGATGGTCTTCAGTGACCGGTAATAGTTGTGCTGAGTATCGAGATGTAGAAGTGAAATATCAATACGATGAAAATACTGGAGATATTGATGAACACTGCCTGAGAGAACGATACGGTGAATGTAAAAAATGGGACACCTATACCGTTATAGAACGTCAATTTTTTGGTGTAGAGTGCTCTACTACAGCGGGTGTTGATGGAAAATGTTACCAATATAGTGATGATAAAGGTTGGCATGTAAGTAACTGTGAGGATTCACGAATGAAAGTTGCTAAAGATGCTGTTACAGGCTTGATTGATTCGACAGATGATGTCGATTTCGGTTTAGCAAGGTTTTATAACGGTAGTTCCGGTTATATTGTATATGGTATTGGCTCAGCACCAAGTAAAGATGCACTTAAAACTAAAGTGATGAGTTTGCCTGCTTCTGGGGCTACACCATTAATGGACACTGGCTATGAAATTTATAGCTATTTAAGTGATGGTTATATGTTTGAAGCTGCAGGGGCTAGTGGAAGAGATACCAGCATTGATGATGGCAGTAGTTATACTTCTCCGTTTAGAAGAGGTACAGATGGCAAGCTAAGATGTGATAATAATGCTTATGTTATTTATATGACTGATGGTGACCCGAATGGTGGTGAAAGCTCTGAGCAAAGTATTGAAAGCTTAACAAAAAAATACTATAGCAGTAATTTGACAGAGAACCTATTGCCTGAATTGGCTAAGTATATGGCTACTAATGACCTTTATTCTGCAACCCCGGAAAAAAATTATGCCTATACCTACACTATAGGATTTGGTAATGGCATGAAGCCAGAATCGATAAAAATGCTTAAAGATATGGCGTCGGATGCTTACGGTAAAGGTAAATATCAGGATGCAACAGATGCGTCTCAATTAGCTGCGTCACTGAGTGCAACAATCAATGATATTTTAGATCGAGTTGGCAATTTCACTTCACCTTCAGTAGCTGCAAGTCAAAGCGATAATACACGAACAAGTGAGTATGTTTACTATTCACTATTTTCACCTTCCGGCTTTTCAAAGTGGAATGGTAATGTAAAAAAATTAAAAATTAGCGGACACAATGTAGTTGATCAAGAGTCTACTAACGCAATAGATGCAAATGGCAGTATTAAAGAAACTGCAAAAACATTTTGGCGTGACTTTTCTGAAAAGAATGGAGTAACGCCTGGTGCAGATGGCAATAATGTTGTTTTGGGTGGCCTAGACGATAATATACCAGCGCCAGATAAGCGTGTAATTTACACTGATATTGGTGCAGGTAAGCTAGAGATAAGTGATAATACAGTAGTTTCTAGTATGCAAACAGCAATGAACAGTGCAACTGCTGAACAAGCCAAAGAAATGATTAATTGGATGCGCGGAATTAGTGGCTATGATACAAGCAATAAGGCAATTGTCAGAGAGCATATTTTGGGCGATCCTCTACATTCAAAACCGGCGGCAATTAATTACGAAACAGCAAATGACGACAAAACGCACTTGATCTTTGGCACAAATGCGGGCTTTGTTCATTTTTTTGAAGATACAGGCGATGTTTCCGCGACAGAAAAATGGGCTTTTGTCCCTTCAGAGCTTTTTTCAACTCAAGCAAGTTTAAAAGAGAATGGTTTAGGTAAAGTCTATGGTATGGATTTAACACCGACTATCTATCACGATGACACTAATGGTGATGGTAAAGTAAATTCGGGTGAGGATGCATGGGCATTTTTTGGTATGCGTCGCGGTGGTAGCTCTTACTATGCATTTGATATTTCTGACCCGAGTGCTCCCAAACTTTTATGGAAAAAAGGCTCGGCAGATTATGCGAAACTTGGACAAACCTGGTCACAACCTAAGGTTATCTATGTAAACATACCCAACTATACAGATAAACCATTATTAGTATTTGGTGGTGGGTATGATAAAAGCCAATTTGAAGATGGAGCTTCGAATACTGTAGGTTCGGCGGTGTATCTAGTGGATGCAGAGACAGGAAAACTAGTTTGGAGTACTAATAACATCTCATTTGATGGAGACGATAGCATCACAGGGCAAATTGCTACTTTAGATTCAGATTATGATGGCTACACCGACAGATTATATGCTGCAGATACAGGTGGCAAAATATGGCGTATTGATCTAGCTGGCTCTAATACGTCTGATTGGTCTGCATTTGAGTTTGCAAGTTTATCTGGCAACCTTTTCTACCAACCAGAAGTGGCTCGCACTTTTTACAGTAAAGTCACGACCTATAAATTAGATGGCGAGGTGGTGAATGCAACGCGTATGACGGTGCCTTTTGAAGCTGTTGTTGTGGGAAGCGGTGACAGAACAAGCCCTCTAGATACATCTGATAGTGATAGCTTGTATATGATCCGAGATGAGAATGTTATTACAAAGTCATTTAAATCGGGTGCGCCGGAGACAATAAAAGCGATTGATTTAATGACAATTACGCCAAATACCTTTGGTAGCTTAACTAAAAGCCCTGATAAGTTCACAGAGAAAGAAGCGGAGTATGCCAATTACAAAGGTTGGAAATATGCGCTTACTGGTAGTGGTGAAAAAGCACTTGCAAAGCCTGCTATTATTGGTGGTGTTGCTTATTTTCCAACCTTTATTGCAGGTGCTGCAGGTAGCTCTAATTGTTCATTAACTGGTGGTGAAGGGCGCCTCTATGCTTTCCACCTTCATTATGCAGTAAATATCTATGAAAATGCGTATACACGTACAGGAGATAGTATCCCGCCTACGCCAGAATTAGTTTTTTCTGAGGACAGTGACCAAAATTCCCAGTTCTTATTGATCGGGATTGGCGCTGGTGAGAATAACTCAGGCATCATTAAGGCGAAATCAATTAATGATAGTGCTGTTCCGGAACAAGTTTGTGATGAAAATGGAAACTGTGAAATTAAACTAGTAGGTGAGTTTGCCGGTTTTAAAACTCACAGAAGTTATATGTATAGAGAAACGACTAATAAGGTGAACTAATAATGAAAAAAATAGTTGGTTTTACACTGATTGAAATGATGATAGTGGTAGCAATTATCGGCATTTTAACGGCGATTGCATATCCGTCATATGTTGATTATCTCTATAAGGGATCAAGAGCTGAAGCAATGGCTTCTTTACTAGATATCGCTAATAGGCAGGAGCAGTTTTATGCTGATAATCATCAGTATGCAACAGCCCTTGCAGATTTAGGTGTTACTAATAAAAGTGATTCAGGTCTTTTCTCACTTTCACTCACAGCAAATACCACAACATTTTCTGTGACTGCAAGTCCGTTAGCACATCCAGCAACACAAGACCCTTTATGTTCTAGTTTTAAAATTGATGAACTAGGACAGAAGACAGCAACCGGTTCAGGTGGAAATAATACCTGTTGGAATAGATAAATATCGATTAATATTATGCAATAATAAGATATCAAAAATGGAGAGCTATTATGCTCTCCATTTTTTTAAGAAAACTTATGCGTTAAATATATAGCGTCAGCTCCTCAAAGGTTGGGCACTTCGCATTTATCAGAATCAAGGATCCTGACTCTTCCCACCTGACTCACTGTGATTCGATTTCCAGTAAGATCTGGGTATGTTGAATTGCAGTAAATAAAGCTACCTGATTGCATAAAATTAATTGAACTATCCGCCCTGTAGGTGATTGCCTTTCGGGGGTAAGTTAACTCGTCTTGATTATTTATCTTCTTAATTACTTTTATGATGAACTCTTTATTATCGAGCGATAGACTGCCATTTGTATCTTCAAAAACGTAAATATCGTTTTGCCACTCCTTGATACAGCTTCCCGCAACTAAAGGGCATACTGTAATGTTTGTGGCATTTGAAACAGCGTAACCTCTTGCTAATTGGAGTCCCTTGAAAACAGACGCCATTGAGTTGTCAAGACGGTTTTGTGCCAAAATACGAGAAAGGTTTGGTAGAACGATACTTGAAACTATGGCAAGTAATACTAAAGAAATTAATGATTCAAGAAGGGTAAATCCGTTGATTTTGTGCTTCATCCTTGAAGCCTCATATAGGCTAAATCATAAGTAAGATATTAGCTTATTTAAACAGTACCGCAAGTAAGTACATTACGACCTAATTTCCAAGTGTTTCCTGATAAACTCACTTGAAGAGCTGACGTGTTGTCATTTTTGCCATTTGGGCAGATAACAAATTGATGTTCTTGATTAACTCGACCCTGACCATCAATAGTGATTGCTGTATTACCAGTATCTTGGCTTACATTATCACTTGAACTTGGTAATGACATAATCCGTATGATCTGATCATTCGAACTGCTCAAATTTAAATCTTCCCCTTTGTCAACAAAAGCAACAATTGGGTTGTTTTTCCAATCAGCTGTGCAAGCACCACCCGTATCTGGATCGGCTATCGGGCAAATAACTACGAACTCGTCAGCGGTAGTTGCTTTAGCACGAGCATACTTTACGGTCCGACTAAATTCATCAATAAAACTGTCGGCGCGATCAGACTCGAGCATTGGGCCTAAATTAGGTAATGCAATTGCGGAAACAATACCTAGAATTGCTACAGCAATTATAACTTCAAGTAGCGTAACACCTTGTTGTACATATTTCATAACCTGTACCTCCTTTGGTTATTATACGCTTTTAAAAAGCTCAAGCTAGTAGACCATTTAAATCATTTAGAACAGTTATTTATATTGATTTTAATATCCTCTATTTTGTCTATATGCAAATACCTTGAATTGATGAGTTTACGAGATAGAATGGAGATAACTAGCAATTTGGAAATGAATCGATGAAAAAAATAGAGGCAATCATTAAGCCCTTCAAACTGGATGATGTTCGTGAAGCGCTTTCTGAAATAGGCATTACTGGCATGACAGTGTGCGAAGTAAAAGGGTTTGGTCGTCAGAAAGGGCATACTGAGCTTTATCGGGGGGCTGAATATATGGTTGATTTTTTACCGAAAGTAAAACTTGATATCGTGCTAGCAGATGAAGATGTAGATCGCGCTATTGACGTGATAGTTGAAACAGCACAAACAGGTAAAATCGGTGACGGTAAGATTTTTGTTTCAGAAGTAGAACGTGTTATACGCATCCGAACTCAAGAAGAAGACGAAGCTGCTATTTAAAAACTTTTTCTATTCTAGTTATAAATATTAAAAAAGGGCCTTTTGGCCCTTTTGATTATTAAATACGTCACTTACTTGTTCGCATCAAGCACATCTTGCGCATTACTTTTTAATTCGCTTAAACCTAGTTTATCGTAGCTTTTAACCATTAATTCAAGCGCTTGCTTGGTATAACTACTTTTTGAAAAGTGCTCTACAACATATTTGCAACGGTTAGCTGCTGCCAAGTAGGCTTCACGTTCATAATAATAATTTGCAACTTTAATCTCATAGCGAGCCATTTTATTTAATAGCCATGCCATACGTTTTTTTGCTTCATCGGTATATTTACTATCTGGGTAGTTTTTTACCAATGTTGAGAAATCTTCGTATGCAATGCGTGTGCGTTTTGTATCACGATCCGCGCGATCAATACCAAAGTACTCTTGGAACGCATTTTCATGTGCTTTGATATTAACTAAACCGCGCATGTAATACATGTAATCAAGGTCTTTATGGTTCGGGTTTAACTTAATAAAACGGTCAATAGTCGCAATCGCTTGTTCTGTATTGCTAGATTGATAATACGCATACACTAAATCCATTTGAACTTGCTTAGAAAGTGGACCAAACGGGTATCGTGAATCAATTGCACTTAATAGCTCAACAGCGCGAACATAAAGGCCTGAATCAAGCGTTTCTTTGGCGTCTTGATAAAGGGCTTGTGCAGATTTATTCGGAACTCTTTGAATTTCTTCTTCATCTGGTGCAGAAGAACATGCTGATAACACTGAGATTGCAAAAACCATTGCAATAGAACGTTTACTAAGCGAACGCTTCCCAACTACGTTTGTCATTAAAATACACCTTTTTATTATCTTGTTTGGGATTCCACCCTAGGCTCAGTCAGCAAAACCGAGTAAACTATGCATATTAGCGATTCTAACCGAGTAAGCAATAGCTTGCATTGGATTTTACATAATTAAGCGGCACAATGGCAGAGCAAATTACACTTACAGCTGAAGTACCAATTGAACTAGGTGGTAAACGTCTAGACCAAGTTTTAGCGCAAATGTTCCCAGATTATTCGCGTTCACGAATAAAAAACTGGATCCTCGATAATATGGTAAAGGTCGATGGCGAGGTACGTAATGTACCAAGAGAAAAATTAATGGGTTATGAGCAGATCGAAATTAATGCGGAGCTCGAAACCGAAGTCGTTTTTGAAGCCCAAAAAATTGATCTCGATAAAGTTTATGAAGATGACCATATTCTGGTTGTTAACAAACCAGCAGGTTTGGTTGTGCACCCTGGCGCAGGTAATCCAGATGGCACAATGCTAAACGCTCTATTACATGATTACCCTGGAATCGATTCAGTGCCTCGTGCTGGTATTGTCCACCGTTTGGATAAAGACACAACAGGGCTTATGGTGATTGCCAAAACGGTACCTGCGCAAACGCATTTAGTCGCAAACTTGCAGGCAAGACGCAACTTCACGCGTGAATACGAAGCAATTTGTAATGGTACAATGACCGCAGGTGGTATGGTTGATGCGCCAATTGGACGCCATAATACGAAACGCACACATATGGCTGTGACTGAATTTGGTAAACCTGCCGTAACGCATTATCGTGTTGCAGAAAAATTTAGAGCGCATACCCGACTGCGACTTCGTTTGGAAACTGGTCGTACTCACCAAATTCGCGTGCATATGGCGCATTTAAATCATGCGCTGATTGGCGATCCTCTTTACCATGGGCGTCCTCGCCCGCCAAAAAATGCGGCTCCAGAATTTATTGAAGTGCTTCGAAACTTTAAACGTCAAGCGTTACACGCTGTAAAATTAGAACTAGAGCATCCAATTACAGGTGAAATGATGAGTTGGCAAGCGCCAATCCCTGAAGATATGCAACTGTTAACAGAAGCGCTCCGTCAGGACACCAAGGCTAATCCGAGTATCGGTTATTAATGAAAACCCTCAAGGTAGATTGGCAAGCACCCAGTAGGGTAATTGCCTTTTCAACCACGCGAAATGAAGGCGTTTCTCAAGCGCCTTTTGACTCCCTTAATCTAGCATTTCATGTAGAAGATAACCCAAATAGTGTTATCGAAAACAGAGCGCGAATAACTAAATTATTACCAAAGTCTGCACATTGGTTATCCCAAGTTCATAGTAATAAGGTTGTTGTTGTCGATGCGAATTCAGATACAGAACAGCTAGTTGAGGCAGATGCGCTTTATACTCGCGAAAAAAATACGCCTCTTTCAATAATGACAGCAGACTGCTTACCTGTGTTTATTTGCTCAGAGCGAGGAGATGAAGTGGCAGTTGTCCATGCAGGCTGGCGCGGATTGTTAAACGGGGTGATTGAGAATACGCTTAAGTGTTTCAAGCAAACAAATTTAATCGCTCACCTTGGCCCCGCAATTGGGCCCACAGCATTTGAAGTTGGGATTGAAGTGCGAAATGCGTTTTGTGAAAAACTCCCCGAAGCAAGTTCTTGTTTTAAACCGTTGGTAAAAAAGCCAAATAAATTTTTGGCAGATATTTATCAATTAGCGCTGCTCGTGCTTGAAAAAAGCAATATCTGTAAGGTAACAGGTGGCACGTACTGCACGGTAACACAAAGTGACTTATTTTTTTCTTATCGTCGTGATGGCAAAACTGGGCGAAATGCTCATATCATTTATATCTCGCAATAAATAATGTTATTTACAAAACAAAATTAAGGCGTATTTACACCTTTCTCTTGATCTTAAAAATATTTATACCCATTTATAACTACAATAGAAGTTATTTTTAGAGGGTATCAAGCATGCGTCTAGATCGATTTACCAGTAAGTTTCAAGCTGCCCTTGCAGATGCACAGTCATTAGCACTTGGCCGCGATCATCAATTTATTGAACCAATTCATTTAATGTATAGTTTGTTGACGCAAACAGGTTCAAGTGTGCGCGCATTATTAGCGCAGGCAGGTGTCAATGCTGATGAAATGATGACAAAAGTGTCTGCAGAAATTGACAAGTTATTCAAAGTTGATGGTGTTGGTGGCGATGTTCAGCTATCTCACAATATGGCTAACTTATTAAACCTTTGTGATAAATATGCGCAAAAGCGAAAAGATTCCTATATCTCGAGTGAAATTTTTATTTTAGTTGCCTGTGAAGATAAAGGCCCACTCGGCACTTTATTTAAACAATTTGGGCTAACGCAAAATAAAATAGAAACTGCCATTAGTGCAATTCGTGGCGGTCAAAAAGTGGATAGTCCTAATGCTGAAGATACACGTCAAGCACTGGAAAAATTTACCATTGATTTAACTGAGCGAGCAGAGTTAGGCAAACTTGATCCGGTTATTGGTCGCGATGAAGAAATTCGCAGAACCATTCAAGTATTACAGCGCCGTACTAAAAATAACCCTGTACTCATTGGTGAACCTGGTGTCGGTAAGACGGCAATTGCTGAGGGATTAGCACAGCGTATTATTAATGGTGAGGTACCAGAAGGGTTAAAAAATAAACGTGTTTTATCACTTGATATGGGTGCGCTTGTAGCGGGGGCTAAATACCGTGGTGAATTTGAAGAACGTTTAAAATCAGTTCTCAATGAACTTGCCAAAGAAGAAGGGCAAGTAATTCTTTTTATTGATGAAATTCACACAATGGTGGGTGCGGGTAAAACCGATGGTGCCATGGATGCGGGCAACATGTTAAAGCCTGCGTTAGCGCGTGGCGAACTTCATTGTGTTGGTGCCACAACACTTGATGAATACCGCCAGTATATTGAAAAAGATGCTGCACTTGAACGTCGCTTCCAAAAAGTGCTTGTTGAAGAGCCAAGCGTAGAGGACACCATAGCGATTTTGCGTGGATTGAAAGAGCGCTACGAACTTCATCATACGGTAGAAATAACTGATCCTGCGATTGTTGCAGCAGCAACGTTATCGCATCGTTATATCAGTGACCGTCAATTGCCGGATAAAGCGATAGACTTGATTGATGAAGCGGGCTCACATATCCGTATGCAAATTGATTCAAAACCTGAAGAGTTAGATCGCTTAGAACGAAAGATTATCCAGCTTAAGCTTGAAGATAATGCACTCGCGAAAGAAACCGATGAGGCATCTAAGTCTCGCCAAGCTGATATTCAAGCACAGATTAAATTGCTTGATAGTCAATACAATGAGCTAGATGAGGTGTGGAATGCTGAAAAAGCATCGTTGCAAGGTACGCAAGTTATAAAAACAGAACTTGAGCAAGCTCGATTAGACCTCGATGTTGCAAGGCGAGCGAGTGACCTACAGCGAATGAGTGAGCTGCAATATGGCCGTATACCAGAGCTAGAACGTAAACTGGATTTAGCGTCGCAAGCTGAAATGCAGGACATGAGCTTGTTAGTCAATAAAGTGGGCGAAAATGAAATTGCCGAAATCTTGTCTCGTTGGACTGGTATTCCAGTTGCCAAGATGCTGCAAGGCGAACGCGATAAATTACTTGCTATGGAAGGTAAACTACACGAAAAAGTGGTTGGTCAAGATGAAGCTGTGGTTGCGGTGTCAAATGCCATAAGACGATCACGCGCAGGGCTTGCCGATCCTAATCGTCCAATTGGTTCTTTCTTATTCTTAGGCCCTACTGGAGTTGGTAAAACAGAATTAACTAAGGCACTGGCAAACTTTATGTTTGATACGGAAGAGGCCATGGTGCGCATTGATATGTCGGAGTTTATGGAGAAGCATTCTGTAGCACGTCTTGTTGGTGCCCCCCCAGGTTATGTGGGTTATGAAGAAGGTGGCTATTTAACCGAAGCAGTTCGTCGTAAACCTTACTCAGTAGTATTACTCGATGAAGTAGAAAAAGCGCATCCTGATGTATTTAATATTCTTCTTCAAGTATTGGACGACGGTCGCTTAACGGATGGTCAAGGGCGGACAATCGACTTCAAGAATACTGTAATTATCATGACCTCCAACTTAGGCTCAGATGTAATTCAAGAGCAAGCGAGTAATAATGACTATCAAGGGCTTAAAAATACGTTGATGTCGGTTATTGGACAGCACTTTAGACCGGAATTTATTAATCGTATTGATGAAACCGTTGTTTTCCACCCATTAGCGCAGGAACATATTAAGAATATTGCTCAAATCCAATTATTGCGTCTTGAGCAGCGACTACTCGATAATGGCTTCAAGTTGGAGTTGACTGAAGCAGCTTTAGATAAAATTGCAGAGGCAGGATTTGATCCTGTGTTTGGCGCGCGCCCACTAAAACGTGCAATCCAGCAAACAATTGAAAACCCATTAGCGCAAACATTGCTATCGGGAGATTTTAAGTCAGGGAGCGTATTTGTTGTAGATTGCCAACAAAACGAAATGGTAATAAAGGTTCAGTAATATTCATCGAGCAAGAAAAAACCACCCATTGGGTGGTTTTTTAATTAATTACAAAACGCTTTTATACGCTGCTTGGCTTGCTTTTTATATTTTTCTTTTTCATCACCAGAAATGGTAATTTCTTGTCCTTTTTCGTCAAATTGTGTCACTTGAGCGTAATTTTCTAACACACTCAAGTTATGCTTTGCGTTTTCACAATATTCTTTCTTACGAGTTAATAAAGGGTCAGGGCCATCATCTGATACAGTGTCTTGTCCGATTTCTAGTTTTCTTTTTTCTGCACCAAACGAAGAGTGATCTTTAAGCTCGAAAGAACGAACACCTGTTTTTTGTGTTGGCTCAACATACGAAAAATGCGCAATCCCTTTTTCGTCTACCCAGCTATAAACGGTAAGCTGTTTAGCATTCGATTTATTAGCAAAGCAGGTGATTGTAGCCAATAGCAGGGTTATGACAGTTAACCTGTACATAATGTTATTTCCTCAAACTGAACGTATTTTTAACTATAGCCTAAGCTCTTCTTCAAGGCTACTGCCTTTTTGTTTGATTATTTGGCTAAGCTATTAATCTAATTGTCCTTTTAGATAGTTAAAAAATACTTTAATGTTGGCGCTTAAAATCTCGTTACGATTAATTTTATTCTTCAGTCTTGAGGTATCGCAATGTTGACCATACATTGTTAAGATATTGAAAAAGCGAAAACCTTAGTAAGGTCTCGCTGTAAGAGGACTGAATTTTTGAAAACAGCGTCAATTGATTCGATACTAAGCACTTTGACTGAACAAGGTTCAGCAGGTCTACTAAAAGGTATCAAACGCGGTGTTGAGCGAGAGTGTTTACGTATTGAAAGCAATCGCTTAGCACAAACATCTCATCAAAATGCCTTAGGAAGTGCATTAACGCATCCTTATATCACGACCGATTTCTCTGAATCCTTGTTGGAGTTTATTACACCTGCGTGTAGTGATATCGACACAACACTTGCACAACTTGAAGATATTCATAAATTTACGCTGTCGAATATTGGTAATGAAGAACTTTGGCCACTTAGTATGCCATGTTTTATCGAAGACCAAGATGAAATTAGATTAGCTGACTATGGCACCTCAAATGTCGGTAAAATGAAAACGCTGTATCGTCAAGGACTTAAAAATCGTTACGGCAGCATGATGCAAGCTATTGCTGGAGTGCACTTTAATTTATCTTTTCCCACAGAATTTTGGCAAAAGCTACAACAAATAGACGGTAATAGTGCACCTTTAGGCGATTATATTTCAGAAAAATATTTTGCTTTAATCCGAAACTTTAAACGTGAATTATGGCTGATAAGCTATTTGTTTGGTGCATCACCGGCCCTTTGTAACTCATTTTTAGGTGGGCGCAAAACAAATTTACCATTTGAATCATTAGGTAAAGGAACCCTTTATCTGCCTTACGCAACATCATTACGTTTAGGTGATTTAGGTTATACCAACAGTGCACAATCAAGTTTGCGTGTTACCTATAATAGTCTTGAAGAATATTTAGAAGGGTTTAAACAAGCCATCTCTATGACCTCAGATTTGTATCATCAATTTGGTACTTATAAAGATGAACCTGCTAAACAACTTAATCAAAATATCTTACAGATAGAAAACGAGTTTTATTCGCCAATCAGACCTAAACGAAATGCGCAGTCAGGACAAACGCCAAGCGAAGCGCTTGCTGATGGTGGCGTTGAATATATTGAAGTACGCGCGCTGGATGTAAATCCATTCTCAGAAGTAGGCATCAGCAAAGAACAAATTCAGTTTTTAGATGTGTTTTTATTGTACTGTGCAATTAAGCCTTCGCCAGATCTTGCATGGCAGGAGCAAATTGAAACACAAGCAAACTTAGACCTAGTGGTTAATCGAGGTCGTCAGCCAGGTCTGGAGTTGTCTAATAAAGGCAAAGCACAGACACTTTCAAGCTGGGCAGACTCAATTTTTATCGAGCTTAAGAAGGTAGCGAGCTTATTTGATGATGCATTTGAAACAACTCAATACAGTGATGTTGTTTCTAAATTTGCACAAGCAGTTGAAAAACCGGAATTAACCTACTCAGGTAAATTTTTGGCAGAACTACTCGAAAGCCAAGAAGATAATGGGTATTACGCGTTAAAACTTTCAACTGAATACAAGCAAAAGATGCTTGCTAATTCTTACCAAGTATTCGGTGAAAGCGTTTTTTCAGCACATGCTGTTGAGTCGCATGAAAAACAAAAAGAAATTGAAGAAAGTGATGATAAGAGCTTTATTGAGTTTTTAGACGATTACTTTAAGTAATAAAAAACGCGGCTTAATGGCCGCGTTTCGCTTTCAGGGATGAAACAATGTGTTTTGCTTACTTAATCAGATAAGTATTTGGCATTAAAGTTCAAATTAATTATGAAAAAAATTACGACTATTTTTTTGGCGAGTGCGCTAGTGGGCTGTGCCACTCCGCCACCACAAAACCCAAATAATATTTGCGATATCTTCTTTGAGCATCGTGATTGGTATTACGATGCGAAAGATGCACAAGAAAAATGGGGAGCGCCAAAACATTTGTTAATGAGCATGATGTTCCAGGAAAGCTCTTTTAAGCATGATGCTGCACCACCGATGGAGTATTTTCTTGGATTTATTCCAACAGGCCGTGCAAGCTCTGCTTACGGTTACTCACAGGCAAAAACACCCACTTGGAATGATTATGTGAACAAAAGTGGTAATAGCGGAGCTGATCGAGACGATTTTGGTGATGCAATCGATTTTATGGGGTGGTTTGTTTATAACACGCATAAAATTAATGGTGTCTCGAAATGGGATGCCTATGGCCAGTATTTAAATTATCACGAAGGCTGGGGTGGTTACCGTCGAGGAACTTATAAAAAGAAAGCTTGGCTAATGAAAACTGCGCAAAAAGTAAAGGTGCGCACGGGTAACTATGGCGTTCAGTTAAAGAAATGTGAAACTGAATTAGATAAAAACTGGCTACAGCGTCTATTCAGTTAATAAGAGATTTCAGCGTTCAGAAAACAGGTTTTAGATGATTGCTAAAGCCTGTTTTAGATTTTGCTGGCTCCCGTTTTAAACTTCTGCTGAAACCTGAAACCTGAAACCTGAAACCTGAAACCTGAAACCTGAAACCTGAAACCTGAAACCTGAAACCTGAAACCTGAAACCTGAAACCTGAAACCTATTCCTTAAACTCAGGCATGATGCGTGCTAGTTTGATGGTATTTTCGTTTACTTCTACTATTTCAATCGGGTAGCCGGCAATCCGCATGCTTACTTTCTCCCTTGGAATATCTTCTAAGTACTCGATAATTAAGCCGCTAAGCGTTTTTGGGCCATCTGTTGGGAAATCCCAATCCATTTCTTTATTAAGATCACGAACGTTAGCACTGCCATCAACTAAGAATGAACCATCTTGTTGCGGGTGAACGTTTTCACTGAGTGTTGGTGTCATGCTGGTGGTAAAGTCACCGACCACTTCTTCAAGAATATCTTCAAGCGTTACCAGGCCTTGAATATCGCCATACTCGTCAACCACAATACCAATACGCTCCTTGGCTTGTTGGAATTTAAGCAGCTGAACATTCAAAGATGTTCCTTCAGGAATATAGTAAATTTCTCGCACAGCACGCAGCAAGGTGGCTTTGGTGAATTGTTCTTTGGTTAAAAGCCTAAGAGCATCGCGGGCATGAATAAAACCGACTGTATCATCAATATTCTCACGATATAGTAAAACGCGGGTGTGTTGGGCGTGAGTTAGCTGGCGCATTATGAGCTTCCAGTCATCATTTATATCAATTGCCACAATATCGTTACGCGGCACCATAACGTCTTCAACTTTAACTTGTTCAAGGTCTAAAATTGATACCAACATATTTTGATGGCGTTCTGGCAACAGCGCTGCTGATTCGTTTACAACGGTTTTTAATTCTTCTTTACTTAAACTATGTTCTTCGATTTCTTCTGTGCTAATACCAAAAAGTTTCAAAATTCCGTTAGTTATCCAATTTAGACCAACAACAAAGGGCAAGCTGAGCTTCAATAAATACTTTAAGATAACTGAACTTGGAAATGCGACTTTCTCAGGGTAGAGTGCAGCAAGGGTTTTAGGAGTAACTTCTGCAAATATTAAAATAACGAAGGTTAAACCTACGGTATTAATTACAGGCCCCCATACGTCTCCAAAGTAGCGATTAGCAATTATGGTAGCTACAGTTGCAGCACCAATGTTAACTAAATTATTGCCAATTAGGATTACACCAATTAATCGGTCTGGACGCTGGATAAGTTTGCTAACGCGCTTTGCGCCTTTGTGATTTTGTTTTTCTAAATGGCGTAGGCGATATTTATTTATCGACATCATGCCCGTTTCTGAGCTAGAAAAATACGCTGAAAGTAGTATTAATACACCAAGAATGATGAATAAAGTACTCGTCGATATGGCGTCCAATGAGGGTTCCTTTTAAAACAGTCGAAAGGGTATTAACCCCTAGTTAACATTATTAGTCAAGTATCTATTAGTAGATTAATTAAGTATCAGAACTTACCTAAGATGACTTCTTGTACAAAGCGGCTACCAAAATAAGCTAGGGTAAGTAAAGTTGCTGCACATATTGTTGTTATGACACTACTTTTTCCTCGCCAGCCACGGTATTTATGGCCCCAAGCTACCGCTACGAATAATACCCAAGCAAAAAGTGACAGTACTGTTTTATGCACATACCCTTTTGCAAACACATCATCGATAAAGATAAAGCCAGACGCTAAGGCAAATGTAAGTAATAATGTTCCCATTGATACTAAATGAAAGAGTTGTCTTTCAACTAGCATAAGTGGTGGTAGGTGGCTTGTTACAATTGACATGTCTTTTTGTTTCAAGCGGCGGTTAATAAAATAAAACTGAATCGCATACAAAGTCGCAATGATGAGTACGCAGTAGGCCATGAACGCCAGTGAAATATGCGACACCAATCCCAATTCAAAGTTGACGGATTGTAAAATGACATGATGCGGGATAAATAAGCTGGCAATCAATAAAATAGCAGCAAAGCCATATACTACTGGCAGTAACAGTGTTGCAGGAAAGCGTAACGATACCGTTGTAACCGAGACCACAATCAACCAGCATATTAATAATGCAACGTTAGCAAAACTAAGATCTTGGCCACTATCAGTAAAAATCGAATTTACCAGTACAGCAAGGTGAAGCAAAATGGCTACAGTACTCAGTAACAAAGTCTTTTTTTGATTTGGGCCGCGCTTATCAAATAACTTAGTCACCACATGAAAGGTTGAAAAGCTATAAAAAAGGCTCGCAATAACAGTTAAAACAATTAAATTCATGACCTTGTTATAAATCGATTTTGATTAAAATTTTTACCTCATTGTATTTTATCAATCCGTAAATGCCTAGCCCAAGGTGTGAAATAACTGATGTAACGCAGTGTAAGCCTTTTTTATTCCTGTTTCTTAGGTATAATTCTCGCAAAATACTAGTTTGGATTAACGTGAATGTTTCAGAACTTACAGGAACGCCTTGGTAAAACCCTGAAAAATATCAGCGGTCGAGGCCGATTAACTGAAGACAATATTAAAGATACGCTGCGCGAAGTGCGCATGGCGCTACTTGAAGCGGACGTAGCCTTACCGGTAGTGCGTGAATTTGTAAAAACAGTTAAAGAACGTGCTGTAGGTGTCGAAGTCATAAAGAGTTTAAGCCCAGGTCAGGTTTTTATTAAAATTGTTCGTGAAGAACTAGAAAAAGCCATGGGTGAAGCAAACGAAGAGCTTAACCTAGCGGCGCAACCGCCAGCAGTGATTATGATGGCAGGCCTGCAAGGTGCAGGTAAAACAACCAGTGTAGGCAAACTATCTAAATTCCTAAAAGAGCGTAAAAAGAAATCAGTGCTAGTTGTAAGTGCTGACGTTTATCGTCCAGCGGCGATTAAACAGCTAGAAACTCTTGCTAACGAAGTGGGTGTGGAATTCTTCCCAAGTGATATTTCACAGAAACCGATTGATATTGCGAATGGTGCAATTGATCACGCCAAAAAGAAATTCATTGATGTCGTGATTGTGGATACAGCCGGTCGTTTACACGTAGACAATGAGATGATGGAAGAAATCATTGAGCTACATGGTGCGATTAAGCCAGTCGAAACACTCTTTGTTGTTGATTCCATGACTGGTCAAGATGCAGCGAATACGGCAAAAGCATTTGATGAAGCATTACCGCTAACTGGTGTCGTACTAACGAAAACAGATGGTGATGCGCGAGGCGGTGCTGCACTGTCTATTCGCCATATCACAGGTAAGCCAATTAAATTTATTGGTGTCGGTGAAAAAACCGATGCACTGGAGCCATTCCATCCAGATCGTGTTGCGTCACGCATTTTAGGTATGGGTGATGTACTTTCTCTGATTGAAGAAGTCGAAATGAAAGTCGACAAAGAGAAAGCTGAGAAAATGGCGAAGAAGGTCATGAAAGGTGATGGCTTCACGCTGGAAGACTTCGCTGATCAATTACGCCAAATGAAAAACATGGGCGGTATGATGGGGATGCTTGATAAGCTACCAGGCATGTCAAACTTACCTGATGCAGTAAAAGATCAAGTTGGCGATAAAACGTTTAATCAGATGGAAGCGATTATCAACTCAATGACGCCGAAAGAGCGTGAGCGTCCTGATATTATTAAAGGTTCTCGCAAGAAGCGTATTGCCGCAGGTTCAGGTACTCAGGTACAGGACGTAAATAAGCTACTTAAGCAATTTACTCAGATGCAAAAAATGATGAAGAAAATGAAAGGCAAAGGCGGCATGATGAAAATGATGCGCAATATGAAGGGCATGATGCCGCCGGGTATGATGGGTGGCCCGAAGTTCTAAACTTCATTTATTTGTTAAAAAAGCACCTATTTGGTGCTTTTTTATTAACCAGTCATTCACCACTAGCCATAAACTCGCCAAAAGAGTGCATTTTAGCTTGCAATCAGAGTAAAAATTCGTACAATTCTCGGGCTTCCCGTTAGGGAAGTGAAATTAGTTTTTATGTTAATGAAATCAATCAATCTATGTAGAGGACGGTATGGTAACTATTCGTTTGCAACGTGGCGGCGCTAAAAAGCGTCCATTCTATCAAATCGTGGTTGCGGATAGCCGTTTCTCGCGTGATGGTCGTTTCATCGAGAAAGTAGGTTTCTTTAACCCACTAGCTCGTGGTCAAGAAGAATCACTTCGTCTAGATCTTGCTCGTGTTGATCACTGGGTAGGTCAAGGTGCAGGTCTTTCAGATCGCGTAGCTAAGTTAGTTAAAGACGCTCGTAAAGCGGCTTAATAGGCGTAATGTAACCATGAGTCAAGAGCAAGCCAAATTTATAGCAGGCAAACTCGGCGCCCCTTACGGCATTAAGGGTTGGCTTAAGGTTCATTCATTTACTGATGATCCCGAAGGGATCTTTGATTTCAGCCCATGGTTGATAGGGCAACAAGGAAACTGGCAAACCGTTGAAGTGGTCGACTGGCGTCGTCACAACAAAGGTTTTATCGCCAAGTTGGCAAGTGTTGAAGACCGTGACCAAGCAAATGTACTAACAAATGCTGAAATCGCTGTGTTTGAAGAACAATTGCCAGACTTACCTGATGGTGAGTTTTATTGGCGTGACCTCATCGGTTTATCTGTTGTAACCAACAAAGGTTACGACTTAGGTAAAGTCGATGACATGCTAGAAACAGGTTCTAATGATGTTTTAGTGGTTAAAGCTAACCCTAATGATGGATTTGGAAAAGGTGAACGTTTAATTCCATACTTAACCGAGAGCGTAGTGTTAAAGGTGGATTTAGACGCAAAAGAAGTTACCGTAGACTGGGATCCTAGTTTTTAAATGTCGCAACAAGCACACATGTGGTTCGGTGTTATTTCGCTGTTCCCCGAAATGTTTGATGCGGTAACAAGGCAAGGTGTTACTGGTCGTGCAGTTAAAAACGGTTTAATCGATTTTAACTGTTGGAGTCCGCGTGATTATGCTTATGATAAGCATAAAACTGTAGACGACCGCCCATATGGCGGTGGCCCTGGTATGCTAATGATGGTACAACCATTGCGAGATGCCATCGATGATGCGAAAGCTTCAGCGGGTGAAGGGGCTAAGGTAATCTATCTATCACCACAAGGTAGAAAGCTAGATCAACAAGGGGCGCAAGAACTTGCAAACCACAAAAAGTTGATTCTAGTGGCAGGTCGTTATGAAGGTATAGATGAGCGGCTAATTGAGTCACACATTGACGAAGAATGGTCAATTGGTGATTTTATATTATCCGGTGGCGAACTCGCTGCAATGACATTAATCGATTCAGTATCTCGATTAGTGCCAGGTGTGTTAGGCCACAACCAGTCTGCCGAGCAGGATTCATTTTCTGACGGCTTATTAGATTGTCCTCATTATACTCGGCCAGAAAACTTGGATGGCAAGCAGGTACCCGCTGTATTACTCAGTGGCAACCATAAAGAAATCGCCCGCTGGCGCTTAAAGCAACAGTTGGGTAGAACTTGGCTTAGACGTCCGGACTTGTTGCGAAACCTAGCTCTGACTGAGGAGCAAGCAACATTACTTGCTGAATTTCAGCAAGAACATGATGCTTGTGGCTAGAAGACAGTTACTCCTAGGAAATGTGAGAAATATAATGGCAAAAGTAAACCAAAATATTATTAAAGTGCTTGAAGATGAGCAACTTAAATCTGACGTACCAGAGTTCGGCCCTGGTGATACAGTAGTTGTTAAAGTACGTGTTAAAGAAGGTAACAAAGAGCGTCTACAGGCGTTTGAAGGTGTGGTAATCGCTAAGCGTAACCGTGGTCTTCACTCTTCTTTCACAGTACGTAAGATGTCAAGCGGCGAAGGTGTAGAGCGTGTTTTCCAAACACACAGCCCACTAATCGACAGCATCGAGCGCAAGCGTCGCGGTGCAGTACGTCGTGCTAAGCTTTACTACCTACGTGAGCGTTCTGGTAAGTCTGCGCGTATTAAAGAAAAACTTAACTAATACGTATCTGAACTTTCAGAATCTAAACAGGCTGAGCTTTTGCTCAGCCTGTTTTGTTTTCAAGTCCGCTAAATTGAGTTCAAAATTCAGTTATCATTTTTCAAAATGCATTATTTGCTCTGACAATGTAACTCCTAAGCACGCAATTCCTTATTGAATTGTTAACTTACCTTCTTTTCTCGCCAATGAATTAATCAGTGTTAACCTAAACTCCTTGAGTATTGCTAATAGCAAAGTTATCTAAACTATCGCTATGTAAGGCTTTTCCTAAGTGATTAAGCTTGGTAATATTGTGTATATAAATATTTACTTGCTGTACATATAGGTTTACAAAATGAGCGAATTACAAGCCCTTCGAGAGAAAATTGATGATTGTGATAGGCAACTTGTTGAATTACTTGCAAAGCGGAATCAGATTACAGCTCAAGTTGGTGCTTATAAACAACAGCAAGGTCAACCTGTTTATGTGCCAGCTAGAGAAACAGCGTTAATTGAAGCTCGTCGCAAAGAGGCTGCAAAAGCGGGCGTTAGCCCTGAGTTAATTGAAGATGTACTTCGTCGGCTAATGCGCGAGTCATATCAGAATCAACAGCTTGGCCTGGCATGTGTGGCGCCACAATTGTCTCCAGTTGTGATTGTCGGTGGTAAAGGTGCAATGGGCCAGTTATTTAAACGTCAATTAGAGCGCTCTGGCTATCAGGTAAATGTGCTAGATACAGATAATCAAGCGGACAAAGAAAGCTTACTTGCCAGTGCGCGTTGTGTAATTATTTCTGTGCCAATTCATGCTGTTGAATCAGTGATTGCCGCGTTACCTAAACTCCACCCTGAATGCTTGCTTGTTGACATAACAAGTGTCAAATCATCGCCTCTAAAGGCGATGGAAAAACATCATCAAGGACCAGTGTTAGCATTACACCCAATGTTTGGTCCAGACATTCCACACTGGGTGAAACAAACGGTTGTTGTTTGTCAGGATAAGCCTTGCGATGTAGCCAATGCATTGCTTGAACAACTTACCGTATGGGGGTGTAATTTAGTGGCAATGGATGCCAAAAAGCATGACGAAGCGATGCAAATCGTGCAGGTTATGCGTCACTTAACGACATTTGTTTATGGTCAGTTCTTAGCAAAACAAAGTCATAGCCTGGAAGAAATAGAATCCTGTTCTTCACCTATTTATCATTTAGAATTAATGATGGTAGGGCGATTATTTGCACAATCACCAGAATTGTATAGTGACATTATGCTGGCGCAATTTGATGATGTGGCACCATTAATGAAAGAATATTGTGAAGTGTTTCAACAAACATTTGAAAAATTAAAACAAAATAATAAGGCGGGATTAATCGATGACTTTGCATTAGCGAAAACGTTTTTTTCAGATTCTGCCAGTACTTTTTTAAGTCAAAGTAAAGCATTATTGAGTAAAGCGAATGACGCAAAAGTCTTAGATTATTAAAAAAAGGGGCGGTAAGCCCCTTTTATTATTCCGTTGTAACGTTTACCGCACTTAAGGTTTCACTTTGATAGCAGCCTAAAATACGAATATACGCTGTCACTTCTTTTAATGCGTCAAGGGCATTTCTCACCTCAGGCATATCAATGTTTGCCTCTAAATCGACATAAAATACTTCTTCCCATGGATTGCCGGGAACAGGGCGAGATTCAAGCTTAACTAAGTTGATATTATGTTGTTTGAAAATCATTAGCGCGTCAGCAAGCGCACCTGCAGACTGCTTAGTTGCCATAATTAATGTTGTTTTAGTAGGGATCTGTTTAGATACCTTAACAGCTTTACGTGCAACAACAATAAAACGACTATGGTTATGACTTTGATTTGCAAGGTCGGCTTCTAATACTGCAAGACCTGCTTTACGAGCCGCGTCTTCAGAGGCGATTGCAGCGCCAGAACCATCCGCAGAAGCCTGTTTTAAAGCCGTTGACGTTGAATCACTATAAGCAAGTTGAACACCGCTTAAATTACTAATAAATTGGCTGCATTGAGCAAATGGTTGAGGATGACCGTATATTTTCGTCACATCTTCAATAGCGACACCTGGGCTTGCCACTAAGCAGTGCTCAACCGCTTGTGTTAGTTCGCCAACAATAGACACCTGAGTGTGTTGTAATAAATCGTATACTTCATTAATACTGCCTGAGCAGGTATTTTCGATGGGCAATAGGCCAAAGTCAGCTTGACCAGTCTCAACTTTGTTTGTGATTTCATTGAAGCTACTGCAGCCAAGCTCAACCAGCTTGCCAGGACGACGACTGAAGTACTTATGACAAGCTAGTTGGCTGTAAGACCCTTGCCCCCCTAAATAAGCCACACGATTTGTTTCTGTATGCAGCTCAGGGTTTAAGTTTTGTTGCAGCATCGCCTGTTGGTGTAATACCGAATCTTCAATAATGGTTTGAAAAACCCGATTTACATAATAGCCATCAAGCCCCAGTGAACTGCCGTAACTAATTAGCTTTTCAAGCAGAGCTTGTTCTCGTTGTTCATCACGAATAGGTTTGTTGTTTGCGATTTTATATTCAACAACTCCATGACTGACGCGACGTCTTTTAGCCAATAAGACTAACAACTCCGAGTCTATTTCATTGATATCCCTACGAAGGGACTCAAGCGCATTGGACATTTTATTTTCCTCATTCCCAATTGCAAAAAAAAACCTCCCAGTGGGAGGTTTAGTTTGACTTAAGCTTTTTCACAATAAAGTCGCCTCCCGAGTTACGGATGGTGAAAAAAAAAGCTAAAGTTAAAAATTAATCTGTTCATAACCCGAATGTAGGAATAAGTGATGGCAAAGTCAACCGTTAAATGTGGGTATCTTGTTTCAAAATCAAATTTATCATTATTTATTATGGCTTTTTGCTATTAAACCTAAAAAAAGGTGTAGAAATTGATTAGATTCTTTTATAGTTCAAATCAGAATAAAAAACGAGTTGCAGCAGAAGTAAGGTTACATTGTGAACTCTAAACATTTGGATGCGAGTTTTGGTCTTAATGCTTTAAGCGCTAAATTATCCATATTAATATCGGCGATTTGCTTGATTGCAGGATTAACCGCTGCCTACTTGATGGTTAAGTCTGAGCGAAAACAATTACTTTTCGAAGAATATGGTGTGCTTACTGAGCTTTCAAAACCGTTTATCGAACGTTTTGAGAACTTATTAGATGAGAAAAAACGCATTGCTGTTGATGCCAACACCATTGTAACCGAAGCGCTATATTCAGAAAAAGCACTGGCAGAAAAAGTTGTGCCGAGCAAGTTAGTCTTTGGTAAAGATGGCAGCATACGCAGTTCTTCAAGTACCAATGTTGCGGGTGTTCGCTCAGCTGCCTTTTTACCTCAGCAAAACTATAGCCACGAATACAAACGAATTTTTGCCCAAACAGAGCAGGTTTGGTCGCAACTCGCCCCCATTTTAACTGACGAAACATTCTTCAACTATTATTTTATAAGCCAAGACCGCTTTATTCGAATCTCTCCCCCTAATTGGGCTTTAAATGTGCCGGCAAATCATGATTTTAGGCAAGACGTTTTTTATGAGATAGGTACACCTCAAGCTAACCCTAACTTAGAGGCATCTTGGACACCCATTTATTACGATGATATTTGGGAGCGCTGGGTTATTAGCTTAATCGTGCCATTGCACTATGGCGGTGAGTTTAAAGGTATCACTGGCAGTGATATTGAACTGCCAAAGTTACAAGCGATGTTTCCAGACAAAGTGGGCGATGCAAAACTATTTGTATTAAACAGCGCAGGGCAAATAATTCAGTTTGAAGGTAAAACTGATATTATTACGCGTATCGGCGGCACAATGAATGACGAGCTCGATACAAAAAATCAATTACCTGTTGAGCTGCGTAGTCAAATTGACAGTTTATTAGCGAATAACCGAAATGAATCACAAGGTGAGTTTTCGATTGATGACAGTAAACACATCTTCAGCATTCAAAAGTTTAGCGACTTTGATTGGTATATTGGTGTTTATAAAACACATTCCGAAGCACTTTCTGCGATTGACGAGATAGAAGTTAAATTCTTTGGTTTGTTTATTCTCTATGCAGTACTTGTTGTACTCTTGTTGCATCAGACGCTTTCTCATCTAGTTATTAAACGCATCAAAGCATTAGTTTCTAGCTCACGTGAAGTGGCTAGAGGGCAATTCGAAACGGCACAAAAACTTGCCGTTAATAAAGACGAAATCGGCTTACTAAATTTTGAATTTGGTGCGATGGCGGGCAAGCTTGAAAAAACCATGGGTGACTTACGCCAAGAACTTGCTGAAAAAGAGGTGGCGGAACAACGTGCTCGTCGTTTATCTAAGGCAGTTGAATTCTCTGGCTCGGCAGTAGTTATCACCGATGAACATTTAAATATCGAATACGTAAACCCTAAATTAATTGAAATGACAGGGTTCGAAAAAGATCATTTTATTGGGCAGCCATTACTGGTTCTTATGGAGCCAGATATGATGATTTTGGTTGAGGATATCGTTCAGGATTTATTGGCACGCCATCATTGGAAAGGGGATACGCTCTTACATAACACTGACAAACGTGCGTTGTGGGTATCGCTATCAGTTTCACCAATTCGTGATGATAATCATAAAGTATACAGTTACGTTGCTTCCGCACAGGATATTTCTTTTGTAAAAGAAAGCCAGCGCAAAATGGAGCAATTGGCGTACTATGATACACTAACGGGCCTTGCGAATCGTGCGCTATTTCGCATGCAGTTAAAAAAATCATTAGCACTTGCATCACGTGGACACTATTCATTTGCGCTGTTTTATTTTGATTTGGATGAGTTTAAACGAATAAACGATACGCTAGGTCATGATGCTGGTGACCAACTTTTACTTGAGGTGGCACAGCGTCTACAGAAACGCCTTCGAGCTGAGGATACTATCGCGCGTCTAGGTGGTGATGAGTTTGCTGTTTTGTTAAGTGGCATTAATGACCGTGATCAAGCGGCAGATGTGGCATTAACGATTCAAAACACCTTAAGTCAACCAATTCGTCTTGGCAGTAATGAAGTGATCGTCAGTGCCAGTATCGGTATTACGATGGCATCTGAACAAAGCCCTGAAGAAGATGTATTGTTAAAGCATGCTGATCTTGCCATGTATGAAGCAAAAGCATTAGGTAAGAACACTTATTATTTCTATAACGATACCCTTGATGCTGCTGCGAAAGAACGCTTGTTCATCGAGAATGAATTACGAATTGGTATTAAAGAACAACAATTTGAACTTTATTATCAGCCTCAAATTAACATCAATAACGAACAAATTGTTGGTTTTGAAGCTCTCATTCGATGGCATCACCCAACATTGGGTTACATAGCTCCGGACAAGTTTATACCGATTGCTGAGGCGACAGGTCTTATTGTCGAATTAGGAGAGTGGGTGTTATGGGAGTCTTGTGCTTTTGCCCAGAGAATGGCATTAAAAGACCATGGCAGTAATATTTCGATTAATCTGTCAGCACGTCAATTCAAAGACACGAGCCTTATCCCGCTGTTAGAAAAAGTCATCGCTAAAACAGGCATTGATGCAGCGCGAATTCACTTAGAACTTACAGAAAGTATGCTTATGGGGGATGTTGAAGGGTCAATTAAGCAGATGCATCAATTGAAGGCATTAGGTGTCTCATTATCGATTGATGACTTTGGTACTGGCTATTCATCACTCAGTTATCTAAAACGTTTCCCTCTCGATATTCTGAAAATTGATCGCTCATTTATTAAGGATATTCCTGAAGACAGTAATGACATGGAAATCACCGCAGCAATCATAGCAATGGCACAAAAACTGAACCTAGAGCTCGTTGCAGAAGGTGTTGAAAGTGAAGAGCAGATTGATTTCTTAAAAATTAATAATTGCGAAGTCGTGCAAGGGTATTTCTACAGTAAGCCTGTACCTGAGCACGAAATCTCATTAATGGTGGATAAAATTCAAGGGAATGGCTTTTAGTTTTAGTCGTTTTACTAAGAGGGAGAGATATTGCATCTCTCCCTTATGCTTTAACCACCGGCAATTTTTACTTTGAAACCTTGTTGTTCAAGCAGACCTTTTAACTTTTCTCTGTCATCGCCTTGGATTTCAATAACCCCTTCTTTAACCGCACCACCTTGTCCCATTTTTGATTTAAGTAGCTTTGCTAGCTTTTTTAAATCATGTGCTGTTGGGTCAATACCTACCACGAGCATGACACCTTTGCCTTTTCTACCCTTTGTTTGTTTTTCAATACGGATAAAACCATCTTTGAATAACTTAACATCGAGTTCAGGCGCTTCTTTGGGCTGATTAATACGACCACTTTCTGTTGAGTAAACCAAATTTGAGTCTGACATACTAAATCCACGTAATTTTTTATGATGCCAGTTTATCATATTTTTTAAATAAACTATCTGCGCTATCTTTTTTTAGATTTTTTTCAGTTATTATTTGCAAATTAGCGAGTTAGATACTTAATTTAAATAAAGTGAATGGCGTGAAATTAGCAATGCATTTGGACATTCCAAGGAGAATTAAATGAGTTTGAATAAGGCTCTTTCGCCAGATGGCAAATTATTTACGATTGAAATCAAGGGGAAATTTGATTTCAACTTAGTACAATCATTTAGAAGTGCTTACGCAGACGTCGGTACCGGTGTACCTAAAGTGATTATCGATTTACGAGAAACTGAATATATGGATAGCTCTGCGCTAGGCATGCTGCTCAACATGAAAAAGTCTCTAGGGGATTCTGTTAGCGGCATACACATTGCTAATTGCAGACCTCAGATTAAAAAGATTTTGCAAATTTCGCGTTTTGATAAGAAATTTGATATTGATTGATTAGCCAATGAAGATATTGGTTGTTGATGATCAAGAGTTAAATCGAAATCTTTTACGTTTCATGCTTGAGCAAGAGCAACATCAAGTTGCTCTAGCCGAGGATGGGGAAAAAGCGTTACAAGTATTTGATGAGTTTAACCCTGACTTAGTATTGCTTGATGTTGTAATGCCAAAGATGGATGGCTTTGCAGTAGCGCCACTTTTAAAAGCAAAATCCGCTGAAGTATATCTGCCTATCATTTTTATCACAGCACTCGATGACAAAAGCAGCCTTGAAAAGTGCTTGCAAGTCGGTGGCGATGATTTTTTAAATAAACCGTTCGACAAAGTTATTTTATCAGCCAAAATCAAAGCTCACGCCCGAACACGAGAGCTTAGCAAAAAAACATATAAGCAAAATCGTGAACTCGCTTATTACCAACTTCATACCGAACGTGAACATGAACTGGTCGAGCACATTTTTGATAACGCCTTAGAAAATCGCTTTTTATTGCCAGAACTGATTGAGTTTAATCTGTCTCCTGCATCGATGTTTAACGGTGATATATTTTTAATGGCGCCGAGTTGTACTGGCGGAGTGTATGTCTTGATGGGGGATTTCACAGGGCATGGCCTCGCTGCTGCAATGGGGGCACTTCCTGCGTCAAAAATCTTTTATTCGATGACACAAAAAGGTTTGTCTATAGGAGACATTGCAGCAGAACTTAATCACACCCTATATGATTTATTACCCGGCAACATGTTTTGTGCAGCAAGTATCATTGAAATTAATAGCTCAGGTCGATCTTTTTCGGCTTGGTTGGGCGGATTGCCCGATGGCTTCTTGCTGAGTAAAGATGGCCAAGTTAAGCAAAAGCTGACATCAAGGCACATGGCGTTGGGTATTCTGGATGAGTTTGAATTTGAACGTGACACTGTTTACATTGAAACTGAATTAGACGATAAGATTTTTCTGTATACTGATGGCGTAATTGAAGCAGAAAATAATCGAGGAGAGTTCTTTGGCGAAGAACGCCTACTAAAGAAAGTATCTGCGCCTACTTTTACAGAGCTAGGCTCGATAGTAGATTCTGTTAAACGTTTCACAGGAAAACAGGACCAGCAAGATGACCTCAGCTTAGCGTTGATAAAATGTAAGCCATCACCAATAACTCCGCAACTCAGTGATGAATACTTAAGCACTCCATTAAATATCTCTATGACTCTGGATGCCGATCACTTAAAAAATACCGATCCTGTCCTAGATGTTGTTGAAATGATCTGTGCAATGAAGGGATGTTCAGAGCATCGCTCTAATTTATTCTTACTGATCTCAGAAACCTTTAATAATGCCTTAGAGCATGGTGTTTTGGGTTTAGAGTCAGGTTTAAAAGATAGCGATGAAGGGTTTTGCCAATACTATGAACTGCGCGCCGAGCGATTATCAGCGCTTGCAGAAGGGAAAATAACCCTCGATATTAATTACCTTCCCGAACAGCCAAAAATTTGTTTTACGATAACAGACTCAGGTGATGGGTTTATCAAACATCATGTAAATGATGATGATAACTTCCATGGCAGAGGGCTTGGTTTGATAAAAGAAATTGCAGAGTCTGTTGAACTCAATGAATGTGGAAATCAAATAACCGTCTCTTATTCTTTAGTACACAGTTAATCTTTACTTGCAAAACATAATAAAAGAGCTATAAACTCTATTCTCTCAAAGAGGTTTAGATGTTTGGATGGCTAAATTGATAGATTTTACAAGTTATAAGTTGGATCCTGCTAAAGTTACGGAGTTTCGCGAGTTAATCGAAAGTGAAATTAAACGTGCAAATATTGAACTGGTTGAATGGCAGTATTTGATCCCTGAGTTAGGCGAAGGCGGGAGCTGTAGTTTGTTTGGGCAGTTACAAGAAGCGCCATTTAAGTTAAATGAGTTTGTTGAGCCAAATGATGCAAACAAACGCTCACTTGCTGCCTTGACAAGCATTGTTAAATTTGTCGAGCAGCAAAACTTAGTCGACTGGTTTGGTATTTATCAATCGCGTCAAGTAGAGGGAATAACACAATTACTTAAACTCGCTTATTTCGGTAATCCAAGCCGTCCTCTTTTTCCAGTTGATGAAAACTATGCGCGTATTAGTAACAATGCGTTTGTTGCATTAAATGGACAAGGTCGTGTTATTAATAATGTTGAGCAATACATTGCAAATGGTGGAGAGTATTATACTTGCGATCCTGCGGTTAAGTCTGAAGTGTGTTTGCCACACTTTTCTCAGGCAGGTGAGGTGTTAGGTATTATTGACGCTGAAGCATTTGAGAACGATGTATTTCATCAGGATGCATTAGCGCTTTTTCAAGCGGTATGTGAAGTAGTCCCCAATTACTTACCTGAATAATCTAAAGCAAAAAATTATAAACATTCATGTTATGAAATTTTCTTTAGATACTTCTTCAAAACTAAGAGTGTGGTAAGCTACGGCTTCATCCCACAAAAACATTCAATTTAAGAGATAATTATGTTTGCAAACTTAAAGCCACTACCAACGGATCCAATTTTAGGTTTGATGGCTAAATACCGCCAAGATACAAATCCAAATAAAATCGACTTAGGCGTAGGTGTTTATAAAACCGAAGAAGGTGATACGCCAATTCTAAGCTGTGTAAAAAAAGCAGAAAAATTTCGCTTAGAAAACGAAACAAGCAAGTCATATATCGGTTTGGCTGGTGACTTAGGTTTTTGTGCAAAAATGGAGTCTCTTCTGCTTGGCGAACATCCGGCGCTTTTAGCAAACCGTGTAAGAACTGCTCAAGCACCAGGTGGTACAGGGGCACTGCGTGTTGCGGCAGAATTTATTGCAAAAGCAAACCCGCAGGCAAGTGTTTGGGTAACAACACCAACATGGGCTAATCACATTGGCTTATTTTCAGCTGCGGGCTTAACGGTAAAAGAATACCCATATTACGATTACGAAAATAAGGGCTTATTGTTTGACGAGATGATGGCGACACTTAAAACGGTACCTAAAGGTGATATCGTTTTACTTCACGCATGTTGTCATAATCCAAGTGGCATGGACTTAAATGCTGAGCAATGGCAACAAGTTGCTGACCTTGCTAAAGAAGTAGGTTTTACACCTTTAGTGGATATTGCTTATCAAGGTTTTGGTACCAGCCTAGAAGATGATTCAGCGGGCCTTCGATTACTTGCTGCAACTGTTGATGAAATGATTATTTGTTCGTCATGTTCTAAAAACTTTGGTTTATACCGTGAACGTATTGGTGCATGTTCGATTATTTCTGAATCAAGCGCGGTTGCTGATATTGCCAACTCAGTGCTGTTAAGTGTGGTTCGCAGTATTTACTCGATGCCACCTGCACATGGTGCAACGATTGTTGATACGATTCTTGGCAGTGAAGAGCTGACAGCGGAGTGGCATCAGGAATTAGCTGAAATGCGTAATCGTATTAATGGATTACGTAGTACCATTGTTGAAGCGCTTCATAGCCGAGGTGTTGCACAGGATTTTTCATTTATTGAAAAGCAGCATGGTATGTTTTCTTTCTTGAGTATTACGCCGGAACAAATCGAACGCTTACAAAAAGAGTATTCAATTTATATCGTTGGTTCAAGCCGCGTTAATGTTGCTGGAGTGAGCAAAGCAAACATCAATTACTTTGCAGATGCCGTAGCAACCGTAATCAAGTAAAATTGATGAGAATAAAAAAGCCACCCGATTGGGTGGCTTTTTTATTAACTGACTTTCTTAATGTCAGTAACTTTTGCTTTATTATTTGGCGGGGTAGGTTTACCACCTTTCAACGCTGCAATAAATTGGTCTTTGCGTTTCGCCATTTCTAGCGCTAACGCTTCATTTTGTTGTTCACTAAGTGGAACATCAACTTCACCTAACATGGTTTCAAGTGCTTCAGCGATATCTAACATTTTGTCATATGCGTCAGCATCTTTCTTTGATGTAAATGTCATACGTTCCACTCCATCCCTAACTACTTTGTAACATACCTCAACGGCCATTTCGCACCTTCTTAACTGTTGTTTTATACAGTACTATATCAGTAACTACGAAAAAATAAAGTATCTAAAATCACTACCATTTTATTTTTCTAAAATAAGTATCACTGTTTTACTCTAAAGGCTAGTAAGGTATTGTGATGAAATAAACCTACAATTAGTTTAAAACAATGAATTAAAAGGGAAGAACTATTATGTCGAGTGAGCAAATTGTTAGTTTTTTAGGTTGGGCAACAGTTATTAATCTGATTATATTAAGTGTCAGTGCGGTGTTATTATTACTATTTAGACAATCGATTGTAACGATTCATAGTCAACTTTTTAATGTTGAACATAAATCTTTGAATCTGCTCTACGTGCAGTATTTTGCGTTTTATAAAGTATTGGTTGTTTTCTTTAACTTGGTTCCCTATTTTGTTTTAAAATTGGTGATTTAAAAGGAACTAGCCAAAAGCGATTGGCTGGTTGTAATAACTATAGCTGTCAGCTTTCAAAATTTCTAAAGTAGCAAGCATTTTTAACCTTGATTGGTATTAGGGGATTAAATTTTAAATTGTTTAAAACAGAGCAAATTTCCTCCAATTCAAAATAGTATAAAAACCGTGAAAACCTTGTTTTAATAATAAAATATTAGAGGTTGGAGGTGTGCTAACTAGGTCAAACTAACCTTGACTTTATTCAATTATGCTCCAAAATAATCCTTAGAATAAATAATAAAGAAATAGGGACGAGTCTAAACTTTTATGTTGCTCTATACCGACGACACTGAGTTAGACGCTGGGATATATTTAAGAGAGGAACGAACTAAGTTTCGTGAACTTAGAAATCTATTAAATGTAGCTCAATCAAGCTTACGTAAATTATTTGAAACACCAACTTCTGCACAAGACTTAGATCTTCAACGGGAAAATCGTGAGGACTGGGAAAAACTGCAGCAAGCTTGTGCAGTTACACTAAAAGAAGACGCTCGTGATATTGAGGTTTTTGTTTGGTGGTTATCCGCATTAGCCTATAAAAAAGAAAATCTTTCAGCACTAAATGAAGGACTAGATGATTTTTTATTTGCTCTAAACAAACTCACTGACAATATTCATCCAAAGTTACCAGAAAAGAAAGTTGCAAAACTTGAGTCAGATCAAGTTGCGATAAAGCATTGCGAGAATCAAACTCGTTCATTAGAGCAGTTTACGGGTGATAGCCCTAACTCTGGATTAATCAATATCCCATTAATGCAATTTCCGCTTTTAGATGATTATACTTTTAGTGACTATTTATCAGACCAAAAGTCAGGAAAACTCGAAAAGACCAAGTCAGAATTTGTCGCTAAGTTGCAATCTAATAAACAGCGTTTGATAGACAACTTTAATACGATTATTGCCCTTGACGAAAAAATAAGTGCAGTTGATTTATTCATCAATGGATATAGAAACCAGAACGGTCTTTCTTTACTTGGCTTTCGTTTTATCAGAGATAATCTAAAGCAAGTTAAACTGATGTATCAGTACTTCTTTCCAGATGTAGCAAAAAAAGAAGAGAGCGTTGTTGAATCAAGTTCGTCTGAATCAACTGAATCTTCGACATCTACTAGTAGCAATGTCAGCGAAGCTAGCGAACAACAACCTACTCAAACGATTGTTACATCAGTTCAGGCGCCTGTCATGTCGCAGCAAGCCTACACAAGAGAAACAGCGCTCGAAGACTTAAATCGTATCGCTGTTTTTTTCAAAAAAACGGAACCACATTCACCAATTCCTTATTTAATTGCTCGCGCAATTAGATGGGGCAATATGTCATTTTCTGAACTATTAACAGAGTTAATTAAAAAAGAATCCCCGGAGCTGGCGGAAATTAGAAAATTGACAGGGGTTGATAATGATTTAGGCGAATTGCTAAACGAAGACATCGCAGAGCCTACACCAGTAGTTGCAGTGGCTGAAGTTCAGCAAACATCTGAAGAAACAGTTAGTCAGCAGGTTGTTCAAGCTGAAACAGTTAAAGCGGAAGAACCGAAAGATGATTCTACATCTAGTTCGGGACCTCTGTGGTAAAAAATAGTAAAGATTGCTGCTACGTAGAGTAGGGCAAAATAATAAATATTTAAGGAGAATGTAAGATGGCATCAATCTTCATGAGAATCGATGGTAACGATAGCATCAAAGGCGCTGCAACTGTAGCTGATCTTAACAGCAAAAAAGGCTGGTTTGCAGTAGATAGTCTATCTTGGGGCGCTATGCGCGGCGTATCAGTGGATATTGGTAATGCGAACAACCAAGACAACGGTATGGTTGCTTTAGGTGAAATCAGTATTTCTAAAGGGTACGATGGTGCAACACCATACCTATTAACATACTTATTCCAACCAGGTGCAGACGGTAAAACAGTTGAGCTGGTAATGACTAAACCATCTCGTGATGGTAAAGGTATTGTTCCTTACTTTGTAATCTCTTTAGAAGAAGCTCGTATGGCTAACTTTAGTATTTCAGGCAGCGATGGCAGCCAACCAAGCGAATCTTTCTCGCTAACATATACTAAAATTGAACAAATCTTCTTCGTAGAAGATGAAGGTGGTAAGTTAGAGAAAGCAGCTTCTGTTAAGTACGATGCAACTGGCAACCAGTTAACTTCTGCGGCAGACTTAAAATAAGGTAATTAATAATGGCACTTAATTCGCAACATAAGCGCGTTAGTAAAAACCGAGTAAGTATTACTTATGACGTAGAAACTAATGGCGCAACAGAGAAGAAAGAACTTCCTTTTGTTTCAGCCGTATTAGGTAATTTCTCAGGTGATAAAGAAGATCCAAAAGAAGTAGAAGATCGTGAATTTATTCAAGTTGATCAAGATAATTTCGATGAAGTTCTTGGCCGCATCAAGCCTGAATTATCACTAAAAGTTGATAATGTTATTGAAAATGATGACAGCCAGTTCGAAGTGAATCTTGAATTTGAATCGATGAAAGACTTTGAACCAGATGCATTAGTTCAACGCATTGAGCCGCTGAAAAAATTACTTGAAACTCGTAATCAGTTAAATGAATTACTGAGCAAGGCTGATCGTTCTCGCGATTTCGAAAAATTGTTAAAAGACATTCTGCAAAGTGCTGACTCACTTAGCTCACTTTCGGAAGAGCTTGGTGTTAAGGGAGAAGAATAATGTCTGAAGAATTACAACAAGGCGGTGCAGCTGAAGGTGAAAGCCTTTCATTCCTTGACCGTGCTATTAGTGCAACAAGCCAAACTGCACCTGATAGAACAAAAGAGCTATTAACATCGCTAACCAAAGAAGCGATGTCTGGAACGGTAACTTGGGATAAAAACCTAACTGATACCATCGCTAATGCGGTTGCTGCCATTGACCAAAAAATGTCTGAGCAGCTATCTCAAATTATGCAAAAAGATAACTTTCAACAGCTGGAAGGTTCTTGGTTAGGTTTACAAAAACTGATCCGTAATAGTGCGCTTGGTACATCTCAAAAGGTGAAGTTACTTAATATCTCAAAGGACGAGTTATTAGAACAATTTGAAGATGCACCTGCGGTTGACCGTAGCCCGCTATTTAACTCACTTTACCAACACGAATATGGTACAGCGGGTGGTGAACCTTATGGTTTACTATTAGGTGACTATGAGTTTTCTCAATCTGATGAAGACGTTGCATTACTTCGTTATATGGGTGAAGTGGCAGCGGCAAGTCATGCGCCATTCATTGCTGCAGCATCGCCAGAGATGTTTGAGCTAAGCAGCTTCTCAACGTTTAGTGAAGGTAAACCAATTGCACCTGCATTTGATTCACCAAGTTACGCGTCATGGAACTCATTCCGTGAGAGTGATGATGCACGTTATGTCGCATTAACACTGCCTCGTACTATGGCTCGTTTACCGTACGGCTTTAAAGGTAAAAAGATTAAGTCATTTAACTTTGAAGAGCTGGCAAACGATAACGCAGGTAATCCAAAACCAGCAAGTAATGATGAAATTGTTTGGTCAAATGCTGCATACGATATGGCGTTGAACATGAATAACGCATTTGAAGCGTATGGTTGGTGTACAGCAATTCGTGGTATGGATAACGGCGGTAAAGTAGAAGCGTTACCTAACCTGACTTATCTAACAGACTCAGGCGATATTACGCAGCAGTGTCCTACAGAGGTTAATCTGACGGATGAACGTGAAAAAGAGTTAAGCGACTTAGGTTTCTTACCACTTGTTCATTACAAAAATTCTGATTATGCCGTTTTCCTTGGTGGCCAAACGACACAAAAGCCAAAAGAGTATACTGACCCAGATGCAACGGCAAATGCAGCAATTTCAGCGCGTTTACCTTACATTATGGCAAGTAGCCGAATTGCACATTACTTAAAAGTAATGGGTCGCGATAATATCGGCTCTAATATGGAAGCAAGTGATATCCAAAAGCAAATGAGTGAGTGGATTGCTATGTACACTAACTCAGGTGCAATGGGTAATGAAGAGCGTGCTAAAACGCCGCTTGCAGAAGCGCAAATTTCTGTTATTGAGCAACCTGGTCGCCCAGGTGCATACTCGGCGGTAGCGCATTTAAGACCGTGGTTACAAATGGAAGAACTTACAACATCAGTTCGTATGGTTGCAAGTTTACCTGGTTAACCCACTCTATTAGCAACTCCAACTCATTTGTGAGTTGCTATTTAGCGAGGTGCATTTTGTACCTCGCTTTTGATTTAAAAGAATAACAACAAGGATAACTTTGTGTTGCCGAGCAATCAGACGGCCTCAATTGATCAATCAAAAGCCTTAGTATGTCATTTGATTGCAGAAATTGATCGTTTAATTAGTGAACAGCTTTCACAGGTAATGTCGAATCCAAAGTTTCAAGAACTTGAAGCACGTTGGTTAAACTTACATGAGCTTGTTAATTTGCCGGTTAACTATAAAGTAATTAAAGTCCGTATTTTTAATATTTCGTGGCAAGAAATTTCTCAAGATCTTAATATTTCAACCTCGGTCTCCCATTCCCGTCTTTACAATTTAATTGCGAATAAAGAATTTAATACCTTAGGCGGTGAGCCCTATGGTTTAATTGTTGTTGACCACAATATTACGTTAGAGTTTGATTATGAGAATGAGTTCGATGATCTCTACACTCTCGAACTCTTGTCTGCATTGGGTGAAAAGAGTTTGTGCCCAATTATTCTGGATGCGGATGATGGCTTTTTAGGAGCACAAGGGGAGCAGTACCTTGCAGACTTTGAAAAAGTAAGCCGTGTACTGACCGATCATGATTTTGATACTTGGCATCGCTTAAGAGAAAGCGCAAATAGCCACTTTCTAGGTTTGGTGTTTAACAAAGTCGCTATTCGTGAAAGTTATGAATTTTATCCAGCGGGGTTTGTGTTTAACGAGAGTGAAACGCAAACTTACAAATGGGGTAATGCTGCAACTACCTTTTTAAAAAATGTGATTGTTGAATATAATCGCGTGCGTTGGTTTGGTTTTTTAAAATCTCGAAAACTTGATTCATCAGGTGGAAGCTCAATAAAAAATTACGGTTTAAAATCTGCGGTACCACCAAAATTTAAAATCCACTTATCAGCATCTACCGCCGCTTTTTTATCCCAATTAGGGCTCATTCCTATTTTCCACAATCCTTTAAATAATCGATACTTTTTTCAATCTAATAATTCGGTGAAACTAGAGGTAGAGGGAGAAAATCGCTTTCTTATTCAAACTACTCTGATGATTAGCCGCATAGCGCATTATGTGAAATTACAACTAAGGCAAATGATTGGTGCATCAATGGAACCCCATGATTGTGAAAACAGAATCAGTCACTGGTTAGAACAATACTGTTCTAACTCAATTGTGAATGATGAAGTCACATTAGCGGGGATGCCACTGCGCACTGCGAAAGTAACAGTAAATGAAGAACCGGGTTCATTAAAACGCTACAGTTGCCAAATTGATTTAGTACCACAGTATCAATACGACCGTGTGGCAAGTATGGTTAGTCTTTCTACGGCGGTTGAATAAATGTCATTTTTTAGTGCTTTTTACCTCGACCAAGAGGAAGTTAAAACAAATTCGATGGATGAACTTGTGTTGTCAATTCATCACAATATTGGACTTATTTTAAAAACAGAAGCAGCGAGTTTACATCAAGGTGATGGTAGTTTGAGTGACGATTCTAACCTGTGTTTTGGCTTAGAAGATATGGCGCTATTTAGTCGTTTAAACTCAGGGCAACAAATTGCACTTAGAATAAAAACAAAAATCATGCAATTTGAACCGCGATTAGAAGACATTAATGTCAGCTATGTTGATGAGGCGAGCAAGTCTAAATTAACTAATACGCTAAAATTTGAAGTGTCTGCCATGTTAACAGTTAACGGGAAAAAAGAATTATTACAATTTGATACTGATATCAACCTAACAAAAATGACAGTAATGATAGAGAACGATACCAATTATGATTAATCGCATGTTAAAACATTTTGAGGATGAACTTGCGAGTATCAGAAGCGGGTTAGAGGGTTTTCGAAAGCGTTTTAGACGAGAAGCCGAACACATCAATTTAAATGACAAAGGACAAGAAGATCCTAATGTAACACGATTAGTTGACAGTTTTGCTTGGGTGTCAGCTAAAAACGCTATTCAAATTGATTCGTTACGCACAAGGCATATCGAAGAGTTTGCACAGATAGTCTCGCCCAATTTATTTCGCACACTGCCGACTGTTGTAAAAGCGCATTTTAAACCAAATCCAGATGACTTTAATAAACCCGTCTTTCTTGACAAAAAAGTTGAGGTTGAGATTGATGTGATTAATAAAGGTGATGAGAACACACAAGTAACCTTGTGTAATTCTTTACCAATTACCTTTAGCCCAGTTGAGATAAGCTCATTCAAACTTGAACAAACCCCCTTTGAGCATGCGATCCCAGAAAATTTAGACACTAAGCATGCACTTTATTGTTTACGCGTTGCACTTGATCCAATTAGTTTAGAAGTTGATATGAAGCAAGTGCTTTCTCAACCCTTACAATTACATTTTAGTAATGAGTCAATAGGTCGAAATGTTGCGGATATCATTAACCATGCATTGCTCGACGTTGCTATTACAATCGATAATCAAGACCAGTCTGTGTCACTTGGACGTGAAAACTTTAAACCATTGGTAATTGATAATGACTTTATTGTTTCGCCAATCGCAAAACATGAAATTCCTATTTATTTCAAACTAAAAGAATACTTTTCTATTCCTGAAAAGCGTCATTTTTTTATTGTGCGCAACCCTTATGACATTGCTGTTGAGCCGGGCCAGAGAGTGTATTTAGACTTTTATTTGAATGAACTTGGCTCCGCTTTAGTGGAAGAAAAGAAACTCGAAGTGAAGATAAATAAGACGTTATTTAGTAATTTATTTCATCAAACTTCTGAGCCAATTCGGGTTAATTACCAAGAACTATCTTATCCAGTTATTGCCGATGCAAGTCAGTCTCATATTCAAGTCTATTCGATTGACCGCGTTTTTCGCATTGGCAATGAGGGTGCTACTGAAATCCCGCCAATTTTAGGTAAAGAAGCAACTGATTTTAATCAACAATTGTATTGGTCTCAAACAACTAAGCTTGGCCGAGGTCGCAATATTAAAGCGCTTTCTGGTCAGGAAGTGAAACACCTTATTTTTCCTCTGAACAAGTCGAGTGATACCTTACAAAATGGTTTTACAGCGTACTCTGAGATTACTTGCTTTGATGCGTTTTTAGCTAATAAGGTCCACGTGGGCAATCAAATTATTGTAAATACGGAAGAAGCGTTAGCTGGCGAATTCACAGTCGGTGGTGTGGCGATTCAACCGAACCTTGTCTCAACGGATGAGCAAAATTATTGGAATATGCTGAAGCTGCTGTCTTTTAATATGTCTCAGTTACTTACTGTTGAGAATGCCAAGGAAAGCTTAAAAGGTTTTTTACGTCTTTTTATAAATACCAATGCAACACATCATGAGTTAAATGTTATTTATGATGTGACTGCAAAAAAGATTAATTCACCTTTTTTACTCGAGGGTAGAATGGTGTTTGTGCCGGGTATGAAAATAGAGATTACACTCGATAATTCAGAGTTGAATGCAGATTACTCTTTGTTTATTGAGTTGTTAAATGATTTCTTCTTAGCACAAACTGCTTTTGATCGCTGCTGCCAGCTTATGGTTTCATACACAAGTTTTAATTGGCCAACCAAAGTGTTTGATGCACAGTTAGGAGAGCGAGTATGCAGCTAAGGCAAAAAGCACTTAACAAAGTAAAATCAACACTGCATTTTAATCGTCTAGCTCGTATTCTTGGTGTTAAGAAGATTAGCTATAAGCAAGACTTATTTTCCAATCAGTATCACGACAAATATATTAAATATACTCAGCTACCTGATAGTCACTTGGTCGTACGCTCCAATCAAGCCTCGTTATTTGGTATCAATGGTGGTTTGCCTAATTTTATTCTTGATTGGTTAAAAGAAGCTTACCTTAAATCGAACCGTGCTTATTTACGATTTATTGCAATTTTTGATGATGTGTTGGTTAAGCAAACAGTCAAGCTCGATACATTTAATTCTATTGTTTACCGTGCCGAGCAATGCGAAACCTTACAGCAGCAAGAAACATTAAAACAAAGCTACTTTAAAGCATTAAGCGAACACTATACTGGTTTAAATATGCTGCCTGCGACATTAATCGTCCGGGCAGAGGGAAACTCCCTTGCTAACTTGAAGCTTTTGCTTGCGTATTATTTTCCATTTGAATTTGCTATTAATTTGAATACATTGGAAAAGAAGCGCATACCCCGAGAGGCGAGGGGGCGACTTGGTCAGTGCAAACTCGGGCAAGGGGCAATAATCGGTGAGTCATTTATGCAGCTTGGGCGAAAGCTGAATATTACTGTAAAGATAGATGATGCAACATTTTTTACTGAACTTGAACAGCAAAGCAGCGCTGCAGTGGATGTTTTATCAACAATTAAATTAATTTGTAACCATTATGTTAATCACGAAGTTGTAGTTAACGTTGAGGCTGAATATACTGGTTCAGAACAATCGTGTTTGGCACTTTCAAAAGATAAGCAACACACGTTATTGCTAGGGGTTAATTCAAACTTAGCGTCTCAACGCGGAACCAGTCAACGAACCGTAAGGGCTCTTTAGAGCTAAAAGGATTTTTATGTCACAAATATCAATTTCAAAGCTCATTTCTTTTTTAGATAATAACTTAAAGAATGCATTAGAGTATGCTGCCGCAGACGCGATGAAAGCACAAGTTGGTGCCATCGAAGTTGAGCACTGGCTTTCAAGTTTATTACAAGGTCGAGATCCAAAGCTTCAGCAGTTTCTTGAATCGCAAAAAGTTGATTTAGCAGCACTAAGCAGTGAATTAGATAAAGCGCTTGCGAGTTTAGAACGCACTCATTCAGGACAACCAACGATTAGCCCTGATGTAATCGAGCTTATTAAGTCTGCTTGGTTAATTGCGTCTGTTGAATTTTCTCATAGCTCAGTTGTTGGTTTACATTTATTACTCGCTCTACTTCAAACCGATCCATTATCCTTAAACAGACATCACTTTAAGTCGTTGGCAAACGTTTCGATTGAAAGTCTAAAAGAATACATAAAATCGTTATCGATCAAAGCAAATAAACCTGCAGCAGGGCAAGCTGCTGAGGTTACTTCCTCAGTGGTTAATGGTGCTTTAGACAAATATACAGTTAATTTAACCCAAGCAGCTAAAAATGGTGAGTTAGACATTGTTTCTGGTCGTTCTGATGAAGTGCGTTTAGCAATCGATATCTTATGCCGTAAACGTCAAAATAATCCGATTTTTGTCGGGGAACCAGGCGTTGGTAAAACAGCAGTTGTTGAAGGGTTAGCGCAGAAAATTGCAAATGATGAGGTACCGCCAGTACTGGCTGGTGTACAAATACATTCGCTTGATTTGGGCCTGCTGCAAGCGGGCGCAAGTGTTAAAGGTGAATTTGAAAATCGCCTTAAGGACGTTATTAACGAAGTTAAAAATTCGGATGTGCCAATTGTCGTTTTTATCGATGAAGCACATACATTAATTGGTGCAGGTGGTGCAGAAGGTCAAAATGATGCGGCCAACTTATTAAAACCTGCGCTGGCGCGCGGAGAGTTTAGAACACTTGCGGCAACCACTTGGGAAGAATACAAAAAATATTTTGAGAAAGATCCTGCACTTACCCGTCGTTTCCAGGTAGTTAAAGTTGAAGAACCTAATGAAACAGATGCATTGCAAATGTTAAGAGGGGTGGCTGAATCTCTGAAAAAGCATCATAACGTATTTATTACTGAGGCAGCGTTAGAAGCCGCAGTAAATTTATCTATTCGCTACCTTCCAAGCAGAAAATTACCTGACAAAGCAATCAGCATTTTAGACACCTCTTGTGCCAGAATTGCACTGACCCAAAGTGCAAAACCAGCTCAGCTAGAGAAAACAGAACAAGCTATTAGGTATCTTGAAAACGAATTAGTCTCGTTAAATAAAGAAAACGATATGTTGGATAATCAATCGCCAACAATCAGTGAAAAGCAAGCTGAAAAAGTAAAATTGGAAGCCGAGCTAGAAACCATTAAAGAGCAATGGGAACAAGAAAAAACGCTTGTGGCTGAGCTTAGTGCGATTCAAAAAGGTGATAAACAAGGGGATTTCCTCGCGTTACTTGAAAAGCTAAAAGCATTGCAGGGTGAGTCACCAATGGTGCATGCAATTGTTGATGAACAAACTATTGCTGAGGTAATTGGTGCTTGGACAGGGATCCCAATTGGTAATTTATTAAAAGATGAAGTTGCAAAATTACTTTCTTTAGAAGATTCACTTCATCAACGTATTATTGGTCAATCACACGCAATGCATGAACTCGCAAAAAGTATTCGAGTGTCGCGCGCTGGACTTACAGATAAACGTAAGCCTGTCGGTGTCTTCCTTATGTGTGGGCCAAGTGGTGTTGGTAAATCGGAAACAGCGTTAACCCTTGCTGATCAATTGTTTGGTGGTGAGCAAGATATGACAGTCATTAACATGACTGAATTTAAAGAAGCACACAAAGTATCTATGTTGCTTGGTTCTCCAGCTGGATACGTGGGCTACGGTAAAGGTGGTGTGCTGACTGAAGCAATTAGACGCAACCCATATTGTGTTTTACTCCTAGATGAAATGGAAAAAGCTCACCCAAGTGTGCACGATATTTTTTATCAAATTTTTGATAAAGGCTGTATCCAAGATAGTGAGGGGCGAAATATTGATTTTCGCAATACCTTAATCATTATGACCTCCAATGCCGCAGATAGTGCAATTGTTGATTATTGTGATGAACAGCAATCAAGGCCCGAATTAATTGAATTAGTTGACCATATTCGTCCCGCACTGCAAGAATATTTTAAGCCAGCATTCCTCGGACGATGCAACATCATTCCTTATTACGCGTTAAATACCGATGAGTTGGCACAAATTGCAGGTATTTCATTAAAGCGTATTGCGCAAAAGCTTGAAGAAACTTATGGTGCATCATTGAGTTATGATCAATCATTTATTGACTATGTGGTTGCTAAGGGGAATGAACCAACGATTGGTGGCCGTGCAATTGAACAAATAATGAATCGCAACCTTATGCCATTATTGGCTGAAAAGTGTATTGAAAGAATTAGCAATGGTGACGCAATTAGCAATGTAACCATTTCGGGTCTTGCCGATGCATCGGACTTCCAACTTACAGTAGAATAAGCCTGAATGAAGAGAGTTTTGATTTCAATGTTTTTGATGTTATTAGCATTATCATCAAAAACATTATTTGGGCAGGAAAAAGTCCGTCTAGCAACGCATCATGCGTTTCCTTATCACTATATTGAAAATGGCACGGTGCAAGGAGACGTAATTCGTCAAATTAAATGTGCTTTTAATCGAATGGAAACAGCTTATCGCGCTGAATTTAGTGATTGGGTTGATGTTGAGTTAAGACTTCGTACTGGTAACTTAGACGCCATTTTTGCAGTCGCGGCAAGTCCATCAAGAAATGAGTTTGGTGAACTTTCTACGCCGTTAGCTTCGAAAAACCTCTATTGGTATTTTACGGGTCCCAAAATAGATATAGCGCAAACAAATCCACTTTATCAAAAGTATAAAGTGGCCGCTGATTTTGGCTCTGATGAATGGCTTGCGCTTAAACGGAGTGGTTACAATGTGCAAAAAAAACCACGTAATGCTCAAGAACTTGTTAAATTGCTTGTGAGCCATGAAGTTGATGCAATTTTATTGGATGAAAAAGAATTCGAATATGAATTAGCAAAACAAAACTTGCAAAGCACTCGGTTTTCGCGCCAATTTTATGGGAAAATGGCGCTTGGGGTTCTATTTTCTAAGGCTTTTTTGAATGAGCATCCAACATTTCTACAGTCATTTAATACTGCATCATCAAATTGTATTGTGCACAATGGAAGGAAATAAGCGATGAACTCTGCAATGTTACAAGTGACAGAGTGCCCAGATGACGTTCGTTTACTTTCCCGTATGGCGATCGTTGGAGAGTCAGGCGTTGCACTTGGGGGATCGATAGAATGTGATCTTATTTTACCGGCTGTTGAACCGAATCAGGACATTAGCACTGTTTATTTTTGTGTCAAACAAGATAAACAACAGAGCTGCTATAAACTAATTATTAAGGTAGAAGGGATCACAGTTAATCAGCGTCCGCAAATCGCAAACTCTTCTGTGACACTTAATGATGGAGATGTAATAGCAGTTCATGGTTATACTCTGCTGTTTTCAAATGATAATACCATCGATGAAGCTCAGAGCCCTGCACCGACTAAGACGACAGAAGAGAGATCCGACTTTTATGACACGGTTTCTGGCGTTGAGTTTGATGCAAGTAATATATTTGCTGATCTTGAAAGTGAATTAGATCAAGTTGCAGAGCAGCACACGCAATCACAAGAAGATGAGTTTGTTGATTATCAGGCTTATCAAGAAGCAGATGTTGCAATACCATCGAGCAATAATACACAGTCAGTTGAAAAAAAATTAGATAAGCTATTAGAAGTATCGCAAAATCCATGGATACAGCAAAAACAATTGCTTATGATGTTAGATGGGATTGTGGATGAATTTATTAAAGAGTTCGATCCAGATATAATTGAAGATATGGTTGGGCCGCCGTCGCGTTGGAATAACAAGCAATGGCTTGCGTATAAGAACTATTACCAACGAAAGCAAAGGGAAGGCCACTTTAAACGACAATTTAAAGCGCTGTTAATCGAATGCATGCAAAAATAATAATTACAATACTATTGCTAACGCTTACCGGCTGTTCAAGTAACGATATATTACAACGTTTCTCGTTACCTGTTCAGTTAAAGCTAGAGACAAATAGTGAACTTAATTGGTCAAATAATACGGCCAATCCTGTTGCTATTCGTCTTTATCAATTAGAAAAGTCAGATCGCTTCTTACAAAGCGACTTTATTACCTTGTTTAACAGTGATAAATCTGTTTTAGCTGAGCAATTAATCGAGCGTCAGAGATGGTATCCTGTCATGCCATCTACCGAAGAGTTTAAAACCATTGAGCTTTTACCAGGTGTTCGTCATTTGGCCGTGCTTGTTGAGTTTTCTGACTATCAAAATAGTGCCGCGACGGCGTTGATCACATTGCCTGAAGATATATCTAAAGAAACTGTTCTATGGTTGGGTATTCAAGGCACTAATGTAACCTTCAATGTAATATCAGAGCCGAGTTGGTGGGATAGTCTGTTCAGTTGGGGATCATAAAAGTGAATAATAAAATTGTATGGCGTGAAGGAACATTTCTCTATCCACAACATTTTCAACAAATGGATAGCCATTTAGAAGGGGTTGTTCAAGATTACAGCCGTTTGACGACGGCAGAGTTTTCTCCGCATTGTGGGTTAACCCGCTTAAAAATAAATGATGCATTGTTAAAACTAGGTCAGTTTTCAATTCAAGCCTGTGAAGGCATTTTACCTGACGGGCAATATTTTAAACTAGCGAGTGAGATTGCCTTGGAGATCCCAGAGGGGGTCATCGACCAAATGATTTATCTCACAGTGCCAATTATGCTGATCGGCAATGATAGCTTTAATAATCAATTAGCGACCTCTAGGTATCGTACAGACTTTACTAAAGTGTTCGATTTTACATCTAGTGAGCAAGCCGAGTTAGAGGTTGAGCAAGCATCCCTCAATATCACATTACAGTTAGAGCAAGACAACTTAGATGGCTTTGTTAAATTAGCCGTGGGTAAAGTATTGGAAGTGAACGGTAACGGTGAGTTGGTTATTGATCGCGCTTTTATTCCTGACTGTCTCAGTTTAGGTGCTGCGGATATTTTATTAGAACGTATCAAAGAACTCGAAACCCTCGCTAACGCGAAAGCTAATCAGTTGATCACCCGATTAAATGCAATGGTCGAAACGCAAAATGCGGCAGTGTTATTTAAAGAGCAGCAACTATTGATGGTTATCTACCATTGGTTACCTTGGCTGGAAGCAACTCAGCGAACTCAGCACTACAAATTAGGCCGTTTTTTCTATGAACTAAAACAGTTCGAGGCAGCTTTGTTAAGCATTGATTTTGAGCTGCGTACGCCTTGGACTCCGCTTACTTTTGAGAGCTTATTTAAAGAGTTTCATACAGTTATTTCGCGTATTAAAGATAAGCTTTCGATTAATCAACAACAAAATGTCATCGAATATTTGTGGGATAAATCTCTGTTTGATAGCCGTCGTATGTTGCTTGCAAAAATCAAGCAACTCGAAGTAAGACAAGCGCAACGTGTGATTATTGCCGTCACTTCAGAGAAGACTATCGCCAAAGAAGTGTTTGAAACGGGCTTTAAGTTGGCGGGTAACAAGAGCATTGTTGAATGTATTAAGAACGCCACTCAGGGGGTAAGCGTCACTGCGTTACCTTTTTCACCCCCTGAACTAAAAGAGCAAGCAGCTACAAGCTACTTTCAAGTGAATATTGATGATGTGTTGTGGCAAAAGGTATTAGAAAATAAAGAGATGCTTGCATTACATATTGATGCACGTATTTATATTGATGACGTAAAACTATTTTTAATTAATTAATATGCAAATTGCGAGTTATACCGTAAATCAGTTTTCATTGGTTGATGAAAAAAATACAGCGCTTAAAGACTTACTGACTGAATTTGAATGGCAGGAAGAAGCTTTATTGCGCCTAAGTTTACCATTGATGCCAATGATAGATGCGATTGGCTCGTTAGATGACGCGAAATCACTCGATAATTTGCGCGATAAATTAGTACTCGAATTAAAAGAATTGAAACGTCGTGGGCGTGATGAAAATGTGGCGCCAGCTTTACTCGATAAGTTATGTTTCTTATGGGCCGCTTATTTTGATGAGCGCGTTAGTTATGAGTGTGCGTTAGACACAACTCAATGGCAGAACAACACCCTTGTAAGTCAGCTATTTGGCATTCGAAATAGTGGGGAAACGTTTTTTAGTTTGCTTAAACAACTAATGGAGTTTCCGAAAAAACACTTGGAGCTGATTAAAATATGTTACTTGCTTCTTCAGCTTGGCTTTAAAGGCCAGTTTAACAATCAACAGCACGCACAACTTAACAAAATAATAGCGGATGTTAATTTTGCAATTTCTGAGCTAGCAGGATTTAAAGCGCCTAAAACCAATCAACAAGAACGGACTAAAGCATTGCGTTCACACCTCAGCTTTGGCTTATTCAAAGGCGTTTCTATTGTTCCTTTCTCCTTGTTTATTGTTGTTTTACTCGCCATTGGCTTAGTTTCTTACAATTATTACGTCGGTACAATTTATCAGAAGCAGCACCTTGAATATGATGATATGGCTAAAAGCACATTGAATCACATTGAACAACTTCAACCTAAGAAAGTATTTATTGAAAACACGCAATACCTTGAACAGCATCGTTACCAAGAGAAACGAGTTGGTGATGAAAAACCAATTGAAATAGACAAAAGAGAAGTAATAGTGCCAGAACAAGCAACTGCAATTACCCGTTACTTTGTTCAAATTGGTGCATTTTATGAACTTTCTCGAGCAGTAAGGTTGCAAACGCAGTGTAGTAATGAAAGCTATGCTTTGGTAATTGAGGCCGATAGTGAGCGTCAACGCGTTGGGTATATTGCAAATGGCTATACCCAGGCAAAGCTTGCGAGTGATTTTTTGTCAGATATTTGCCAAGTTTCCCCTTATATTAAGGAGTATCAGTGAATCGTTCCCTAATCCGCCTCTGGAGTGGGGCTACTCTGATCACTATCGCTATCGTAGTTGCTATTGTAAATGCGGTGATGGAATATTCACTTGGCCTTTATGTGTGGTGCCTTGCTTTTGCACTTATCGGTCTTTTAGTTATTTTGTTGCCAAGTATCAATCAGCGATTGATGCGAGGCGTGCATAAACGCAACCAGTTTAAACAGTACACATTATTAATCCAGGGCGCGCAGCGAAAGTTAAAGCTGGACTCTAACCTTTATAAGACCGCTTGGTACTTGGTGGTTTCCGAAGATGGCGTAAGTGAGAACTTTGCACAGTTTAATCGTGTCAGTCTTGCCAATATACCCGCTGAAATCGAGTTGTATCATGTTAAAGGCGCGTTAATTTGGCACCTCAAAACATCAGAAAACCAAACACGTGAAAACTTTTTGGCTTGGCTTAATTACATTCGCCCAAAGCAAGCGCTAAATGGCGTATTACTGCTAACAGATGCCTTTAGTTTGATTCAGCGTTCGCAAAAAGCTAAACAAGATTTCTTAACGGATCTTAAATCGCAACTCGAAACTATTTTTATACGTAATGGGGTAAAAGTCCCACTTCATTTGTTTTTATGTGGCATTAATAAACTCGATGGACTTGCTGAGAGTTTGCATTTGCAAGCCGACTTAGATGACTTAACCTTTGATTTGACTGACCAAGGGCAAACAATTCAAAACACGTTATCACAAGCGTGTGATGCCTTATTCAAAAAACTTTTCATTAGCAATATTCACCAAGTGTCACTGCAAATTGATGAGACTTTCAAACGCAAACAACTGCTTGGGTCAATGCAGCTACAATATTTAAAGCTTGCAATTGAGTCTTTTGTATCCGATTTAATGGACTTCAATGGACTAGAATCACCTTTTAAATTAACTAGTTTCCATTTTGTGGAATCAGAGTTTACGGAGCATCGGGTTAATCTTGCAACGGCACATACCTTAATTGAAATTAATCAAACGATGCTGCCAGTATTGCAAGATGCTAATTTGAAACCCAAAGTTGAACTGACGAAAACCTTTGCTGCACAAGTCTTGCCATTATCCGACTCAGCGCCCACAAATAAGCGTCGCGTGATAAAGCACTTTATGAATCAATTCATGTTGTTTGTGACAGGTATTTCGGCCTTTGCATTCGCGTCTTGGGTTGGTTGGAAAGCCTTTATATATAATGAATCATTACATACCGAATTTAGTGATGTTCACGCTCAGTATCGAGAGTCGCTAAACGACAGTGTGTATGACATTACCGATCCTGCCACAATCATTGAGCCGCTAACTGTTCTGCGTATTGCTTATGCTCAATTTATTAAGGAACAACAAAAAAAGCCATGGTTTGCTTTACCCGTTTTAACTTCCATTGAAAGGGAATCGCACTACCAAGCACTGTATAAAGAGCAGTTAAAATTAGCGCTGGAACCTGTGCTGATGAATTACTTAGAAGAAGAGCTTTTTGTTTACCTTGAATTGGAAGATTATTTGAAGGTTATTAACACTAAAGATGTTTACGAGTCATTTGCAGCAGCTGAAAATCAAGATGTTGTGATTAATTATATGCTTCATTCTTTAAATGATGGCGGTGTATTAGATGAAGTTGAAGCGCAAAATTTTATCGCGCTAATTAATGATTACTATCAGCTTGGTTACAGTAAAATTAAAACTAATGATGAGTTATTGGCAATTGTTGATAGCCAGTTAGCATTACAAGACCCCAATCAGTTGATGTATAAATATGTTAAACAGCTGCCAGATTTTGCTCGATTAATCGATATTAGAAATGCGTTACTCGGCGATGAAAAAGTGCAAAAAGCCTTGTTTAAAGTAAGCGGAAGCAGTTCGAGTTTTCTTGTGCCTCAGTTATTTACGCCTGCAGCAATGCAACAATTGTCTTTTGTACCAGAGTCAGACTTTATGAAAAAGCTGGTGAAGGACAATCACGGTTTCTTTAAAACGAAACCCTCAAGTCGTGAGTTAACCCGTATTGGAAATTATTTAAAATATCGCTACATCAATGACTACATCAGCTTTTGGCGACAATATTACCAACAAATAGCGTTAGCTGATGACCTTTCGTTAGGCCCAGTATTATCAGCTTTAACTGAAAAACAAAAGTCGCCGCTAGTGCAATTATACAGCACACTAAGAAACTATATTGTTATACCAGCGGTGGATATTCCGAGTTTTGAAAAAACAGATAGTGCCGCCAAAGCGCCGAAAAAGTTGGCTGCTAAAGCTAAAAAGCTAGATAAAGTGGCAAACGCTGCCAGTGGATTGCTCAATCCTGAACAGTCGCTCGCTATCGCGCAAGCACAAGAGCATAATGAGATCAGTGAAAAAATTGCTCAGGCATTTTCTCAGAACACCTTGATTAGCGGTGACCGTGAAGTGATTAGCAATGAATATCAAATTCTGGTGAAGCAACTCTCGGCACTAAAGCTGTGGTTAGCAAAAGCAGATAATGACGTTATACCTGGGTTAACGTATTTCAATCAGTTAAGCAGTGAAACTCGCTTTAATGATTTCTCTGGATTGTGGCTGACTAACTTTTCTGAACCGCCAGTCCGTCAACTGATAGACATGGTACTTGCGCAATCTGCTGCGCATATTCAAGATAAAGTGACTGCATACTTACAGCAAGCGTGGCTCGATGCAGTTAAATTGCCTTATCAGAAAAATGTCGCCCCCTATTATCCATTTAATCGACAAGGCAATGATTTACCTCTCTCAGAAATGGCTACCTATTTTGCACCGCAGAGTTCGGTAAATACATTTAATGAAACAGTATTACGCAATTTTGTGAGTGTCGGCAATGCTAAACAATTGGCTATTTTCGATAAAAACTCAGTGATAACCTTAAACAGTGATGTTGAGCGGTTTATTGACCAATATTTAAAGTTACAAAAACGCCTTTATGGACGAAATAATGAGCTTCAGGTTTCAGTAAACTTATCTGCAAAGAGCATGTCACCAGAATTAGCCGCGTTTATGCTGCAAACTGGCGACAGCGCATTGCATTATACTCATGGCCCTGAAATCCCCAAAACGGTTAACTGGCCTAAAGAATTTGCAGATAGTAAGTTAACGCTAACGCTGAGCGATCTTAATAATCAGAAAAAGCAATTTGAGTACCAAGGTGTTTGGGGGATTTATCGCCTGATTAGTGAATATCAAACAAGTACTAACAGCAATGTATTACGTATTCCTTACAATGATAAGCAAAGTGTGGATATAGCGGTTAAAGGTATTAATGATAAAAATAATATTTTAAATCCACATTTTTTTGCTCAGCTAGAAATACCATCGACGTTATTACAATAAGTAACGTTAAAAGAGAGTGTTATGGATACATATATAGCAGGTGAAACAAGCTACCTTGTTGCAAAAACGGAGCAAGGAAAAGAATACAGGTTAAGTGGCTGTAGTGTAGATGATATTTTAAATCAAGGATTTACAGTAATCGCTCAGTTAGTTACTGATGGCGAAGATGTGTTTGATGAACTAGGTAAAACCCTCTCAATAAGCTGGTATCAAGACGTCGCAGGACGACCTAATAAGTTATTGCAATATAACGGGTATGTTACCGAAGTAAAAGAATCTGAAGCGAATGCACAGACGGTGCGTAGTTTTCAAGTAACTGTCAATGCTTGGTTGTCTCTACTTAAATTTTGCCGCACTTATCGTATCTATCAATCACAATCAGTTAAAGATATTTTATCTGATATTTTTGATAATGCAGGGTTTAAAGGTGCCTATAAATTTGGTGCAATGCCTTCAACCAAAAAAGAATACTGCACACAGTACAATGAAACTGACTATGACTTTGTGATTCGCATTATGGCTGAAGCCGGTGTGGTATTTTATTTTACACAAGATGAAGGTAAGCATACCTTAGTAATTCAAAATGCCAGCGCGCCTTTTAGTGCTAATAATTTAGCGAAGTTTGATCATGCATTAACAAAGTCAGCAAGTAATTTGTTAATGAGTAAGTTTGAGCCACAAAAGGCGCTTACGGCTAAGACAATCTCTTTATCAGGCTATAACTATGATAAAGCGAAAACAGAGTCTGGCTCTGCAACGGTCTCTTCCACCACTGTTTCGACAAGTAATAATAAAAACTTTGAGTATTTTGCTCTAAGCACTGACAAAGGCGATTACAGTGATAGTTCAACCTTGGTAAAGCAATTAAATGACGCTAACCAAGCAGAGACGCAAAATATTGAGATGATAACAGATGCGAATGTTGTTCTCGTTGGGGCTAAATTATCCGTCAAGAGTCACCCAAATACACAATGGCAAAATGACTACAATGTGCTTGCATGCCATCACACGATTGAAGTTACGCAAGCAAATCTAGCCACCAGTTATGAATGTAAAGTAATCTGCCGTGATCCTAAACTACCATTGACACCGCGATACCCTAAAAAGCCTAAAAATAATGGCATATCGAATGCGATTGTTGTTGCTGATAGTGGATCATTTGATAGCAAAGGTGAGATTAACCAAGACAAAGACGGCCGTATTAAAGTGCACTTTTTATGGGATGTGAGTGATACAAAGTCGACCAGTTGTTATTTGCGTGTTATGCAACAAACGGCGGGTGTTAATGCAGGAATGCAGTTTATCCCAAGAATTGGCGACGAAGTTCTGGTCGATTTTATTAACGGTGATATTGACCAGCCGATAGTGATTGGCAGTGTTTACAATGGCAATACAAAACCGCCTTATGCACAAAAAGATGCGACACAATCGACAATAAAAACGGGGCTGGCAGAAGATACGGCTCATGAAATTTGCTTTGATGATAAGAAAGGTGAAGAAAAGTTATCACTTACTTCGGGTAAAGATCTTTTAGTCACTGTCGCCAATAATGCAACAACATTAATTAATGCTGAAGATGCATTAACCATAAAGAAAACGCAAAAAACAACCATTGAAGATTCGCAAACCATCTCGGTTAAAAATAATTACAGCTTGAAAGCAGATAAAATCACGTTAGAGGGTGATAGCCAAATAGAGCTAAAAGTGGGCAGTAACAAAATTACTATTAGCAGTTCAGGTGTGAAAATCGATGCATCAAGTATTGAGTTAAAATCCAGTCAAGATACAAAAATCTCGGCGATGAATCTAACGACTTCAAGTAACGCATCTACCAAAATCAGTGCCAATGCGAATGTTGATATCAAGGCAACAGCGCAAGCTAATTTAGAAGGCACAGCAGGTGCAAATGTTAAGTCGACAGCCATTGCTAAGCTTGAAGGTACGGCAGGAGCGCAGGTCACCTCGACAGCAATGGCAAAATTAAGTGGTGCTGCGATGGCTGAAATTACCGGTGCACTGGTTAAGATAAACTAGGTTGAGACAATGGAAATAATCACAAACGCAATTATTAGTGAGTTAAAGCAAGCTACAATTGCGCCTATCTTGGCAAAGTACCAACCTTCTGAGCCTGCTAATGCGCTATTACAGCCAAATTGGCAACCAGCTTATGCAATTGAGCAATTACAGCAAGCTGAGCTCACTCGTGACGCCATTCAGCTAATCGCGCACGGTTTACCTGTTATGAGTGCAATTCGCTGGGGGCTTTTTGTGCTTCAGCAGCATCCAGGTAGTAAAAATGATCCTATACTTGAATGCGTTACTAATTGGTTAAGCTCGCCCAATGAAACACTCCGTATCAGGGCGCAACAACTTGCAGAGCGCATTGGTTTAGATACCGCCCCCGGTTGGCTCGGTTATTCTGTTTTTTGGTCCGGTACGGGATCGATTGTTGCGCCAGAATTACCTGTCGTTTTGCCACCAGATAATATGGTTGGTCATGCAATTAATGCTGCTATTTTATTGGCTATGATTGATTCATAAACTGATTTACTGAGGAGAAATAATGCCCACCTCTTTAATACCTAGTTTAGGCCAGTGGCAAAGCGATACCTACATAGGTGTAAGGTATCCGCGCGGAAAACAGCTAAAAAAAGTAGATAGCTGTATAAAAACATATAACTCAAATCCTAATACCCCTAATCTTAAAGCGCTAAAAAGCGCTTACTTTATTTGGCAACTTAGTAAAGAAGACAAGTACTATAAACAAGATGGTTGGCGTTCAAGTAAACGAAATATTGAAGGTAAAAATCGGCCAATAGAACGTTTACATAATGCATTATTCCCAAAGCTTGAAGACCAAGATTGCGACGATTTTACGTTACTTTTGCAACGCGAGTCTAAGCGTGACTGTGTGCGAATATTGTATGGTGCTAAGGCAAAATTTCTGTATAAAGATGATGTAAAAGATATTGCAAAGCAGGCCTATAAAGATATTAAGTCAACTCAGCAAGAGAAGAAGAAACAAGATGCTGAGATAAAGAGCCAATACAACGAAGAACAACGCCAAGAGTCCGGTAAAATCCACCGTATTGCCAGTGATATTGCTAATCAAGTTAAATCGGGTAGTGTTGAAGCAACCTCTGTAGAAAGTAAATATAAATGGGTAAAAGACGTTGCTATCACTATTATTAATTTTCTCAAAAAGGTTGCGAATGACTTTTTGCAGTTTGTTAAGGATTGTTGGCGCAGTATCCGTGATTTATTAATAAGTTTGGTTGCTGAAATTTGCATTGCTATTTTACCGGGGATCAATGCCTTAGTTGCGGCCGCAAAGTCGGTTGAAGGTTATGTCAAAGCCGTTAAAACTGCTGCTGATGCGTGTTATCAGCGCTTTAAAGATAGCAAAACAATGACCATTGCCAGTAAAAGCTATCAAATTAATTTAGCACTTAAAACATTTATTAATAATGAATTTTTACTTTCGATGGCAAATGCCGCCAAGCAACTGATTAGTGCAATTGAAAACAATCTTGCATTGGCGTCAAGTATTACCATCCCTGGTAATGTTGCCAAAGTATTGTCTCTCACCGCTTTTTATGTACAAAAAATCGCTGTGCTGGCAAAAGAGTATTATTACACGCGCAAAATAAATCGCTTGTTGTCACAAATAAATAAGCATAATCCCTACCTTTCTGATGAACTGTTAAAAGATCCACTCGTTGCCGCATATTTAATTATTAATGCTACGGACTCTACCTTGTTTGCCATGGTTAGGGATAACACCGATATGGCGACATGGCTGTCAGTTTGCGACACTAATTTGTCGCAATTTGAAGAACTGAAGAAACGTGCAGAAAAATACCTAAAAACACGCAAGATTAAACTTAAAGGCTTAAAAGAAAAGTCGCTAGATGTTGGTCCTGTGCCATTTTTACAGCAAATCCAAGAGTTTGATACTGCCTCACTTAAAAAAGTATCGCAAAAAAAGGACAAGACACTGCTTGAAGAGGTCAGGGAGTTTAATAAATCGGCCTTAAATCACGTGACGACAAAAGAAAAACGTGGTTTGGGTTTACTAGACGAAATCACACGATTTAATAAATCAAAATTGACACACTCAGACACTGTAATTAAATCGGGTACAAGTGTGCTAGACCAAGTTGAATTATTTAATAAAGCCAAACTCAACAAAGCAAGTACGAGTGTTAAACGGGGTGTCAGTGTATTGGATCAGGTCGAGTTGTTTGGTAAGTCGCAGCTCTCAAAAACTACTACAAAACAGCACGATCCTCTGGTTGAAATGCGAAAGCTTGAAATGCAGCTAAAAACCCTTGATTGGCGCATTTTGAATAAAACCTTGTTGGGCTATAACAGTTTTAGTAAACAACTCAACCAACTTGATACGCAACCAATCACATTAACCCAATGGAAAAAAGCGAGTTGGGTTAAATTTGGTAGACGGCATGACATTACTAAATCGATCGATAAAGGAATCATGGCGTATGGAAAGTATTGTGGTAGCAACTTAAAAACCATGCAACCAGCTAAGAATTGTAAGGCGATAGATGCCATTCTTGGTTATCTATCCAAGCGCCTTGAAATTATTCAACGAGATGTACTTTATCCGACACATAAATGGTTACAACAACTTGATGCAACCCATCGTTCAAGCCCAAGGCGCCCAGCAATGAATCAGCTAAATGTAGCAGCGCAGTCTGAACGAAATGCATTACAACAGCTGGCTATGTCACTTGAAAAAATTAATACTAGTTACCGATTATTAGGTGGGTAAAGCATGAGTACATTTACCATATTTTTTTGCGGCACTTCGTCTAATCAACGTGATTACAACAAAAAGCATATTTTTCACCAAGGCGAGTTGGTGAGTACACTGGCTAAGCACGCATCAGGTATTGAATATCAGGACTACTTAATAGTTGATGGTGTTGGTAGTGGCAATGAAACAGAATTTATTAAATTTAGTAAAAGTTATTATGGTGGGGCACTTGCGCCAATATTTGGTTCTGGCATAGCTAGCAATATGCAACATGCATTGAGTGTCGTGCTTGGTTTTCCCTTTGCACAAACAAGTGAGGAGACCACTAAACGTGCAAAGCAATTACTACAAGCAAGTCGGCCTGCCAAGTATACTTTAGGTGGTTTAGGTGCGATAACCAACAGTAAGTCTTCTGCTTATAATAAATGGCAACAAGAGGTTGATGCACTTAGTCAAGACCTACAAGCACATATGAAAGCATTGGTGGCACGTATCAAAATGGCGCGTGAAAAATCACCACTCACTCAGGTTAACTTAATTGGCTGGAGCCGCGGTGGAGTGAGTTGTTTTGAGTTTGCAAACATTCTTAACAAGCACCCAATGACAAATCACATTAAGGTCAATATTTTCGCATTAGATCCTGTTCCAGGCGGGATTAATCCGTTTAAAGATTACAAAAAACTCGGTGCAAATGTATCGCATTTTGTCGCTGTTTTTGCTGAAGATGAACGCTCCAGTGGTTTTAAAGCGAGAATGCCTGAATTGCATGCTAAAACAAAGTTTTACACCACATTTATGCCAGGTCGACATGGCACACTCGTTGGCAATGCTGCCGAAGATGGGCAAGAGCAACCTATAACACACACCATGTTGAGTAATCCTGGATATGTAACACGTGACTTTGCCTTTAAAACATTATTAAGTTGGGGCTGCCAGTTCAAACCCAATAGCATTAATGCACTCACACAAGATCAGCTCATAGGTTGTTATAAAATTATGCTCGCAAAAGAGCAGCTTTTTAGCAAAATGCAAAGTAAATCCTATACCAAGAGCACTAATGGGTGGTTTGGAAAAATCGATGCGGTTAAGCGAATTAAGTCAACAAATGAAAAACAACTGAATTCAATATTTACTGGATTAGCGTTACAAAAAAAATACAAGCAAAATGACATAGTGAACCGGCATCATTTTGATGTGTTAATGGGAAACTCTTTTGTTGTAAAAGGTCAGCTCAATGCGTTTCCTGTGAGTTCAATAATTTAGCTGTAGCACCTTAATGAACTACTGATCGGGGTAGACATTCCACGATTAGCAGTTATATTCATTAACTAATCATTAATCTAATAATAAAAATATGTCTTTATCTCGATCACTCAATTTAGCGGCTCGTAAAGTCGGAAAAGTATTTCATATTGTTGATAAAACGAATTACAACAAGCTTCGTCGGCTTGATGAAATTATGAAACAGATCAATTCATTTCGATCGAACAAGAATCGTTCGTTTTTGAAAGCCATTGACAAACTGACCACTAAAGTGGGCAGTATTGAGGAATTCAAAAAGCAATCGATGGATAGCTTAGATAATTTCGAGTGGCTGTTTTATCTTAGTGATAATCAATGGGAAAGCTTTTGTTTTCAATGGCAACAGACAAAGCAATTGATCACTCAAAACCGTACTTCTAAATTATCAGAAAAAGACGTACAGCTTTTATTTGATACCGTTCAAGGCCCCTATAACAGTAAGATCCAGTGTTTTTTACAAACTTATAAAGAGCAAAAAGTAGTTGCTGATTACGGTAAATTGACCGATTACTTCAAAGATGTTGCTTTTGCCCCATTAGTTCACCACCCCTTAGCGAAAGAAAACACAAAAGACAGTGTTGAAAAATTGATATGGCAAATGCTTCAAGCATTAAAAGAAGACTTTCGAGAAATTGGTCTGATAATGAAGAAACAGATGCTGATTTTTGCCAAAACACAGCTTGAGGTAATGCAAGGTGGTGCTAATTTAGAAAACTTCGATATGGATAAGCTCGACCAGCTTGTGCCAATTGCTCAACGAGCAAAGCAACAACAAATAATCATCGAGCGCTCAGGTTGGATGACACCACTTAAAGACATCTATAACACCTATAAAGTGATTGGCTTAATAGATAAGGAAACGCGTAAACAAGGGGCGTTTGATATTGGCTTTAGTGGTAAAGCAAACAGGGCCAAGCTATTAAAATATACACAAGAGCTGACTACAGGTATTTTATCTGCGGTAACGGCAACGGTAGCGACCATTGCGTCATTTGGCGCAACCATTATTTTGTGCGTATTTCGCTGGATAAAAGTATTTGATGTCTTGTCGTCGTTTGCTACGTTAATTCATAGTTTTGTCAAAGCAAAAAAACAAAACCCAGAAGTAGACTTAACCCAATTAGATTTTAGAAAGTTAAGTTCACGCACTAAAACAGGCCAAATTGTGATGAACTCAGTCTCCATTCTTTCAGGCGGCTTTAGTGCTGGTTTAGATACGTTTGAAATGGTTACAAAAACAGGTAGCTCTGTGAATGCAGTCACCCAAGTTACCTATAAAACTGGTAAAGCAATTTGGGATACTAAAAATACCATTAAAAATATCAAAGAATATAATGATAAAACAAAGGCACCAGAGCAGGGCGCTAAAGAAAAAGAATTGCTTAAAGTAAAAGCCAACTTTGTAAAACGTTTAAAAAGTGTAGAAGAAATTGATTTTACTTTTAATGACCCGCTAAAAGGCAATGCAGAACTAAAACGAAAAGTAGAAGGTGCTAAGTCAGATCTGCGTAAATTTATGGATAAAATGTTAGCGGTTGCCAAAAAAGCATTTAGTTATTTGGTAAAAATCTTAACTAAGTTAATTAAATTCGTATTAGCAGCGTTAATTGTATTGGTGAATGTTGTAGGCTTATTGATTGCTGGTATTGTTTACCTGTTCAAGCGCTTTTGTGAAATCTTAGGCTCGTCGATTAAAGGCTTTGTATCTCGAGCAAATGAGGATATCAAGCAAGGCTTAACCTATCTTAAAAATAAGTTGAAAGACGAAATTCGCGCGATAGATTTAAGGCTCAAGCAATTACAAACAGTGTCTTCACCTTTGTAGAATCAGCATTATCTGGTTTTACAACTAATATAAAGAAAATTGAACATGGATAATCCTGCTGTAACGGGTGTAAAAGCTGCAAAGGCCTTTTCTAATAGGCTGCACACACCACTTTTAATATTTTGTCTTTTGTTTAGTGTTCTAAGTGCGCTTTATGCCACTTTTGCAATTTATCAAAAGCATAGTCGTTTTAAGGTAGATGTTCGTCAGCAAGTTAAACAGCAAACCCTTGATGCTGCCAAGCAGATTGGTGACAAACTGGCATTAACCATGACGTTTGTTGATGAGTTTGAGAGCAAAATA